>CAYPAW010000027.1:0-21617 GCA_964408795.1 uncultured Mariniphaga sp.
TAAACCAACTAAATGTATTTGATATGATTCAGAAATTTTCATTCCTGGGAATGTTGGCCATTTTAGCCTTTTCCTGCCAAACGGAACCAATCAACGAAGAAGTTACTCTCAAGGAAATACGAACTGCATCCAACGACGCAATGGTCGTTTTTTTTGCAACCGACACCCTGGATGTTAACGCCATATCCATTGACGAGAAATCGGCATGGACCATCAACGGGGAACCCGTGGAAGCCATTTATAAGTATGCCACGGAAGGCGATCCCTGCGACCACCACATTTATCTGAAAACCAACACCCTGAAAGAAGGGAAAAAATACACCATTGAAACTCCTTACGGAACGAAGAAAATTCGTTTCAGGGAAAGGGAAATCTTCTGTGAATCCATAAAAACCAACCAGGTGGGTTACAGTGCCTTATCAAAAACAAGGTACGCAAATTTTGCCATTTGGCTGGGAACCGGAGGGTCCCAAAAAATAGAGGGCGAATTACCGGACTATGAAGTGATCAGCACAAAGGACAAAAAAGTGGTTGCTTCGGGAAAACTGCAGGAGATCGGGGAAGATGAAGGTTCAGGCGATTTTGTATACCGGATTGACCTCTCCGGAGTTCCTGAAGGAGGACCTTTCAAAGTGGTCGTCAAAGGAGTAGGTAGTTCCTATCCCTTTGGAGTGGGCGGTGAATTTTCAAAATACCTGGCTTATACGATTTTCAGAGCCCAATATATGCAACGTTGCGGATGTCCGATCGATATTCCGGAAATCAGAAAAGATCCCTGTCATACTCTGATTTATGATGTGGACGGTCCCATCGGGGAAGCCAACATTGATGTGGTGGGTGATGAGCCCACCTTCACGATGTACGGAGGTTACCATGATGCCGGCGATGCTGACCGCAGGGCATACCATATGTCCAATCCGATTCTGAATATGATGATCTGGGAAGCGTTTCCGGAATGTTTCACGGACAACCAATACGATATCCCCGGAGAATTTACGGAAGATTTTCATATTAAAAGTTATACCAACGACATTCCCGACATCATCGATGAAGCCGAATGGGGAACCCTCGCATGGGAATACCTGCAAAACGAAGACGGCAAAATTCAGTTTGGCACGGAAACCAGAGGGTATGCAGAACCTTTTGTGGCACCTTACAACCGGGATATCAAAAAATACGGAACTGTAAAAACCGATCCACGGGCTACCTGTACCGGAGCAGGATTGTTTATGCACCTTGCACGCATCATAAAACCTTACAATGAAGAAAGAGCCCTGGGACTCATTGAAAAAGCGGAACGGGCAAAAAATGCAGGCGACGAAGTCATGGCTGATCCGGAAAGGTTGTACTACCATATTCAACGATATCTTCTTTTGCAGGAGGAGACAGATCATCAGAAAATACGTGAGATGTACAAAATTGCAGGGGCTTTAAAGGAAAACCTGTGGGTTACTCCGGGATATTCCCTTAACAATGAACAATTTGATAATCCTGCCTACATTTTTTCCTATATCGTTGCCAAAGATGTCCCGACCGATTCGGAAATTGTCGCTTTCTTCAAACAGGCTATTCACGAAGCAGCCGATGTCAATCTGGAAGAATTGCACAAGCATGCTTACCCGTTAGGGAACAATCCGGAGGGTAGAAGCTGGGGACACAATGTTCGACAGCCGCAATATGCAGCTGCTCCTTTGCTGTGGTGGAATTTATCAGGAGATCAAAAATATTTCGATGCAGCCTCTCAGTTAATGGATTATAAGGTTGGATTAAATCCGATTGGGATCAGTTATGTTACCGGTCTGGGATTTCATCAGGTGCATAACATCCACGACAGGGAAAGTGCCTATACCAAATCCCTGGGATGGGGACCCAAACCTGGGATTACCGCCTTCGGACCCGGTGTTACCGGATGGAGAAGCAGGGTTCAGGTCGTTCCTGCATTGAATGAATTGCCAAAAGAACGCCAGTATGTCGACAATATGGAGACTATAAACTTCAATGAATTTACCATTTTCGAAACCATGCATTACGATGCCCTGTACACCGTACTGGCAGGCGGAGGCAAATGGAACGGCGAGAATCCGTACAAGTAAGCCGTTGAATACGAAGGATCATTCATCCACCTGTGTGATTCGTATTTCGGTGCGTCTGTTTCGGGCTCTTCCCTCTTCGGTATCATTACCGGCCAAAGGCCGGCTGAATCCGAATCCCCTGGAGGAAAGCCGATCTCCAGAAATCCCTGAATGCATCAGATAGTTCACAACGGATTCAGCCCTTTTTTCCGAGAGTTCCTGATTGTAGGCTTCCGACCCTACCGAGTCGGTATGCCCTTCGATTTCCACGCAGATCCGGGGATTTTGCATCAATAAGCTGATCAGTTTCTCCAGCTCCGGCTGCGATTCCGGCAATAATGTGTAGGAGTCCGTTTCAAAATAGATATTCCGGAGAACCTGACGGGAATTCTTTTTCAGGGGTTGCAGATAAATATCCAGGCGAAAAGGATCTGCAATCCCTGCAAGGCCTTTCAGCTTAAACGATTCCGAATGGAAAAGGTAACCTTCCCGGGATACGGTCAACGCATAATCTTCCTGAAGGGGCAGAGCCATCAGATAAGTACCGTTGCTCGCGGTTTGTATTCTTTCCCGCTTCCGGCTTTTCAGATTTACAAATTCCACATGAGCTATCAGGGGTTTTCCGGTTGCCTGGTCTTTCACGGTTCCTTTCACATAGGTTGCCGCCATTGGCCGGGCTTCCGGGTATACGTCAAACACAAAGATATCCCTGTTCCCATCTCTGTCCGATGCATAGTAAGCGGTCTCCCCGGAGGCGCTGATCACCAGTCCCTGTTCATCGCTCGCGCTATTGACCGGATAGCCCAGGTTTTGGGGGCGACTCCACAGCGAGTCATCCTTCAACCGGGAAACAAAAAGATCCTGGCCTCCCATGCCGGTCAGGTAGTCCGATGAAAAATAGAGATCCCGGCCATTAAAATGAATAAAAGGGGAAAGCTCATTTCCCGGAGTGTTGATGCTGTCGCCCAGGTTCTGCGGGGATCCCCACACCGGATTCCCGGCAGGATCCAGGCCCTTCAGTTCACAGCGCCAGAGATCCATTTTCCCTTTTCCGCCCTTCCGGTTGCTGGCAAAATAAAGCATTCCGGTATTGGCAGACAGGGAGGGTTGCGATTCCCAGGCACCGGTATTCACCGGAGCCCCGGCATTGCGGGGTTCTGCCCACCGGTCACCGATTCTGCGGGTAAAATAAAGATCGCAACTTCCCAGGCCATCGGGACGATTGCAGGCGGTGAAAAACAGGAGATTCCCGTCGGCCGAAAGGGTCTGGGCACCCTCATTTTCCGGGGTATTGATTTCCTCTACCGGTACGGCCTCACGCCACAGGCCATCTTCAAAGCGGGAAATATAGAGATCTTCCTGGCGGTAAGACCGGGTTTCGCCGGCCTCCATCAAGCGGGTAAACACCATGATCTTCCCATCTATGCTGATCGATGGCCAGTATTCATCGTGCGAAGTGTTTATTCCTCCTTCCACTTTCCGGGCTTCTCCGGCTACGGGATTCTTCCTGGCTTGCACGGCAAAACGGCAATGTTCCATGCGACGGCGTACATCATCCATAAGGGATGACGGACCCTTTCCCAATGCGGTAACTGCACGAAGCACATCCAGACACTTCTGATAATGCCCCGTTTTATACCATGATTCTCCCAGCCTGTATCCGACCCGGTAATCCCGGGGCTGCTGATGATTCCATACAAACTCCAGATGCCTGGCTTCGGCTTCCGGAGAGAACCCATGCACACGGTAAATGTCTGCAAGCAGCAAATGAGAAGGGTAATAAAAACTGTCTTTCTGAACCGCCTCTATTGCATATCGCTCAGCATCCTCAAGATCTCCACGGAGATAAGCCTCTTCCCCTTTCTCAAAAAGACGAACCGCTCTCCCGGAAGGCTGGGAAAAAACCGGTTGAACCAAACCCATAAGAAAAAGAAAAATCCACTTCACCAAAGGTTGCATACGGAGTATAATAATGGCTATTTTCTTTAGACAAAGCGTAACAAAATACGGAAAATTGCGTCATAAAGAATAAAATCACCAAAAACATAAAAAAAGTGCAGGACGTTGTAATTTTTTTATTTTTTTTCTATTTTAATCCGCGTAAAAAAAATGTATATTGTTTTTCTAATTTCATCTAAATTAATAATTTATTTGCATTTACAATGAAACCAAAGGCTGGTCCGAAGAAAACTACTTCGCTGGAAGGCGATAAATTCGAACGGAGAAGAGCAAAAAAACAACTACACAAAGAAAAAAGCGTAAAACACCGACTTTCGATTTACGACGATTTCGAGGAAAATGAAAACTGGAATAACCTTTCCTTTAACTACAACAATGACATGGACAATTCGCTGAATGATTAAACGCTAAATTATTATTTTTCGTGCATTGATTCTTACAGAACCCATTTCTTCAACGGAAACAGGGAAGGGGAAGCGTATGCTTTCGCTTGCCGGTGGATACGATCAATACATTCATGGCATTCATAAAATCCGGGTTTCACGAATAAACATTATTTTAGCAGCCAGGATGCCTAAGGAGCCATTCATAACCCAAAAAAACAGGATGGGAAGCAAAAAACAAAAAACGAAAACCATGGCAAGCAAAAGCACAAAAGCCACACAGATTCAAACCGTACGGATATTCAGAAAAATTCACCGGATTTCAGGATCCTTGTTTTTTCTATTTTTTTTCATCATCGCGGTCACCGGATTGTTGCTGGGGTGGAAGAAAAACAGCGGCGGACTGTTGCGTCCGGAATCCTATTCTGGTACTTCGACCGATCTCAAAGAGTGGCTGCCCCTCGACAGTTTGCATGCCAATGCCTGTGCTTTTTTGCGTGATTCGGTTTCTGCAGACCTTTCTCCGGAACTGAATCGGATTGATATTCGCAAAAACAAAGGAATGGTGAAATTTGTTTTTGCCCACCACTATCACGGCGTCCAGCTTGACGGGGCAACAGGAAAACTTCTGCAGATTGAAAAACGCCGTTCCGACCTCATTGAAGACATCCACGATGGATCCATCCTCGACCGGTATTTGGGAACTTCCGGGGAACAGGTCAAACTGATCTATAATTCATTGATGGGACTTGCCTTGCTGGTATTTACCGTCACAGGATTCTGGCTTTGGTACGGTCCTAAAAAACTAAAGAAAACCAATACCCGGCAATGAGCATGGAATTGTCTATTCGCTTCGTTTTATCATGGTTGTCTGCTCCCCGTATGATTGTGGATCCTGGCTCTTTATTCTACACACTGAATTTTTCATTATTCATTTTTCACTTTTCATTTATAACTGTCACGCTTCACTGAAACACTGTTCACAATCGTTTCAGGAATGCTTCAGCGTCTCTTGTTCCGGTGAAGGCTTTCGACTGAACGGCATACTGAAAATCCGGTTGAATGCAGAACCCTCCGTATTCACCCTGGATATTGAGGGCGATATAACCTACTTGATGTTTTTCGAAACCGGGTATTTTTTCGGCAATCCGGAAGACTGCTTCCTGGCATGCTTTTTCCGGTGACATGCCTTGACGCATCATTTCCACCACCAGAAAAGAGCCTACGGTTTTCATCACCAGTTCACCGGTTCCTGTGGCGGCAGCTCCTCCCACCTTCCCATCCACAAAGAGGCCGGCTCCAATGATGGGGGAGTCTCCCACCCTGCCAGGCATTTTATAGCCCAGGCCGCTGGTCGTGCAGGCTCCACACAACCGTCCTTCAGCATCGATTGCCAGCATTCCGATGGTATCATGGTTCGCCTCATTGATTTCCGCGGGGGATCTCTTCTGTTCTTTTTTCCACTGCTTCCAGGCTTTTCTTCTTTCCCGTGTCAGCAGTTTCTCCCTTTCAAAGCCGTTTTCGAGGGCAAACCTCAACGCTCCTTTTCCGGTGAGCATTACATGGGGTGTTTTCTCCATCACCTGGCGGGCCACGGATATGGGATGTTTGATATGCCGGAGGAAAGCCACCGCTCCGGCTTCTCCTTTTTCATTCATGATGCAGGCATCGAGGGTTACCTTGCCTCTGGCATCGGGAATGCCCCCATAGCCTACGGATGTTACCTTGGGATCTCCCTCCGGCACACGCACCCCGGCTTCCACCGCATCCAGGGCATAGCCTCCTGCCGAAAGAATGCGCCAGGCGGCTTCATTGGCAGGCACCCCGTGAGGCCAGGTTGATACTACCACCGGACGTACCGGATCACCCTTCACAATTGCCGCAAAACCAGCCATACCCGGCCTTAAAAAAACCAAACCGCCGAATGCGGCTACGCTCTTTTGTAAGAATAACCTTCGTGTTGTTGTCATGCCTTGTTGCCTATGCATCCAGAAATTCCCTGAATACGTTCTTGATCCGTTAAATATAACAATAATAACGATTCCTGTACATCAGCAAAAAAATCCTTTACTTTGTATACCCATACAAAATCCCCCACCAAAAAGGGGATATTGAATTGAATCCATAGAATGATGAAACGAGTAGGGTTACTATTCACTCCCAGCATGATTATGAACCCCGGTCCCGATGGCTATCGGAACGGAACGAGTTCCATAGACCATAGAAACAAAACATGCATTGATTACGCTAAATGTCAGATATATAAAACTGTAAATTAATTCTATACAAATGAAAGTATTGGCAATGTACACCGATGAATTCCGTTACCATCCTGCAGAAAAAAACCTGGAGGACGCGGAAGCAATAACCGAAGGAGCTACCTTTCACAATGCCATTGTAGCCTTCATTCAGGTCGAGGAAAGCGATGAGGAATACGATGTGAAAAGCCGGGAGAAAAAACTGGTCAATCACCTGAAATGGGTAAGCCGCAAAAACAACTGTCAACAGGTTATTCTTCATTCGTTTGCCCACCTGGGGGAATCCAAAGCCTCTTCCGGATTTTCCAAAGCCCTTTTTGACGCAGCGGAAAAAAGACTGCAGAATGCAGATTTCACAACAGCCCAGACCCCTTTTGGCTATTTTCTGGACCTTAGCATCCAGGCGCCGGGATACTCCCTGGCCAGAATCTGGGCATCTTTATAGACACGTTTACTGTTTTTATTCTGCCTTCCGGCTCTGTGGCAGAGTCTTTTTTTAATTGGTACAGATTTTTATTTGTGTATCTCCAAAAAATCGTAAATTTGCACCACTCAAAAGTTCGGGGTGTAGCGCAGTCCGGTAGCGTACTTCGTTCGGGACGAAGGGGTCGCAGGTTCAAATCCTGTCACCCCGACAAATAAAAAGTCTGACACGTTAGTGTTGGGCTTTTTTTGTATCCCAAATCCAGGCTTGCCTGAAATTTGGGATACGAAAAAAGGACAAAATGAGCGAAGCGAATCAGACTTTTTATTTAGACACCCCCCCAAAGGATTCACCGTCAGGTAAATCCGTCTTATCCATGCCTTTCCTGCAATTTAAAGAATAAAAAGGACATAATGAGCGAAGCGAATCAGACTATTTATTTAGGTCACCCCCCAACGGATTCACCGTCAGGTAAATCCGTCTTATCCATGCCTTTCCTGCAATTTAAAGAATAAAAAGGACATATTGAGCGAAGCGAATCAGACTTTTTATTTAGGTCACCCCCCAAAGGATTCACCGTCAGGTAAATCCGTATCCCCAACATAAACAAATGCCTTCAATAAGGCCGGGGCTATTGATCCCTTATTGATCAAGGGCTTTAGCCCATTTACTAATTATTCCCCGGACAGTAGTGTTTAAATATAGAAAAATTCAGGCTAAAATATTAGCCAAAGCATAAAGCGGATACACTTTAATATTCTCATATTCTGTAAAGTTCTCCAGTGATAACCGGCAACCGTATTTTGCTTTCTTTTCTTTCAAAAAAAGGAACATACTATTCATAGAACCTTTTGTACCCGATTTTACTTCTATAGGCACAATTTCGTTTTGTTTCTGAATAAGATAATCAACCTCAGCGTTGCTGTTTAATGCTTCACGATGCCAATAAAACAATTCTGGTTGTTGAAAACATGAAGAATTTTTTATTATCTCCAAACCAATGAATTGTTCTGCGATCCCTCCCCTATTGATTTGTTTGAATTCATTACCAAAAAGTAGTTCTGAAATATCCAGTTGCATTAACCGTTGAAACAAACCTGTATCCAATAATAACATCTTCCTTTTTTTACAATTCACTTCTGCCCCCAGGGGAATACCATTTGCAGAGGTATGGGTGACCGGTATCACCAGGCCTGCCATAATAAGCAACTCAAGAGCCTCTTTAATTTGTAATGTATTCAGGTTTTGAGATGCCTTTGTATAAACAAACTTGCCCCCGGCCTGATGTACTACAGATTCGAAAACTTCCCTGATCCGCACAGAGGCTACTCTGTTTTTGTATTTGGCAAAGTCGGTCCGAAAAGAGCTTATTAAATCGTCCAATACCTTTTGACATTCTTTAATATCACTTTTTGTAACGTATTTATGAACCGCTTCAGGCATTCCTCCAATAACGAGGAACTTTTTCAATAATTCAAGTAATTTATCATGTAATGCTTTGGCAAGAGGCTTTTGTGTATTTGCCTTGCTTTTTAAATTACAAAGTTTCTCCTGTCCCATGCCTTTCAGGAATTCGTCAAAGGATAAAGGGTACATATAGATTGACCTGATTCTCCCAACGCCAAAAGAAGGGATCTCTGCAAGCGCAAATTCCAATAGTGAACCAGCAGCAATAACATGTAACTCCGGCATTTTTTCATAAAAAAAACGTAAAGACGATATTGCAGGAATACAGGCTTGGATATCATCAAAAAATAATAATGTCTTTCCTGGTACAATTTCTGTATCAAACATTATCGAAAGGTTTTCACATAAAACCTGCGGTGTTAAATCCCCCTCAAACAATGAATGTACCTTCTTGTATTCCTCAAAATTTATCTCCAAACAGGAATCAAAGTGTTCTCCAAGTTTCCTTATCGAAGAAGATTTTCCAACTTGCCTTGCTCCTCTAACCAATAAAGGCTTACGTTCTTCATCGTCCTTCCAGCGAAGCAATTCTTTATCTATATTGCGTGTCAAATACATCCCATACAAAAATCAAAAGCAATTATTTACATATTTTTTCATTTTTCAAAGGCAATAATAGCAATTAAATTTCATTTTTCAAAGGTTATAATTCATAATATATTCGTTTTTTCAAAGGCAATATCTGAGTGCATGAAGCTTTAAGATAAGAACGTATTAAAGGAGATATTACCAATGTTGTGAAGTTATTTGTTTCGCCATTGAAACTCCCCGCAGCAAAGCGGACGAGGAATCCGATTCCGTCAAGGACTTTTTTAGTGTTTTGTTCGCTAATTCCGCAGCAGAGCTGGCTGAGAATGCGCTCACCGGAATTCAAACCAGTTTCCACGTGAACTATTCGTGACCTGTTTTTTAGCTTATTTTTGAATGACGAATCAAATATAAAGCACAGTCAATCAATTTAGCGACTTAAGTAACGTATATTTGAAATTACTTAGGTTTCGCGGTTGTTATGACCATTATATTCTGAGTTGTTAAAAAATATTTGGTATTTTAACGCCACAAATAAAATTTTTTACTTGCACAACTATGATTAATCACATGAATATCAAAACGTTACTTTTTTTATGCTTCATGATTCCGTATCATCTTATCGGACAGCATAATCCCATTATCCAGACGAATTACACTGCCGACCCGGCACCCATGGTGCATGATGGAACGGTCTATCTTTACACGTCACATGACGAGGATACCACCGTACGCAACTTTTTTACGATGAATGACTGGCGGTGTTATTCCTCCACCGACATGGTAAACTGGACCGACCACGGAGCTGTTTTGCACTATACCGATTTTGAATGGTCGAGGGGAGATGCCTGGGCCGGGCAGTGCATTTACCGGAATGGTACGTTTTATTACTATGTTCCGGTGAATGAAAAAGGCGGGGGAAATGCCATCGGAGTAGCTGTATCCGACAGTCCCACAGGACCCTTTCAGGATGCCCTTGGAAAACCGCTACTGAAGGGTTTTGGATACATCGACCCGACGGTTTTCATCGACGACGACGGACAAGCCTATTTGTACTGGGGAAATCCAAATCTCTGGTACGTAAAATTGAACGACGACATGATTTCATACGATGAGAAGGTCGGTATTATCAAGGTTCCTTTTACCGATGAAAGTTTTGGATTCCGGAAAGTAAAAAAGGACAACCGGGTAGCCGATTACGAAGAGGGGCCATGGATGTACAAACGCAACAACCAGTATTACCTGCTTTATCCGGCAGGAGGAGTTCCGGAACACCTCGCCTACTCCATCGGGAAAAATGTTACGGGCCCCTGGGTCTATCAGGATACGATTATGCACGTAATAAAAGAAAAAGGCGCCTTTACCAACCACCCCGGATTAATCGATTATAAAGGGAACACCTATCTTTTTTACCATAACGGAGCATTGCCCGGAGGCGGAGGCTTTAAACGCTCCGTGTGTGTCGAACCCATTGAATTTAATCCCGATGGAACCATCCCTTTGATCATCCCTACAAAAGAAGGCGTTACAAAAAGCGTTTCCAACCTAAATCCTTACAAAAAAGTGGAAGCCGAAACCATCGCCTGGGAAGAAGGAATTGAAACGGCAAAATCGGAAAAGATCGGCATCTATGTCACCGGTATTGATAACAACGATTGCATCAAAATACGCAGCGTTGATTTTGGCAAAGGAGCAAAAAAATTCGAAGCAAGGGTCGCTTCAGTTGCTTCAACAGCTGCTCTTGAAATAAAGCTGGATGATAAAGAGAGTGAACCCATTGGAATCCTTCCGGTCAAAAATACCGGAGGAGAACAACAATGGAAAACGCAATCAACCAAAATAAAAAGGGCTGAAGGAGTGCACGATGTTTACCTTATTTTTAAAGGGGAAGAGAGAGACCTGTTCAACTTCGACTGGTGGAAAGTGAAATAAAGGTTTCCGCCACAAAGACACAAAAACACGATACGGGCAGGGTGAACATTCACACCCGGGACGATAATTAATCCCGATATACATTGGCACCTGCAATACTTTAGATATTAAACAATTACCATCAAAAGAAAGAAATAACATCAAAAATTTACACAAACACCATTAAACATTAAGTCCCAAAAATCATCTAACAAAACATGAAAAAGCTTTTTCTTCTTCAATATATTTCCATGGGAATTCTATTGATTTGTATTCCCACGCATGCTCAGGACAAATTATACCCCAATGAATTTCCGCTGGGTGATGTAACCTTGCTTGACGGGCCTTTCAAAGATGCCCGCGACCTGAATATAGAGGTTTTGCTCCAATACGATGTTGACCGTTTACTGGCTCCTTACCGTAAGGAAGCCGGGCTTTCTGAAAAAGCGGAAAGCTACCCGAATTGGATTGGGCTGGATGGCCATGTGGGGGGTCATTATCTTTCAGCCATGGCGATGAATTATGCAGCAACCGGCCATGCCGAATGCAAAAAGCGTATGGATTATATGCTTTCTGAACTCAAGGCATGCCAGGAAGCCAATACGGCGAATTACCCGGAATGGGGCGCAGGGTATGCCGGTGGTTTTCCGAACAGCAAAAACCTGTGGTCAACGTTTAAGGAAGGCAACTTCCGGATGTATCACGCCTCGTGGGCGCCTTTTTATAACCTTCATAAAATGTTTGCCGGATTAAGAGATGCCTGGCTCTATGGAGAAAGTGAAGAGGCTAAATCCTTGTTCCTGAGATTTTGTGATTGGGGAATAGCTATTGTTTCAGACCTAAGCGATGATCAAATGGAATCTGTTCTTGCTATGGAACATGGAGGAATGAATGAAGTGTATGCCGATGCCTATCAGATAACAGGAGATAAAAAATACCTGGAAGCAGCCAAACGTTACTCCCATAAAGCACTTCTCAACCCTTTATCGGAAGGAATTGACAACCTCGACAACAAACATGCAAATACCCAAATTCCAAAATTTGTTGGATTCGCAAGAATCGGAGAGCTCGAACACAACAAAAAATATGATCGCGCCGGAAGGTTTTTCTGGCAAACGGTTACCCAAAACCGCTCACTGGCTTTTGGAGGAAACAGCAGGAAGGAGCATTTTCCGGGTGTTGAAGCGTGCATCGATTTTGTAAATGTGAACGATGGACCGGAATCGTGCAATTCGTATAACATGCTCAAACTTACAGCGGATTTGTTCAGGATGCATCAGTCGGCTGAATACATCGATTTTTATGAACGAACCCTGTTTAACCACATCCTTTCGACGCAACATCCCGAACACGGAGGGTATGTATATTTCACTCCGGCACGTCCCCGCCATTACAGAGTATATTCTGCTCCAAACGAAGCCATGTGGTGCTGCGTTGGTACAGGCATGGAGAATCATGGCAAGTACAACCAATTGATTTATACCCACTCAAAGGACTCGTTATTTCTGAACCTGTTTGTTGCCTCGGAATTAAACTGGAAAAGAAAAGGAATCCGGATCAAACAGGAAACCAGATTCCCCGAAGAGGAACAAACCAAACTGACCATAACCGGGGGTTCTTCTGAATTTCATCTGATGGTTCGTTATCCGGGGTGGGTTCGCCAGGGAGCCTTAACCATTTTGGTTAACGGGGAAAGTATCCCTTATTCAGCTCTTCCTTCCTCTTATGTAAGCATTAATAGACACTGGAAGAAAGGCGATGTGGTTGAAATAATCCTTCCCATGCGAACCACCATCGAGCCGATGCCCAATGTTCCCGAATACCTTGCTTTTATGCACGGCCCCCTTTTACTTGGCGCAAAAACAGGAACCGAAGATTTAGCCGGTCTGATTGCCGATGACAGCCGGTGGGGACAGTATGCAGGAGGTGAATACCTGCCCGTTGATAAAGCCCCCATTTTAATTGAAGACGACCTGGAAAACATAGGCAGGAAACTGGAACCGGTTCCGGGAAAACCTTTGCACTTCAAACTCAATGTTGAAATGGTCAATCCAATGGATCTCACATTAGAGCCTTTCCATCGAATTCACGATGCCCGATATATGATTTACTGGCTGGCATTAACCACAAAGGGATACCAGGCGTATGTCGATTCGCTGGCAACTATCGAAAAAAGGAAACTCGAACTTGAAAAACGCACCATCGACTATGTAGCAACCGGCGAGCAACAACCCGAAACGGATCACAACATGGAAGAGGAACACTCCTTCAAGGGCAATCATTTAAATGAATTTTACCGGGAAGCCCGGGGGGGTGGTTTTTTTGGTTACAACCTGTCAACAAATTCCGAAACCAACCTGAGCCTGATGGTTCGTTACTGGGGCGCCGAATGGGGAAACCGGAAATTCGATATTTATATCGACGATGAAAAACTAATTGCCGAGGACAATACAGGAAGATGGAACCAATCATTGTTCAAAGAGGTGATTTATCCGATTCCTGATTCAATAATAAAAGGAAAACCGCATGTACGGGTAAAATTTCAGGCTCCGCGCGGAAGTACGGCGGGCGCTGTTTATTCGATCCGGCTGATCAGAAACAATAAATAATCCACCATCAAAGAAGGTGGGGTTCTATTTAACCCATAGGATTATGAAACATACAATAATGTATAAGCCTTTTCGTCCGAAGTCCGAAGTCCGAAGTCCGAAGTGTTCTTTACTCCTGACTTCTGTCTTCGGTCTTCCGACTTATGATTCCATTCATATACAAGCAAAGCAAAAATACATTACCACGCTCCCAGGACGTGGATTGCTATAATTTATTGAACAACGAAACATGTAAATAATTCTAAACAAATGAAACGAGCATGATATTTTTAACACAAAGAGTATGATTCATCCCGATAGTTATCGGGATACGAGTTCCATATGATACCTTATAAATTTAATTCTTTAACCATATGAAAAACAACACTTTAAATCTTCAAAATCTCCCATACCGATGGATCCTTATTCTGGGGCTCCTTTTGCTTGTAAACATCCTTCAGGCTCAGGATCCGAATTTTCATATTTACCTCTGTTTTGGGCAGTCGAATATGGAAGGAAATGCCCGGATTGAAGAACAAGACAAAACGGTAGATGACCGGTTTCAGGTGATGGCTGCCGTTGATTGTCCCGATCTGGGCCGAACCATGGGAAACTGGTACCCGGCGGTTCCGCCCTTATGCCGTTGCCGCACCGGATTAACCCCGGCTGATTATTTTGGCCGGACCCTCGTTGAGAACTTACCCAAACACATCAAAGTAGGTGTAATCAATGTGGCAGTCGGCGGTTGCAAAATTGAATTGTTCGACAAAGAGAATTGTCAGTCGTATGTGGAAACGGCTCCGGGATGGATGAAAGGAATGCTTGCCGAATACGACGGGAATCCTTACGGGCGGCTCGTAGAAATGGCGAAGCAGGCCCAAAAGGACGGAGTGATCAAAGGGATTTTGCTGCATCAGGGGGAATCGAATACAAACGACACCCTATGGCCACAGAAAGTAAAGGATGTTTACGACCACCTGATTGCAGACCTTGAACTCAAACCGGAGCTTGTGCCTTTGCTTGCCGGTGAAGTGGTTCATGAAGACCAGGAGGGTGCCTGTGCCAGCATGAATAAAATCATCGCTACCCTGCCGGATGTCTTGCCCAACAGTTTTGTCATTCCTTCGGTCGGATGCCCGCAAAGAGGCGACCGTCTGCATTTTACAGCCGAAGGGTATCGAATGCTGGGCAAACGATATGGAATGCGAATGCTTTCGCTGCTCGATTATAAAAGCACAGATCCCGACGTAGTGCGGGGGGAACAGGCTCCGCGAGCCTCATTGGGGCAAAGGAATTTTGGGGGCTCCGTTTTACCGGGCGGTCAACGACCTCCCATGAGGCGGCCCCGCCCGGAACCCGAAATCCAAACCGTAACCCTGGAGGAGATTTCGATGAGTGATCCTTTTATCTTTCCGGATAAAAAAACGCAAACCTATTACCTGACCGGCACCGGAGGGCGTCTATACAAAAGCAAAGACTTGAAAATGTGGACCGGTCCCTATTCCATCATTGACCTCACCGGCACATGGATGGAGGGTCATTTTGTGGCAGCAGCAGAAATCCACCCATTCGGCGATGCATACATTCTGGCCGGCACCTGGAACGACCACGGCAATCCAATTGAATATGTACCCCGTCGTTATGTTGTACCTACCAACCAAACACAACTTTTGGTGTCTGATTCCCCCGAAGGGCCATACACACCCCTGGTTCCGGAATATGATTTCTGTCTGGGGCCCAGGGACTGGGATATTATCGATGGAACACTTTACGAGGAAAACGATACCGTCTATATGGTATTTGTCCACGAGTGGACGCAACTCATTGACGGAACCATGGCTTACATGCCTCTTTCGAGGGACCTGACGCATCGGACAGCCGAACCCACAACAATCTTCCGGGCCAGTGAAGCTGCATGGTCCAAAGAAATGAACAGCATAGGAGAAGCAACGTTTGGGATGAAGATGCCCGGATGGGTGACCGATGGTCCTCAGCTGTTCAGAACCCAGACAGGGAAACTGGGAATGTTGTGGTCAAGCTGGGGCGAAAACCGGTATGCACAGGGGGTCGCTTATTCCGAATCAGGAAGCATCAAAGGGCCCTGGATTCAAGAAGAAAAAGCATTCAAAGGAGATAACTCAGGCCATGGAATGATCTTTTCAACATTCGATGGCAAACGGTTGTTTATCATCCACCATGCAGAAGAAAACGGACCCCGCAAACCACAGATTTATGAAATAGACGACTCCGGAGATAAACTGATCCTTGGAAAAAGAGTTCAATGGTAAACCAATCGAAATTATAAAAAAAATCAGGAGATGATGAGCGTTCACGATAGGCAGAAAGGGTCTGTGCATTGTTCCGCTTCAGGATCCCGGAATATTATCTAAAATATAAAGTACAATATCTAAAATGATAATATAGAATTGATTTACACAGGTAACTTTGTAGAAAAATATTGATCGGTTGGTTGTATTTCACGGATGCACCCTGCCACGAGGCCGGGTAAGGATATTTCCCAACGATGCATCGAGTGAGACGGTGCAGGCCGGCGAAAGATTGTGGTTCGCACTGGAACATTGTTATACCAAAACCTTTCATGCCTGCATCCTTCCCTTTGTCAGAAATACCATGGTACCAATTGCAAACCAATTAAAGATAGATGAAAAATAAGAAAAATTTTGTTGCCAATCGTGCATGTAAAGCAAAACAGACATTATTAGGATGTTTCATCCTTTTTACAAGCTTGTCTTTCGGACAGAAACTGCAGGTAAACGACCTTGGATACTTTGAAAAAAGGGGTGTGAACCTGTTTGTATTCACCAATGAGTACAATGGAATGTTCTTCGACGAAAAAACAGCAGGAGTTGAGATTATTCATCATGGGGTCAGGACTTCCACCGGAGGGGCCGTAAGAATGCAGAATACTCCTGAACAGTGGGATCAGATTCCCTCCGTTGTTGGAAGGACTGTTGACCAGGAGAACAACCGCATTGAAGTAGAATTGTATTACAAAGAACTTGATTTTAAGACGAGAATAATGGCAACCGCAAAAGATGAGGGTGTGGAAATCAGCGTTTCCCTTGATGAACCGCTACCTGAGAAACTCGAAGGGCGTGCAGGTTTTAACCTTGAGTTTCTTCCTTCCGCTTATTTTGGACACACCTACCTTGCCGGTGGCAAGCCGGGTATTTTTCCCAAATATCCTTCTGACAAGACGGAAATAAGGCCAATCGCTGAAAAAATCCCACAGTTTGCCGGCCATACGACCTTTGATGACCGGGGGCGTGGGGAATTTATTGTTACCCATCCGATGGCTTCAGGGAATAAGATCATCCTGGCTCCTGAGGATCCCGTGAAAAGGGTGATCCTTCAGTCGGAAGCCGAAATCATGCTGTTCGACGGACGCAACCAGGCACAAAACGGCTGGTTCATAGTGCGTAGTTTGCTTCCTTCCGGAAAAACAGGGATCGTATTAACCTGGTACCTTGAGCCCCATGCGATTCCCGATTGGAAAAGGGAACCGGTGATTGGTTTTTCCCAGGTAGGATATACACCCGGTCAGGAGAAGATAGCCGTGATTGAACTCGACCCGAATGATCCCCCCCGAAAAACAGCCACCCTGTTTCAGGTTACAGAGGATGGGAAAAAGATCGAAAAATTAACAGGCGATATTCAGGAATGGGGCGATTACCTTCGTTATACCTATGTGAAATTTGATTTCAGTTCAGTAAAAGATCCGGGTGTGTATTTCATTCAATATGGCGACCAGGAAACCAATCCTTTTCCGATAAGCTCCGGTGTATATGATCGTATCTGGCACCCCACACTGGATGTATGGTTTCCTGTACAGATGGATCACATGCAGGTCAATGAAGCCTACCGGGTTTGGCATGGTGAACCCTTTCAGGATGATTGTTTGCAGGCGCCCACGGATGTACAACACTTCGACGGGTACCGGATGGGGGAAACGACCGACACAAAATACAAACCCCTGGAACGCATTCCGAATATGGCTGTTGGCGGCTGGTTCGATGCCGGCGATTTCGACATCCAAACCGGATCACACAACAGCGTAGTATCCAGTTTTGTAGATGCCTGGGAGATGCTTGCCATCGATCGCGATCAAACATACATCGACCAGAAAACAAGGTATGTGGATATACACAGACCGGACGGAAAACCCGACATCCTGCAACAGATAGAACACGGCGTACTCAACCTGGTGGCCCAGTGCGAAAATATCGGGCATCCGGTGCGCGGAATTGTTGTTCCCAACCTTCATCAGTACCATCACCTGGGGGATGCCATGACAGAAACCGATAATCTTCCCTATAATCCGAACCTGAAACCCTTTGAAACCGATGGAACATCAAGCGGAACCCTGGATGACCGCTGGGCATTTACCAACCGCTCTCCCTTCCTGGATCTGCAAACGGCAGCAACCCTGGCTGCTGCAAGCCGGGTTCTGAAAGGATTTAACGACGACCTCGCCAAAAGAAGCCTTGCACAAGCCATACGGTTATGGGAAGAAACAACCGAAGCCACGACCCATTCAGAAGAAAACAACAGTCCGATGAGGAGATTTCGTGTGGGGTCGGATATGAATACGGTTCTGGAACTGTATATCACGACGAAAGAGGAAAAATACAAAACCCGCTTTCTGGATCAACTATGGACATCCCTCGAGCCTCGTACCGGAGGCAGAGGCGGATTTGCAATGGGCAGAGGCCTCAGCACTGCCTTAAAAGCAATGCCTTACATGGATGAAGATTACAAAACCAAACTGAAAGAATATGTGGTAACATATAAAGAGTCGTTGGCGGAATTGGAAAAAGACAACCCGTACGGTGTTTCGATAAGACTCGGAACCTGGGGCGGCAGCGGATCTGTTGTAAACGAAGCCTTTACAAACTACCTTGCTTACAAAGCTTTCCCGGATGTGATGAGCAAAGAAGATGTGCTCAGAGGGGTAAATTACCTGTTTGGATGCCATCCCTACTCGAATGTGTCGTTTGTGAATGACGTTGGGGTTCATACAAAAAAGGTTGCCTATGGAAATAATCGCGCCGATTTCACAACCATCGCAGGAGGGATCGTCCCGGGATTGATTCTCCTGAAACCCGATTTTCTTGAAAACAAAGACGACTGGCCTTTCCTGTGGGGTGAAAACGAAGTTACCATAGGAGGTTGCGCTGAATATATCCTGCTCGGAGGAGCAGTAAATGATTTACTGAAAAATGAATAGTACTCTTCCGAAAACTCATTACCACGTCCACAGGACAGGGTTTTCGATAATACACTAAAAACAAAAAATAATGAAGAAACATTCACTCATCGTCGTTTTATTGTTGGCACTATCTGGTTCCCTGTGTTTCGCACAGTCAGACCAGGAAGCCATCAAAGAAGATTTTACCCCTTCGACACTGAATCAGCCGGGACAGGAATACCCGCAGGTCAATTCTCAGGGTTATGCCCGCTTTCGCATCGAGGCTCCGGAAGCAAAAAGTGTGATCGTAGGTCTGGGAGGAAGAGGCGGAACTCCCTTAACAAAAACAGAAGATGGTTTCTGGATGGGCACCACAGCTAGGCCTTTGGATGAAGGCTTTCACTACTACCACCTTACAGTGGACGGAGGTACCTTTAACGATCCCGGAACATTAAATTTTTATGGATCAACCCGTTGGGAAAGCGGAATAGAAATACCCGCTCACGATCAGGATTTTTATGCCCTGAAAGATGTCCCTCACGGGAATGTAGTTCAGATTCTTTTCCCTTCCGAAAGCACAAACACATCCCGTCGGGCTTTTGTTTATACACCTCCGGGGTACGAAAAGAATCAATCGAAACGGTATCCGGTGCTTTACCTGCAACATGGTTGGGGCGAAGATGAAACCGCCTGGTCAAACCAGGGCCATGCGAACCTGATTATGGACAACCTGATTGCCGAAGGGAAAATGGACCCGTTTCTTATTGTGATGACCTATGGAATGACCAATGAGATTGAGTTTGGTGGGTTACGAAATTTCGATATCAACCCTTTTCAGACGGTCCTTCTGGAGGAATTGATCCCATATGTTGATGCCCATTTTCGTACGATTGCCGACCAGCCACATCGTGCAATGGCCGGACTCTCAATGGGTGGCATGGAAACGAAAACCATCACCCTGAACCATCCTGAAATGTTCTCACACTATGCCTTGTTAAGTGGTGGCACCTATGCCCCCGAGGATATCAAGGATAAATCCAACGTTCAACTGATCTTCCTGAGTTGCGGCAGCAAGGAAAGACCCGAAGGGGTTAAGAATGCTGTGGTTTCACTGAAGGAAGCCGGCATCCATGCAGTTTCTTATGTATCCGAGGGTACAGCCCATGAATTCCAGACCTGGCGCCGTAGCCTTTATCAGCTTGCTCCGCTGCTTTTCAAAAAGTAAAATCATTCATAAAAAATTGTTCACAATGAAAAAATCACATTTGGCTTTATTTATCTCCGCCCTTTTAACAAGCGGAATGGGTTTGGCTCAGACGGATCAAACATCCGTAGTTGAGGATTTCAAAACATCATCTACCACACAGCCAGGCAAAGAATACCCAAAAGTAAATTCCGAAAGAAGGGTACGTGTTCAGATTACTGCTCCGGAAGCAACCCGGGTTCAGTTTGATATTGATGCCGTAAAATACGACCTAACCAAAGATGAAAACGGCGTATGGACCGGCGAGTGTGCTCCCCAGGATGAAGGATTTCATTACTACCAGCTTTGGGTTGACGGAGCGGCCGTTCCCGATCCGGGAAGCTTGTATTTCTATGGCGCCAGCCGTTGGGGTAGCGGCATTGAAATTCCGGCCAAAGACCAGGATTTTTATGCATTAAAAGATGTTCCTCATGGTGATTTACGCGAAAGCTATTATTATTCGAAAACCACAGAAAGCATGCGTCGCGTTTTTATTTACACTCCTCCCGGGTATGACCAGCATAAAAACAAAAAATACCCCGTTTTGTATTTACAACATGGCATGGGCGAAAATGAAACCGGATGGGGAAACCAGGGACGTGCGAACCTGATTATGGACAATCTGATTGCCGAAGGCAAGGCCACTCCGTTGATCATCGTCATGGAAAATGGCAGCGTCCAGTTTGGCGATCGTCCACGGGGGCCCAGACCTGAAAGAGCAGCACCCGGAGACTCAACCCGAAGAAGGCCGGGAGGCCCCGGGGGTTTTAACTTTGCCGGGCAATTTGAAAAAATTCTCCTGGATGACCTGATTCCCCATATCGAATCGAAATACCGGGTAATAGCCGATCAGGAACATCGCGCCATGGCCGGTTTATCCATGGGCGGCATGCAAACCCGATCCATTACCCTGGCCCACCCTGAGGTATTTTCCCATGTGGGTATTTTCAGCGGAGGAAGCATTAGCCCGGATGATCTTACCCATTCACCCGACTTCAAAGAAAAAGTAAAAGTGGTGTTTGTCAGCTATGGCAGCCGCGAACTCGAAAACCGCAGAATGAGCTTTGGCGGCGATCCCAAAGAAAATGTGGAAGCACTTAAAAAGGCCGGCATAAACGCACATTTCTCCGTTTCACCCTCTACAGCTCACGAATGGCAAAGCTGGCGAAGAGGATTGCATGAATTTGCCCCGCTTCTGTTTAAAAAATAAAGAATTTACCGTCGATATTCGGATGAATAGAACCAGGAACCTGGAAAAGTGGAAGGGTGGAAAGGTGGAAAAGTGAAGAACCAGGAACCAAGAACCAGGAACCAGGAAAAGTGATAAGGTGGAAAGGTGGAAAGGTGGAAAAGTGAAGAACCAGGAACCAAGAGCCAGGAGTCAAGATTATTGATTCCGCCTTTGAAAAATACGGGCCAGTGTGTAGGCATGAGACCGCCACGCCGTCTAAAGCCGGCTCGCGGAATCGTGCTTCCAACAGACGATAGAATAAGATAGATATTCTTGCACAAAACATGACTGGAAGCAAGATTCAGCGATCCCGCTGAAAGCGGGTGAAGCTGTCTCACGAATTT
>CAYPAW010000028.1:0-34784 GCA_964408795.1 uncultured Mariniphaga sp.
GAAACGAGCATGTAAAATATTTACACTTAAGATGATGATTAAAGCTATGCGAGTTCCATATGATACCTTAGAAATTTAACACTTTAATCATATGAAAAAAATTGTTGTCTTGGGTTCCGGTCTTGTAGGTAGTGCAATAGCCATTGACCTGAAAAAGAATTTTGATGTGACCAGCGTCGGACTGAACCGGGAAGGGTTGAATACTTTGCATACCCTTTATGGAATCAATACCGTACGGGTTGATTTAACAGACCAGGAAGAAATAAGGAAACTGATCCGGCCGTATGACCTGGTAGTGGGTGCCTTGCCCGGTTCAATGGGATTTCAAACTCTTAAAACCCTGATTGAAGAAGGGAAAAATGTTGTGGATATCTCTTTTATGCCGGAAGATTTTATGCTCCTCGATCCCCTGGCAAAAAAAAACCGGGTCACTGCGATCGTAGATTGCGGCATCGCCCCGGGCATGAGCAATATCGTTGCAGGATTCTACAGCAATAAAATGGACCTGGAAAGCTATGTATGCTATGTGGGAGGACTGCCACTAAAAAGAGAATGGCCTTATGAATACAAAGCCGTATTTTCCCCTGTGGATGTGATCGAAGAGTATGTACGGCCAGCCCGCTTTATTCAAAACGGAAAACTGGTCATCAAAGAGGCCCTCTCGGATGCCGAACTATTGAATTTTGAACCCGTAGGAACCCTCGAAGCATGGAACTCCGACGGATTGCGGTCCATGCTGAAAACCCTCCGGATTCCTCATATGATCGAAAAAACACTGCGGTACCCCGGATGCATCGAATACCTCAAAGTACTCAGAGAATCCGGATTCTTCTCCCAAGAAAAAATAGATGTCAACGGAATAAAAATACGCCCCCTGGATGTGACGGCCACATTGCTGTTCCCAACATGGAAAATGGAAGAGGAAGAAGAAGATTTTACCGTGATGCGGATCATCGTGAAAGGCATAGAACAAAAACGATCGAGAAAGTATACCTGGGACCTTTTTGACCGGTATGACCGGAAAACAAAAACCCTGTCAATGGCCCGGACCACCGGTTATACATGTACTGCAGCGGTAAACCTCCTGATGGAGGGAAAAATCGTTCGAAAAGGAGTTCTGCCTCCGGAATATATCGGACAAGAAGAAGCAAACCTGACCTACATGCTGAAACATCTCGCTGAACGGGGAGTCGTTTACAACATTACGAAAAGTTAGTAGGAAAAGCCATCAAAAAGATATCAACAATTGTTCATAACATATGTGGATTAATCGTTCATTTAAATCGTTAAAAATATTTGGAATCTATGACTAAAAAGTGGTATTTTTGAACTACCAGGTGAGCGATAAAAGGCAGCACCTGAAATGAGGAGAGGGAATGGAACCTTAGGTGGAACCGGATCCCGATCAACCGGATCTTCGGATCCGCTCATGGAAGGAGCCGAAGTTTGAACTTGGCAGTCTGGGGCCAACGTTCTTTCGATCACGGAAAGAAAACCAGACGTTCTTTCAAAGATTGAGTCTTCCGGCAGAAAATCAAAGAGATTTCGGTCTCAATGAATGACTGCGGAACAGCCAAAGAGGTCACTCAGAAGCTGTTTTTTTCGGGCTTTAACCGATCGCAAGTGAGGGGAAAGCCATAACGAAACGGGAAAAGGCACTTCGTCCGGGAAGATATCCGGTATATCGAACGGACAGTCGGAAAGTTTTGTTGTAAAAGACAAAACCGGAAGACCGGGGGCTGAAGATCACCGCAAGGTGTGAAAACAGCCGGTCTCAATAACCGTAACCTGGCACGACAGGAGATCTCGGTTTCCTGAAGTGAATGGGGATTATTCGTAAAGAGTAGTCCCCATTTGTGTTTTTAGCCCCTCCCTGGAATCATCCGCAACGAATCATTCCTCAACACAGCAACCCGCTTCGATGAAGAAAAGAACGATGTGCGGGTTTTTTTTTACATTTACAGGGTTAAACTCAAAAGCCATGAAATGGATTGTTACGACTACCCTACTGGTCAGTTTTTCCCTCTTTTTGTACGGAACAAACGACACAACCCTTTACCTGGGAGCTAACGGAAGAATCCATCCCGAAGGATTTCAGCAATTCAAAAAAACCATCCAATACTTGTCAGCAAAAAGAATCAGGGTCACTACCTATTCCAATACAGCCGGCCACTGGATCAAATGCTTAACGGAAACCTACCGGGAAACAGCCCCTGACACATACCGGGTAAAAGCAAAAACCCAAAATTCAACGTCCCAAAAAACCATCCGGTTTGCTGCTGTTGAAAAGGACCTTTACCGGTTTACCGAAAAACAAGAAAACCAACTGATCCGTACCGGAACTACAAAATCCAAAATACCGTTCATTCTGCATGGAACCGTTATCGTATATTATCCAGGAGGCAATAAACGATCGGAATCGGAATACCACAACAATGAACTGGTTTCCAATAAAAACTGGTTGGAAGACGGACAGGATTATTACGACAACATCTTTTACTCTGTGGATCAGCAACCGGAATTCATTCCGGGAGCGGATTCCATTAAAAATCATTTGCTCAGAGCCTACAAAGAATATCAGATTGATCTTCATAAGATTGACGGAAATCTGACCTTGGGTTTTGTTGTTTTTGAAAACGGCAGAATTGGGGGTTTTCAGTTAGAAAACGGCATTCACCCCGGAATTGACCAAATCACGCTCAATGCATTCAAAACATTGGTTGGCCCGTGGAAACCAGCCCGCCTTAATGGAAAACCAGTGAGATACTACAACCGGTTTCCGGTTAACTTCACAAACATTGAATACCATGGGTTTGATTATTTTGATATCATGTTCCTCTGACAGGAATTCAATGAACTACTTGTCGATCTGTTTATTAGAAGATAACCCGAATAAAAAAACGTAGAAATTGCATGAAACAGTTTTTTCCCCTTTGCTTTTTGTTGATGACCGCCCTGGTTCTTACCGCCCAGAATGACACAGTGATCTATCTTGGTGTCAATGGAAAACTCGGTTTATCATCCGGCAAAAACATCAAAAAAGAGATCCAGTACAAATCCGAAAAGAAAATCAAAATTGAAACCTTTGGGTATAACGATTCCAGGTGGTCAAAGATCAGAACGGAAGTCTTAAAAAAAACAGCAGAAAACATCTACCGGATCACCGTCCGGACCCCTGCGTCAAAACAAATCATTTACCGCCAGTGCATACCGCTGGATAACGGATTGTATTCGTTCACCGAGCGAATAGAGAATCAGATTATCAGAACGGGATATTCCCAATCAGCCATTCCATTGGTTCTTCACGGAGAGATTACGGAGTATTACCCGAATGGAACCAAAAAGTCCATTTCACAATTCCGCAACAATGAGCTGGTATCCAACCAAAACTGGCAGGAAGACGGTCAAAAATACCTGGACAATATCTTTTACTCCGTAGATGTGCCTCCGCGGTTCACTCCAGGCATGGATTCGCTTCACAGGCATTTGTTGCAAGCGCTGGAAAGAAATGCAATGAACTATTCTGACCTGTCAGGAGAAATTGAGGTGGGCTTTGTGGTTCTTGAAAACGGAACCCTGGATGGGCTGCACCTGATCAAAGGAATAAGCAGCACGGTTAACAGGATCGTCCTCTCGGCTTTCCTCTCCCTTGAAGGAGAGTGGAAACCCGCCCGGTTGCAGGGCAAAAAGGTGCGGTACATGCAAAAATTTCCCATACATTTCATGGGTAGCAGAACAAAATTCGAATTTATTGATTTCCAATCAGGTGTGATGCACTGGGACTAAAAAATACGAAAGTTCTGCCCCTGGTTGTGATCTTATTCCGATACAAATTTTTTTTCATAAAAGATTTTTGTATTATTGAAAACGCAAATAAGGGTAGTACTAATTGTTTTTTTCACCATGGCTCAGACAAATAAACCAAGGGTAGTAAAGGACTACGATAAACTGGATCAGGCTATCCAGGAACAAATAAAACTGTATTATCCCCAGGGATTCAGTGAGAATCTCATCCACTTCTACAACAAAGAAGGGAAACTGGTCAGTGCCCTTCCCTTTGAAACAGATGAAAAGTATTACCTTGTGAGGATGACCATTTCGGAAGCTCAGCAGATCATTGATGACGATGATGATTACGATGATGAGGGAATGCTTAAAGACAATATCAGAGAAGAGTATGAAGATAAATACGATGATGATCTGAGTGACGACAACGAGGAAGAGGAAGGGTATTTTGACGAACCGGAAATATAGCATACAACCGGCGATCTGCCTCGTCTATTTTTTATCATACCGTCAACGCCCCGATGCACAAGAATGCATCTTTTCAGGATTCGGGCAGTATAAATTTCCTTTCGTAAAAACTTCGTATTGTGCCTTAGAAATCGTACTTTTGAAAGCGAACCATCTAGAGCGATTGCTATGTCAACCAAAAGAATTGCCGTTGTTTTATCGGGATGTGGCGTTTATGATGGCGCTGAGATTCAGGAAGCAGTGCTCACAATGCTTGCCATTAACCGACAGGGAGCAGATTACCAGTGTTTTGCGCCCGACATTGAGCAGGCACATGTGATCAATCACCTTACCGGTAAGGAGATGCATGAAACCAGGAAGGTGATGCCCGAAGCTGCCCGCATTGCCCGGGGAAATATGAAGCCGTTGGATCAGTTTTCGGCCAATGATTTTGATGCCCTTATTTTCCCCGGAGGATTTGGTGTCGGCAAGAACCTATGCTCCTTTGCCTTTGAAGGCATCCATTGCACGGTAAATCCGGATGCTGAGAAAGCCGTCCGATCCATGTTCCAGGCCTCCAAACCCATTGGTGCACTTTGCTTGGCCCCGGTGCTGATCGCTAAAATCCTGGGTAGGGGTACCCTAACCATCGGCCGGGATCCTGAAACAGCCCAGGCAATTGAGAAACTGGGAGGAAAACACTCCGTAACCGCACAGGGCCAGATCATTGTCGATGAAAAAAACAAAGTTGTAACAGCTCCTTGTTATATGTTGGATGCAACAATCGGACAAATTGCCGATGAAACAGACAAAGTTGTCCGCGCTATCCTGAAAATGACGTAACAAGAGTACGTCTATGTGTTACATCGATATTCATACCCATAAAACGTATTCCGAACCGGATCTGATTACAGTGCAGAATCTCTTTCCGGGTGAAGATTGCAAAACTTATCAAAAAAACCATTATTATTCAGCCGGACTCCATCCATGGTATATTCAAACAGCGGAAGTAAACAACAGGATGTTACTTCAGGTTGAACAGGCGGTCCAACAGGACCAGGTTATCTTTGTGGGAGAGTGCGGACTCGACAGAATATGCGGAACCGACCAACAGGAACAAAAGCGGGTTTTCGAAAAACAGATTGAATTAGCGGTACGGGTTCAGAAACCCCTGCTGATCCATTGTGTTAAAACCTGCAACGAAATGCTGGAGTTCAGGAAAAAAAACCTTACTGAAAATCCATGGATTTTACATGGATTCCGGGGTCCTGTGCAACTGGCCATGCAACTGGAAAAATTTGGATTTCTTTTCTCCTTTGGGAAAGCGCTTTTGGAAAAGAATAAAAAAACCGAAGAGGCGTTCCGGAGATTGCCCCTCAACAAAATTTTTCTGGAGACCGATGCATTCTCCGGCGCTATCCGGGAGATCTATAAAAAAGCATCTGAAATAAGAAACATCGATATTGTGCTGCTTGCGGAATCTCTCAGGGAAAATTTTAATCGTTTAATTGCCTCAGAATGCATTGGCTACAAAGAACGGAATCACTGATTGGTCTGGAAAGGCTCAATCAACTAAAAAAAGCCCATGTTTTGGTTGTTGGACTGGGAGGGGTGGGTGCCTATGCTGCTGAACTGATTGGTCGGGCAGGAATAGGAAAGATGACCCTGGTGGATGGAGACATCCTGGAGGAAACAAACCGTAACAGGCAGTTGCTGGCTTTAAAAAGCAACGAAGGAATGCCGAAAACTACCGTTCTTGCGCAAAGGTTAAAAGATATCAATCCGGAAATTGAACTAAGGGTATACCAGGAATTTCTCCGCGATAAACGAATCATAAAGCTCCTCGACAGCCAGCATTTTGATTATGTTGTTGATGCCATTGATTCCCTGTCGTCCAAAGTTTTTTTACTCTTTCACAGCGTTCAAAGGGAATACCGGATCATCAGTTCCATGGGTTCAGGGGGAAAGACGGATCCTTCGAAGGTTCGGATTGCCGACCTTTCTGAGACTTACAATTGCCGGCTGGCGCGTATGATTCGCAAACGATTGGCCCGCATGGGAATCACCAAAGGCATTGCTACGGTTTTCTCTTCGGAAGAGGTTTCCGGGGATGTCATCCTGACCGAAGAGGGCCCCCGCCAAAGATCCCTTGTTGGAACCCTTTCCTATATGCCCCCGCTTTTTGGTTGTTATATGGCGGGCAAGGTCATCCGGGAGTTGGCTTCATGGCCGTAACTTACCCGGAATTCCCTCCCGGGAAATCAGCTGATCACTCCCCAGGTAAATTCTGTGGTATCGGGAGCAAGAAGCTTTTTCTGCAGAGGATGGTTCACCGGTTTTGTCAGTTCCGGATCCTCTTCGAGTATTTTCAAAGCATAGGTACGTGCCAGTTGCAGGATTTCCCCATCCTTCGCCAGATTGGCAATTTTCAGATCAAAGCCGATACCGCTCTGGCGGGTTCCTTCCAGGTCTCCGGGACCACGCAATTTCATATCCACCTCGGCAATTTCAAAACCATCGTTGGTACGAACCATGGTTGCCAGCCTTTTGCGGCTTTCGTTGCCCAGCTTGTAGGATGACATCAGGATGCAGTAGGACTGCTCAGCACCTCGTCCTACCCTCCCCCGCAACTGGTGAAGCTGGGATAATCCAAACCGCTCTGCACTTTCAATAACCATAACGGAAGCATTGGGAATATCTACGCCTACTTCAATGACTGTTGTAGAAACAAGAATCCGGGTTTCCCCGTTTTTGAATTTTGTCATCTCTCTCTCTTTATCCGAAGGTTTCATCTTCCCATGGACCATTCCTACGCTATATTCAGGAAACCGTTCAACCGTATGGCGAAATCCTTCTTCGAGATTCTTCAGGTCCAGTTTTTCTGACTCACTGATCAAGGGATACACAATATAAACCTGTCTACCCTGCTTCAGTTGAAGGCGCATAAAATGAAGCACTTTCATGCGGTTATTTTCAAAATAATGCATGGTTTGGACCGGTTTTCTGCCTGGGGGCAGTTCATCGATCACTGAAACATCCAGGTCGCCGTACAATGTCATGGCCAGTGTTCGAGGAATGGGAGTGGCTGTCATGACCAACACATGAGGCGGTATCCGATCGCTTTTTGTCCATAACCTTGCACGCTGGGCTACTCCAAAGCGGTGTTGTTCATCAATGATTACAAGGCCCAGTTTCTTGAACTGCACCGCATCCTCAATCAGGGCATGAGTCCCGATCAGAACAGGCATTTCTCCGGACTGCAACTTCCTGTGCAGAATTTCTCTTTCGCTGTTTTTGGTAGAACCGGTCAAAAGGCCTATATCCAGGTTCATTCCTTCCAGCATCGCCGAAAGGGATGCACAATGTTGCTGGGCAAGTATTTCAGTAGGAGCCATAAGACAAGCCTGATATCCGTTATCCAGGGCCATCAGCATAGTCATCAGGGCTACCAGGGTTTTTCCGCTACCTACATCCCCCTGAAGCAAGCGGTTCATCTGATGAGATTTACCTACATCCGCCCGGATCTCACGAATCACCTTCTTTTGAGCCCCGGTTAATTCAAACGGCAGAAAATGCCGGTAAAAAGTATTCACATGGTAGCCTATGTCCGAAAAAATGTATCCTTTAAATTTATTCGTACGGTGAAGTTTTAATCGCAGGATTTTAAGCTGGATCAGTAACAGTTCCTCAAATTTCAGCCTGAACCGCGCTTTCCTGAGCGCATGGGTATTCTCAGGTTTATGAATATTCACCAGAGCATCCTCCAGAGACATTAGTTTTAATGCAGAAATCACAGATAAAGGAAGGGTTTCTGCTACATGCCCTCTGATTTTTTCTATCAAGGTCAATTGCAATTTGTGTATCACCTTCGAATTGACAAATTTCTTCTTCATGTTCTCGGTGGTGATATAATATCCCTGAAAGATTCCTGAAGGCTTCAGCGTTTGTTGCTCCGTATCTTCCATTTCCGGATGAACCACATTGATCCGTCCGTTAAATTCCGAGGGTTTCCCGAAAACGATATATTCTGAATTTAATTTCAGGGAGTTTTTCTGGTATTTAATTCCCTTGAACCACACCAGTTCGAGCCATCCTGAATCATCCCTGAATCGGGCTACCAGGCGCTGTTTGTTCCCTACACCAACGGTATCATACGATACGATCTTCCCTTTTACCTGGATATACGGCATCTGAGAATGAATTTCTCTGATCGTATAAAACCGGGTCCGGTCAATATATTTGTAGGGATAGTAGCTGATCAGATCACCAAACGTGTTCACTCCAATTTCTTTTTTAAGAAGTTCAGCCCTTTTCGGTCCTACCCCCGGAAGAAATTGTATGTCCTGATCTAGAAAAGCCGGCATTCTTATTTCCTTTGTTCTGTTAAATCAAACCAGAGATGCACAGAATTTTTCCGTTTTGATGGTTTAAAGGCATAAAATTACGATTATTGTACGAATTTCAATAAAAAGCCATGAGTGACATGGAAAAGGCGAAAAAGTCCCTGACATCCGAATGATAAAGGATCGTATGTACCTTTGATGGAACGAAGGGAACATTCCCGATGGGGCATGCCACAAACAAAAGAAATACCAGGCGTGGGATTTCGATCCGAAAGGTGGAAGAAAGGATCATTTGAATCAGATGAAACGAATAAGAAGCAACAGAAAAGGGAGGAACATCCACTCTCCTTTTATTTACCGGCTGGTAGCGAATGCACTTTTCGCCCCGTATCCGTATTATGCTTTTCCAGAGATTGAGAAGATGGCCGGAAGCCGCCAGGAGTGTCTGTACCTGAAACAGTTATTCAGACTGGTCTCTTTTTTTGATTTTGAACGTGTAATTGAACTTTCCCCGGTCAACCCCCATGTCCGCCGGGTATGTCAACAGGCAAAATCCCGGATGCACTATGCAGAATCAGACAAGATACCGGGCAGCCCTGCGGCAACAAAGGAAAGCAGCTATCCACAACTGGTGATCTTTTCAGAACACAACGAATCCTGGCCTACGGATCGATTCCCCAAAATACCGGAAGTTTGGATTTTCAGAAAAAAAAACCGGAGATTTCCTTCAAACTCCTTTTCAGAACTTACCCTAAACCAGGAAGTACAGATTACCATCGAATCCGGTCAAATGGGAATCGTACTCTTCAATCAAGATTTTAACAAACAGAATTATGTAATAAAACCTTCGTTTGGGTTACCTATAAGGTATTAAATACAAATTTCATGGACAGCATCATACATTTGAATTCCATCGTTAAAAATTACAAAGTTGGCAGTCAGGTTGTACGGGCCCTTCGTTCCATTTCACTGGATATTTTTCATGGGGAATACGTAGCGATCATGGGTGCTTCGGGATCCGGTAAATCCACACTCATGAACATCATCGGATGTCTTGATACGCCAACCAGCGGCACCTATATTCTGAACAACCAGGATGTAAGCCGTTTATCGGATGACAGTCTGGCTGACATACGAAATAACGAAATTGGCTTTGTTTTTCAGACTTTTAACCTGCTTCCCCGCAGTACGGCCCTTGATAATGTAACCCTCCCCCTGATCTATGCAGGAATCCGGAAAATCCAAAGAACCAGGATCGCAGAACAGACACTATCTGATGTAGGCCTTGAAGACCGGATGACCCACCGGCCCAATGAATTATCTGGAGGACAACGCCAACGCGTTGCCATTGCCCGGGCGCTGGTGAACAATCCCTCCATACTCCTGGCTGATGAACCAACCGGAAACCTTGACTCCATCATTTCTGAAGATATCATGAAGCTGTTTGCGGATATCCATAAAAAGGGAAATACGCTACTCGTGGTTACGCATGAAGAAGATATTGCAAAACATGCCCACAGGATCATCCGCCTCAAAGATGGAAAAATTGAAGACGACTATCCAAATCCAAATCCCGTATACTGACGATTGCAAGGATCTTTTCCTTTTCAGGTACAACATACAATTCAAACACCTGATGTATAAATGCTTCTGGGAATTGCTACCCTACCCCGTGTATTGTGAAAATCCGCCCGGACAAACCCATTACAACAAAACTTGCCGGCATGGCAAAGAATTTCATTAAATCATCATGTTATTTAGAATATTTTTTTAATATTCGCGGAAATTTTAAACACAAACAAATTTCTAACAATTCATACTATGTATTGGACACTCGAGTTGGCATCGAAATTGGAAGATGCTCCCTGGCCTGCAACCAAGGATGAATTGATTGATTACGGGATTCGTTCGGGAGCACCGTTGGAAGTCATTGAAAATCTTCAGGAAATTGAAGATGAAGGAGAAGTTTATGAAAGCATTGAAGATATTTGGCCCGATTATCCAAGCAAGGATGATTTTTTCTTCAATGAAGATGAATATTGATGGCAAGAATTTTTATACCTGTAAGCTCCGGTATCCTCCGGAGCTTTTTTTTTAAAAAATATCTGTTTTGGATACAGGCCGCAAGTCCTCATTCCACACAAAACCCGAAAGCCTCCGGTCGGATTCCATCAGTTGAAACATCGGCTTCAGATTTCCTTCTGCTTCTGTTATTAAGGATATTTTACGGATTCGTCCCTCGCTGAAATAGATGGTTATTTTGCTGCTTTCAGCCTTATTCAGGCCAATCAGTTCTCCTTCATCCTGTGCATAATAGAGAGTTTGTCCGTTTCCATCCACATCAATCCGGAACAATTCATTCTCACGAACATATCCAATCATGTTTCTTCCTTTGATCTGGTCGAACATTACAGAATCCAGTTTACTGACAATAAATGAATTGTGATGCATTCTGAGTTCATCGGGGGTATGGGCATTTGACTTCATTTCAATGTAGTCGGCCATAAGCTGGCGGTTTTCAGACCACAGGATGGGGTTGCTAAACAGTTGAACGGTTGAATCTTTCGAAAAATAGCAGAGCGAATCGCAGATTCCCTGGATATCAGTGCGCCAGAAGCGCACGCCCCAATAGGCTTTAACGATCCGTTCGTCTCCGATGGTATCGGGTACTGTACGCAAGGTATCTGCATGCAAGTAAAGCGAATCCTCTCGTGAATAAAGAATCAAAACAGCAGAATCAGTAATCATGGCTGTTTTTTGCTGATCGTTATAGGTAGCTTTCTCCCCGGTCACCACCATTCGGTTTCTCAGGTCGTAGATTTCAACAGCACCATTGGCAAATCCCTCTCCTGTTTCCCGGTAATATTCGATAATATTCCCTTTCAGCTGCCGTTCTTCGTTGAAAGCCACCGGATCTTTTGTCAGAAAAGCATGTCCGGTTTGCGTATCATACCATCCTCCTTTGGCATAAAGAATACCGGAGCTATCGCGTATGGTGGCCGGACTTTCAATATAGATTCTCCCGGTTTCGGTATTGTAGGATATGGTATCACTGTATAATTCATAATCCTCGCTCACTCCTTTCACATCCTTATAAAACCAGGCCCTGTTTTCATCCACAAAGAACCTTCCTATGATACTGGTCAGGACATTAATGCTGTCAACAATTTTACCGTGGTCGTCGTAGTAACCAATATTGGTATTCAGTTCATAATCCAGGGTATCGGTATAAAGGGTTGCATTTCTGCTTTGAAGGCGGACATTGCCTATGGACCTGGCCAGGCTGATATCTCCGTTGTAATAAACCCTGTCGGCATACAAATGAACGGAGTCGCCCTGGTTGATGTGAACGTGACCAAAAGCATCCACTGTATTAACCTTTGTATAGGAATAGGCACTGTCGCAATACATCAGGGCATCGTTGTGTTTCAGAATCACATCATCAATCAGACGCTGCGCATCCGGAACGATCTTTTCGCTGAATGACATGGCACCTGCCTGCAGAATATCGATCCGTTTTTTTTCCTGAGCGGTCGTCACCAGGGAAAAAAGAACAAACAGAATCAGAAAAGGTACTCTACAAGTCCGGGACAGGCATATCAGCTGTAGTAACAGCCCATTCATTTATATTAGCTTATCAATAATTTCGTCGATGCGGATATTCTCAGCTTCCGCCTTGTAATTTTTTATGATCCGGTGTCGCAGTATTGACTGGGTTACGGTTTTGACATCCTCAATATCCGGTGAATATTTTCCATTGAGGGCGGCATTTGTTTTGGCGCCCAGGATAAGGTACTGGGAGGCTCTTGGTCCGGCGCCCCATTTCAGGTATTGGGTGGCTATTTCCGCTGCATGTTCGGTACCGGGCCGGGTTTTGGCAGCCAGTTTAACGGCATAGGTCAGTACATGATCATTCACGGGAATGCGTCGTATCAGGTCCTGGAAGAACAGAATCTCTTCACCTGAGATCACATTCCGGTGGGATACTTCGTTTACAGCGGTTGTATTTTTTACTATTGTCAGTTCATCTTCCAGTTTCGGGTAATCCAGCCATATGGAAAACATAAACCGGTCGAGTTGGGCTTCCGGTAACGGATAGGTTCCTTCCTGCTCTATGGGATTCTGGGTAGCCAGCACAAAAAAGGGAGCAGACAGCTCAAACCGCTGACCGGCAGCAGTCACCGATCGTTCCTGCATGGCTTCCAACAAGGCCGATTGGGTTTTCGGCGGCGTACGGTTAATCTCATCCGCAAGAATAATATTGGCAAACAAGGGACCTTTGATAAACCGAAACTGGCGTTCCTTATCCAGGATCTCCGTGCCAATAATATCGGAGGGCATCAGATCAGGCGTAAACTGTATGCGGTTATATTTCAGTCCCAACACCTTGGCAATTGTGGTCACCATCAGTGTTTTGGCCAATCCGGGAACCCCGATCAGCAGGCAGTGGCCTTTGCTGAACAGGGAGGTTAGAACCTCCGTAATGATTTCATCCTGCCCGTATATCGATTTTTTAATCTCTGTTTTTAATTCTTCATACTTGCTCCTCAGAGCATCCAACGCTTCAACATCGTTTTTATAATTCATAATACCTCGTTTCTCTTATCAGCGGAAGCTGACATGCTTTCAACTTATTTTATCCAGTTATCAAAATTAAAATTGCAATTGGCATACGTCGGATCGATGCGTATATAGGTATCGTTTTGTTGCTTCTGAATCCACTTTTTCAGGGTATTCTCACTTTTATGGTTGAGAAATGCTTCAGCAATACGCTGGTAATCATTTTCCAGGTTTGCCTTATGGCCTTCTACTTTTTCTACCAGCCTGACAATTTTATATACTCTTCTCAGGTTATCATCAATGGATTCGAAGGGATCTGAGATTTCGTTGATCCGCAGGTTCGTAAGAACTTTGCTTACATCGCCGTCCAATTCTTCCACCGAGAAGCGGGAAGATAAGGTATTGGGATTCATCACCAAACCGCCGTTATTTCTTGAACTTTTATCTGCTGAAAACAACAAGGCAGCATCTTCAAAGGAGATATCTCCTTTGCGGATAATGTTAGCCAGGCTGTCGAGGCGGTTCATTGTCATTTCCATGGCTTCGGGGGACACTTTCGGTCGCATCATGATATGGCGCGTTTTTATTTGTTCCCCTCTTCGGTCGATCAGTTGAATGATGTGGTATCCCATTTCACTTTCCACCACGTTGGATATCCGGTCATCTCTGAGGTTAAAGGCTGCCGATGCATAGGCAGGATCCAATTCTGCCCTTCCCCGGTAGGGAAGTTCACCTCCGTTGCTGGCTTCCGGTCCTTCGGAATAGAACATCGCCAGGGATCCAAAGCTGGCTCCTTCCTCGATTCTCTTCTTTAAATCCCGGAGCTGTGCTTTCACTCTGTTTTCTTCAGCCAGTTCGATCGGGGGAATCATTACGATCTGTTGGTATTCATATTGGGTTGGTATTACCGGTATCTCATCCTCATTCAGTGAACGGTAATACGCCCGCACTTCTGAGGGTGTGGCTGTTACATTTTCAACGATCTTAGCCTGCATCTGCTGGGTCAGGATTCGGTTTCTTATCGGTTCCTCCATGTCCGATTTTAACGCCGCCAGGGGTTTCCCGAAATAATCCTCCACCTGCTTTTCACTTCCCAGACGACTGATGTACATCTGCATGGTTGCTTCCAGTTGCTGGTTTATCTGACTGGGGGTAACTTCGATCAGGGTATCCAGCTCGGCTTCTGCCAATAACAACTTGTCAACCAGCAAATTCTCAAAAATTTCACATTTCATATCCCCGTCGGAAACCATGCCTTCGGCCTGGGCCTGGAGGTACGTGGTCTCCACATCCGATTTTAAAATGATGTTGCCTCCGACAACCGCCACAACCTGGTCAATGATCTTATCCTGACCTGTGGAAACAAAAGCCAGACTTAAAAATGAGAACAGTAACCCTATGAATCGCAAATAGCTCATGGTGTATTTATTGCTTTATATCGTAAATATTAAATTTATGCGATTGTAATCCTTCGGAATAGATATCCTTTTCAATTTTTTTCAGAAATTCCATTTTTCGCCGGTTCAGAATTACGCTTTTAATCTGCTCCCTTACATATTCAACAGGAGCCGTCTCTCCGGACAGCCTGTAGTCCCGGATACAAACCAGGTAAAAAAAAGCTTCATCGGTTGTTTCCAGGTACTTATTTTCTATAAGGAATGATTCCTGGTCTTCCGTAAAGTCGGGAAGATTTCTTATCACCAGGCTGAAATCAACCCAGGTATCGTTAAAAAATTCATACGTGTTAGCATATTGCAGGCAGTATTCTTTCAGATCCCTGAAATTTTCATCCGATTGGTTTCTGCAGTAAAGTCTTAGCAACTCAGGATCGGCCATTTCTTCAGGAAATTTTGCAAAAGCTGCCTTCACAATGGAATTTCTCAGTTTAAAATTGGAGGCATGTTGGGCATAGTATGCCTCAATTTCCATATCCCGGACGGTGGTATCCATTTTTTGGGCCACCATTTGATTTTTGTATTTATAGATAATCAATGAATTCCGGTACTCGGTAATTTCTTCCGAGACATTGAGCTGCTCCGGGGTCAGGTTTTCTTCAGCTTTTTTAATCAGCAATTGTCTTTCAATCCATTTTCTCACGAAATCCTCAGCGATCAGGATGCTGTCGGCATAACTGGTCTCTTCCGGCACAAAAGCTTCCACTTCTGAAAGGTACAACACATTATCCCCCACCCTGGCCACCCGGATTCCGGCATTGTCAGACGGTCCGGCACAGGAAACAATAGCCCCGCATAAAACGATCCTATGTATCCGTCTATTCAGCCACATGAGGAATGGTCTTTAATAATTTTTTGTTTATTTTGATTTTGTACTTTTTCCGAAGCTTTTTGATCCATTCGATTTCCAGGTAGTTCTGATAATCTGAGAGGTACAGTCCCCGTGCTTCCTCCAGTTTTTTGGGTTCCGGAGGAAATACATCGCCCCGGATATAATCCAGTTCTTCGTTGAAACCTTCTGGTTTTTCACCGTTCCACACATAATAGGTAACAATCGGATTGGTATTTTCCTCCCAGGCGCCTTCTTCAATGGTTATACGTTCTGTCTCCTGATTGATCAGATCCAAAATTTCCCGGGTGGTCATTCCTGCAGAAAAGTAGGTATCTGCTTCCTCGCGGGTTTCCATATCTACGCAATGAATGATGCATCCTTTAAATCGTTCATCCCACAAATGATCGCTCGCATGTTTTTTGTAATACTTCTCCAATCCGGTAGTATCTTTGGCCGCAAAGGACCAGATTTTATCATCCGAAATATTAAACAACAGGATCCCGTCGTGGTATTCCTGCATCAGGTATTTAAAATCAGGGTACTTTTCTTCGAGATGTGAATCTTCATAAGCGATCAGCTCTTCACCCACCCATTCGTCGAAATATTTTCTGAAACGAGGCTCATCAAACTCCTTTGTTTGCGGATAATTCCGGGCTACAAATTCAAAGAAACTCCCGACGGTAAAATCTGCATCGTTCAGGGTAAACAACTTCTTTTCCCTGGTGTCCGGATTCTGAGGATCCAGGGAATACCGATTTGCGGCAATCTCAGCGGCTGTTTTCTCAGCTACCCTGAAATCGTATTCTTCTTTGAGTTTGGCAAGAAAAGCGGTTCTGCTATGTACGCTTCGTTCCGGATCGGTTTTAATGCGTCTTTCTATCTCGTCTTTCACCTCCTCGAAACTTCTCACCGGCCGGTGGTCTAACCGTTTGATTATGTGGTATCCGTACTGGGTTATGATTGGTTCTGTATAGGCTCCGTTTTCCTTCAGCTCAAAGGCCGGTTCAGAAAAATCAGCGATCATTCTTCCTGAACTGAACCAGTTCAGTTCCCCTCCATTGGCGGCAGAGTTCTTATCATCCGAATATTTCCGGGCCAATTCGGCAAAATCCTCTCCCTTTTCCAGCAATCGATAAATACTGTCGATCTCGTTCTTCAGCTTTTTCATTATGGATGCATCCACATCCGGGGGAAAGGATTTCATGATATGAGCTACTTTCAGATCCCCTTTGGCTTTTCGTTTGTCTGCCACATAAATCAGGTGATATCCATACGAAGTACGTACCGGCATCGATATCTCTCCGACAGGGGTATCGAAAGCTGCCTCTTCAAATGGATAAATCATCTGGAAAGCACTGAAATACCCCAGATCCCCATGGTTGGCTGCAGCCGAAGGATCGTCGGAATACTTTATAGCAGCTTCTTTAAAAGGGAGACCATCCATGATTTCTTTGCGGACCTTTAAAATTTTCCGGTAAGCTGCAAGGGTATCCTCCGGAGATGGGTTGTTATCCATAGCGATCAATAAATGACTGGCTTTCACTTCGTTTTGCATCCTTTCATACAGTTCTTTCACCTGTTTTTCCGTATAACGGACATCGGTCAGATAGGGAGCAGCCAGTTCCTGGCGGTAGGTTTCCAGTTCCCGTATAAAAGAAGGCAAGGTATCCATTTTCAGGTTCTCAGCTTCGATCACCTTCAATTTGTAATTAATGAACAGTTCCATATACTCCTCCGGGGTTTTCTTTTCCGAATCTTCGAGAAGGTTAGCATTGTTTTTCTCATAGATCCGCACAAATTCCTCTTTGGTAAATTGTCTGTTTCCGATGGTCACTATGGTTTCTTTCGGTTGTGCAAAAGTTCCTGTAGCGATCCAACCTAACATAAACAAGCCAATAGTCCGTTTGATCATTTCTTATCAGTTTATGGGTAATTACAAATTTATCTTGAGCTATAGTTTGGAGCTTCCCGGGTTATGGTCACATCATGAGGATGGCTTTCCTGAATTCCGGCGTTGGAGATTTTAACAAACTTCGCATGTTGCAGCATTTGAATATTTTCAGCTCCGCAATATCCCATACCGGCTCGAAGGCCACCAATCATTTGATACAAAACTTCATACAGGGTACCTTTATAGGGCACTCTAGCGACGATTCCTTCGGGCACAAGTTTTTTGATATCTTCTTCCATATCCTGGAAATAGCGATCCTTGGATCCTTTCTGCATTGCTTCTATGGAACCCATTCCGCGGTAAGACTTAAATTTTCTTCCCTGGTAAAGAATGGTTTCCCCGGGTGATTCTTCAACCCCGGCGAACATTCCGCCCACCATGATGGTATGGGCTCCGGCGGCCAGGGCTTTAATGATATCTCCGGAGTAGCGTATTCCACCGTCGGCGATCACTGGAACTTCTGAATCTTTGATGGCTTTAGCCACATTAAAAATCGCGGATAACTGGGGTATTCCCACGCCGGCGATCACCCGCGTGGTACATATGGAACCGGGTCCTACGCCTACCTTGACCGCATCAGCACCTGCCAGCACCAGGTCGGTAGCTGCCTCGGCTGTTCCGATATTACCGGCTACAAACTCTTTTTCTGGGTATTTGGCTTTTGCTTTTTTCAACTGATCGAGCACATTCCGGGAGTGTCCATGGGCGGTGTCGATAACAATTGCATCCACCTGGGCTTTGACCAGTTCATCGATCCGGTCCATGGTATTTGCTGCGATTCCTACAGCGGCAGCCACACGCAATCTTCCTTTTTCATCCTTGCAGGCAAATGGTTTGTCTTTGGCCTTGGTAATGTCCTTGTAGGTAACCAATCCGATCAGCCGGTTATTCTTATCCACTACCGGCAGTTTTTCAATTTTATGGTGCTGGAGAATATCAGCAGCGGCTTCAAGATCGGTCGATTCCGTCGTGGTTACCAAGTTTTCAGCAGTCATAACTTCCGATAGAGGACGCTCCATATTGCGCTCAAAACGCAGGTCCCGATTGGTTACAATACCTACCAGGATTCCCTCTTCTGTTACTACCGGAATCCCTCCAATCTTATAGGTTGACATGATTTCCATGGCATCCCGGACTTTCTTTTCCTTGCAAATCGTAATGGGATCATAAATCATTCCGTTTTCTGCCCGCTTGACTGTCATCACCTGTTTAACCTGCTCATCAATATCCATATTCTTATGAATCACACCAATCCCTCCCTCACGGGCAATGGCTATCGCTAGTTTATACTCCGTAACGGTATCCATGGCAGCAGATACTATCGGTGTATTTAAACGTATAGACCGGGTAAAGGATGAGGTCAAATCCACATTACGGGGCATAACCTCTGAATAGGAAGGCAATAGCAATACATCATCGAATGTTAACCCTTCACCTGTAACTTTTTCAGAAAGAAACGACATTTGTGGTTTTTTTTATAATTTTAATCATGCGCAAAACTACAAAAAATAAGTTATATCAATTGATTTATTTTAGCAGCTGAAAGGCATGGGAAATTAAAAATTGTTAAAGGATATTGCATTATCTTAAAATCGGTTTTGAACGAATACAAACAGATATTAACCCGGTATTGGGGCTATACAGCTTTCCGGCCGCCGCAGTCAGAAATCATTCACTCGGTCGCTGCCGGAAAAGATACCCTGGGGCTGATGCCTACTGGAGGAGGAAAATCCCTGACCTTTCAGGTCTTTTCGCTCTCACGGGAGGGGTTATGCATTGTCATTACGCCCCTGATTGCCCTGATGAAAGATCAGGTGGAAAATCTCAACCGGCGGGGTATAAAAGCGCAAGCTATCCATAGCGGCATGTCCGGACTGGAAATAAAGGTGGCCCTTGACAATGTGGTGTGGGGGAATTACAAATTCCTCTACATTGCACCGGAACGAATTGGGGTAACCAGTTTCAAAGAAAGGTTGAAAGATATGCATGTCAACCTGATAACAGTCGATGAAGCCCATTGTATTTCACAATGGGGATACGATTTCAGACCCAGCTATCTAAAAATCAATGAGCTGAGAGCATTGCTGCCTGGAATCCCCGCCCTGGCACTTACGGCAACAGCCACTCCAAAAGTCGTGAAAGATATCCAGGAGAAACTGGAATTCCCCGCGGAAAATCTTTACAAAACCAGCTTCGCCCGGGAAAATCTGGTGTACCTGGTCAGAGAAGTGGAAGACAAAGAAAAATACCTGGTTCAGTCTATGCTGAGAACCTCAGGTTCCGGAATTGTATATGTCAGAAGCCGCAAAGCCGCACGAGAGATCACCCGTCTGCTGAAGGAGAATAAAATATCAGCCGATTACTACCATGCCGGGTTACATCCTGAAACCCGCAGTGAAAGACAGGATCGATGGATGATGGATAAAACGAAGGTGATGGTTGCCACCAATGCATTTGGTATGGGCATCAACAAACCCGATGTCCGGTATGTCCTTCACATGGATCCGCCCGATTCCCTGGAAGCTTACTTTCAGGAAGCCGGCCGGGCAGGCCGGGACGGACGAAAAGCGGCTGCCGTATTGCTGTACAACCATGCCGACAACCTGAAGCTTAAAAAACATGTGACCAAAGCATTTCCTGAAAAAACAACCATCAAACGGATCTATGAAGCATTGTGTAATTACCTGCAGTTAGCCGAAGGGTTCGGGAATAACAGGGTGTTCGACTTTGATATCGGAGTATTTGCCGATACATTTCATTTTCAGATATCCGCAGTGTATAGTAGTCTGAAGATCCTCCAATACGAAGGATATCTAGAATTTACAGAAGAAGTGGATAATCCGTCCCGGATCTATTTTCGGGTAAACCGCGACGATCTCTACAAATTCCAGGTTGCCAATGCCTCTTTTGATGCATTCATCAAACTGTTGCTTCGTTCCTACACCGGACTATTTTCTGGATATGTGCGAATCGACGAAGCGCTGATTGCCAAACGGGCTGGCATAGACAATGATCTGACATATAAATACCTGACACGACTGAGGTCTTTTAAGATCATCGATTATATACCCCGAAAAAGAACGCCGTTCATTGCATTCACCCGCGACCGGGTCCCCTTATCAATGCTTACCCTCTCTAAAAAAAATTACGACCATAGAAAAACCGAATACCTCAGACGAGTGGAAGCAGTGATCCACTATGCTGAATCACAAACAAAATGCAGAAGCCAGCTTCTGCTGGAATACTTCGGAGAAAAAAATGCTCCCCGGTGTGGAAAATGCGATGTGTGCCAATCAAGAAATGAACTCAACCTCAGCAAATACCAGTTTGACCAGATTACCCTCAAAATAAAGGAAATCTTGATAAATCCCTGTTCATACGAAACCTTGCTTATTCATCTGGAAGGCAACCACGACGAAAACATAAAAGTGGTCCGCTGGCTTCTGGACAACGAAAAGATCGTTTACCGGATCGATAACAAACTCGAATGGAAAAAACCACCGGAGTAGTCCATTTCGGTTTGGCTCCCCGGGAATCGAAAAATAAAGACGGTGAATGCGGAAAATTCGTATTTTTGTGTCGTTTTCTAAAAAAAAATATGGAACAGGAAGGGTATAACAAAAGGATATATAGCCGAAATGCGATTGAGTTTGTTACTGTAGCAAACGGGTATTGCCACTTCATCGAACAGGTAAATACCTACCTGCCGGGGAAAGCTTTGACCACAGCCCGTAAAATACTACCGCTTCTCTACCTGAAAGCTTCCATGCTCCCGGATGTGGAAAAGATCCTGGATGAAGCAACAGAAAAGTTCGTAACCGAACTCGACTACAATTTATTGCTGCAAAAATGGATGCAAAAACTGGGTGAAAACGACTCCTATCGCGAGGTATTTGACCCGGGCAAAGAAAGCACGGACGAAATCCTCGAAGCCAGTATCTCGGAAAATCTCCTGGATATTTACCAGGATATCAAAGATTTTGTTTCATTATACAGCCTTGGAAACGAGGAAGTCATGAACGATGCTCTGAGTGAATGTTTGTTCCAGTTCAAGGAATACTGGGGCCAGAAGCTTGTAAATGTTTTACGGGCTATCCATAGGCTGCTGGTTAGCGATGCAGATCTTGATGAAACCCGAAACAGCAGCATCAAGCATTCCATACAAAAAGAATCAGACTGGGTCGATGGCTTTTTCAACCAGTTCAGAGATGATAATAACAAAATTTAATGTACAGGGAAAACATAACCAAAGAAGAATTAAAGGATTTGCCACTGAAACAGTTTGAGGGGGATATTACCTTAATTGACCATAGTACACAGGTTCGTGATGCCGTAGAAAAATTGTCGCAATACACCCTTATTGGTTTTGATACGGAAACACGCCCTTCGTTTAAAAAAGGCAAAGTTAATAAAGTCGCCCTCCTGCAGCTCTCAGTCGAGAATCATGCTTTTCTGTTCCGGTTAAACCGGATTGGACTTCCCGAGAAATTGAAGAATTTGCTTCAATCGGGACGAATCATCAAACCGGGAATTGCTATCCGGGATGACATAAAAGTTCTCCAGCAATTAACCCCTTTCACGCCCCACGGTTTTGTTGAGTTGCAGGATGAAGTGCAGGATTTCGGTATTCATAATTTCAGTCTGAAGAAGCTGGCAGGTATTGTCCTCGGCTTCCGGATTAGCAAAGCCCAGCAGCTCTCAAACTGGGAAGCCCCAACCCTTACACAACCTCAACTCGTCTATGCTGCCACCGACGCCTGGGTATCCCTGAAAATCTATAAAAGCCTGTTTCAGAATTAAAGGAACCACCATGCAATGCAACAAGTTCATTCAACACGGTTAATCCCTAAAATATGATTATATTTGAAATGAATCAGCCTTGTCCTGGTCTGTCGTGTCGACAAGGTTGATGTTAAAAAAGATTTTGGGTTGTAATTACGGGCATTCAGGATGCCCGGTTTAACATATCGCTATGGTAGAAAAAAAAACAGTTCAGATGTTCAACTCGGAATTCAACGACCAGACACCGGAGGAAACCCTGAAAATTCTATCGGAAAGATTTCAGAACCGGATTCTTTTCACAACCAGTTTTGGATACGAAGACCAGGTAATAACCGATATGATCTTCCGCAATACAATTCCTGTGAGAGTAGCCACACTCGACACCGGAAGGCTTTTTGAAGAAACATACAAGGTCTTTGCCAGGACCCGCGAAAGATACGGGTGCCGGATTGAAACCTATTTTCCGGATACCAATGACGTGGAAAAACTGGTATACGAAAAAGGACCGATCAGTTTTTATGAATCGGTCGAAAACCGAAAAGAATGTTGTTATATCCGGAAAGTCAAACCCCTGGCCAGAGCCTTAAAGGGAATCGATTGCTGGATAACCGGACTGAGGACTTCCCAGTCGGAAAACAGAAGCTCACTGAACCTTTTTGACTGGGACAGCAAATATCAGATTATTAAATACAACCCTCTTCTACTGTGGAATCTGGAAGAAGTAAAAAAGTATATTGCAGCGTACAATGTACCGTACAATGCCCTGCATGACAGAGGATATGAGAGCATTGGATGCGAACCCTGTACAAGGGCGATTCATCCAGGTGAAGATATCCGTGCCGGACGCTGGTGGTGGGAAAAAAACTCAGGCAAAGAATGCGGATTGCATCTGGAAATGGATCTATGTAATAAAAAGGGATCATAAACCAATGAAAAAAATTCTCATCATCGGCGCAGGACGTTCTGCTTCTGCTTTGATCGATTACCTGAATACACAGGCAGCTCAGAATAAATGGGAAATTGTGGTGGCTGATAAGGAAACAAAACACCTGGAAGCCCTTACCAAAAAGAGAATCTCTGTAACCGGTTTTGATGTGAAGGATGACCTTTGCAGAGAAAACGAAATCAAACATGCCGATTTGGTACTATCCATGGTTCCTGTACGTTTTCATCGTTTTGTAGCCCTTACCTGCCTTAAATACGGGAAAAATCTGTTGACAGCATCCTATGAACCTGCGGAGTGGAAAGAACTGGAACCGGAATTAAAAAGAAAAGGAATTCTGTTTTTAAGTGAAATGGGAGTTGACCCCGGACTGGATCATATGTCGGCCATGCAGGTCATAGACCGTCTTAAGAGCCAGGGACATCGATTATTATGTTTTGAAACCTTCACCGGAGGGCTTGTGGCCCCGGAATCGGATGACAACCCCTGGCACTACAAATTCAGCTGGAATCCAAGGAATGTAATCCTCGCGGGTCAGGATGGACCGGCCCGCTTCCGTCAGGAAGGAAAATACAAATACATCCCCTACAACCGACTCTTCAGGCGTACCGAACTAATTGATATTGAAGGGTATGGAAAATTCGAGGGATATGCCAACCGGGATTCTCTCAAATACATCGAGAAATACCAACTTCACGACATCCCGACCATCTACAGGGGCACTTTGCGCCGTCCCGGATTCTGCCGTGCCTGGAATGTTTTTGTGCAGCTCGGAGCCACCGACGACTCGTACTACCTTGAAAATATGGAAGATATGACCTATCGTGATTTCATCAATTCATTTCTCTATTACCATAAATCTGATTCGGTGGAAACCAAGTTATACCACACAATGCACATTGATCAGGATTCGGATATTATTGAAAAACTGGAGTGGCTTGGAATCTTTGAGGATCAGCCCATTGGCCTGAAAAAAGCCACACCGGCTCAGGTAATGGAGCACCTCCTGAAACAAAAATGGCAACTTCAGTCCCACGATAAGGATATGACCGTTATGTGGCATAAATTTATTTACGCCGATGGAGAAACCAATCAACCGGTAAAATTAACCTCTTCGATGGCAGTGACCGGTGAAGATGCCCATCAAACAGCCATGGCTAAAACCGTAGGCCTTCCGTTGGGTATAGCAGCAGAACTTATTTTAAACGGCCGCATTCAATTGACCGGATTACAGATTCCCACGATTCCGGAAATTTACAATCCGGTGCTCGAAAAACTTCAACATTTTGATATTACATTCAGTGAAAAATACCATTCCCCTTATACGGACAACTGGCGTTTCCATTGACACTTTTTTTACAGAAATGGTACTGTTATCAAGGGGGACACAGGATATCACATCATCGGTTAAAATCTGAATCATGAAACGAATTGCATTTCTTCTGGTCTGGTTCCTGTTTTTTCATACAGGATCTGCACAAACGCTGGCTGAACGACTGGGTTATCAAAGCACAGACCGTTTGCTGATTGTCAATTGTGACGATGCCGGCATGTGTGAGGCAGCCAATAAAGCGGCTCTTGATGGCATTAAGAACGGTATGATTACATCCACAACGATCATGATGCCATGTCCCAGAGCGGAAGAGATGGTCGGGTCAGCCATCCGCGATACAGCCATAGATGCCGGGGTTCACCTGACCCACACTTCTGAATGGCAAACCTACCGCTGGGGCAGTGTGGCCCCGCCGGAAAAAGTCAGGGGATTGCTCGACCCCGGCGGTTTCTTATGGAGAAGCATCGAAGAAGTATACACCCATTCCAATCCTGTGGAAGCCTATCGTGAAGCAAAAGCTCAAATCCTTAAAGCCATGGAACTCGGACTTGCCATTACCCATATCGACTCCCATATGGGAACTTTACAACTCTCACCACCCTATGTGGATGTTTACCTCCAACTGGCTTCCGAATTTGATGTCCCTGTAAGGATGGCTTCACAGGAGACCCTGGAAAAATTCGGGCAACCCGAAATCAGAAAAAATTTTGCAGAAAAGGGAATTCTCTTCCCTGACTACTTCATCTATGAAGAATTGGACCACTATACAGAAGACGATATCAAATCATTCTGGTCGGATATCATTCATAACCTGAAACCTGGCATTACCGAACTGTTTATCCATGCCTCGGTACCCGATGAAGAACTGAAATCCATAACCAACAGCTGGAAAACCCGGAATGCCGAGTATGAACTATTCGCCAACGATGAGGAGTTCAGGGAATTTCTAAAAAAGGAAAATATCATCCTTATCGGGTACAGGCCTTTATTGGAATTGCAACGAAAAAGGGGGAAATGAAAACAAACCTTTGCATACCAACTCATCCGCAGATCACTCTTCTCCATCCTCAGGGCTGACTGGTAATAAAAATAATAGCAAACGGCTTACACCACTTCAAACACTGCAAACGATGAATACACCCTGCCGAATTCGTCGGTTACGGTCACTTTGATGGTATGAAATCCTTTGGTTAGTTCTCCGGGCATGGGGCCTATCCACATCTGTGTCGACCGTGCCGGGCTGGCCCAGCTTTTATATTGATCCCTGAAAATCCGAAATGATTCAGTGATAAACGGATCCCTGCGGATGTCATTTTTCAGTTCCACCGTATGGTTACCATCAATGGAGGCCTGAACCTGCGAATGCTTGTTGCTGTTGTATACATTCACAACAATCTCCTGATCCTGGATTCCGGTTTTCCCGTTCGGTAATTCAATACGTATTTGTTCCCGGATGTTTCCGGCGGGGTAATAGTTATGGATAAAATCATTCTCCCCGAACCCGAGAATAAAAAAACCGTTGGGTACGCCATCGATCTGTGTAGTTGAAGGAATGCCTCTGGTATCTGCTGGGCCTGTCCACCAGGTTCCGCTTGCCGAACTGCATATGATCTGGTGCAGTTCACCGGTGCCATTCCATCCGTCTTCTGTAGAAAAATAGTCATGTTGCAGGGTATGTCGATGTCCGGCCAGCACCAGGATATCCTGCCGGTTCTCAAGGACATGAAATACTTCCTGCCGGTTCACAATCCGGTCGCGTTCACCGGCATTTTTATCTTTCACAAAAGCAATGTGCTGATTCACTACAATTTTTTTATCCGGGGGAACTCTTGCCAGGTCATTTTCCAGCCATTCCAACTGCTTTGTGCCAACCTTACCCCGGTAGCAATCCCAATAGGCCTCCCGATCTCCTTTTTTACAGAACCGCTCTACATTCTCAAGTATCACAAAATGAACATTTCCCTCGTCAAAAGAATAATAAGGTGGACCAAAAAGCCGTATGTATGAATCATCGGCAGATGCTTCATCCCCATCGTAATTCACATCGTGATTTCCCAGTACATTGTACACAGGAGTTCCCAGCAAGGCCATCGAACGGGCATATTCAGGAAACAATCCGGGATCATCATGAACCAGATCACCCAGGGAGATTACCAAATCAAAAGGATGTTCCAAAGCGGTTGCCACTACATCGCTCCTGAAATATTCCAGTTCTGTGGGATTTGCAGTCTGAACATCGGCAATCACTAAAACGCTGAAGTCCTTATGCACTTTATCGGCATATAAGGGAAACAGAATTTCCCGGGGCAGGGCCCCGGTCGGTTCAATGGCTGCATGTTCCAGTGCCGGAGATCCGTCCGGATAGTGTATATAATAAAACTGAGGGATGTTGTTTTCATCCAACGGCACCCGATAACCTGCAGGCTTGGTCAAAAAGATCACCGACGGATTCGTCACCGGAAGGGAAAAGAAGCCGTTGGCGTCGGTTTCAACGACATCGAGCTGATTGGATACCATGACACCAGAAATCCCAACCTCCCCGGGATCAAATTTCCCGTTTTTATTGAGATCATTAAATACTCTGCCCCGGGCAGTTTCCGTAGGTTGGGAAGATCCATTGAAAACCACCGTGAAAAAAAGGGCCATTCCTATTAACAGAACTTGTCTGAATGGATTGTGAATCATTTTTTATTTTTTTTTGAAAGATACGAAATTCATAGCAAAGAGACCTTGGGTTTTCTCGCTTTCGGGTTGGATCATCTCCTGTTGTATTTTACCCCCAGTTTTTTTAAGTAACGGATGTGTTTTTTTCTGATCTGACCGGGTTTCAATCGCCATTTCCAGTTTTCCGAATCCGTCCCGGGCCGGTTCATTCTCCCCCGGGAATCCAAACCCAGCAGATCTTGTACCGGTACGATAGCCAGGAAAGCTACCGAAGCCCATGCGGTCTCCATCATCCAGGCGGCAATCTGATTTTTTCTTCCACGGAAGTATTTCCGGAGATTCGTTTTTTCCTTCCTGGTTATCGATTGATACCATCCCTTTGAAGTATCGTTATCATGGGTACCTGTGTAGACAACAAAATTCCGTGTATAATTATGCGGCAGATAGGGATTGGTTTCGTCCGAAAAAAAGGCAAACTGGAGCACTTTCATTCCCGGCAGGTTAAAAGCCTCCCGGAGTTTTTCCACTTCAGGGGTGATCACACCCAGATCTTCGGCAAGTATAGGAAGAGACCCGATCTGTTGCTTCAGTTTTTTCAGCATGTCAAAACCGGGAACCGGGATCCATTCTCCGTCCTCAGCTGTTTGACGGTCTGCTTTCACCGACCAGAACGATTCAAGTCCTCTGAAATGGTCAATACGCACCCTGTTATAAAGTCTTAGATTAAACAACAAGCGTGTCATCCACCAATCGAAATTTCTTTCTTTCAGCCGTTTCCAGTTGTACAGCGGGTTCCCCCACAACTGTCCGGTAGGGCTGAAATAATCGGGAGGAACTCCCCCCACATGGGTTGGCTTCAGGGTTTCATCCAACAGAAAAACATCCGGATTGGTCCATACGTCCACACTGGCACCAGCCACATAGTAAGGCATGTCACCCAGGATCTGAATGCCTTGTTGGTTGGCATAGGTTTTCAGGCTTACCCACTGTCTGAAAAACAGAAACTGCAAGAAAGCATGAAACTCCCGTTCTTCCGAAAGCTGCCGGGAATATTCTTTCAGGACTTTGGGATCCCTTCTTTTTAAGGGTTCCTCCCATTCATTCCAGGGCACATTCCGAAACCGGTCTTTCAGCGCCATAAAAAGGGTATAATCCTGCAGCCACCCCTTATGTTCATCCAGAAAACGCTGGTAGTCTTTTTTCAGGAAAACATGTTCCCCGGATTGAAAGTCGGCAAACAGCTTCCTGAGCAGGGGATATTTCCAGGCTTTCACCTTTTCAAATTCCACATGGGCTTTTTTGAATTGGGAGCGTGCATTCAGTTCTTCGGGCTCCTCAAAACCCAGTTTTTGAGCTTCCGTCACACTAATCAGCAATGGATTTCCGGCGAATACCGAATAACACAGGTACGGAGAATTCTCTTTTACCGGAGGCCCCAGGGGAAGGATCTGCCACCATTGGATCCCGGCTTCTTTTAAAAAATCCACAAAATGAAAAGCCTCTTCTCCCAGCGTTCCGATTCCCTCCCGTCCCGGAAGGGAGGGAATGTGCAACAGCATTCCACCAGCTCGTTTCATTAGGGTACTTTTTTTCTGAATGCCTCCAGGTGATCTGCGGTTTCCCTGACCAATCGTTGTACCGCGAGTCCATGCTGCAAGCCAGGCACAAAGGAATTCCGGCTGTCGCCGGTTAAAAACAGGTAGTGAGCATGGACCAGGGCCCGGAGCCATCCGGGAGGCACATGCCCCGAGGGAAAAGAAGTTACCGGTTGGTAGTGGCTGCCCACAGGTTGCCGGGTCCAGCAGCCCTTCTCTTCGAGGTAATATTCAAAAGAATCAGCGTTCCGGGAAGAATACCTTAGGGCTCCTTTTTCAGCATAAAGCTCCAGACGGATCAAATCACCGGAACCCGAACTTATACGACTCGCTGACAGGTTGCCTGCCGCCCCGGTATGGGGATCATACAATACCACCGAACCAAACAGATCGCTCCCGGCAGGTACGTCATCAAAAGATCCAGCCTGAAAAGCATGCAGGATTCGTAAATCTTCATTGAAAAAAGCAACCAAAAGGCTGAATCCGTGAGATCCCAGATCAGCCATCGCCCCCCCGTCAGGAGCCGGTGTTAACCGGCTTTTCCGCTTTTCACGGTACGATGCCTGCAGGTAATCACCGTGATAATAATTCAGATCAAAATGAACCGGTTTCCCAAAGATGCCTGATCTCCACAACTTCAGGACTTCACGAACCGAAGCAGTTTGCAAATATTGAAAACCTACCTGTATATTGAATTGGGTACCTGCTGAAGAAAGCAAATCTCTCATCTTTTGCTCCTCTTCTTCTGAAGCGCAAACCGGTTTTTCAAGATAGATATTCGTTACTGAAGGCATCTCCAGTGCCAGTTTGAGGTGCCCAAAATGAGTATTATTCGGTCCAAGAATGAACACCGTATTTATTTGATTATTGGCAGAAAAAACTTCTACACTTTCAGCGCAGTGAAAACTATACTTCCGTGCAAAATCCTCCCGGCTCTCTTTATGCAGGGAAGCCACAGAAACAAAGTCCATTTCAGGGATATTCTCATAATAATATTTTAATGCCTGCAGGGAATAGGCATGTGCACGGGCTATTCCTCCGGCACCTAAAAAACCAATCGTAACAGAATGCATCGTTCATTTATTTGGTAGCGGTAAAATAATCAAAAATCGTGAAAAGTGGAAAGAGAGTTGTTAAGAATTATTCTTCCGGAGGTGCAGTTTTCGTTCAATATCCTCCAGGGAAAATCCTTTGGTTTCGGGCACAGCGGTTCTGACCCAGACCAACTGAAGGATCATCATAAAACAGAAAAACCCAAAGATCAGAGATGGAGAGAATGCTTCGGCCATTTTCGGGAAGGCCAGGGTTATCAGGGCGGCAAAAAACCAATGAGTAAAACTGCCAAGGGTTTGCCCGGCAGCCCGAAGCCGGTTTGGAAAGATCTCACTGATAAAAACCCATATTACAGCACCCTGGCCAATGCCATGGGCTGCTATATAGACAAAGATACCAAACGGTATAATGCTGAAATGTTCCGTATGAAAAGCCCAGGCACATAAACCCAAAGAACCAATATATCCGAAAGATCCGATATACAGCAATTTCCTTCGCCCCATCTTGTCAATCAAACGCAATCCCAAGAGGGTAAAGATTACCATAACAATACCTATACCAACCGACTGCAACAAAGCTGCCTTATTTTCCAGGCCGGTCATTTCAAATATCCGGGGAGCAAAATAAAGAATGGCGTTGATCCCGGACAGTTGGTTGAAAAAGGCAATCAGTATAGCAAGAAATATGGGCTTGAACATTGATTTTTTAAAAAAACCGGCTTTATTCCCGATTTTCTCTGCCGATGCTTCCACATCACGTACCAGTTCATGCAATGCTTTCTCATCCGCATGGGAATTCACCTTTCTGAACACACGAAGAGCAGCGTCTTTATCCTTTTTATGAATGATCAACCATCGCGGACTTTCAGGAAGACCAAAGGCCAGAGATACATACAAAAATGCAGGAATGGCTTCCACACCGAGCATCCATCGCCAGGCATTCTCACCCACATGGCTGATTAATGCATTGGACAGATAAGCAATCAAAATACCAAATACTACATTAAACTGGAACATACCCGTCAAACGGCCCCGGTATTCAGGAGGAGCTATCTCGGAAATGAACAGGGGTGCGGCAACCGTGGAAATACCAATACCCACACCACCAATAAACCGGAAAAACATAAAGGAATAAACTTCAGGTGCAAGAGCAGAACCCAGGGCTGACAATAAATAAAGCGCGCCGATCAGTAACAACGTGATACGCCTACCCAGTTTCTCAGCCGGAATACCCCCGGTCATAGCCCCCAACACTGTGCCCCAAAGAGCCATGCTTATGGCTACTCCATGCATACTGCCAGACAGATTCCAGATAGACTGGATGGTTTGTTCGGCTCCGGAAATGACAACCGTATCAAAACCAAACAGAAAACCTGCTAAAGCCGCTACAAGGGAACTTCTGTATAAGAAAAAACGGTTTTTCATTGGTTCAGGCGCTAAAGATAATAATAAATATGAAAAAATATATCACCCTTGATTGTTCATAAAAATTATTATTTCGGCATCTTCTTGATTCCTTTGTATACACCTGTCATGAGCAATACATGCTATCCGGCAGAGAACAAAATACTGGAAGAGAAGCGTATAATATCTCCTTTGTATGATTGCAGTCCACAAATTGTATTTATCTCAAGAGCGTGAAGAAATTATTTCTTCGGCGAAAAATATTTACGGATACGTTCAGATCATTCTTTTCAACATCCCGATTAACTCTTCTTTTGATCTAAGTCCTGTTCCGGTCCATACGGCGGATCCGTTTTTAAAAACCATCAGGGTTGGAATACTTCGGACATTGTATCTGTTAGCAATCCCCGGATTCTTATCGACATCAACCTTCAGAATACGCACCGCATCCTTCAGGTCTTCTTTCAACTCTTTTAATACCGGCGCCTGATGTTTACAGGGTGAACACCAGTCGGCATAAAAATCGACCAGAACGGGTCGTTCTGAATGAATCAGATTGTAAAAACGTCCGTTAACCATCTTTCCGTTTTTTTCTTTTTTCAATTATTCCGGCTATCAGGTCACCCAACAGGTATCCCATCACAGCTCCCCAAAGGGAACTCCAATACCACACCGATTGTATCGGACAGGTTCCACGCTGGCATCCAATAAATCTCCAGTACAGAAAACCACCCGTTGCACCTATAAAACAAAAGATGATTTTAAGTTTATTTTTTAAAATGAAATTACGCATTCTTAATTGCAATGTAACCATGTAACAAAAGTCTGCTATTTTAGTTTCTACTTTTTTATTGATTAAATCTATGAACGATTGATGAATAACCTGAAATCAGAAATGATTTAACCGGGGCATGGCAGATCCCCTTCCGGTATTTCTTCCGTTTAACAGTAAACAACGCCTATAATAACCGCAGCCTCTTGTAAATTAAATTTTTTTTTGTAATTTGTATAACAACCCAAAAACTACAACTATGAAAAAACGAACCGTTCTTTTAATTGCTTTTGTTCTCTGTTTTTCCTGTCAACACAAAACAGAACCTGTCGACCTGGAAGCTGCCAAAAAAGAGGTAACCGAAACCATGGAAAAGTTCAATGCAGCGAATATGGCCAGGGATATTGATGCAGTAGCCTCATTTATAAGCGAAGACGCATTGCTTTGTGGAACCGACAAATCGGAATTCTGGAATAAAACCCAGGGAGTGGATATTATGTCTGAAACTATGTCAAATGAGGATATATCGATGGATTATTCAATCGACAAACGGGAAATCAGGATTGGCCCTGATGGTAAAACAGCCCTTGTGATTGAACAGTATTTTATGGCTGACATGTTTGGACCAAACCTCCCCCTTAGATCAATTTCACACTTTGTAAAAACAGAAAATGGCTGGATGATGGACTTCTTTAGCTGGAATGTGATCCCGGATAATGAAGACCTTGAAAAGATCATAACCGCTCTTGAAAAATGAAACGAGCCCCGATCCCAATGGCTATCGGGACGGGACATGCAAGCTATACCGATGTATATCAGGAATACTTTTGAAAATAAACAATTATTATCAGATGAAACGAGCATTATATTTTTGAACACTCAAAGAATATGATTGTAATTTCATGCGAGTTCCATACGATACCGATAAAATAAACAATTATAATCGTATGAAACGAGCATGTAAAATATTTACAATTAAGATGATGATTAAAGCTATGCGAGTTCCATATGATACCTTAGAAATTTAACACTTTAATCATATGAAAAATAAAATTGTTTTAAGCATAATACCCCTTTGCATTCTGGCTTTGGTATTCATTGCAAAAATAAGTCAGGCGGCCACCTACTACGTCGACAGGAATTCTCCTTCTGCCAGCGATACTAATCCCGGCACTCTAAATTCCCCCTGGTTAACCATTCAAAATGCGGCAGAAACATTAGCTGCCGGCGATACAGTATTTGTTCGGGCAGGTATCTATCACGAAAATGTATACCTGGGTAATAGTGGGAATGCAACCGATGGACCTATTGTATTTACTGCCTTCCCAGGTGAAACCCCGGTTATCGAAGGAACCGGCGTTGCTGAATCAAATAATGGGATTATCATCTCAGCTTCCTACGTCAAACTGTTGGGATTTGAAATCCGTAACTGGGATGAAAATGGAATCTGGATCGAAAATGCAACTAATTTTGAAATATCTGATTGTCTTGTTCACGATATTTTTTATGGAATAGGTGTTTCAGATGGATCACATGATTTTGAATTTAACCGGGTAACGGTATTTCATTTTACTTTATACGGGTTCGATGTATCCCCCTCTGGTGGAGCGGATAACTATAACGGCATGTTCAATGATTGCATTGCCCACACAGGAAATGATCCGGAACAAAATGTCGACGGGTTTGCGCTGGGGCATGGCAACCAACACAATTTTGTCTTTAACCGATGCATAACCTATAATGTTTTTGATGGATTTGATATCAGTTCTCAGGAAACCACACTCAACCGGTGTCTGGCATATCATTGTTGGAATGGCGCCTATAAATTGTGGCAGGACAAAATAAAACTGGTGAACTGCATAGGCTATCAATGTGCATCCTCAGTGGTCGAACTGGATTGGGATGGCACTCCTGGAAAAGTTTCACTGATCAACTGTACATTCTATGGTGGAGAAACGTATACCATCTGGGTTGAAAATCACAACGACATTCTTGAACTTTATAATTGTATCCTTGCCGGAGGCAATAACATCGGGCTGGCATTCGAACAAATGGGCACAGGCAATTACCATGGCGATTACAATATATTCCACAATCTAAATACCGCCCGTGCTGTGGTAGTTGGGTATACCGATGAATTTTCGCTGGATGATGTGGCATCGGGTGCCTGGACAACTTACAGCGGGCAGGATGCCCATTCAATCGTGGTAAATTCAGCCACCGGCCTTTTTGTTGACCCAAACAACGATGATTTGCATCTGTCAGGAACCAGCCCGGCCATAAACAACGGGACAAACCAGAATGCACCTTCAGATGATTATGATGGACAGCCAAGGCCTTCCGGTACTGGTATTGACATAGGCGCCTACGAGTATCAGTCCGCAACCGGTGTTTCACAGCCCCAAATGAAGGGTATGCCTGAATGGGTCAGGCTTTCTCAAAACGTTCCCAATCCTTTCCATTCTTCAACTACAATCCGGTACAGGTTGGACATTGATGCCCATATAAAACTTTCGTTACACGACCTGTTGGGCCGTGAAGTGAAAGTGTTGGTAAACGAAAACCAATTGGCAGGAGAATATGAAGTAACGCTAAGTGGAAATTTCCTGGCAGAGGGTTGTTACTATTATAAAATAGAGGGGAAAACGGCTTTAAACACCCTTTATTCAGTAACAAAGAAACTCATAGTTAAAAAATAACACATCATGAAATAAGCCCCGATGGATCGGGGAGAGTTATCCCTATGCATCGGGAATACATTATAAAATTAACACTTTAATCATATGAAACGAGCATGTAAAATATTCACACCCAGGATCATTATTAAAATAAATGCGAGTTACATACTATACCTTTAAAAATTAAT
>CAYPAW010000029.1:0-59262 GCA_964408795.1 uncultured Mariniphaga sp.
GAAACGAGCATGTAAAATATTCACACCCAGGATCATTATTAAAATAAATGCGAGTTACATACTATACCTTTAAAAATTAATAATTTTAATAGTATGAAACAAGCTCCGTTCCGGTTCCGGTGAACCGCGAGGGAACGAGTTCCATAGACCATGGAAACTGAACATGCATTGATTACGTTACATGCCCGATATACAAAATCTTACATTAATTTTATTCACATGAAACATACAAGCAACAAATGGATGGTGTATGCATTCTTTCTGGTGGTACTGGGATTGGCAATATCCTGTCTGGCTCCGGAAAACAAGGAGACCTATCTTACCCGTTTTTCGCAGTTTGTGAACCGGGTAAAGGAAGATCATTCAAAGTATACAGCCAGTGACTGGGAGTATGCCGATAAACGCTTCCGGAAATTCAGTGAAGAATGGCATGACCGCTTTGATGAGGAACTGACAGCCTCCGAAGAATTAAAAGTCGCTGCCCTGATTCTTCAATACAATATGTACAAGGGAAAAGACAAACTGGAGAATATCTACCGCAAAGAGCTGAAAGAGGATGTAGATGAGCTGAAAGAACAAATAGAATATTACATGGAAAACGATATGGAGGAGGATCTCGAACGATTAAAGCAGGGAGCCAGAGAGATCGGTGATTCCGCTTTGCGGGTGGTCGAAGAGATCATCGAAAGCATCGGGAATTGATCCGGGGGAACGACGACCTCCTGTTCCTTGTTTTGCATGATCATCGTTATGGGTTTACGGACTTATTACTCCCCATGATAAAACAGATTACCCACAAACAAGGGGCAACGGATCCCTGATTGCTTTTTTCAGACCGGGAGATTTCTTTTCATCAAATATTTTTCTGGGGGTTGTTTATTCCCAGATGCCGGGTATGGGGGTTTGGCAAAATGTGCATTTTCCGTTGACAATATGGTTGTTCACGATGGTATAACCTTTGCGTTCGATAACTATTTTTCCGCACTCCGGGCAGTAGGTATGTTGAGCTTCTGTGCCGGGTACATTTCCAATATACACATGTTTTATTCCTTCGCTTTTGGCAATCTGAAAGGCTGAACGCAAGACAGCCACCGGAGTCGGAGGCAATTGGGTAAGTTTGTAGGTAGGATAAAAACGGCTGAAATGCAGCGGATTGTTTTCAAATCCGTTCTCAACGAGCCAACCGCACATGCGTTTGATCATATCCAAATCATCGGTCCATGAGGGCACGATCAGATTGGTGATTTCCAACCACACGCCTTCATTTTTTAAGGTTTTCAATGTATCGAGCACAGGTTGCAATTTACCAGCATTGAGTCGCAGGTATATATCATCGCTAAACGATTTGAGGTCTACATTGGCTGCGTCGATTACCTTACAGAGCTTTTCCAGGGGTTCCCGGTTTATGTAGCCGGCCGTGACGATAATGTTTTTTATTCCTGCCTGTCGGGCCAGGATGGAGGAATCGTACGTATATTCGTAGAACGTGATGGGTTCGGAATAGGTATAGGCGAGAGATTCACATTGATTCTCCTGGCAGGTGGTAACCAGTTTCTCGGGGAGGAGGTCGTAATTGCGGGTTTCTGTAGGGCTCTTTTGGGAGATGGTCCAGTTCTGGCAATTCAGGCAAGCCAGGTTGCATCCTGCAGTGCCTACCGAAAGAGTTCTGCTTCCCGGGAGAAAATGCATCAGGGGTTTTTTCTCTACGGGGTCGATATGCACAGCACAGGGATTGCCGTATGCAATGGTATACAATTTTCCGTTTTTCACCGTACGGTTCCGGCAATCACCGGTTTCTCCTTCTTTCAGATCACACTCGTTCGGACAGAGTTGGCAGCGGATTCCCTTGGGGGTGGTCACATAAAAAAAGGCTTCTTTGGTCCATTTCTCCCCAACCTGGGGAGCCAGGAATTCCGAGGCATGAGATAAAAGAGGACATGCAGCACAGGTCATTCCCCCTGCCCCCAACAAGGTCGTCTTCAGGAATTGCCGTTTATCCATCTTCCGGGTTTTGTATCAAAATTAAACAAATAAGCAGGATTTGACAAATTTAAAAGGATCGGCGCACGGAAAAGGCAAAGACGGCACTGAGCAGATTAAGCCCTGCAATGAGAAGACAGGTCGTTACAATGCCTGCCCAAGGGAGCAAAACAAGGGCTGTTAAGAAAGCTCCCAGAGCGGAACCTGTGAGATCGGTACTGTAATTCAATCCGGAGGTGTTCCTCACAGATAGAGGCTGAAGTTCCGAAGCCAGGTAAAATTCAAAACCAATGGAAAAAGAGAGAATGAAAGTCAGTAGAAAGAAAAAAAACTGCAAAAGGAATCCGGTATGGCTGAATGGATGGATCAGCAGAATGAAGAAAAGAATGACCAAAGCATACAAAGCAATCGCCGTTTGAAGAAGATAATAGGTTTTTATAGGCGATGAGGAGGGTATTCTTGGCCCGGCATAACTCCCGGAGGCCAAACCTGCCATGAAAACAGCAAAAAAGAAAGCAATCGCCAGGTAAAGGCTGCCAAAAAATACCTGGTAGGCCAGCATCAGGACAATTTCCATGGAAGCAGCCGTAAATCCTCCGGTGTAGAGTCCTTTGGAAACCGGATTGAAACGGAAAAACAACAGAATAAACAACAGAACCGGAATGAATACAAGCAACCGGTAACTGATTCCAAAATGACTGAGCCAGTGGTTCACCTCTTTGAGAAAAATATAGGGATAAAAATCGCGGTTTATTTTTCCACCAGTGGAAAACTCCGAAGCCAGCAACCGGCTGCGTTGCTCCAGAAGGGAATCATCGAAATAAAAAGAATTTACGTATTCATTGCTCAGGCCTTTCTGATCAATCATCTGAGTAAGCCCTGTACCAAGAGGCTCCTGAGAGGCCAGAAAGTAATTTTTCTCTCCCTGGATGATCTTAACTTCTTGGAAATGAATATTCAGGGTTTTGTATAGGGAGGCATTGACATCCCGGACATTCTCCTCAGCATAATTGGCTGTGGTAGGCAACGAGGTACAGATTATGCTTTCTCTGTTGGTATGTTTTTTTAACGTCTCAAAGAACTCGGTTGTGTAGAATCTGTTAAAACCCAACGTAACAGGCGCAGGAAGGTTGATCAGGATCACATCATAAATGGAAGTGGTTTGCTGTAAGAAACGACGGATATCGGAACGAATGAAACGGATTTTCTCCGGGAAACGGATTGTTCCGGTACTTTTTTCCCAGTACTGCACAATGGATGGATTGATTTCCAGATAATCGACATTCCGGATGGGATATTTCAGTATTTCATGGATCATACCGGCAATGCCTCCTGACAAAAGAAGGATGTTTTCCGGTTGGTTGTGACGGACCATGGCAAAGTGCACCGCTTCTTCATTGCTGATGATGTTTTCCGTATAAAACTGAAGGGTATTATCGAGGTAGAAATTGTATTGACCGGCCTGCCGGGTAACTACCAGGTTTCCATAGGGAGTGCTTTGATGCATTTGAATTTCCTGGTTGGGGAAGAGGATCTTTTGTATTTCCGTATCCGGGTTAAAAAAATATACCGTTACAGGCAGTAGGATGCCCAGGGCCAACAACAGGCTTTTCTTCAGGATTCCCGGGGGTTTCACGATCAGGGCTCCGCAGAGGGCCATGATCCCGGCCAGGAGCCCCAGCACCTGAAATGAGTTGAGCCATTTGCCGAGGAAGATGCTGAACAGCAGACTGCCGGTGAGACTTCCCCACGATTCCAGGGCATAGGATCGTCCGATGAGATTCTGGTTTTTCAGTTCGGATAAGCGGGCTGAGAAAAAGGGAAACAGGAATCCGGAAAGAAAACATACCGGGAACAAAAGAAACAGGGAAGCAAGAAGAACCGTTCCCAGACCCACGAGAGTTCCCGGTGGGAAGAGCAGATACTTCAGGAAATAGAGCAGGACGATCATGGCAGCTCCTGTCAGGATAAGAAATCCCAGCATTTTTATACCCTGGGCTTCATCGGTCCGACGCGGGAGTCTCTTGCGGCCTGCATGGGCCCCGAGGGCTGTAAGCAACATCCAACAAGCCATAACAATGCCTACGACCAGTTCATTGCCGGCCATGACGCTGATGAATTCCCGGATGAAAAGGACCTGCGTGATCAGCGTGGCTACCCCCAGTAAAAACAGAAGAACCCCGAAGTGGTTGCGTTCAGAGGCCGCAGACCGGGGTGCCGCCGGGGCGGTACGAAGGATCCTGGGTTTTTTCAGTATCCGGGTATAATATTTCAGGTTCCAGGAAAGATGAATAAAGACGATAAATACCATGGCTGTTCCGATGGTTACATGCCATTGCAACCACATATCGTAAGAGGGAATGGTTATTTTGTAGTTGATCTTAATGACACTTAGAATTCCGGATATCCCGGTAACCAGGAAAGTTCCCAGCAACAAACTGTTCCACCATTTCCGGTGACCCCTTTTGGTTAGCAATCCCAACCGTGAAAAGAGCCATGTAGTGCAATAAAGGGTGAGGATAATGATCAAAACGGGTATAAGCGGATAAGGAACATTCATACTTTGGGCGGCTTATTTTTGCTGTTCATGAAGGATCAGGGCTTCGTAAATGTAAAGGTCGGCATCTTTCCATCCTTCATAGCCGATGCCTGCTTTGTCACGTGCACAATGACCCAGGAATTCCTCTTTGGTCCAGCCTGTTTCCCGGGCTACCTGAGGTAGATAGGTTCCACTCCGGTTGCCTTTGACCAGGAAGATTCCGTGTTTTCCCAGTTCAAAATCGTCTATATCCGTTATCTTTTTCAGGGGCGTAAGTACAGAAATTTCCATTTCGAGTTCATTTTTTTCTGTAGGTTCGACGGGTCTGAAGCGGGTATCCTTCACGGCGGCAGCTACGGTCATTTCCTGAACCACTTTGTAGAGCGGTTCGTTTGATGTGAACCGGCCGATACATCCGCGCAGGTTTCCGTGTTTGTACAGCGATACAAAAGCCCCACAAGGAGCTTGCAGGGCCTCCGGTAAACCGGAGGGATCGATAAAGGGAATTGCTCCTTCTTCAAGATAGGCTTCCAGGGTGTTCCGGGCTATTTTCAGTAGTTGATCTTTCTCCCCGGGTGAAAGAGAAAAATCCGAAGAAGTTCCGGTAGGTTTCTCATGGGTAACAACAAAAGCATGATAGCCCACAACCCTTTGTTTATCTCCGTAAGGGGAGTTGCCCGAATTGGTATAGGCAACCTGTTGGATCCGGGTATCCGGAAGTTTTGAGGTGATATATAAAAGAGAAAGCACAGAACTCCAGGCGCAGCAGCTGGTTACCAATCCTGGGATATGTTTCGATTCATTGGTTTTTAGGGCCTTCATAAACAGGTCGGGTGCATTGGCTGTAATTGCTTCACCGGTAGCTTTGTCTGCCTCCAGGGCTCCCTTATAATCCGGGTAATGGGAAAAATCACTACTGATAACAAAAAGGGTTTTTTCGTTGTAATACGGCTTGAGGGCTTCAGCGATCTTCTTACAGGTTTCTTCTGACTGGGTACCGATGATTACCGGAACGATTTTAAACGGTTTTTTCAGGTAGTATTGCAGGAAGGGAAGTTGCACTTCGAGGCTGTGTTCCCGGTCATGGGCTCCGGCTGCAAATCCGAAAAAGGAATTATCAGCGATCAACCGGTCCGCTATACGGGTGTCTACCTCTACTTCGCCCAGAGGGGTACTGTAATTTCCCTGATTGTAGATAGAGGCCCCGTTCAGGGATACATAATGGCTTGTACCAATTAGGAAAACATGGGTATATTCCTGTTTCGGGTCGATGCAAGCATAGGCAGCTGCCGCTATCTGGCCCGAAAACAGATACCCCGCATGAGGGGCAATAACGGCCGCTACCGTGTGTTGGCTTTCCGGCTGACCTGAAGCCTGAAAGAATGAGGCCAGTTGGGCATTCAACGTTTCTTTATCGGCTGGATAATATGAACCGGCCGCTACCGGCCTGCGCTTTTTTGTGTGTTCAGCATCAACCGGGAGCGATAGTATCAGCCCGGAAAAAACCATGGCTGTGAACAACACCAGATGTTTCATCGTCGAATGGTTCTTTGGTGAAAATCCTTATAAAGGTATAATTTTCACCCTACATAAAGAATCCGGAGGCTATATTTTTCGACATCCCGGCAGGAGGATCATTCGCTCAGAATATCGGTTAACACAACGGCGTCTTTAAAACGGGTAACCCGTCCCTCCAGACTGAAAATTTCAAAAACTACAATATATCGTCCCAGGGGTAATCTGTTTCCGGTGGGATCCCGGCCGTTCCATGACAAAAAACCGGTGGTTGCAAGCAGCCGGCTTTCCGCGAGCTTGAAGAGAAACCTTCCGGAAGAGTCGAAGATCCGGCAATGGGCAATATATCCCGGATGATCCAAATGATAGGTGATCCGATATTCATCAAGGTATCCATCGAAATTGGGGGAAAACGCTTCGGGCTCAAAGTCTACCCTAAGGGTCTGTTCTTTTCGTACCTGTGAATTCTCAAGACCCGGGGAGGCAAATCCCCACGCTTCGGCAGCGGAATGCCAGTTGGCCGGATCGCTTGCCGAAACCCGGGCAGAAATCCGCTCCAGGGAAATACCGGTGATCTCCGTCAGAAAAGGAGAATGCAATTTCCGGTGGTAACGGAACCGATCGATTGTTTCGTCATATTCATTGAGGAGAACCACCCGTCCTTCGTTGTTGTAAAGAAGGGGAAATTTCCGGATTTCAAAAATGTTCACCGGATTCGAGGAGTAACAGGGGAGAACCGTTTTTGCTGAATCACGGGTGCATACGGTATAACTTCCCGGGGGAAGAAGGATCTCCTGACCGGAAACGCTTTGCAAAAAAACGGTATCGCTCCCGTTGGATAATCTCAAATGGTCGAGATGCAGATTTTTATCTGAGGCATTGAACAATTCCAAAAAATCGGTTCCCTCAGGGTAGGGATTGGTCAGGATTTCATTGATCACAACATCCTGATTCCGGGCAACCACCCAGGTAAAGAGAGCAGAAGCCATTGCCAGGGAATTGCCACAAGGATCCCTTAAGTGGTTGCATTGCAGGGTATAGGTTTTGTTTTCCTTGAAACGGTTTGCAAAAAACAGGATGCCTTCGCTTTCGGAAACCAGGATCATTGAACCGGGGATCTGCCCTGATTCTTTGATTTCATAATTCGCGGGATCTTTTAGCAGGAAGGTATCCATGGGTTCACTGAACCGGAGGATGAGAGAGCTATCGTTTGCTGCTTCAATGTGTATGATCTTTGGGGGATCGTTATCCGGGTTGTTCCTGTATACGGAGTTTTGAGACCCCGGAGTTCCCCCAGAAAGGGATTCGGCATATTGCCAGTTTGTTGAAGGTCCGCATGACCGGTGGGGGTCTGTTTTTTCGAGAGACCATCCTCCCTCCCTTTTTTCCGGAGACCCCGGCCACGCTTCGGAATAATCTACCGCATCAATGACCAATCCATCCCCGGAGATAATTTTCAATGAGGCTCCCCGGTTTATGAGAGAGGGAAATCCTTGCACCCCAAGGGTCCTGCCGAAGAGCGCATAGGGATCACAGGCTTTCGGGGAAACAAGAATTACGAAATCTCCCGGAGCCAGAAGGCAATCATCCAGCGTTTTGCTTGTGTTGTTTACAGAAAATCTCCATTCCCGGGTGTGAACCGGATAAGGCGCCCGGTTGTATAGTTCCACGAATTCATATTCGGGCAGATCCCGGGGCGGACTGGGATCAGCCAGAATCTCATTGATGACAACATCGTAAGGCTTTACAGGCGGTAAATAGCTGAAAAAGATCGTGTCGGCTGTTGAACGATTTCCTGAAAGATCTGAAATACCACAGGTAACAAGATACAGGGAACAGACCGGTGCGGGGGGAATGATCAGGAAAAGAAAAGAGGGGTTTGTTTCAACCAGGGAAAGAACAGGAAGGATTGAATTTCCGGAAAAAAGAGCAATATTTTCAGGTAGGACCGGGCATACCGGTTCATTGAAAAAAACCAGCAGTGAATCAGCGCTTTTCACATGAACAGCCGTAACAAAGGGAGCCATCCGGTCTGAAGATTCCCCGGTAACGGTAATTTCGTCGAGGGTGACCTTGTCGGCTGCATAATGGTTGGCAATCTGAATGATTAGCTGCAGGGAGTCTCCCCCCAATCCGGTTTGTCTGACTTCTGAAGATCCCCAGTTGCCTGCATTGAGGCTGTTTTCAGCAAACCGGATTTTATCCGCTTGATCCAGCCGGTAAAAAGCCTCCAGGTACTTGTGGGATTCATTGCTTCCGCTTCCGGTTTCATAGGCCGTTAAGGCAATGCTGACATTGCTGAATCCGCGGATATCGATCCATGCCGAAATCCAGGTAATCTCACTGTCTATATCCCGTACTTCAAATCGGCCTCCCCGGGTGGAAACCGTCTTTGCATAATCGTCGGAGGAGGATAAGAAAAGGGAATCGTAATGAAGACTCCATTGGGTAATCCCTGAATAATCGGCGTGGATGGTCACTCCGTCATCATCGCCCCAGATCCCTTTTTCAGGTACGGAAAAGGACTCATACCAGATGCGTTCTGCCTGTGTTTGGGATACAACAAAGAAGAAAACAAGAATCAGAATATATTGAATATTGTTAATCACATCGATCAATTAACAACAAAACGTTATTTTTGGGGTTCGAACAGAAATACAATGTACAACAAAATATTGAAATGATACCTTTGAAATCAATAAAATTACCAAAGGTTCGCTGTTCAATCGTAATTTTATAACGTATAAAATTTGAGGTATTTAATTTTTCTGCCTTTTGGGATATTTCGTGTTCTTGAGCCCTGATGGCAAAAGCGGTATAACCACAAAACACGAAATCCCTGGAATGTACAAAACATGGAGTGGGAATGGAGCCTGTAATTATTCGATTTTGAATACCTTTAAAAGGCATCCATGGGATAAAGATTATCAGAATACGATGATTAAAACATATGCAAAACGTTAAAAATTTAGTACCATGAGAGTTGCAGTTGTTGGTGCCAGTGGAGCGGTAGGCAGGGAATTTCTGATCGTACTGGAAGAGCGAAATTTTCCACTGGATGAACTGGTTTTATTCGGATCTTCGAGAAGTGCAGGGAAAACCTTTTCTTTTAAAGGGGAGAAGATCACCGTTAAGGAGTTGAGGCACAATGATGATTTCAAAGGAGTGGATATTGCTTTGGTTTCAGCAGGCGGGAGTGTATCCAAAGAATTTGCTCCTGACATTACCAAATACGGTGCGGTCATGATTGACAATTCCAGTGCTTTTCGTTATGAAGAGGATATTCCCCTGGTGGTGCCTGAGGTGAATGCCGGGGATGTCCGGAACCGTCCCTGGAATATCATTGCCAATCCGAACTGTTCGACCATTCAGATGGTAGTGGCAATGAAACCGGTGCATGATCTGTCACCGGTGCGGAGAGTATATGTTTCCACCTACCAGGCCGCCAGCGGAGCGGGTGCTTCCGGGATGAGCGAACTGAAGAACCAGATAACGGAAATTGCCGGCGGCCGGGAACCCACCATTCAAACCTTTCCCTATCAGCTGGCCATGAATGTTATTCCCCACATTGATCAATTCCTGGAAAATGATTATACCCGGGAAGAGATGAAAATGGTATGGGAAACGCAGAAAATTTTTCACAGCGATATGTTGGTGAGCGCTACCTGCGTCCGGGTACCTGTAGCCCGCTCCCATTCCGAAGCAATATGGGTGGAAACCGAACAACCCCTGGATATCGAGGAGGTCAGAGAAGCTTTCCGGAATGCCGAAGGATTGGTGTTGCTGGATGATCCGAAGGGAAAGATCTACCCGATGCCCCTGTTTGTATCCGGGAAGGATGCGGTTTATGTGGGACGGGTAAGAAAAGACCTGGCCAATCCGCATGGCATCACATTCTGGTGCGTGGGCGATCAACTGAAAAAAGGAGCGGCTCTGAATGCAGTCCAGATCGCTGAATACCTGGTCCGGAAAGGGGAAATCTGAAATGTGCGGCCAGCCGGCTGACAGATGTTCCTAAGATTCTTCGGGAAATACCCAGGATTCATCATAGAGAAAATCATTGTAGGGAAACCGCTGGACATGGATTTTTTTTGCCTCTTTGTAGAGCGTTTTCTTCAATTCCCCAAGGTTTGTTTTCCGGGTAGCCGAAATAAACAGCGAGGGATGGCTCTGTTTCGCCATCCATGAGTTTTGCCATTCCTCGAGGCTGATGTTTTCCTTTTTTATGGGAGTCAGGTCATCCGGGTTTTTCTCAACAAAGGAAAAGGCATCAATTTTATTAAAAACATAGAGTACCGGTTTGTCAGCCGAATCGATTTCCTGAAGGGTAAGATTCACAATGCGGATCTGTTCTTCAAAACCCGGATGGGAGATGTCCACAACATGCAACAGAATATCGGATTCACGTACTTCGTCGAGGGTGGATTTGAACGATTCGACCAGTCCGTGAGGCAATTTCCGGATAAAACCTACGGTATCGGCCAGGAGGATGGGGAGATTTCCGATAACGACCTTACGGACGGTTGTATCCAGGGTTGCGAACAGTTTATTTTCTGCGAAGACGTCCGATTTGCTCAAAGCATTCATGAGGGTTGATTTGCCGACATTGGTATACCCCACCAGGGCTACCCGCACCAGTTTCCCGCGGTTTTTACGCTGGGTAGCCTTTTGTTTATCAATTTTAGCCAGATGTTTTTTCAGGTGAGCGATTTTATCGAGGATGATCCTCCGGTCGGTTTCAATCTGGGTTTCTCCGGGACCCCGCAGGCCGATTCCCCCGCGCTGGCGTTCCAGGTGGGTCCACATGCGGGTCAGACGGGGAAGCAGGTATTGATACTGAGCCAGTTCAACCTGGGTTTTGGCATGGGCTGTTTTCGCCCGTTTGGCAAAAATATCCAGGATCAGATTGGTACGGTCCAGGATTTTGCAAGCCAGCTCTCTTTCGATATTCCGAAGTTGGGTGGGCGTTAACTCGTCATCAAAGATTACCGTGTCAACCTCCATGGTTTTTACGTAAGCCCGGATATCATCCAGTTTTCCGGGTCCAACAAAGGTCGCCGCATTGGGAATATCCAGTTTCTGGGTAAATTTTTTAAATACCACCGCACCGGCTGTATCTGCCAGAAAATCAAGCTCATCAAGGTATTCCCGGGCCTGTTGTTCATCCTGGTCTTTATAAATCAGGCCGACCAAAACAACCTTTTCGGTTACCGGGGTGGTGTCAATCATTTCAGCCATAAGCATAAAAAAACTCCTGACCTGAAACAGGCCAGGAGTAACTTTTTATTTCGTCAGATTTATTGCAATACAAAATTTATCGGAACTGTATAGGAAACCCTAACGGGTTTTCCCCTTTGTTTTCCGGGTTTCCATTTAGGCAGGGAATTGACAACCCTCAAAGCTTCCTTATCCAAAGACGGGTCAACCCCCCTGGCCACGCGGGCATTTGAAATACCTCCGTCCCTGTCAACAACAAAGGTTACATATACTTTCCCCTGGATTCCGTTTTCCTGGGCAATCACCGGATATTTGATTGCATTGCCGATGTATTTTCGCAAAGCCAGTTCTCCCCCGGGGAATTCCGGCATTTCTTCAACGATGAAGAATACTTTCGCCTCCTCTTCTTCCTCTTCATCTGCGGTTTCAATGATCGGAGCTACGTCAATAATCGTCTCTTCATCCGCTTCCGTAGATTCAATATCCAGTTCTTCGTCCAGTTCAACTTCATCATCTACAATGTTCAGTACTTCCACCACTTTGGGTGGAGGTGGTGGTGGCGGTGGTTTTATTTCTTCCTGACGGGTAATCGGAATAATTTCCTCTTCAATTTCCTGAGTCTGAATTTCTCCCAACGAACCAGCAGAAGATGGTTTTGTTGTCCATTCAAATGCACCCAGTACAATACCCAGGGAAACCACCAGACCAATCAGAAGCAACAGGCTCCTTTTGCTCTCAAGGTCTGCTTTCGGTGATTTTTTAGGTTCCATATCAACTTTTTTATAGGTTTATTTTCCAAAAGGCTCCTCCCGTAAACGGGGCTTAAATATAAAAAATAATCTTTAAATGCAATGCTATATTTCTGTCAAATATACCATTCCGGATTCCTTTGGGCCAATCATCCGGCCGTTGGCATTTTTCTTTCCCGGTTTCTTCCTGTTTATAGAGCTGCAAAAATTACACCAAATTCATTGATTTTCGAAAAAAGATTGGTTTCTGAAAGCTACGGATGATTAGGATTTGGTTCTGAAGTCAACCAGGACTTTCATGGCTCCTTTGGTTTTTGCTTTGTCGAAAGCTTCCAGGATTTGATCGGCCGGGTATATTGCCTCGATCAGGGAGGAAAGGTCTACTCCGGATTGCAGATACCGTAGGGCTGGTTGAAACAGTCCGCAACGGGATCCGATGATGGTCAGTTCATTGACCACTACGGGATTCAGGTCTAAGGGCTGGTGGGCTGCGAGGGTGCTTTTAAGGATTAAGGTACCCCGCGGTTTGGTGTGGGCTACTGAGAACCCAATGCCGTTGGCATTTCCTGTAGCTTCTACCACAACGTCGTACTGCTTATCCGGCATATGGTTCAGAAGAACCGTTTCAGCTCCGGTGGTCCGGGCGATGGCCAGTTTCCCGGCATGCTTGCCAACATGCGTAATCCGGGCACCGGTGGTCGACAAAGCATGGTTGATCAGAAGACCGAGTTTCCCGTCACCTACGATCAGCACATCATCACCCTGCGACAGGTCGATTTGTTCCAGAATCTCAAAGGCGGCAGCCAGGGGTTCCGTGAGTGCGGCCATGGAATCGGGGATGTATTCAGGAACCTCCAGAAGATTCTCTACCGGTAGGGTGGTATATTCGGCCAGGCAACCATCGCGCCTGAAAATGCCCAGAGTGGTCCGATCCGGACAGTGCCTGCCCAGGTCATGACGACAGTAATAACAGTCGTTCCGGCCACAGGCACAGTTGATCTCCCCAACCACTCTTTTGCCCAGTAAATGCTGATCCTCAGCATGGACCTCTTCAACAATGCCAACAAATTCATGACCCGGGATCCCGGTAAAACCCATGTACCCCCGGATGATCTCCAGGTCCGTATTGCAAATCCCTGCCAGCAGAACTCTTATCAGGGCTTCTCCTTTGGGAGGTACCGGCCTGGATTCGTACCGGCTGAAGTGAAGCTGCCCATCGAAGTGCAACGCTTTCATAGTTTTCCGTGTCATGCAAATTTTTTAGGAGTGCAAAATAGTAAAATGAAAGAAGAATGGATCCTTCCATAGGGGTTAATTGAACTCTTTTTTTCTGGGGGTAAGAAAAAATATTTTATATTTGCAGCCATAACCGGGGCTATAGCTCAGTTGGCTAGAGTGCTTGACTGGCAGTCAAGAGGTCACGGGTTCGAATCCCGTTAGCTCCACCTTCCCTCTCTTTATAACTTCACCAGGTCTCGGTGAACACAGCCTGACAACAGCTTGATGAAACTTTGTTAATCATCGGAGGTCATTCAAAAAAAGTCAAACAATGTTTGATGAATTGTAAAATTACAGGGACATCAACCATTTCTTCTCCATTATACAGGATTCACGGGCTGAAAAGTGTAATGCACCGGGAAATAAGAGGGGTGTCTATCTGATTTTGCTCTTGCGAAAGGGATCAGTGAATGCGTGTAGGTTGGTTCGTCAGGGAAAATTCATAACAACGGAAAACGTAAGCGCTTTGAGGAGTATTTTTTACGAAATCGTCAATGAGATGCATTTCGGTGAGGCAAGAAATACGTTCTGATCGAAAAAGGTGGTCGCAGAACAAATGGAAGTATGGAATATCGATTGGTGTAACTACGTTAAATGATGAAATACAGGATATACCCGCATACGTTAAAGCGATATTTATTCAGAAAACGTTGATATCTATGGCAATTTGCCCATGGGGAAGACAGAATTCTAACAAAGCCAATTTGTTAAAAAACGTTAAAAGATAAAAATACCTTAAAATCTTTTATTGTTTTCCATCCGGATTTCTTAGCTTTGATCCGAAGAAACAATAAAAGGTAACGTCATGAAACGGGTTCGGTTCCGATGAACCGGAATGGGACGAGTTTCATAGGCCATGGAAATTGAACATGCATTGATTACGGTATATACAAAATCTTAAATTAATTTTATTCACATGAAAACAAAAATATTCATAAGTTTTATTCTATGGGTAAGTGTCGGCACGCTAAATGCACAGGAGAGTATGCAAAACACGATTCCGTTAATCGGGTCTGAGGCGCCTTCATTTACAGCTGAGACGACCAACGGAGTGTTGCATTTTCCGGATGATTTTGGCAAACAGTGGAAAATTTTATTGAGTCATCCGAGGGATTTTTCCCCGGTATGCACCGATGAGATTCTGCGGCTTTCACAAATGCAGGACACGTTTAAGGAGCTGAATGTTGAGCTTGCTGTTTTATCAACCGACACGAAAGAGATGCATAGGATGTGGAAGGAATCGATGGAAGAGGTAATGGCCAGGGGCGGCGAGATCAAAGAGATTTCGTTTCCCATCATTGAGGATTTCCAGGCCAGGATTTCGAAGCGATACGGGATGTTGCATAAGCCGGCCAGTACGACCCGGGATGTACGGGGGGTTTTTATCATTGGTCCTGAGAACCGGGTGGAAGCCACCTGGTTTTATCCCATGACAATCGGGCGAAACCTGGAAGAGATACTGCGGACCATTCAGGCATTGCAAACGGCCAGAACCACGGATTTATATACTCCGGCAAACTGGAAACCCGGACGGGATCTGCTGGTTCCGTATTATCCCTATTCGGCGGAAGACCTGGCTGAGAATCCGGATCTTGTGAATGAATTTTACGACATAGGGTCCTTTTTATGGTATCAGAAAAGCCTGAAGAAATAAGGGGGAGGAAACAAAAAAACCCGGTTGTTAAGACCGGGTTTTTGTTGGTAGGTATTTAAAACCTTGTTAACCACATTTCGAAGAGCCACAATCTTTACAGATCAGGCAGCCCTCCTGATAGATAACGTTTGATGATCCGCATTCTTCACATCTTGCATCTTCGGCTATGGTACCGTTGGGCACATATTTTTTTAAAGCGCGTGCCACACCCGCTTTCCACGAATTGATTGTATCATTGTCGAGCTGAAGGCTGGTTACCAGTTCAACGACTTTATGTATTGGCATTCCATAGCGAAGCACTCCGGAAATAAGCTTTGCATAATTCCAGAATACCGGATTGAATTTATAGGAAAGTCCTTCGATGGTGGTTTTAAATCCTCTTTTATTTACATATTGAAAATCGTATCGTGAGGTTTCTTCGTCCTCTCTGCTTTTGATAATGTATCCTTTGGTTACCGACCGGGGCAGGAGGATTCCGTCTTCATCGTCGGATAGTCCGGTGAAGATCTCGTAGGGTTTATCTCCCAGGGTTCCGATGAAAGCGACCCATTTTTCTTTGTTATTTTGGAAGCGCACAATATCGGCTTCTAGTATTTCCGGTCGTTTTGTGGGGAAGGATTTGTTCTTTTTATTCTCTTTTTTGTTGGTTAGGAGCACCCCTGAGCGGGATCCGTCGCGATAGACGGTAACTCCCTTGCATCCGCTTTTCCAGGCTTCGAAGTACAGCTGGCCGACCAGTTCTTCCGTGGCGTCTTCCGGGAGGTTTATGGTTACACTGATGGAGTGATCGACCCATTTCTGAATGCGGCCCTGCATTTTCACTTTTGAGAGCCAGTCAACATCGTTTGAGGTGGCTTTGTAGTAGGGTGATTCTTTGACCATCTGGTCCAGTTCTTCCTGGGTATATTGTTTATTGGCATCATATCCTTTCACCTTCATCCACTCTTTGAATTTGTGGTGGAAGACGATGTATTCTTCCCAGCTGTCGCCTACTTCATCTATGAAGTCGACTTTTGTCACCTCTTTATCGCTGGGATTTACTTTTCTGCGACGTTTATAAACGGGCATAAAAACCGGTTCGATCCCGGAGGTTGTCTGGGTCATCAGGCTGGTGGTTCCTGTAGGTGCTATGGTTAACAAGGCTATATTTCTCCGTCCGTGTTGGGTCATCAGTTCGTAAAGCGAGGGATCAGCTTTCTTGATTCTTTTAATCAGGGGATTTTCTTTCTCGCGATCGGTATCGTAAAGGGTGAAGGCTCCCCGTTCCCGGGCCAGATGGACCGATGAACGGTAGGCCTCCAGGGTGATGGTTTTATGGATCTTTTCGGAAAAATCGGTTGCCTGATCGGTTCCGTAACATAACCCGAGAGCTGCCAGCATATCCCCTTCGGCCGTGATGCCGATGCCGGTACGCCTTCCTTCCTGGCCTTTCTTATAGATGTTCTCCCAGAGTTTCATTTCCGTGTATTTTATTTCCGGTTCTTCCGGATCCGCTTTGATTTTATCCAGTATCGCCTGGATCTTTTCCAGTTCCAGATCAATGATATCATCCATGATCCGCTGTGCATAATGGATATGTTCCTTGAAGAGATTGAAATGAAATGTTGCCTCTGGAGTAAAAGGGTTTTCTACGTAGGAATAAAGGTTAATAGCCAGCAGACGGCAACTGTCGTAAGGGCACAAAGGGATCTCCCCGCAGGGATTGGTTGATACGGTCTTGTACCCTTTGTCTGCATAACAGTCGGGAATCGATTCCCGGATGATGGTATCCCAGAAGAGAATCCCGGGTTCAGCAGATTGCCAGGCATTGTGGATGATTTTTCTCCACAGCTCTTGGGCATCAATTTTTTTCTGGTAGCTGTATTGTTTGGCATCTATGGGATATCCCTGGGTGTAGGAATTTCCGCTTTCCACGGCTTGCATAAATTCATCGTCAATCTTTACCGACACATTGGCTCCGGTTACTTTTCCCTGCTGCAGTTTGGCATTTATGAAGTCTTCCGAGTCCGGGTGTTTCACCGATACGGAGAGCATCAGGGCTCCCCGTCTGCCATCCTGTGCAACCTCCCGCGTGGAATTCGAATACCGCTCCATGAAGGGCACAATTCCGGTTGAGGTGAGGGCTGAATTCTTAACCGGGGATCCTTTGGGCCGTATGTGTGAAAGATCGTGTCCGACCCCCCCTCGCCTTTTCATCAATTGAACCTGTTCCTGGTCTATTTTCATGATTCCCCCATAGGAATCGGAATTCCCCTCGTTTCCCACAACAAAACAGTTGGAAAGCGAGGCAACCTGGAAATCGTTCCCAATCCCTGTCATCGGACCCCCCTGTGGAATGATGTATTTAAAGTCCTGCAACACCTTAAAAATCTCATCTTCTGTTAACGGATTGGTGTAACGCTCCTCAATACGGGCAATCTCTTTTGCTAAACGCCTGTGCATATCATCCGGCGTTAACTCAAAAATATTCCCGAAAGAATCCTTTAAAGCGTACTTGTTTACCCATACTCTTGCAGCCAGTTCATCCCCCTTGAAATAGGTAACCGATGCCTGAAAGGCTTCCTCCTGAGAATAAATCTTTTTGCCAGTTCTGGCTGTAAACGTCACTTCATGTGTTATCATACGGATTAATTGCAATAGATGAAACTTTTATTCAATTGATTTTCTGATTTTCACAAAAAATCTGGATTCTCTTAACGTATATTGCAAGATAAAACACAATTCAAAGAATTGGATAACTTTTCAGACGAAAGAAATTAAAAGTTATCAACCTGAAAGTGTTAAATGACAGATATACAATATAATGAATATTTGAAAACCATAAAAAGTTGACAGAAAAGAAGCATTTTCCCCCTGAAATTCTATCGGATTTCCAAAAGAAAATCCGCATTTTTTGTTGTTCCGTTTTTTTCTGTTTTCAGAAGTTCATAACTATCCCGGTATTTGATAAAAAAGTTAAAAATTCAGTGTTTTTTTTATGATAATCCGGGTAGCCCCCCTGTTCTGGTTAACATAATTAATTAGTAAATCAGACAGTTTGCAACGCTTGTCAGAATTTTGCAGGAGGGAGCTCAAAATTCGTTCCAATTCTTCATAGGTTGTCACAGGGAATGCTCCTCCCAGTGCAACCAGTTCTTTGGCTTCTTTGAATTTGTTGAAATTGGGTCCGAAGATGATGGGTAGTCCGAAAGTAGCGGCTTCGAGGATGTTATGGATTCCAACGCCGAACCCTCCGCCGATATAGCTAATATCCCCGTACTGATAGAGCGTGGAGAGCAACCCGACCGAATCAATCAGGAGCAGATCAGCACGGGCAGCTTGAGAGTCGGTACGTTCTGAGAAGCGAACGACCGATTTAGATGTCTGGTTTATGATTCGTTTTATGCTGGATTCAGAGACCTCGTGGGGGGCAAGAATGAACTTCACGCCTTCCGATTGGTTGATGAAGTGCAGGAGTAGCTTTTCATCCGGAGGCCATGTGCTGCCTGCTATTACCAGGGGTTTCCCATCTTTAAATTGGGTGAGCCCCGGAATTTTCCCGGCCCGGGAGGCGATCTCAAAGACCCGGTCAAACCGGGTATCTCCTGATACAGTGCAATGGGTCAAATGGATTTTTTGCAACAGACGTTCTGATTCCTCGTTTTGTACGAAAAAATGATCGACTCTTCGAAGCGTGTTCTGATACCACCTGCCAACGATATTTTTTCTGAAAAAAAACTGACCGGGACGGAAAATAGCAGAGATTATATAAACAGGAATCTGACGCCGCCTGGCTTCCAGAATGTAATTGTACCAGAATTCGTATTTTACAAAGAATATTTTTACGGGTTGAACCCTGTTGTAAAAAGCGTTGACATTGGAGGGGGTGTCCAGCGGTAAATAGGTGATGATATCGGCTCCTTCATAATTTTTCCGGACTTCATACCCCGAAGGAGAAATAAAGGTAAGCAGAATCGTTGTGTCAGGCAGTTCTTTTTTGGTTCTTTCAATCACAGGACGCCCTTGTTCAAATTCACCCAGAGAGGCACAATGGAACCAGATGACCGGTTGACCAGGGGGTATTTTTTCAGCCAGGTTCTTTTTCCAACGCTTTCTCCCGCGTATGAACAGACGGGCTTTGGTGTTGAAGGGCACAGCCAGTAAGATCAGCAGCCGGTAGATATGAATTCCGATGGTATAGAGTGTTCGCATGAAAAAAATTTTCTGAATTTAATAGAATTTTTTGTCCGACAGGTACTCATAAATGGAAATATTCATCAGGAAAAGGAGGAAGAAAGCAGCGATGTCCTCCACAGGGATCCGGAAAAGCGAAATGCCGAGCATGTATTTTTCTACATAGGTCATTACAGGCAATCCCCGGGCGATACTTTGTATGCTGAAGAAGGGGATGAGTAAAACCAGAAAGGAAACATAAAAAGCGGAATAATGGGGTTTGAACCGGCCCCGGAAAATAACATAGCCCAGGTAGACAGTCAGGAACAGGAAGATTACAAATGGGTAGATCACAGCGCGGTTGCTAAGAGTAACCCCGGTGAATAAGGCCATCAGGGCGAGACTCAGGATCACGAAATAATTGGCGTTTCCTTTCAGCCATGGAATGCCGGAAGCAATCCGGTAGAGCAAAAAACCAGTCAACGGAAAAACAAGGAGAAATATCCATCTTTCAAGGGGGAGACCTGCCACGAAGCAGTTGCTCAGGAACCGGAGGTGGTAGGTCCATAAAGCCAATTCAGCCATCCTGCGTTCAAAGAGAAACCAGAGAGCTCCTGACAATAAAAGCGCCGGAGCCATGTACCGGATATCTTTCCAGAAATGCAGTCTTTTATGGAAGCTGAAAAACAGAACCACAACAAACAAAATCATCTGGCTGCTTAGATAAAGGTATCTTTCCATCGTATATAACGAAAGTATGCATCAAAAGTAGCTTTTTTACCCATCCCGGAAAATTTTTCCGGTACATTCCCCTCCGGTTAGTCATCCCGGCAGGTTGAAACTCCTGCCACGGATAAAAATAACGGAAAAAAATCAAAGCGATCAGCCGGGTTGGGGAGAAAAACCGGCTCCAAAAATAGTAAAAACCGGGAAGAATCGATTTTTTCTCCCCCTGTTCGGGAGTAATTAATGGAGACAAAGGAGTCTGAATTTCAGGGAAAATAATTATTTTAACTGCCTGGAAAATACAACAAACAAACCTGTTATTAAATCAAGAGGCATGGCTTCCATAAAAAAACAGCAATGGCATAAAGGGCTGATCACCTTGTTGCGTTGTGTAATTGGCTGGCATTTTTTGTATGAAGGATTATCCAAGATCCTGGCTGAAGGGTGGACGGCATCGGGTTTTCTGGCCAATTCAACGGGTCCGTTTTCGGGATTTTATCAGTGGCTGGCGGCATCCCCCGGATGGATGGATGTTGTTGATCCTTTGAATATGTATGGATTGTTGTTGATTGGACTTGCGCTTTTCCTGGGGGTTGCCATTCGTTATGCGATGGGGGGAGGGATTCTGCTGCTGCTACTCTATTATTTTGCCTATCCTCCTTTTGGAGGCACCGTACCCGGGGCGGCTGAGGGGACCCTTTATATTGTGAACCGTCAGTTGATTGAAGCTGTTGCTTTGCTGCTTTTACTCTTTGTGAAAGAAAAAGGATATGGCCTTTATGCCCTCGGGAAACGCATGATCAACAAAGCAGAACCGGAGCCTTCGGATGAAGAAAAAAGAGGGGCTGGTTCCAGGCGTGAGGCGCTGAAAAATCTGGCTACCCTCCCGGTACTCGGCATCATGGGATGGGGAGCGCTTACCGAATACAAAAAATACGGATACGATACCCTGTCGGGTGCAACCATACAAATTGGGGGGGCCGGATTGAATGAATTAAAAGGAGAGCTCCCCAAAGGAAAAATCGGACCCCATGAACTGAGCCGCCTTGTACTGGGAGGAAACCTGATAGGCGGGTGGGCCCATGCACGGGACCTCCTTTATGTGCCTTCGCTGTTTCGCGCTTACAATACGGAGCAGAAAATCTTTGAAACCCTGATGCTGGCTGAAAAGGCTGGTATTAATGCAATCAATATCGGATTTCCGACCAATGAATTGATGCTGAAATACAAAAAAATAACCGGAAGTGACCTGAAAGTAATTACCCAGGTAGCTCCGGATATGGAAAACGGGGATTACTATGTCAATATCAACAAAGCCATTGATTTTGGTGTGGATATCATTCAGGTACAGGGGAACTGGTGTGACTGGCTTGTACGCGACCACAGGATCGATGTAGTGGGGAAAATGCTGGATAAGATCAGAAGCCAGGGGTATGTGGCCGGACTGGCTTCTCACACGGTTGATGCCTTGATTGCCTGTGAAGAAGAGGGAATTATCCCGGATTATTATATGAAAACCATGCACCACGACCAATACTGGTCGGCCCATCCGAGAGAAAACCGGGTGGCCTTTGAGGTGGATGGCCAAAAATACCTTGACCACAATAAATTCCACGATAACCTGTTCTGTTTATTTCCAGACAGAACTGTGGCTTTTGTGGAGCAGGCCAAGGTTCCGGTAATGGGATTTAAAGTACTGGCTGCCGGAGCCATCGACCCCCGGGACGGATTTAACTGGGCCTTTCAGAAGGGGGCTGATTTTATCTGTGTGGGAATGTTCGATTTCCAGGTTGTCAACGATGTTAACATTACCATGGATGTATTGAACAACCTCCGGGGGCGTACCCGGGAATGGTACGGTTGATTCATGGGAAGTTTTTTCGGGTACCCGGGATGGTTCCGGACCAAGAATGCCAGGGGACATGCCCTGAAGAAAATGCCGTAGACCGCTTACTGCCAGGCATCCCAGGGAACCGATGCCCTGGCTCCGAATTCTTTGCCTGTGGCTGTTTCCATTTTAACTTTGAGGATCCCAATATTGTTGACAGCCGGAGCATGGAATTTGAATTTCCGGTTGCTGTAATGAGCCGTAATCAGTTCCAGACACCGTACTTTTTCATCGTAATCCGTTACTTCTTCAGCGGCTCCTTCCATGACAACCGATTTGGATTTCATCCGGTAGCTGCATCCCACCTGTTCATGCTGCCAGGCCAGTTCTTCTCCCACGGTCCAGGCAATACAAACCCGGGGATTCTTTTTCAGGGTTTTCCACATTCTTCCCGAAGGAGCAGCGTGTAAAATCACGGTATTCCTGTCCAGAGCAAAATTCATGGGCAGTACATAAGGAGTATTATTTTCTGCCATAGCCAGATAACATACTCTGCAGGAGCGGATAATCCGGTCGATCTCCTCCCTGTTTTTAATCCATAAGGTACGCATATTTATTTTCTTTTTCTGATGATCCATATATCCTGGGGAATAGCCTTTCCGGGCTCGGGCTTGGGTTCTTTATGGTCCAGGATTTCTGCATCCCAGAAGAAGGTATGCATAAAGGCCGATGGGTGAAAAGCTGAAAAAGTCCGGTGACCCTCCTTCACTTTTCCCCGGATTACCAGTCTCCCCTGGTTGAATGCTTGTTTTTCTTTCCGGGTTAGCTTTGCCTGGTAGTGTTTCCCCTGGGTGGTTACAAACAGAATGCCTCCCGGTTTCAAAATCCGGAGAAGTTCGGTATACCACTGGTTCTGTTTCTCTCCGGAGAGATGCGTTAGAACGGAATAACCGTAAATAATATCAAAGAAATGGTCTGGATAGGGCAAGGAGGCTTCTGTACTGTTCACATGAAAATGGATTCCCGGGAGGTGTTTTTTACACCAGGCAATGGATTTCCGGTTGTAATCGGTAGCGTAGAATTCACATCCTTCCCCGGTATACTGAGGCAGATGCCTGATCAGGCGCCCCGGACCGCATCCCCAGTCCAGGATCTTTCGGTTCTCAAGGGTTATATGACGGGATAAATGATCGGTAAGCCACCGGGCCGATTCAATACCCCCCAGGTAGTATTTTCTGTAATGCAGCTGATAGGATTCATAGAGAAGGTAATCGGGAGGCAGCGGCACTTCCGGATAATGAGCCCGGAAAGTACGGTTTTCTTTCCGGAACCGGATCTTTTCATAGAGAAAATGAAGCCGGTCGATCCAGCAAAGAATCCCGAAAAAACGCAACATATTGGATACATACCCCCTGTTCATATTCTTGATCTAAAAGAAGGCCCTGTTGCCCAGTTTATCCAGTAACTCCTTCTTGACGTGGTTGAGTTTCATGTATTTCTCCTGTTCATCCGATATGCGTTTTTCGTCGTTCGTTTCTGAAGCCTTTTTGATGTTTTCTTCCAGCAAACGCAACATTTCTTTCACATGGACGAGCTTATATTCATTGACAATTTTCGGGATTAAGAGGTCAAGGATCTCTTCCTCTTTTTCGGCATACGAACCGGCTCTGTGCCAACGCTTGCTTTCGATGTGTCTTTCCGAAAGCAATTCGCTGGCCAGTTGGTTGATTTGTTCATCCGGGTGGTGAATAAAATGTTTGGTAAGGTCTGTTGCCTCCTCCTGCAATATTTTTATTGCTTCGTTCAGGAAGCGGGCAAAGAGGGAATGATCTTTCACCAGTCCGTCTTTTTCCACTTCCTCCACCATAAAATCTCCACAACGGATAATTTTCTTTTGATGAGGTGGTTCGTGGATTTCACCCAGGGGTTGCCTGCCATATTTTAACAGGAAGCGCAGGAATTCTTTTTCTTCAATGGTAAGGTCCTGTTCCTGGGGTTTTACGATTTCCGGTTGCCGGGCAGGGGTTCGTTGTTGTTCCCTGAAGGATTGCCTCTTTTTTGAGTAGCTCTTTTTATGTTTTATTTTTCGTATTTCCCCATACAGGATTTCTTCTTCTACGTGGAGTAGGCGGCTGCATTCCCTGATATATACCGAACGGGTAATGGTATCCGGTATTACCGCTATGGAGCGGATCAAATCCGATATCAAACGGGCTTTGGCTATGGGATCATTCTTGGTATCTTTCAGGAGAAGTTCTGTTTTGAAGCGGATGAAATCCGTTTCGTTGGAAAGCAAAAAATCTTCCAGTTCAGTCGCGCTTTTTTTTCGGGCAAACGAATCGGGATCTTCCCCCTGGGGTAAAAGAAGCACCTTCACATTCATGCCTTCTTCGAGGATCATGTCGATGCCCCGGAAGGAAGCTTTGACTCCTGCTTCATCGCCATCGTACACAATGGTTATGTTGGCGGTAAACCGTTTTATCAGCCTGATTTGTTCCGATGTTAAGGCGGTTCCGGAGGAGGCTGCCACGTTTTTTATACCTGCCTGAAAAAAAGCCAGTACGTCGGTATATCCTTCCACAAGGTAACATTTATCGGTCCGGGCCAGTTCCCGTTTTGCCTCAAAGAGACCGTAGAGGACGTTGCTTTTATGGTACACCGGCGATTCCGGGGAGTTCAGGTATTTTGCGGCTTTTGGATCGTCCTTCAGTATTCTGCCACCAAAACCAATGATCCGGCCAGCCAGGTTCCGGATCGGGAACATCACCCTGCCGGCAAAACGGTCGCGTATCCACTCTTCCCGTACAATCGTCAATCCGGTTTTTTCAAGAAATTCCAACTGGTACCCCTCTTTGCGGGCTGCATCGGTGAATGGTGTTTTTCCTTCGGGGCAGTACCCCAGTTCAAATTTCCGGATGGTATCATCCCGTATGCCCCGTTCCCGGAAATAGCTTAATCCCACCACTTTGCCTTCTTCTTCCTCCCATAAATAACGGGTGAAATATTTCTGTGCATAGGCCGATACGATCATCAGGCTTTCCCGTTCATCCTTGAGCTGCCTCTCCTCTTCGGTCTCTTCTTTTTCGACAACCTCAATGTGGTATTTCCTGGCCAGCCATTTCAGCGCCTCCGGGTAGGTCAGATTTTCGTGTTCCATGATAAAATTGACTACATTGCCTCCTTTGCCACAACCAAAACATTTATAGATCCCTTTGGCCGGAGAAACCGTAAAGGAGGGAGTCTTTTCATTGTGAAAAGGACAAAGCCCCAGGTAATTTACCCCCCTTTTTTTCAGAGTGATAAATTCGGAAATGACATCAATAATGTCGGCACGATCCAGAATACGCCCTATGGTTACCTGATCAATCATCTCCACAAATGTAGGAATTTTGATCCGAGTTTGGAGGGCGAAAATTCAGGGTCCACCGGAAAAAATAATCCCCGGAACCCATTCCGGTGATGGGAGGTCTTCGCAAACGCTTTTATTTTGAAGGGATCATCCCGTATCTTCGTTGCTTCCCCGGAGGTCAGATCAAAGAGGATCTTTCTTTGTATACAGAAAATGTTATTTTTATACAAAAATAAGGAGTTGGTTTCCGGAATGGATAAGAGAAAGCAAGAATCTTAATATGTAATAAGCAATACGCATGAGACAAATACTCATTCTGACATTTTTTGTCCTGATGGTTTCAGGGATTTATGGACAACGTTTTGAAGGTGGTCTGATCGGGGGATTTAATGCAACGCAGGTGAAAGGGGATTTATATACTGGTTATCATAAGCCGGGGATCCTTGCCGGGGCTTTTGTACAGACCGATCTGGCGCCGGCAGTTTTTGCCGGCCTGGAACTGAAATATTCCCAGAAAGGATCACGCAATAAGATTGATCCCAAAGATACGGAACCGGAAAAATACATCATGCGGCTGGGGTATGTGGAATTGCCTGTTTTTTTTGGCTTCCGGGCCAACGACCGGGGTTCTGTAGTCGGGGGGATATCGACCGGGTATCTCATTCATGCCAAAGAGTACCGCGACAACGATCCCTTGCCGGAGGAAGACTGGCATGCCTTTAAAAGTTTTGATGTTCAGCCGTTCCTGGGGTTTCAGTTCGATATGCTGGATAATCTAACCGTGGATCTGAGGTTTGCCTATTCCGTTTTGCCCATCCGCGGACAACCGGGGGAGAATGCCACCACCTTTTACTGGCTCAACAACCAGTTTAACAATGTCATTTCCCTGGCAGCCTATTACCGCATCCGGACGAGATATCAGTAGATTGAAACATCCGTTGAACCGTTTTCGGCACCGGAATAACCGGGACCCGGAAATGCTGAAAACTAAAACATGAACGTATGAAACGGAAAATTATCGTTGCTGTTACGGGAGCCAGCGGAGCGATTTATGCCCGCATCCTTTTTGAAAAACTCAAGCAGGTGCAGGATCAGTTTGAAGAGATTGCCGTGCTTTTCACAGATAATGCAGCAGATATCTGGAAATATGAGCTGAAAGAACCTTTTCATCCGGTATATCCCTTCCGGGTATATGAAAAGGATGATTTTTATGCTCCCTTTGCTTCCGGGTCTTCCGGATATGATACAATGTTCATTTGTCCCTGTTCCATGGGTACGCTGGCCCGGATTGCCAACGGTATTTCCGACTGCCTGATAACACGTGCTGCAGATGTGATCCTCAAAGAACGACGGAAACTGATCCTGGTTCCCCGCGAAACCCCCTATAATCTGGTCCATGTTGAAAATATGAAACGAATACTGTTGACCGGAGGAATGATATGCCCGGCTTCCCCTTCCTTTTACAGCAAACCGGAAACCATGGATCAACTGGCAGCAACGGTGGTGGAGCGATTGATCAACCTGGCAGAGATCCCATACCCAACCTTTTCCTGGGGAAACTCCGGTCATCCGGAACAATAAATCAATCGGACTCCCTGTTTTTCTGACAGAATTTGTATATTCGACAGAAAAAAATACCGGACAAGATTATAAACAGGCTGAACCATACCGATAAAACAAATTTTTGGAAATTCCAGACCGTTTAGTCATTGCTGAGTTGTCGTAAGTGAACCAAAATCTTTACCATGGGAAGAATCCGGAATCACAGGACCGATTGGATAAAAGAACCTGTATAGTGAATAAAAATAAACAGGAGACATATTGTCTGATTACAGGAGCAAGCAACGGGATTGGCAAAGCGTTGGCCGAGGAATGTACTATCCGGAGAATGAACCTTCTGCTTATTGCTCTTCCGGAATCCGGTCTCGAAGAACTGTCAGAACATCTGTCTGCCATTAATGGAAACGACGTTCGCTCATTGTCCATCGACCTGACACAGGATGATGCTCCCCGACAGGTATATGAGTATGCCAGAACCCATAACCTTGTGGTCGATAAACTGATCAACAATGCCGGAATTGGTGGTTTTGGCAAACTGGAAGATCAGGATCCTGCAGAGATCGACAAAATGATTCTCTTGAATATCAGGGCTACAACCCTGCTTACCTATTATTTTCTGAAAGACCTTAAAGAATTGCCTGAAGCTTATATTTTAAATATCAGCAGTTTTGGTGCCTTCATTCCCATCCCTAAGAAATGCGTCTATGCAGCTACAAAAACCTATATTCTCTATTTTTCGCGATCCTTACAGCAGGAATTAAAAGGAACCGGCATACGGGTATCCTCTCTGCATCCCAACGGAGTAAGAACCAATTCACGGATTCAGAAAACCTTACAGGAAGCCCACATGATTGCAAAGATTACAACCATGGATCCGTCAGAGGTAGCATACAAAGCCATTGACGGAATGCTGAAACACCGGAAACTGATTAATCCCGGATTTTTTACCTGGTTTTTTTATATTCTTGGTTCGATTCTGCCTTATGGTATCATCACCCGGATTGTAGGCAGAATATTCCGGTAATTATCCTGAGGTTTGATGCATTAAAAATTATACGCAGGAAGGAAATTAACCATACAATCATCCATCAATGAAAAAGCCTACCTCGCTTGTTTACGGAGTCCACGAGAATCCCCCGGTTGTCACTATACTTCTTTTGGGGTTCCAGCATATCTGTATCATGTTCATTGCCATCGTTTTTCCGGTGCTTATTATTCAGGAAATGGGAGGTAATATATCGGCGCATAATGCACGTTCTTTTATCAGTTTATCCATGCTTGCAGGCGGAGTAGTGACTATTTTACAATCCTTCCGGAGAGGGAAGGTCGGTTCGGGATTTCTATGTCCGTCTGTTTGTGGGCCGTCATATCTGGATGCTTCCGTGCTTGCTGCATCGATGGGTGGATTGCCATTGCTTTTTGGTATGACGGGTTTCGTAGGATTTGTAGAAATGGTTTTTTCAAGGTTCATGCATAAGCTGAGGGTTCTTTTCCCCAATGAAGTTACGGGTACCATAGTAGCCCTTGTGGGTATCGTGGTGATTCCTCTCAGTACCCAGAGTTTACTGGGAGTAGGGTACGACGACACTGTAATTGAATTCAAAGAGATCGTTGTGGGTGTGTTTACCCTGATGTTGATGGTAAGCCTCAATGTATTCACCAAAGGAAACCTGCGGCTTTTCTGCACCATTATCGGCATGGTAGCCGGCTATTTGCTTGCGTTGGCACTCGGTATACTGGATTTTAATTCCTTTGAGCATTTTTCAGAGGCGCAATTTTTTGAAGTGCCTTATATCCGTAATATGCGCTGGGATTTTAACATGCGTCTGATGATTCCCTTTACGATAGCGGCTCTTGCCAGTACGTTAAAAACAGTAGGTGATTTATCAACCTGTCAGCGGATCAACGATGCAGAATGGAAAAGGAATGACATGAAATCTGTTTCAGGAGGTATCCTGGCAGACGGTATCGGGGGTTTGCTGCCCGGATTAATCGGAGGATTCGGGCAATCAACCTCATCATCCAATGTAGGTCTGTCCGTTGCCACCGGAGCCACCAGCCGGGTTATAGCCTATTCAACCGGCGGACTGTTTATCCTGCTCTCCTTCTTTCCCCAACTGGCGAACATTTTTATCATTATGCCCAAACCGGTAATGGGGGCCATCCTGATCTTTGCGGTCAGTTTCATGATTATCCAGGGTCTCCAAATGGTTATGTCGAGAATGTTGGATGGCCGGAAGATCTTCGTGGTAGGCATCTCCCTGATTCTGGGGTTAAGTGTAGATATGGTTCCCCATCTGTACGATAATGTCCATCCCTATATTCAGCCGGTTTTCAGTTCCTCCCTTTCGTTGGGCGCTGTAAGTGCTGTGATTCTCAACCTGATGATGCGTATAGGGGTAAAGAAAGTGGTGACCACCCAACTATCCAACACAAAGCCGGATATTGATTATATTCTTGAATTTATGGAAAAACAGGGACAGACCTGGGGAGCCATCAAAGAGGTGATGAGCAAAGCAACGTATGCAGTTCTGGAAGCTATGGAATCAATCTGGGCCAATCACCTTAGTAAAAGCCCTGTAGAGCTGAGAGTATCCTTTAATGAATTAAAAATCAGTGCAAGCATTATCTATCAGGGAAAACCCCTCCATATGAATGCCATTAAAAGCGTGGATCATATTTTGGATAATGACCTTACCGATCCGGATCTGCTTACCGGTTATATGATCAATGTTTACGCCGATCATTCAAAACAGATGGAAGACGAAGAAACCGTTAATATCGTTTTGCGTTTCAGGCATTGAGAGGAAGGGAACCTTCCGGAATTCGAATGCAAAGAGATACGCATGAGCACAGGGGTTTTCATTATTCCATGAATAAACAGGATACTCCCTTTTAAGGATTGCAGATTCTTTCCTTTTAGTAATCTGCAAACCCGAGGGTGGCAATACTGATCTTTATGCCCGGTATTTCCACGAGTGCCAGGGCACAGGCTTCAAGGGTTGCTCCGGTAGTCAATACATCGTCTACAAGCAGAATGTGTTTATCCATAAAGGGTTCCGGATCTTGTACTTTAAAGATGTGTGCCACGTTTTGCCACCGTTCATAACGGGTTTTCATGGTTTGGGATTCGGTAAAAAGGGTGCGTTGCACATTTCCTGTGGAGACCGGTTTGTTCAGGGCAAGGCTTAAGCCCCGGGCAATCCATTCGCTTTGATTGAATCCCCGTTTTTTACGTTTCTGCGGATGCAGGGGAACAGGAATCAGCAAATCAACCGATACGAATCTTTTGCTTTCAGCAAGCTCAAAGCCAAATTGCCTTCCCAGCTCCAGCCCGGCTTCTTTTAATCCTTTGTATTTGATGTGATGAATGATCTTCTGAAAACGGCTGCCTTTCCTGTAATAGAAAAAGGAAACAGCCTTCTCAACAGGGATTTTTCCCCAGAACATCTGCTCGGCCTTGTTATTCCGGACCAGGTGAAAACGGGTGCGTGGAAGATCATGAAGGCACTTCAGACAAAGATAATTTTCCTGAATGCGTAATTTTTCACCACAGGCAATGCATACGTCAGGAAAAACAAGCTGCACAAATCCGGACCAGTATTTATGAAAGGTGTTCAAGGGATCATACTTTGGCTCAAGGTACAAATTTATTATGGAATATTTGAATCCGGTTATTTTCTTTTTGTAACGAAGGGATGCATTCTTTATTTATTTATACATTTGAAATTTTGTATTTACACACCTTATGTTTAGATACTAATCCGGATATGCTGATGTTCAGAAAAGGGATCCGTTACCTGAAAGAAAGACTCCTGTTGCTAATGATTTTTGGATTTGGACTGGGTATTCTGGCAACGATTTATTCGCATAAACTGATAGAAGCCACTTCTACCGATGAAACGTGTACTATATGCCATGTACATCCCCATGTAACGGAGTCCTGGAAACGGTCGACCCATTACGATACAAAGAGTGGCGTTCGGATCCATTGTGTAGATTGTCATCTTCCGCCTCAGGGGGAAGGATACCTGCGGGAAAAGATTGTTACGTCCACCCGGGATATTTATGGATATCTTTTCAAGGATAGTGCAGATTTTAACTGGGAGGCAAAGTCAGCCCTTGAACAGGCCGGGCGTCATGTTTACAAGGAATCCTGCCTGGCATGTCATCAAAACCTGTTTCCTTTGACGTTAACCCAGGAAGGGCAGGAGGCTCATTTGTATTATACACAAAAAGAAGAAGAGCTTCGTTGCATCAATTGCCATCTGGATGTCGGACATTATGATCCCCATGCGCTTCATGCGCAGAACATCGGATTTGGTATGGATGAGAAGAAGAACCAGGAGGTGTTTACCATACCGGCTCTGGTTACAGATTTTGAGGATTTTACGGAACAGATATCTCAGACTACGGTTTCGTTTACCATGAAAGCCATACCTGGCGGGTCATTCAGAATGGGTAGTCCGGAATCTGAGCCCCGTCATGATCCCGATGAGAGTCCGGTTAAGGAGGTTCATATCCGATCCTTTTTCATGGCAGAGGTTGAAACGACCTGGGATGCCTATTTGGCGTTTTATTCAGCTACGGCAACCGAAGGACGTACTACCGATACCGAGGGAAGCAGGCTGTTAACGGATGTAGATGGTATCACCGGACCCACTCCTCCCTATGGGCAACCGGATCAGAACTGGGGACGGGGAGAAAGGCCTGCAATAACGATGACTTTTCATGCGGCCGAAACCTATTGCCGGTGGTTGTCCGGGGTGACCGGGAAAACCTATCGCCTGCCCACAGAGGCTGAATGGGAGTATGCCAGCCGGGGAGGAACCCAACGTTCCTATTTTTTTGAGGGATCTGCCAATGATTTCACACAGCAGGGAATCTTTCAGAAATTATTCAGGAAACGCAGTGAAGTTATAAATAAATACGTTATTTTTAAAGAGAACAGTGGATTGAAGACCGGGGAACCCGGAGAGGTGGAAGCGAATCCATATGGGCTGAAGAATATGCTGGGCAATGCAGCGGAATATTGTTCCGATTGGTATGCAGCAGATGCATATTCCACACGGCCTGACGGGGCAACCGATCCCAGGGGTCCTTCTTCCGGTGAAGAACACGTAATTCGCGGAGGATCCTTTAAAAGCGGAGTGGGTGAAGTGCGTTGTGCTGCACGGGATTATACGCGCACCACGGAATGGCTGAAAACAGATCCGCAAATGCCCAAAAGCATTTGGTGGCTCTCCGATTGTAATTTTGTTGGCTTCAGGGTGGTGTGTGAATACGATTCTTATACAGGCAAAGGTGAACCGTTAACAAACTAAATAATACAGATCATGAGCAATCATCATTTTTCAAGAAGGAAATTTTTAGCCGGAGCAGCCACCATGGGAGCTGCAGGAACACTGGGTTTCGGGCCCCTCACTGGGTGCACTCCGGGTAGCACAGGGGAAGGCTCTTCAGCCGTGTGGACCCCCAGGGAACTGAATGTACCTCCTCTCCGGGATAAAGCTCCGGAAGGACAGGAACTCAAAGCCGGAGTGATCGGATGTGGAGGCCGGGGTTCCGGGGCAGCCTTTGATTTTCTCAATGCCGGCCCGGGATTATCCATCACAGCATTGGGCGATGTATTTCAGGACAGAGTGAATGACCTGAAAAATAAACTCAAAGAACAGAAAAATATGGAGGTGCCTGAAGAGAACTGCTTCATCGGATTCGATGCCTACGAAAAGGTGCTTGATGCCGGTGTGGATGTGGTCATTCTGGCGACCCCTCCCAAGTTCCGGCCGGAGCATTTTGAGGCGGCTGTCAAAGCCCGCAAGCATGTATTTATGGAAAAACCGGTGGCGGTTGATCCGGTGGGAGTCCGCCAGGTGATCGCTGCCGCGAAAATGGCTGAACCCCTGGGATTGAAAATCGTGACCGGCACACAACGAAGACACCAAAGGGATTATATCGGGGTTTTACAGGAACTCAACAAAGGAGTAATTGGCGGTATCGTAGCGGCCTACTGCTATTGGAACCAGTCTAAGTTGTGGCACCGGAACCGCGAGGCAGGATGGAGTGAAATGGAATTTATGATCCGCGACTGGGTCAACTGGCTGTGGCTGTCCGGAGATCATATTGTGGAACAACACGTTCACAATATTGATGTAATCAATTGGTTTACCGGAACCCATCCGGTGAAAGCCATGGGCATGGGCTCCCGGCAACGGAGAGTTACCGGCGACCAGTTTGATAACTTCAGCATCGATTTTGTTTACGATAACGGAATGCACCTGCACAGCATGTGCCGTCAAATCAATGGATGTGTGAACAACGTGTCAGAATGGATCGTGGGCACCAGGGGAGTAACCAATTGCAAAGATACCATCCTGGATTTCCAGGGAAACAAGATCTTTGAATATCCCTACCCCTTGAATGAAAACGGGGAATCTACCGGAACACCCACCGTCAATCCGTATGTGCAGGAACATATAGACCTGGTGACCTGCATCCGTCAGAATATCCCCATCAATGAAGCCGAGCAGACAGCCATAACGAACCTGGTAGCCATTATGGGGCGTACCTCTGCTTACACAGGAAAAGAGGTTACCTGGGATGAAATGATGAATTCCGATATGAAACTGGGCCCGGAAACCTATATCATGGGCGATATCGGTTTTATTCAAACAACCAGCGTTCCGGTTCCGGGAGAAGCAGCCGGATAGAGAAACAATCCGGGATTCCCGGTGATACGAAAACCTCTTCTGATCAAAGCCTCGGCAGATATTCCCGAGGGGAAAAGATTGCTTAAAACAACCGGAAACGATCGCTGAACCCGGACGATCGAGGCGTGTTGTTGGTTTCAACCAACATCCTTATCTTTGTCATTCAAAATTTTTATGCCATGTTGGACAAAATCAAAGCCCTGCAGGAAGAGATTGAATCGGCTGTAGCTTTTTCCCTGGAAGAGGTGGAGGAATTACGGATTAAGTACATCAGCAAAAAAGGAAAGGTAAATCAACTTTTTGCCGCCTTTAAGGATGTGCCGGACGAACAAAAAAAAGAGGTGGGCCAGGCCATCAACAGCCTCAAAAGTTTTGCCCGGGATAGGATCACTCAGATCCGGGAAACCCTGGAGAACCAATCCGGAGGGGAATCAGAAAAAGACCTGACGCGTCCCGGAGAACCTTTGCAACCGGGAACACGTCATCCGATATCAATCGTTAAAAAGGAAATTCTTGATATTTTTGCCCGGATCGGGTTTACGGTTTCCGAAGGACCTGAGATCGAAGATGACTGGCATGTATTTTCAGCCCTCAATTTTCCACCGGAGCATCCGGCCCGGGATATGCAGGACACTTTTTTTATTGAAAAAGATCCGGATGTACTCCTTCGGACCCACACTTCCAGTGTACAAATCCGGGTTATGGAGCGTACGCAACCTCCCATTCGCTCCCTGTTTCCGGGAAGGGTATTCCGGAATGAAGCCATCTCAGCCCGTTCGCATTGCATTTTTCATCAGATTGAAGGATTGTATGTAGACAGAGACGTATCTTTTGCCGATCTGAAACAAACCCTGCTTTATTTTGCCAAAGAGATGTTCGGGGAAGATAGCCGGATCCGCTTACGGCCATCCTACTTTCCCTTTACTGAACCTTCGGCTGAAATGGACGTCAACTGCACGATTTGCGGGGGAAAAGGATGCAATGTCTGTAAATATACCGGTTGGCTTGAGATCCTGGGGTGCGGAATGGTAGATCCGAATGTGCTCGAAGCATGCCATATTGACAACACCATATATACAGGATATGCTTTCGGAATGGGTATCGAACGAATTGCTATGCTCCTCTATGGAATCAAAGACATCCGCCACTACTTTGAAAACGATGTGCGGTTTCTGAAACAGTTTGAAGCAGCTATGTAAGAACCCCCTGTGCAACATACGAATCAAGGGTTCACCGAAAGAAAAATTATGGCCCGGGATACCCTGCTCAATTATCCCGGATGGTGGTTGAATTTTTCCTGATTATTGTTCTTAACCCCGGCCTTCCCGTCAGGTGTCAAACAGAACAGATGAGGATATGCATAATGAGTTCATCAAAGACGTTGACGCAATATCAATTTTCCAGCCAACTGCATTCATCAAGATTTGATTGAACGGTAAAACTTTAGTTCATGATATAAAACGGTTATAATAAATCATCGTTGGAGCCGTTATACTCAATGAATAGTAAATTTTGTTGAAATTCATACTGTAATCCTCTGATTGTAAGTCTACTTTTTTAATAATTGAACTTTTTCGTACAAATTTGCATTATTAAAGGACCCAATGATCTTTTAATAGAATAAAAAACGTTATGGAAACAATTAAACAATCAGAACATCCGGGCCGGATTGTCATTTTAACAACCGGTAAAAAGAAACAATCATTGCCTTTTCATGTTATTCTCTGGCTGGCGTTGGGTACGCTTGCCGGATTGGCCGCCATCTTTGGCCTTTTCATGGGAGCCAATTACTTTGGACATATTTGATTCTTCCCCGGAGTACAGAAAACAAATGCCTTCCGAAAAGAAGGCATTTGTTGTTTACCGGGTCAGGATGCATTTTACGGATGATATACTATGTTTTGTTTGCAGGACGATAATGTACAATCCATTGGGCAGATTTCCGAAATCCCAGTCATGAAAATAGATGCCAGCTTTTTGTTCCCGGTTTACAGGTTGGGCGACCACGCTTCCGGTAAAGTCGGTGATGTTGATTCGGCAGTATGTATCCTTGGGCAGACTGTATTTTATGGTTCCGTAACCGGTTGTCGGATTGGGATAGAAGGCCAGTCCGGGATTTGCTATTTCCGGGATCGTCACATCTTCCGTTGAGGTGCTGTAGATTTCCATCGCTTCTGAAGGGCAGCCCTGTAGTCCGTTTCGGTCAAAGGAGGTCATCACCACGGCTTTGTTTTCATACCCTTCAACAACCAGTTCTGTAAAAGTACTACGGGCATTCAGGATCGCATACAGGGAATCGTTTCCTGCCGGATCGGTGATTTCAAGAATATACCCCACCGTATTGGGATCCACACTGTTTTCGTAACAAACGGTTGTAATACCTGATTCCGGATCGTAGCTGGCTTCGAGGATCACCGGGGGTGCAAGGGTCGCTTTTGGATTGTACACCGTACCGTCAGCGTAATCCATGAGTGTAGAGGAATCATCCGATACCTGAGCAAAAAGATAGTATAGGCATGCACTCAATGAATCATTCATATCAAATTCTAATTCTCCCGTATTGGCTGGTCCTTCGGCAATACCAAAGCCGTCAAAACCGGAATCATTATCATCCAGCATTAGTACAAGGGTTTGATTGGCGGTAAAAGGAGTAGGATCCCAGGAAACAGTAATCCTGCGGCCCTGTTGGGTCATTGACAGGTTGAGTTCGGGATCCGCCTGACGGGCAAACACCATGATGGAATCATTTTCAGCGGGATCGTGGAGAATAATTTCCCATTTACCTGCTTCGGGATTCAGCATGGTCCAGAATGCTTCCTTTTCATCTTCTGACAGGGAATACACCACATTATCCTCATCCGAAGAGCCGGTATAGGTTTTTCCGGTGGGGGCGGTTAAAGTGGAAGCAGGCGCTTTTGTATCGCTTAAAATTCCGAATACCGCAAACTCGGTATGCTCAGCAATGACCGCTTCTTCAACCAGTTCACCGGACTCCGAACCACTTTTTAGCCGGGCCGATTTTTTCTCAATGGTTGTTTCAAACCACAGGTAGTCCTCATCCCCGTAATTTTTGCTGAGGTCCATGACATATTTTAGTCCATAGGGTCCGTAGGTATCGGTCTGGAAAGTAGCTGTTCCGTGTAACAGACGGCTTCTTCCCCAAATGAAGGTTGAATTTGCCGAAGCCTCTACAGGGAAGGGGAACATGCTGTTTAACCAGTTATAAGGAAATTCATCATCCAGTTCGGGAAGGATCATGGTTCCCTGTACCTCGCCGGCTATTTTTGGGGGGCTGAATTTTGTGCTGAGTTTCAGCATTCCTTCTCCCTGAAGCAACCAGGTTTCCTCATCGTCGGTTCCGATTTTTCCGTCAAAGTTGAGTGTAAACAGTTGACCCGGGTGGTCATACTCCATTTCCACACTGCCGTTTACCTGGTACGGTTTATCAATGAGCGGTGGTTTGAGAAACTGACCTTCGCCTTTCACCGCAAATAGGGAAGGCCAGACTGTACGTCCACTGGCATTGATGAGGTAAAAGTTCTCGGAGGTGATATCCGAGAAGATACCCCCCAGTTCAATTTCTATCTGAGGCTGGGTGATACTGGAGATATGTCCGAAAAAACCTTTGATGCCGATGGTGGTGGTTCCAATCACAAAAGGAGGTTTGGCTGCTTCCAGATGCCAGGCGATGCTGTCGAGGTACCCCTGGTCAAGCTTGAATCCGCCTCCGATTTCTCCAAAGGGCAGTTCCACGTGAGCCCCCGCAATGGCAATGTCATTCTCGGAATCGTAACTTAATGTGAGATTGTTCAGGCAATAGCCGTCCAGAAACAATCCCAGGTCGGTTACCTCAACTCCTTCAAGCGCAATTCCTGAGGAACTGAATTCAAGCCCGGATAACTCAAATTCAGTTTGTGAATCATCCGTATCGCCACAGGAACCTGAAATCCCCGGAACCCCAATGGTGCAATCCATTTTAATACCCGTGGCATTTCTGCCACCAACCAGTTCCAGTTTTGATAGTTTCAGGTCGATACCAAACAATTGGCCCAGATTATCAAATTTGGAATCAAGGAAATTGGTAATGGCTCCATCCTCACCCGCCAGCTTTAATTCGTATTCTCCTTTGCAGAAAGAGTATTTCCCGATGGTCCCTCCCGGAATAGGTATTTCGCTCATATAAAATTCTCCATCGGCTTTCACTGCAAGGCTCACCGTGTCAATGATCATATTTCCTTCAAAAATCAGAAGGTTGTTGATGCGAATTTTTCCCGTCGTACCGACTTCATTTTTCTCCTTGCTTTCCCATTCGCTGTCTTCGGTGCACAATTCCAGATTTCCAATTGTGATACACGATGGGGCGATGCCTTTTTTTGAGTAAAGAGTCAATTGTGTGGCAATGGAATTGGTGATTTTACAGGTGTATTCAGCATTCGGAACAAATGGCACGGATACAGAATCCCTAGTGGCGCCGGTAATCGGAACAAATGTCTGGCCGTTGAGGCGCTGATACCATTGATAGGCGTTTGCTGTTCCACCTACCCTGACCGTCAAATTAACGTGGGATCCGACCTGGGTTTCAAAGTGTTCCACACTGTCCTGGATGTTATAGGTAAAAGCCGGAACATCCATGTTGGGTTCAAGATCCTCAAAGGTTAATTGATTCCCTTCCACCCGTATGATATACAGATTGGGTGAATTGATCTTTAGAGGTACCAGATCCGACAGTGAATTATCGGTCAGGTTGCATGCAAATAAACTGGGAAGACCTGAATTGTCGAATGTGCCTTCCAGGTCGTTTTTGTGAAGGGTTAGTGTTTTTAAAAGCGGAAGATTCCAGACAGGTATCTCACCGGTGAATTGGTTCTCATAAAGATTGATGGCCTCCAGTAGAGGCATGTCAAAATCGGGTAATGAACCACTCAGGTTATTCATCACACAATTTAACTGGACCAGGTTTGGAAAGTTAAACGACGGTAAGGGGCCTGAAAAATGGTTGTTGTTCAGGTCAAGATATTCCAGACTGGGCAGATCAAATGCAGGTATCGGGCCCGAGAGGTTGTTATCGGTTACATCCAGCTCTTCAAGGAACGGATAACTGAAAGGGGGAAGCGTTCCTTCCAGGTTATTCCCTCCAAGTTCCAGCTCCTCCAACTTGGGACAGTTAAAAAGGGGGATTGTATCGGTTAATTCATTGTTCTGTAAATCGAGATAGGTTAATTCAGGCAGGGAAAAACCGGGAATTGAACCGGAAAGGTTGTTCTCATGGAGCTCAAGAGTAACCAACTTAGGCATATCGAAATCAGGAATGCTTCCGGTCAGATTGTTTACAGCCAGCGATAAATACATAAGATTCGGGCAGGAAAATTCAGGAATAGAACCCGATAAATCGTTTCCGGAAAGACTGAGACGTTCTCCCTGGGGCAGACTGATATTGGGAATGCTGCCGGCTAATTTGCAATCATACACCAGTAAATTTTTCAAGGTTGCATGAAAAAATCCCTGAACGATGGAAGTAAAATCATTAAATCCCAGGTAGGCGGTTTCCAAAACGGGCATTCCGGTAAAATTCGGAATCTCACCGGATAGTTTGTTATGGGATACATCGAGGTGTTCCAGTGAGGGGAGGCTTAAGTCGGGCAATTGCCCTGTTAATTGATTTTCGCGTAATTCAAGCCTTTTGCAGCTGGGAAGATTCATGTCGGTAGGAATTTCCCCGCTGAAATTATGATAAGACAGGTTTAAGCTTTCCAGCCTGGGACAATTAAAACTGGGCAATGCCCCTGAAAAATCATTGGATGATAAATAAACCGTTTCAAGATTTGGCAATCCAAAATTCTTATGAATGCTGGTCAGATTATTTCCTGAAAGAGACAGGATCTTCAAACTGGGCAATCCCGTGAAAAGGATCAATTCTCCGGATATTGCATTGTATGCTAACGTCAATTCCTCCAGAAGAGGTAAATACACATCCGGAAGGGATCCGCTTAAGTTATGATTGGATAAACGGATGGTCAGGGCCTGATACCTTTTTACAAACAGACTGTCCATCACATCCGGATCGGATTCATTCTGGACCAGCATTTTGAACTGGGTTTCAACCACTGTAAAGGCAACGCCTTCGACATTCAGTTTATCTGATTCTTCACCGGATACCGGCCACCCGGTACCTGTAATGCCAAGTTCATCACCCAGTTTATTCAATTCATCCACTTCCGATTGGACAATCTGGTGTTTGTAAATTTTGGCAGAATGACCGGACAATGCAACCAATAAAAAAGGGGCTAACAACAAATAGAGTTTTGCTTGCATATGATTAAAGTGTTAAATTTCTAAGGTATCCTATGTAACGCGCATCCCGATAGCTATCGGGATGAATCATCACCCTGGTTGTCAATATTAACCATGCTCGTTTCATAAATCTACAAACAGATGCAAATGACCCAAATTAACCGGAAACAAGATAGTTTATTTCTTTTTTTGTTTGATAATACTATGTTAAAAAGGAATTTATTTTTTGCGATTGCTTTGTATTCGATTGATTAAGAGAAAAGAATAATGCCAAACGGATTGTTTATTTTTATTTGCCTGCAAGTTTTTTTCGGGAATGGTGTCCAATTTGTAAATTGAGGCAGGAAATTTCGTGTGGAAGAAGAAAAAAACATCATTACAGGATTACAGGCAGGAAAGGAAGCTGCATTCCGTGAATTGGTGGAGACTTATCAGCGGATGGTAATCAACACCTGTTATGGGATGGTTCATCATAGGGAAGATGCGGAAGATCTGGCCCAGGAGGTTTTTATTGAAGTATACCGATCGGTATCTTCTTTTCGGCATGATTCAAAACTTTCGACATGGCTTTACCGGATTGCTGTCAATAAATCGCTGAATTATCTGCGGAGCCGGAAGCGCAAAAGAGACCGGTTTCCCGGGGAGAGCATAACCGGTAACCAAAGCCGGTTCAGTCGCTTTGTCGATGAGAACACTCCCCGGCCAGGAGCTGAACTGGAAGAGGAACAACGTGCAGCCCTCTTGCATAAAGCCATCGACGCACTGCCTGATAAACAGAAAACAGCATTTACACTGAATAAATATGAAGAATTGCCATACAGGGAAATTTCAGACATCATGGAAATTTCCTTGTCTTCAGTGGAGTCCCTGATCCACAGGGCTAAGAAGAATCTGCAAAAAAAATTGTACGTCTGTTATAAAAAAAGATGCCTCTGAGCGCAAGTTTTTTAAAAGGATTGTGTCTAACCAATTAACAGAGACGTAATGAACTGCAAGAAAGCACATAAAAAAATCATTTTTTACCTGGAGGGAAGCCTTCCGGAAAAAGTAATGAAGGAGGTTCGGGACCATCTTCACAAATGCAGTGCATGTCATTCATTTGCCAAAGACCTGGAGGCAACGCTGTCTGTGATTGAGAAAGAGCGGCATCCGGAGGTCAATCCTTATCTGTACACAAGGGCAAAGGCCAGGATGGAAAACCGGAGGCAGGAAAAGTTGCGAAGAAATCCAGGGGTAAGAAGGATTCTTCAACCGGCTTTGTTTACCCTGCTTCTATTGGTTGGGATCTATACAGGAATTAAAATCGGGCAGCTTCCGTTCAACGATTCACAAGTGAAAACCATGGAAGAGGAGATGGTTCCTTATTTAAATGAGATGGAGAGTGAACCGATTGAATCCTTTTTAATGGAATAGCGATGGAAAAACAAAAAACATACCGTTGGTTGATCTGGGTAGTGGTCATATTGCTGGCAACCAACCTGTCTATGGCTGTTTCCTTTTATTATCATAAAAAACAGGAGAGCCAGGAGGAAGCAGCATGGGAAGAAACAACCCCGGAGGTACCCCTGGAACGGCGTACCAGTTTTTTCAGAGAGCAACTCGGTCTCAACCCAGGACAGATGGATTCCTTTCGTGAACTGAACCGTGAATATAACCGGAAGTCTCACGTTGTCGCCCGGGAACTGGAAGCATTGCGATATGATATGATCAGAGAACTGGGAAAAGAAAACGCAAACCAGGATTCCCTGTATCGTATTACTTCAGAGATCGGGAAACGCCATATAGAATTGAAAAATATTACCATTGATTATTATCAGAAAATAAGTGAAATATGCAGCCCGCAACAATGCAGAAGATTGAACGAAGTTTTTATGTCGATGCTCAATCCGGCCGGCAAGGAGCAACTTCCGTATCGGGGCAGGCGCAACCGATTCAGAAATTAACAGAATGTGAAACAATTAAAATGTAAAACTATGAAAATTAGTAAAATGACAAAAATTGGAGGGGTATTGTTCATCCTTACCCTGGCAACAACAACGCTGTTTGCACAGCGGGGATTCCGGAACCGTTACTACCTACCCGACTACAATGTGATGTCGTGTATCAATCAGATCAGCCGCTTAACAGAAGATCAGAAAACCGAAATCCGGGAACTGGAAATCCAGCATCAGAAAGAGATGGATGCTTTGCGCGCAGAGCGCCGTTCGACCATTGATTTGGATGAAAAAGGCCTGATCCGTGAAGAAATGCTGGAAGTAAGAGAGGAACATCTCAATCAGGTGAAGAAAGTATTGAATGAAGAACAAAAAGCGCAGTTTGAACAGATCCAGTCAGCCGGAACCCTGCATAAATACCAAAATTACTGGGGAAGAGGGCTCTACGGCTACGGCATAGCCAACGACTCAGTTCCTGCTTTGCGGCGTGATTACCGGAATGTAGCTCCCCAAATGTATGGAAGAGGAATGCCCCGGAGAGGAAACAGAGGCTGGAACGGAAGAGGTTATGGTTCCTATGGCGGATTCCGCAGAAATTTCTAATAGCAGGTTTTCAAAGGAAGAAGACAGAGTTGCAGAGAATTCCGGGTGAGAATATCCGGACCCCGACAGAAGCTTTTTTTTAGGACACGTAAGTCTGTCAGGAATTGATTCACAGGCGGTATCAGGTGATACCGCCTGTTTTTCCGATTCCGGAAAACCGGGTGCCGGATAAGGGGGATTTCCCGTTTTCAGGACCCGGCAACAACCGGTAAAATTTATAGGCATTTATTTGCTAATCATGAGAAATTAACTACTTTTGCAATCCCAAAAATGATCTGTCCGGGCTGAATAAGAGGAATCTCTGATGATTCCCGCCCGGCGGAAGAAACATAAAGGAAAAGAAATGTATGCGATTGTAGAAATTGCCGGCCAGCAATTTAAAGTAGAAAAGGAGCGAAAAATCTATGTGCCACACCTCGATGTAACCGAGGGCGATGAAGTACACTTTGAAAAAGTTTTGCTGGTAGATAACGACGGAAAAGTCACGGTAGGAACCCCGGTGGTGGATGGCGCCAGGGTTACAGCCAAAGTACTGGAGCATGTCAAAGGGGATAAAGTGTTGGTATTCAAGAAAAAAAGACGTAAAGGATATAAAAAACTGAACGGCCACCGCCAACAATATACCCGGATTCAGATTGATTCAATTGTAGGATAAGAAAAAAATTGTACCATGGCGCATAAAAAAGGAATGGGAAGCTCGCAAAACGGGCGCGAATCGGAAAGCAAACGACTGGGAGTGAAAATTTACGGCGGGCAATTTGCCAAAGCAGGAAATATCCTGGTTCGCCAGAGAGGAACAAAACATTACCCCGGGAAAAATGTGGGTATGGGCAAAGACCATACCCTGTATGCCTTGATTGAAGGAACAGTAATGTTCCGGAAAAAGAGAAAAAACAGATCCTATGTATCGGTGGACCCCATCGTAGCAGTGGAAGAAGCCGTTGAAACAAAACAAACTCCGGTTGAAGAGGTTTCGATGACTGAACCGGTAACGGAACAAAAACCGGAAACCCCGCAAAAAGCCGCTGAAAAAACGGTAAGCAAAACAGGTGAAAAAGAAAAATCCAAAGCAACAGACGACCTGAAAGAACTGACAGGCGTGGGTCCGAAGCTGGCTGAAATACTGAACCATGCCGGGATTACAACCTTCGAAGAAGTGGCCGGCTCTACGGTCGATAAACTGAAGGAAATACTGGCCGAAGCAGGCAGCAGATATGCTTCCAAAGATCCGGCTCCTTGGATTGAACAAGCCAAAGAAAAGACGAAAGAAAAATAGAAAATTGGCAGGATCCTTATCCTGTTGTTATTTGAAAGAATCTCTTGTTGAAAAAGCAGGAGATTTTTTTGTTTGTGAAGGGATTTATAAGCACCAGAAAAAGAGGTATATGGCGTTGACTTGAATCCCAGTGACCCAAAACAGAAAATCCATTCCAGTCGTTGGGTTTTTATAACAATCAGTAGGATTCCGGCTTAACTTCCGTACCATAGACCGGTCGATTTAGTGGGTTATTTGAAAGAATAACAGGGATTATTTTTAAATTTGCCGGTCAGGGTAAAAAAAATCAAGGAACAATGCTTACGTTACGATTTATACAGGAGAATCCGGATGAAGTAATCAGAAAACTGAAGACAAGGAATTTTGATGCCAGTGTGATCGTAGGAGAAATTGTCGCTTTCTATGAGAGAAAGAACCAGGTTCAGAAAAAAGCAGACCAGGAAAAGTCGGAGATGAACAACCTTTCGAAGGAAATTGGGTTGTTATTCCGGGAAGGCAAAAGAGAAGAAGCCGACAAGATGAAAGAGCGCACCACGCAATTGAAGGAAAGCATCAAACAACTGGATCAGGAATTTTCAACCATTGATAAGATGGTTGCAGATCTGTTGGTTCAGCTTCCCAACCTGCCTCATGATTTGGTACCTCCGGGAACTTCAGATGCGGATAACGAAGTGATCCGAAGGGGGGGGAAACAGATTGAGTTGAGAGAAGGAGCGCTTGCCCATTGGGAACTGGCTCAGAAATACAACCTGATTGACTTTGAACTGGGGGTGAAGCTTACCGGTGCTGGTTTTCCTGTTTACCGGGGGAAAGGCTCTCGCTTGCAAAGGGCATTGATCCATTTTTTTCTTGATCAGGCCCGGGAGGCCGGGTATGAAGAGATACAGCCTCCGCTGTTGGTGAATGAGGATTCCGGTTTTGGAACCGGTCAGTTGCCCGATAAGGAGGGAATGATGTATCATGTGCCCGGGGATAATCTGTATCTGATTCCTACTGCTGAGGTCCCGGTAACCAATATGTACCGGGATGTGATTCTTGAAGAAAAGGAATTGCCCCGTAAGAATACAGCGTACAGTGCCTGTTTTCGAAGAGAAGCCGGCTCCTACGGGAAAGAGGTACGCGGACTGAACCGTCTTCACCAGTTCGATAAGGTGGAGATCGTGCAGATTGCTCATCCGGAAAAATCTTATGAGGTGCTGGAAGAGATGGTTTCCCATGTGGAAAGCCTGGTCGTCAAACTGGAACTTCCCTACCGGATTGTACGGTTATGCGGGGGAGATCTGGGTTTTACCTCTGCTCTGACGTACGATTTCGAGGTGTGGTCAGCTGCCCAGAAACGATGGCTCGAAGTCAGTTCTGTATCCAACTTTGAAGCCTTTCAGGCAAACCGTCTGAAACTCCGGTTTCGCGATGAGAAAAGCAAAAAAACACGGCTGGCCCATACCCTCAATGGAAGCGCCCTGGCATTGCCCCGCATTGTGGCTGCTCTTCTTGAGAACAATCAGTTTCCCCAGGGAATTACAATCCCGGCGGTACTCATTCCTTACTGTGGATTTGAAAAAATCGACTGAAAAAAAAAGGGCTGGCATGACTGCCAACCCTAATCATGTAAACCTAAACTAAAACAAAAACCAAACGAACCCTAGAAGACTAGATTGTTGTATCTGTGAGAATAACAACCGGAACACCAAAAGGTTTACAAAAATCGTTTTTTACCAAAAGGTCAGCTCACAGTGAATATCCGGTAGCTCCAGGGATCCATATCAAAGGTATGAATTCCTCCCAGAACAATGGATTGATCCGTAGGGAATTGCCGGTAGGTTGTTTTTTCCTCCAGATCAACTGTTCCTGTGATGCTTTGTGCGGAAAGGTTCATCACGACCAGGACGATGTGTTCTCCTTTCATGCGTTTAAAAGCCAGCATTTTTTCGGGTTCTGAGGTATCCAGGAATTGGATTTTTCCTCCGGCTTTTCCGTTCCAGAGAGGAGGACAGCTTTTTTTCAGGTTTATAAGGCTGGCGTAGAAGCTTGTTATTTCCGGATTGTTACCCCATTCGATCTGATCTTTCTCAAAAAAATCCAGTCGGTTATTCAGTCCGGCTTCCTGACCGCTGTAAATGAGGGGCATTCCGGGGACCGTAAACTGGAGTGCTGTAAAGGTTTTCACGGCTTCTCCCAATCGTTCATAGACTGTTCCGTTCCAGCTGTTTTCATCGTGGTTTGATGTAAATTGCAAGGGATAGGTTCCTTCCGGATACACACTGTCTATGTAGTTAAAGTATTCAGGGATCACCGGGATGGATTTTTCACCGTTGTAGATTTCGTTCATCGTATGGTGAAATGTCCATCCGTAGTTGCAGTGGAAGGCTTTTTCCAGCAGGTTGAGGTTGTCCTGATCTTCGGCCAGCATAAAAACCGGTTTGATGGCATCCAGTTCTTTTCGGGCCTGTTCCCAGAAATCGGCAGGCACCCCACCGGCATAGTCGCAACGGTATCCGTCGATATCCGCTTCAACGACCCAGAATTTCATGGCATTCAGCATGGCAGTTCGCATGTCGGGATTTTCATAGTTCAGGTCAGCCACATCGCTCCAGTCGGCTACCGGGGGTACCACATGGCCGAGGGAATCGCGGGTGTACCAGTCTTTGTGATCTTCCAGCCATGGGTTGTCCCAGGCCGTATGATTCGCTACACAGTCGATCAAAACTTTGAATCCCATGGTGTGGGCTTTGTCGACCAGTTCCTGAAAATCTTCCATCGTACCGAATTCCGGATTGACGGCTTGGTAATCCCGGATGGAATAATAAGACCCCAGGGTTCCCTTCCGGTTTTTTTCACCGATGGGATGAATGGGCATGAACCAGAGAATGTCCACTCCCAGGTCTTGCAGCCGGGGCAAATGTTCTGCAAAGGCATCAAACGTTCCCTCCGGGGTGTATTGCCTGACATTGACTTCATACATAACAGCATCCGTGGCCCAGGAAAGCGGATCCGGAGAAGCCTCTTTGCGGGAGGATTCCTGACGGCAGCTCCCTACCAGAATGAGCAGGAGCCAAAGAAAAAAAAGCAGTCGTTTCATGTTTTTTTTGTTAAGGTGATTATTTCATCAGTTCAATGATCATGGCCGAACGGGCCGGAACCGTTATTTGAGACAGATCTTCAAGGCTCCGGGAAGTGATTATCTCCCTCCCCGCTGAGAATCCGTGCATTCGCTCCGAAAACCTTCGGGTCGGTAAAACCGTGTCCGATCTGTTTTTATTGAGGATGATCATTATGGTTTTATCGTTGTTGTACCGAAAAAACACATAGATTCCGTTTTCCGGTACGAAGTGCATTACGTGTCCGTTGTGAATGACCGCTTCCTTTTTTCTCCAGTTCAGAAGGTGGGTAACAAAATGCTGTACTTCGGTTTGTTTTTCTGTTAATCCATTACCGGTAAAAGCATTTACTTTATCGTTTTGCCAGCCTCCGGGGTAATCAGCCCGTATATCGCCGTGGGCATCTCCGGGGTGGCTCATAAGAATTTCTGTACCGTAGTAGATCTGGGGGATTCCCCGGGTTGTCAGGAAGTAGGCTAATCCCATCTTGAGAAGGTCGGCATCGTTTCCTACCTGAACATAAAAACGGGCCATGTCGTGATTGTCGGGGAAAACAACCAGATTCTCCGGATGAGCATACTGAAAGTCGTTGGACAGGGCTTCATACAGTTCGATCAGTCCGGAATCCCAGGATTCTTGGTTACGCAAAGCCCGGCTTACGGCATGCTGAAGAGGGAAATCCATCAGGCTGGGAAGCGAACATTCATAGCCGTCGGAATTGTTTTTCCCCCGTTGCCAGTATGCAACGATGGCGGGATTCAGGCTCCACTCTTCGCCCACAATGGTAAAATTCGGATACTCTTCCAGAACCTTCCGGGTCCATTCAGCCATCATTTTCTTATCGGGATACGGCCAGGTATCCTGTCTGATTCCCTCCAGGCCAGCATACTCGATCCACCATATGCTATTCTGGATTAAGTAATTCGCTAAAAAGGGGTTTTGCTGGTTCAGATCGGGCATGGATGTGTCAAACCAGCCGTCGACCATGCCCCTGATATCGGCTTCCGCAGCATAGGGATCCTGGTTTACTGTGCGTCTGTGGTTGGTAATCCTGTAATCCGGATAATGGTTGATCCATCCGGGCATAGGCACATCATCCATCCACCAGTGCTCTGAGCCGCAATGGTTGAATATCATATCCATGATCAGTTTCATTCCCCGTTTTTTCAATTCTACCGAGAGTTCCAGGTATTCTTCATTGCTTCCATATCGTGGATCTACCTTGTAGAAATTGGTGGTTGCATACCCATGGTAGGATGTCCGGGACATGTTGTTTTCCAGCACAGGGTTCAGCCATACTGCTGTGAAGCCCATGGTTTTCAGGTAATCGAGGTTGTTGATGATCCCCCGGAGATCTCCTCCATGGCGCCCGTCCCTGTCGGCGCGGTTGGGTTGCTCTTTCATTCCTGCAACCGCATCATTGGAGGGATCCCCGTTCACAAAACGGTCGGGTGTGATCAGATAAATCACATCCGAAGAATTAAACCCGTTACGCTGGGAAGAACCTTCATGGCGTTCTTTCAATTCATAGGGAAAAACAGCCACCGTCTGCCCATCTTCCTGAAAGAGAATATCAAAATTTCCGGGTTTTGCTTCCGGAGACAAGTGCAGGTCAATAAACAGGTAATTGGGATTCTCAACCTTCGAAACACTCACCAGGCAAACTCCCGGATAATTCAGGGTTACATCTGTTTCCGAGATATCTTGTCCGTAAACCATCAGTTGCAGGTTGGGATTTTTCATCCCTGCCCACCAGAATAGGGGTTCTACTCTTTTAATTTCCGTAGAAGCAGAAAAGACAAGCTGCGTTGCCATTAGTCCGAAAAGAACAAAAACAAATTTCTTCATTGCATACTCCTGTTAAATGAAACCGTAGATGTCTATTTTGTACATATTTTTTTCTCGTGTGCATTCAACACCATCTTTTTGTTCCATACGGACAGGGGAACCGAAATGTTGGAATGGTTTGTTACCGTAAACCGGTTTTTTTCTTTTTTAACCTCCAGGTGGGCACCGCGGAAGTCAATTCTGAAAGACCAGGATTTCCATTTTCCGGGCAGGAAAGGATGAAAGATGAGCCGGTCTTTCTTAACCCGAAGTCCTCCGAATCCCATAACAACAGCCATCCAGGTTCCTCCCATGCTGGTTATATGCAATCCATCTTCGGTATCGTTGTTGTAATCATCCAGGTCGAGGCGTGAAGTGCGCAGGTACAATGCATAGGATTTTTCCAGATAGCCTGATTTGGCAGCCAGTATGGAGTGTATACAAGGCGACAGGGAGGATTCATGAACGGTAAGCGGTTCGTAGTAATCAAAATGCTGTTTGATTTGCTCCAGGGAGAAATCATCTTCAAACCAAAACATGGTTTGAAGCGTATCAGCCTGTTTGATATAACAGGAGCGCAGGATCCGGTCCCAGGACCAATGCTGATTGATGGGTATTTCTGAAACCGGGAGCTTCGCGGCCGGAACCCGTTCTTTATCGGTAAATCCATCCTGCTGAAGAAAAATCCCCGTCTTCGGATCCTCCGGGAAATACATTTTGTCGATAATCTCTTTGAAGCGGGAAGTTTCCGTTAGTTCATTGAATTTCCATTTTTCAATCATCTCCCTGTACAGAAAAGAATTTTCTTTCTTGAGAAAGCTGATCACTTCCAGAGTGTATTTTAATGTCCACACAGCCAGATAGTTGGTATGGAAATTGTTGTTGACATTGTTTTCATACTCGTTGGGTCCGGTAACGCCCAGAATGACGTATTTTTGTTTGGCTTCGGACCAGTTAACCCGTTGGCTCCAGAAACGGCTGATAGCCAGGAGTACTTCAAATCCGAAGGGAGCCAGATATCCGGTGTCGCCGGTATAATTTATGTAGTTCCAGATTGCATAGGCAATGGCTCCGTTGCGGTGAATCTCTTCGAAGGTAATCTCCCATTCGTTATGGCACTCCTCTCCGTTGATGGTAACCATCGGGTAAAGAGCTGCATGGTTTGTAAATCCCAGTTTCCTGGCGTTTTCAATGGCTTTCTGCAAATGCTTATGCCGGTATATCAACAGATTTCTGGAAACTTCAACCGGTGCGGAACTCAGATAGAAAGGCAGGCAATAGGCTTCGGTATCCCAGTAGGTCACTCCTCCGTATTTTTCTCCGGTAAACCCTTTGGGGCCAATATTCAGGCGTTCATCTTCTCCTGAATAGGATTGGCCGAGCTGAAAGATACTGTAGCGGATTCCCTGTTGGGCCGCTGTATCTCCCTCAATTTGTATATCGCTGTATTTCCATTTATCCAGCCATCTTTGCCTGTGGTTTTCAAGAAGGGTTTCGTAACCGGCTTCCAGGGCTCTCTGCATTCCTTTTTTGCTCTGCCGGAGAAGTTCTTTCGGGGGATGATTCAGGGATGTAACGGTGGAAGCAAACTTGATCACCACCACTTCATCCCCTTCCCGGACCGGTACGGTAACCGATGCCTCCACGTATTTTTCCCGTGTGTTATTCCGGATCTCCGGATGGATTGCTTTTTTATTCCGGAACAGATTGAAATGCATGCCTGTACAAACCCGGAATTCCGTTTTTAACGTTTCCATTTCCAGGGTTCCACTCTCTCCGTTTATTTCTTTTGATTTCTCCGTCCAGAATTTTTCGTCATAGTTGGAGTCTTCATTGAATACATCTCCGTCGATGTAGGGAGCAATTTGCAGATTTCCGGAAAAATTAAGGGCTTTCAGGGAATAGCGGATTGCGCCGATTTCAGTATCGTCAATGCTTACAAACCTTTGGGTATTGATTTCCACCTGGTTTCCGTTTTTCATTTCGGCAATGAAGAAGCGGCTGAGGGTTCCCTCTTTCATATCAAGGATCCGCCGGAAAGTGCGAACAGAGATTTTTGCCAGATCCAGTTTCTCCTGGTTAATCGCTATATGGATGCCAATCCAGTTGGCCGAGTTAATGATCTTGGCAAAGTATTCCGGATATCCGTTTTTCCACCAGCCTACCCTTGTTTTATCGGGATAATAGATCCCCCCGATATAGGCACCTTGCAGGGAATCACCGGAATAGTCCTCCTCAAAGTTTGCCCGTTGGCCCATTTTCCCGTTCCCGATACTGAAAATACTTTCGGAAATCCGGTTCAGAGCCGGGTCAAATCCCTCTTCAATAATTTTCCATTGGTTGTGTATAATGTAATTCTTCATGAAAATGATCTTAATGAATTGAAATGCTGTCTTTTTTCAGGATCTGTCTTTTTTTAGCGGGACGGATCCTGAATGATTTTTTTTAATTTTTTCGGACTATCGACGTCATTCACCAGAATTACGGATAAAGCAGCGATGATCAGGGAGATTCCACCGGCGATGAGGGCCCATATTGCATCTCCGCCGAAAAATCTCCGCATGAAAAAACCAAGAATACTGGCAGCCAGGATTTGTGGAATGACGATGAAAAAGTTGAAAATTCCCATATAAGTTCCCATTTTTGCTGCGGGCAAGGATCCGGTGAGGATGGCATAGGGCATCGAAAGGATGCTTGCCCAGGCAATGCCAACACCCAGCATAGAGAACAGCAGCAGATGAGGATCCTTGACAATATAAAAGGAAAGGAGTGCAAGGCCACCGATAGCCAGGGAGAGGGCATGGGTTGTTTTCCGGCTGGTGAATTTAGCCAGATAAGGCAGTCCGAAAGCCACCAAAGCGGCAAATCCGTTGTAGATGCCAAACAAAACCCCTACCCAGTTAGCTCCTTCGTTGTAAAGAGCGGAAGTGGTATCGCTGGTCCCGTAAATATGAGCCGTTACAGCGGGTGTGGTATAGATCCACATCGCAAAAAGCGCAAACCAGGAGAAAAACTGTACAACAGCCAGCTGAACCATGGTTTTTGGCATATTCAGCATATCAGTGACAATCTCGATCAGTCCATTCCGGGTTTTCCCCCTTCGCGTTAAGAGCCAGGAAACAAACATAATCATTCCAAAAAAAGCCAGACCTCCACCAATTATAAACAACTCTTTCTCAAGATGCTTCCGGTAAATAAAATAACAGAACAGTAACCCGGTTATCAGAAAAATAAAACCGTTTCGAATAAATACATTGAGCAGTTCGGTGGCTTTATGATATACCAGCTTAGCCTTCGGATTCGCGATTAATTTTTCCTGTTCAAATGCCTTCATTTCTTCGGGTGAATACTCTTTGGAGCGGATCACTGTCCAGAGGACTGCCAGGAAAAATACTGCTCCCCCGATGTAAAATGACCACCGTACGGAATCGGGGATGATTCCTTCGGGCGCCGTATTGGAAATTCCAAACCATTCGGTCAGGGCATACGGCAGAAAGGAAGCAATGATGGCTCCCGTACCAATAAAAAAGCTTTGCATGGCAAATCCCTGGGTCCGTTGTTCTGAAGGGAGATTATCTCCCACAAAAGCCCGGAAAGGCTCCATCGAAATATTGATGGAAGCGTCCATGATCCATAGGGTTCCTACTGCTACCCATAGCAGCGGGGAATTGGGCATGAACAGAAGTGCCAGGGAAGCAAGAACTGCTCCGAAAAGAAAATAAGGTCTGCGGCGTCCCAGCCGTCCCCAGGTTTTATCGCTGTAATGACCAATGATGGGCTGTATGATCAATCCGGTTACCGGAGCAGCCAGCCAATATACAGCCAGCCGATCCACATCGCCGCCTAAGGTCTGAAAGATCCTCGATACATTGGCATTCTGCAGGGCAAACCCAAATTGAATGCCCAGAAATCCAAAACTCATATTCCAGATCTGCCAAAAACTGAGGGCAGGTTTTTTTCTCATAATACGATGGGTTAAAGTGGATGAATACCTGGTAAAAAAATACAACTCCGGAAAGTCCGGAAACCGTTGGAGGAAATTGTCCGGTAAGTAAATTGCTAAACAAATATAGTACACCTTTCAGGAAAAAAGCAAATCCTGTCTCCTGATTTTGATGGATTCCGAACCCTTCAAAAGCGTGCCGGGCCTGTTTCAAACGTTTGCACCCGGGGGTAAAAATTTTTTATTTTTTTTGAATCTACGTATGTGAATTTATACAGAAGAGCCACGGATGATTAAATCGGCATTCAGAATTTTTGTCTCGAAGGGCAGATCCTGTTCTTTGGTAAGAATTCGTTTCAGCAGCATTTTCGTAGCGATGGTTCCCATTTCGTATCCATGCTGATCCACGGAGGTGAGTGTAGGATCGGTCATTCCGGAAAACCGGCCATCCGAAAAACCAACGATAGCCACTTCCTCCGGAATTTTAACGCCCCGTTTTTGGAGGGTTTGCATTGCTCCAATGGCGGTAAGGTCGTTGACGGCAAAAATACCGTCCGGGAGATGACCCGACTCCAACAGAGAGGCTGCATAAATATGAGCTTTTTCAAAGGTGTCGGCCTCTTTCATGAGTTCTTCTTCAACCGGGAGGCCGGCTTTTTTCAAGGCATCCAGATAGCCTTCTTTGCGCAGTTTGCCAATCAGCAGGTTCTGAGGTCCGGCAAAATGGGCAATTCGTTTGCGGCCTCCCTCAATCAGATGATTCGTCGCACGGTAAGCAGCCTCTTTGTCGTCAATGATGATCTGATCGGCTAAAAAACCCGGAACAATGCGGTCAAAGAAAACAATCGGAATGTGCCGGTCTTTGATATCATACAAATGCTGATAATCATGGGTTTGTTTGGTAATCGATACCAGAACACCATCCACCCGGTGCGATAAAAGGGTCTTCGCATTGGAATACTCCCGGTCGTATAATTCGTTCGACTGGCAAATTATAACTGTAAACCCGGCATCATACGCCACATCCTCAATGCCGCTGATAACCGACGAGAAAAAATAGTGCACAATCTCCGGAATAAGTACTCCAATGGTATTGCTTCGGTTCTGCCTCAGACTTAAAGCCACAGCATCCGGCTGATAATGCAACCTCCGGGCCAGTTCATTGACCGCTTTCTTTGTATCCAGACTAATATCCGGATGATCTTTTAAGGCTCTCGAAACCGTGGATGGGGAAATCCCCAGTTCCTGTGCAATGTCTTTGATGGTTACCTGCCCACTCTTCATTGAATGCTTCTATGGTAGTTCGTTTCTATTTGTGAGGTATTCCTCATGTCCCATAACCCATTCCCTACGTATCTTCCTGCTTTCGGGAAGATGCCAGCCCGATGACTAACCCAGGGATGATCTCCACTTCCGGAATACCGGATCTTGTTTCAATACGAAAAATAGCAAATTTAATGGTATAATGGTGCTTTCTTATGGGTATTCCGATCGGATCCGGAATGGAATCGTTAAAACCCTACCAGTACCAACCTGTTGTATAACATAAATTCTGCAAACGAATTCGCAAACGTTTGCAGGGTTTTAACGTTAATAAGTGTTAAGAAATATACAGTAAAATAGGTAATTTGGTCTGAGGAAACTTCCGGAGATCAGCGGAAAGGGATTTTCGGGTAAGTATATTGCACACAACACAGTTTTACAAAACAACCATGTAAAGGAATTTTTAAAATGTATTATCTTATTTACTAACAAATTAAAAGTATGAGGATTATCTGTAAAAATCTAAAAATGCTCCTGTTGATTGTTGCGATGCTCGGTTTTATGCCGGGGTATGGACAACAAAAGACAGTTACAGGCAGGGTTACCGATGCATCGACGGGTGAGCCGTTGCCTGGAGTTTCCATTGTGGTGGTTGGAACGACCACAGGGACGGTTACGAACATTGATGGAGAGTATTCTCTGAATGTTGAACAGGGCCAGACGCTTTCTTTTTCTTTCATCGGGTATGTCACCCAACGGATTGAAGTTGGAAGTGCGAACACGATACCGGTTGCGCTGGCAGTTGATACGGAACAACTGGAAGAAGTTGTGGTCATCGGATACGGACAGGTTAAGAAGGAAGATGCAACCGGTTCGGTATCGGCTATCAGTACGGATGATTTTAACGTTGGATCGATCACATCGCCTCAGGAACTGGTATCCGGGAAGATCGCCGGGGTTCAGATCACCACCGGTGGCGGAGCGCCCGGAGAAGGGGCTATGATACGAATTCGCGGGGGATCATCTCTCTCGGCCAGCAACGATCCGCTGATTGTCATCGACGGAGTGCCGGTTGATAACGATGGTATCTCAGGAATGCGGAATCCGCTGAGTACTATACACCCCAGTGATATCGAAACCTTCACGGTATTGAAAGATGCCTCAGCAACGGCGATCTACGGATCCCGGGCTTCCAACGGAGTGATTATTATTACGACCAAAAAGGGACTGAGAGGAAGACCCATGAAGATCTCCTATAACGGGAATGTTTCGGTAAGCATGCGAACCGATGAAATGGACGTTTTTGATGCCGATGAATTCCGCGATCTGATCAACGACCGCTATGCCGGGAAAAATGCCGTCACCCTGTTGGGGGATGCCAATACGGACTGGCAGGATCAGATCTACCGGGAGGCGATCAGTACCGATCATAATATCAGCATTACCGGATCGGTGAAAGAACAACCGTTTCGTGCCTCTGTTGGGTATACCAATCAACAAGGGATCCTGAAATATTCCGGACTCGACCGCTATACCGGGACCATCGGCCTGAATCCTTCATTTTTTGACGGATTGCTAACCCTCAATGCCAATTTTAAAGGAATGTATATTCACAACAATTTCTCCAACCAGGGAGCCATTGGCTCGGCTGTAAGTTTTGATCCGACTCAGCCGGTTTACGATGAATCAAGTCCCTATGGAGGGTTCTATACATGGACCAATGCAGACGGAACGCCCAATTTTCTGGCAGTTACCAATCCTGTGGCCCAGCTTGAAATGCAGGATGCCCAGTCGAATGTCTACCGGGGAATCGGAAACCTGCAGGTGGATTATAAATTCCATTTTCTCCCGGAACTTCGGGCCAACCTGAATCTGGGCGCGGATTATTCGACCAGTGACGGGTATACTTTTGTGCCTGAGAATGCACCCTGGGGATACGATGCCGTGAATGGCGGAGGAACCGACAATACCTACACCCAGGATAAAAAGAACGAATTGCTGGATTTCTATCTCAACTATGTTAAGGAGATAGATGCTATCGAGAGCCGGATTGATGCAATGGCTGGCTATTCATGGCAGCATTTCTGGAGAGCAGGCACCAACTACAATGCCAATGTGCGGGGAACCGTCATCCGCTCAGATACGGATTATGAAACAGAAAGTTACCTGGTTTCTTTCTTTGGCAGGTTAAATTATAGCCTGATGAACAAGTACCTGCTTACTTTCACCATTCGGCAGGATGGTTCATCGCGGTTTTCTCCGGATACCCGGTGGGGTACCTTCCCCTCGGCAGCTTTTGCCTGGAAAATCAAGGAAGAAAATTTCCTGAGAAGCAGCAATGTTGTTTCTGACCTGAAACTGCGGCTTGGTTATGGGATCACCGGGCAACAGAACATTTCCAATAACGATTATCCTTACCTGCCCAGTTATACCTACAGTGAACCTACGGCTACCTATTTGTTCGGGAACCAGTACATCACAACCTTGCGTCCGGAAGGATACGATGCCAACATCAAATGGGAGGAAACCACTACCTACAATGCCGGTCTGGATTATGGTTTTGTGAACAACCGGATAACCGGTACCCTGGATGTATATCTGAGGAAAACCGATGACCTGATCAACTTTATACCGGTACCGGCGGGGACCAACCTGACAAACTACATCCTCACCAACGTGGGAGATCTTGAAAACAAAGGAATTGAGTTTTCTATCAATGCAATCGCCATTTCCAGAAAAGACCTTTCCTGGGAGATCGGATTCAATGCATCCTACAATAAAAATGAAATTACGAGACTGACCGCTATCGATGACCCCAATTATATTGGTGTGCAGACAGGCGGGATCTCCGGAGGCGTAGGAAATACCATTCAGATCCACAGTGTTGGATATCCGCAAAGTTCTTTCTTTGTTCATAAGCAGGTTTTTGATGCCGATGGGATGCCCATTGAAGGGTTGTATGAAGATACCAGCCGTGACGGAGTCATCACCAACGATGACCGGTATCGCTATAAGAAAGCCGCTCCGGATGTGTTTATGGGGTTCTCTTCACGGTTGAATTACAGAAACTGGGATTTTAGCTTCTCCGGAAGGGTTAACCTGGGGAATTATGTCTACAACAACCGATGGTCCGGGACTGCCTACAGCAACCTGTATCACTCTACGGGAGCCCTGAGCAATATCTCTACCAGCATTCAGAAAGCTCCTTTTGAGAATGTGAAATATTTCTCCGACTTCTTTGTCAGAGAAGCTTCTTTCCTGAGGCTTGATAACATCAGCCTGGGGTATACGTTCAAAAATGCCTTCAACGACAAACTGAACTGCCGGGTTTTTGGAACAGCTCAGAATGTTCTGGTCATTACCGACTACGAAGGATTGGATCCGGAAGTGGGAAACGGAATTGATAACAACATCTATCCGCGTCCTACGGTATTCATGTTGGGTGTAAGTATTGATTATTAATCTTAAAAATGAAGATCATGATGTTAAGGAAATATAAATTGATAGTGTTGGTTGTAAGTGCATTGCTTATAGCATTTACATCCTGCGTAAACGATCTTGATACTTTGCCGTTGGATGAAGATGTGGTAACCTCCGCATCGGTTTACGATGATCCGGATTCCTATATTCAGGTATTGGCAAAATTGTATGCCGGTCTGGCTGTTTCGGGACAGGAGGGACCCAGTGGGGATAATGACCTGAGCGGGCTGGATGAAGGATTCGGACAGTATCTGAGAGCTTACTGGTACGCACAGGAAGTACCTACCGATGAAGCGATTCTCGGATGGAACGACGGAAATCTGAGAGATTATTTTGAAATGGACTGGGGATCAAACAACGAGTTTATCGCCAATATGTATTACCGTATTTTTTATCAGGTTTCCCTGTGCAATGAGTTTATCCGGGAAACAACGGAAGATAAAATGAACGAGCGGGGAATTGATGCCGCCAAGCAGGAAGAAATACAGGGATTCCGTGCGGAAGCCCGGTTTCTGCGTGCTTTGAGTTATTACCATGCATTGGATATGTTTGGCAATGTTCCGTTTGTTACGGAGGAAGATGCCGTGGGTTCCTTCTTCCCGGAACAGATTCTCCGGGCCGACCTGTATGATTATGTAGAAGAGGAATTGTTGGCTGTAGAACCGGAACTCCCGGCACCCCGGACCAATGAATATGCCCGGGCTGATAAAGCGGCTGCCTGGATGTTGCTGGCCAAACTCTACCTCAATGCAGAAGTCTATATTGCGGAAGGAAAATATACGGAAGCCCTGTCTTACAGCAAAAAGGTGATTGATGCAGGATATACCCTGGAAGACGAATACTCCCATCTTTTCCTGGCCGATAATCATTCATCGAATGAAGTAATTTTCCCCATTGCCTTTGATGGAAATAAAATACGGACCTGGGGAGGAACGACCTTTATTATTCATGCCTCTGTCGGGGGTTCCATGAATGTAGCAGACTTTGGGATTACCGAACCCTGGGCCGGTCTGAGAGCCATGAAAAGCTTTGTCGGCAAATTTTATAACCTGGAAACCCTGAAATCAGTCAAGATGCCCATGAAGAGTGTGGTTATCAGGCCATTGCAGCATAAGAGTGCTGTCGATTATCCGGTCCTTTATGTGCCCGGAGGATACCAGTCTGCAAGCGGCTATGGTGACGATTGGTCACCCGGGGATGAAAATGTGGCAAAACTGGCTTCCGTGAACTCCGATGGGAATTACGAGGGGTACATTTATTTTGCCAGCGATAACTCGGAATACAAATTTACGGAAGGCCCCAATTGGGATGTCAACTGGGGCGATAACGATGCCGATGGTACCCTGGAAGCAAACGGCGCAAACCTGGTAGCCCCTACAGCGGGCATGTATAAAATCAACGTCAACCTGAATGACTTTACCGTTGCTTCCGTAAAAACCGACTGGGGTTTGATAGGAAACGCTACACCCGGAGGCTGGGATACCGACACCAATATGGAGTTCGACCCGGCAACAAAAACCTGGTCTGTGATTGTGGAATTAACCGCCGGAGAAGTGAAATTCCGCGCCAACGATGCCTGGGATATAAACCTGGGAGATGATGGTGGCGATGGAATCCTGGAATATGGCGGAGGAAATATTCAGATTGCTGAATCCGGAAAATACCGGTTTGAGCTCCATCTGGGTACGCCCGATTATATCTATACCCTGGAAAAATACGATACCCCGGATCAGTGGGGAGTCATCGGAAGTGCTACTCCCACCGGATGGGATTCGGATGTGAATATGCAATACAACGAAGAGGAAGGAGTATGGTCAGTCATGCTGGAGCTCAGCGCCGGGGAGTTTAAATTCCGGGCCAACGACAGCTGGACCCTGAACCTGGGGGATAACGGACTGGATGGTATTCTCGAACCGGATGGTGCCAATATTCCCATCACCATACCCGGTAAATACCTGATCATTCTGGATGCCGAGAATCTTACGTATATTTTGGAACCGTACATTGATAACCGGGCGATGTTCTATTTCGACGGGCAGACCCTGGATATAACCGATCCTTTTGAGTTTACCGAAGGATGGGCCGTTACCAAGTTCAAGAATATTACCCGGGATGGTACACCTGGTTCTCATGTAACCTATACCGATACTGATTTCCCGATGTTCCGCCTGGCAGATGCCTATCTGATGTATGCTGAGGCTGTCTTACGGGGAGCTTCCGGTGGCGATAAGGGAACTGCCCTGCAATATGTGAATATGTTGCGCGAGAGAGCTTACGGAAATCAAAACGG
>CAYPAW010000030.1:0-24665 GCA_964408795.1 uncultured Mariniphaga sp.
AACAAAACAGGCTCAATTAACAATATCCAAATCCCGAAATATGCAAAAATATTACCCTGTTCCGAAATTTGTCTCTTTTAACTTTTTAATTTTGAGTAAAATTAAGTTTGTGAATTAATCAGTTTAGAAACAGGATTCCATCTTTTTAAAGGGATGGAATCCTGTTTGCATCCGGACGCTAAGCAGTTTCTTTGTTCATGCTATTTTAATTCCACCATGACAATCGATTTTGCAGGGAGGGTGAGGGTCAGGTTGTCTCCCTGTAATTCAGCCCCGTCGAAATTTTTAATCTGCACCCGATCCGGATTGTCAAAGGTGTTATGGTCGGTAAGGTTAGGAGAGGTCAATATTTTACCTTCCACCTTTTCAACATCCGTTCCCAAGGCGGTCAGTGAAGCTTCAACCGGTATATTATTGTTCGGATCGATGTTGACCAGGGTGATGTGCACGGTCCCGGTGTTATCCTGTGATGCGGATGCGTTAACAGCAGGCAAGCTGGCATATCCTTCAAATGGATACAAGGGTGTTTCCAGCGAAATAGGCAGATAGGTAGCGTCATGATGAACCTTATAAAGGTCAAAAACGTGGTACGTCGGGGTCAGCAACATTTTTTCCCCTTCGGTGAGGATGACTGCCTGAAGAACATTCACGGTTTGAGCTAGATTGGCCATTTTCACCCGGTCGCAATGATTATTGAAAATATTGAGGTGTGTCCCGGCGATCAAGGCATCCCGCAGGCTGTTCTGCTGATAGAGGAACGACGGGTTGGTTCCCGGTTCCACCTCGGTCCAGATGCCCCATTCATCGACGACCAGAGCCACGCGTTTATAGGGATCATACTGGTCCATGATCCGTATATGCCCCTGGATGATTTCATCGATGTGCATGCAGGAATGCATGGTTGCATAGTATCCTTCCTCATCAAAATCGGTTGCCGACCGGGAGAGCCCTCTGCCGCGGAAGGGGAAACCCCCGAAACGGCGTGACCTGAAATTGCCGGTGTTTTCCTGTCCCAGGGAATAATCGAGGCTTACCGGTCGGGCTCCCATTCCCGGACGGGTATAATAATGAAGCGATAAACCCCACATTCTGCGGGGGCCAACTTCACGCATTAACACTTCGGTCCAGTTGTAATCCTCTCCGCTGGCTCCTCCGGCAATGCGATTGACCCGTGCATCCGGGTAATTCTGTATATAGGTGTTGAATCGCTTGTACACATCGGAGTAATATTCCGGAGTCATGTTGCCGCCACAACCCCAGTTTTCGTTGCCCACACCGAAGAAAGTTACCTTCCACGGATCTTCCTGCCTGTTTTCCCGCCGTAAATCGGCCATCGGGCTCTTGCCATCAAAATTCAGGTACTCCACCCAGTTCGACATCTCCTGGGGGGTTCCCGATCCTACATTACCGCAGATCACAGGCTCTGTCTCCAATAAATTACACAAGGCTAAAAACTCATGCGTACCAAAACTGTTGTCTTCGGTTACATTTCCCCAGGTACTGTTAATAAGGGTAGGTCTCTCTTCATAGGGGCCAATGCCATCCATCCAGTGGTACTTGTCGGCAAAACACCCTCCGGGCCACCGCAGGTTGGGTATCTGAATGTTCTTCAACGCCTCAACAACATCCAGACGGATACGTCCCTCTTTGGGAACATTCATGTCTTCATCAACCCAGTAACCATCGTAAATACACCTTCCCAGGTGCTCCGAAAAATGGCCGTAGATGTGCTTGTTGATCGTCAAATCATCGGAACCGGATTGAATACGAATCGTGGCTTTCTCCTGGGCAATTACGCCCGTAACAAAGAAAAAAAAGAAAACAAAAAGGAAATTTTTCATAATGCGTAAAATTGACGGTTTATTACAAAGGTTTGTTTGGTTTACAAATCGTGTGATGTAGTATTTTTTTTTGCAAGATACAAAAAAACAGACATTCTGCACGAACGGGAAAATGACCGGGGGAAAATTCGTAATAGAGGGATGATTGCATCCATTACGCAAAGGTACTGGATTAACAAGTGTTATTCCTTATAAACAACCACTGGTCCGATTCGGATTTATTGGGTTTCTTCTTTCAAGGCTAATTTTGTAGTATACCATTTCATTGAGGGTCGTATCTCCATGGATGGTATTTCTTAATCAAATTGGATCAGGTGCTCTTTCTTTGCTTAGAGAATCTCTGCCATCTGCGACACGTTCTCAGTCAGCACCTGTCCGTCGAACAGGTTGATGATGCGATGGGCAAATCCGGCATCGTGCATCGAGTGGGTCACCATAATTATGGTCGTTCCCTCCTTGTTTAATTGGGTTAAGAGATTCATGACTTCAAGGCCGTTTTTCGAATCAAGGTTACCGGTAGGCTCATCGGCCAGGATCAGTTTCGGATTGGCAACCACAGCACGCCCGATGGCGACACGCTGTTGTTGGCCCCCGGATAACTGCTGCGGGAAATGCTTGGCCCGGTGCCCGATTTTCATCCGTTCGAGTACGGTATTCACCATCTCTTTCCGTTCCCTGGCTTTCAACTTCAGGTAAATCAGCGGCAATTCAACGTTTTCATACACCGTCAACTCATCAATCAGGTTAAAACTCTGGAACACAAATCCGATATTCCCTTTACGAAGCTGTGTCCTCTGGCGTTCCTTAAATTTACCAACTTCCCTGCCGTCGAAGAAATATTTTCCTTCGCTGGGATTATCAAGCAATCCGATAATATTCAGCAACGTGGATTTACCACACCCCGAAGGGCCCATGACCGCTACAAACTCACCGGGTTTTACCTCGATGTAGACTTCGTTCAGAGCATACGTTTCAATTTCCTCTGTACGGAAGATTTTTGTTAGTTTTTCTGTTTTTATCATAGTCTTTTTTTGCAAAGAGCAGAGAGCAAAGAGCATAGGACCAGGAGCGCACCTATACACAACTCAGTGCCTTTAGTTATTTTTTAAAAGTGTCTTTCTACTGAATAAGTCGAGATCATTTAAAATTTGTTCCAATTCTTCTTCGTCAATGAATTTTCTTCGGAAGGCAACAAAAGAGATGTTAATTGTTTCAAAAACCGACCTTCTCGCTATATTCAGAAAATTAGCAAAATCTTTGTCGGAAAAAGTACCGGAACCTTCCGCCATATTATTTGATATGCTCAGGGAAGCACTTCGTAATTGGTCGGCAACTCTGCAACTTTTGACATCAATCAACTTGTCAGCTAAATCAAAAAGTCTGTCATTTATTTCCATTGACTCTTCCCACATGTCTAAATCCATAAATCGAAATTGTGCCATAAATACGAGTTTTTGCATAGGGCATGGAGCCAGGCGCATAGAGCAAGGAATCAACTTAATACCCTATTTGGTTACTATTCCAAGATCAACTATTTTTTTAGTTGCCTACTTCTTTCTTCTCTTTTCTCTTTGCTCTTTGCTCTTTGCCCTCTGCTCTCCGTCTTCAGCGCATGATTAGTTTATCATTATCCCCGAACAAATCATACCCTGAAGTAATCACCTGTTCTCCTTCTTCCAGTCCTTCCAGTACTTCGTAGTATCGTGGATTTTTCCTTCCGATGCGTATATCCCGTTTGACGGCAAAATCGCCGGATGGATCCAGGACATAGATCCATTGACCACCGGTACTGTTAAAGAACCCTCCCAGGCTGACCAGGAGTGACTGTTCAGGCTGGCCTAACTGCAGATTTATGTAATAAGTCTGCCCGGTACGGATGTTATCGGGGCGTTCATCCGTAAAGACCAGGTCGATCTGAAACTGTGAATTCCTGACATCGGGATATACTTTTTTTACTCTCAGGTTAAAAAGACTGTTTTGTCTTTCGAATGTTGCGCTTAATCCGGCCCGTACCCTGTCGATATAATGTTCATCTATCAGTGCTTCTATTTTATAGTCGGACAACACATTGATCTGTCCGATACGTTGTCCTCTTCCTATGCTTTGGCCGATCTCCGCATCCAGCATCCCCAGTTGTCCATCCACCGATGCCTTAACATTCAGGTTGTCGAGTCGCTCATACACCAGGTCCAGGGTTTGCTGCATCTTCTCCAGGTCCTGCTCCAACTGGATCATTTCCGTAGCCATGATCATGGAATCATTCTCCGCTCTCATTTTATTGATCCCATGCATCTGAACGGCATATTCGTAGTCTTCTTTGGCTTGCAGGTAATTCTCTTTCGACACCAGTTCATCTTTGTACAACGCTTTTTGCTGTTCGTAATTCCTTTTTTTCTTTATGATATCAAACCGTGAATTCAGGAGTGAACGTTTCGATTCAATGCGGGCTGCTTCAAAGCTGATCCTCGTCTGCCGCAGCATATTCTGTTTTTGTGCTAGATTCGATTCGCTGTTCATGATCTCCTGATACAATTGACGGTTTTCCAGAACCAATATTACATCCCCTCCCTTCACGTTGGAACCTTCTTCAATGATTAATTCTTTTACCTGGCCTCCCTCTTCTGCATCGAGATAAATCGTACTAATCGGCTCAACGGTTCCGTTGGTACGGATGTAATCGTTAAACTCTCCGAATTGTACTTCCTCAATGGTGATCTTATCCCTTTCCACTTTATAGGTAGTAATGTTGGAATCCTTAATGATCTTTACCAGCAGAAGAATAAAAGCAATCCCAGCAACTGCATAAACAATATGTTTCGGCCGTATGCCTTTTTTCTTCTCTATTTTTCTGTCCATTCCCATATCTCACTCTTTTACTATTACTTTATTGTTAACCAAAAGCTTTCTATTTTATTTCATGGTTTATTCTGTATGAAACGAGCATGGTTAATAGTTACACTCAAGGTTATGATTAAAGCCATGCGCGTTCTCCCGATCCCGATAGCTATCGGGATGTGCGTTGCATACTATACCCTTAAAATATATAATTTTAATAGCATGAAATATCTCCTTATGGAGATCCGTGTATGTTTTTATGAATGACATTTTTGCATTCTCCCTGCCCCTTCAAAGGGGAAAATCGCTCTATCCTATCTATTTTACTTTTCACTATAAATCGGAATCCCGATAAAGAAATCAATGGTACGTTTTTTCAATTCGTACTGAAGTTTTGTTCTCAATACATCGCTTTCGGCTTTAGCCATAAGGTTTTTTGAATCATAATAATCAATTGGATCAATCAGTCCCTGCTCCAGTTTTTTCTCTGCAACCTTGTAGGCAATGTTTGAAGCTTCGCGTTGTTTGATCATCTGTTCGTATTCAGCCGAGAGGGCAGAAAGTTCGTTGTGATTCTTTTCTATTTCCTGATACAATTGCTGTTGAGCGAGGCTCACGGAAGTTTCTGCCTGGGATAGTTTCAACTTGGCTAGTTTTACCTGCGACCGTAAACTCCACCGGTAAAAAACAGGAACGGTAAGGGATAACGAAATATACTGTGAAGCATTGTTGCTCATTTGATCCATAAAGGACTCTGCGGCCTCATTTCCTTTCAATTTGGCATAATTGGATGAATACCCTCCCGACATGCTCAGGCTTGGATACAAATGCCCTTTTGCTATGGAAACATTCTTTTCGGCCGCGGTTTTCTGTAACGCTGCAGCTTTCAATCCCGGATTGGAAACAAGCGCCTGGTGATATACCGAGTTTGCATCGGTTAACAACCCGTCTACCCCTCCATTCCCAAAATCTTCAGACAAGACCAGTTCTTCGGTTCCGGTATAATTCATGTGCTGTTTAAGTTGCAAAAGTGCCGTATTCAGATAGTTTCGAGTCTGAATAACGGTTAACTCCTCCGTAGCCATACGCGATTCCATTTCGAGTAAATCGCTCCTGGAGTTTAACCCGGTTTCATACAGAGCCCTGGCTTTTTTCAGATTCAATTCCGATAAGGCTTTCTGTTCCCTTGCAATTTCGAGCAATCCTTTGTAAAACAAGGCATCAAAATAATCGGAAAGCACTAAAAAGGCCACATCGTTTTTTTGTTGATCGGTTTCCTTCTGCCCCGCCAGGTAATTCAGTTTATGATAGGAAATCGTATTCACCTGTGAAAAACCATCAAAAAGGCTCACACTGGCACCCAGGGAATAACTGGTTGAAAAAAATTGCTGATTGACAAAATCATACGTTGTGGGATCCACCGTTTTACCAAAACTCAATCCACTTCCGGCACTCAGCTGAGCCCCGGGAAGCAGTTCCCGAATGGATTGATGATAGGTTTCTTCGCTTATAGCGTTCTGAAGTTCCCTGTTTTCAATATTCAGATTGTGCCTGATCGCATAATGAACACAATCTTCCAGGGTCCATATCTTTTGTGCACCGGCACTCAATCCCAATAACGCCAGGAAGGTTCCCAGTATAAAAAAAATTTTAGCCATCTTTTTATTTGTAAGACTTATTCCAGGGAATTTGGTTACTAAAAAAATGCCATTTACTTCAACCTATTGAAATACTGATAACTAAAAATTGACTTATTTATGTTTCTCACCAATATTGTACAATTTCTTTACAAAGATTGTCAAATAATTTTACACATTTTTTGATAAGAAGCCAGGGGAGATTATCTTTAGCAGGAAATAGGTTCACAAATGGAACAAGGAAATCTTCTCATCGTTGACGACAACAAGAGCATTTTAAGTGCCCTGGAGCTTCTTCTGCAGGATGATTTTAATCAGATAAAAGCCATCTCCAATCCCAATCTGATGCCTTCGTTGCTTGCATCCAATGATTTTGGGATTGTTCTTTTGGACATGAACTTCTCGGCCGGGGTAAACACTGGCAATGAAGGGTTATACTGGTTATCCCGCATAAAGGAGATCAATAAAGACACGCAGGTTGTGATGCTCACGGCATATGGTGATGTGGAACTTGCGGTAAAAGCCTTAAAACAGGGAGCTACGGATTTTATTACCAAACCCTGGGACAACGAAAAAGTAAAATCAACGCTACGAAATGCACATCGTATTAGGCAATCGAAGCGTGAGATCAAGCAATTAAAACAGAAAGAACAGGCACTGAAACAGGAGATTAGCAGGCATTCCCAGGTTATCATTGCCCAATCGCCTCCGATGAAGCAGGTGCTGAACCTTGCCCATAGGGTGGCCCAAACCGATGCCAGCGTGCTGATAACCGGCGATAACGGAACCGGCAAAGAACTTATAGCCAGGGAAATTCACAGAAATTCCAAACGAGCCGAAGAGCTGATGGTTACTGTGGATATGGGAGCTATTAGTGAAACGCTTTTTGAGAGTGAGCTCTTTGGACATACCAAAGGATCCTTTACGGACGCCCGCAATAACCGCATCGGGAAAATCGAAAATGCCAGCGGCGGAACCCTCTTCCTGGATGAAATTGGAAACCTTCCCATGCATTTACAACCTAAATTGCTGTCTGTTCTTCAAAACAGAACCATCGTACCCCTTGGATCCAACAAAAGCATACCCGTTGATATCCGGTTGATTTGTGCAACCAACCAAAACCTGGGCCATATGGTAGCAAACGGATCCTTCCGGGAGGACCTCCTCTACCGGATCAACACCATCCATCTTGAAATTCCTCCTTTATGTGAAAGAAAGGAAGATATTATGCCTATCACCGAATATTTCCTGAATATCTACCGCCAGAAATACCGGAAACCGGACTTAACAATGACCCCTCAGGCTCAATCTAAATTGATCCATTACCGATGGCCCGGCAATGTGCGCGAGCTGCAGCATACCATGGAGAAAGCCGTAATTCTTTCAGATTCTAAGTTGTTAACCCCGGAATGTTTCTTCCTGAATCCGGTTGTACCTGAATCCGATGAAACCTTTGAAGGAACCCTCGAAGAAATGGAGCGGAGAATGATCACCCGTGTATTACAAAAAAGCCGGACTAACCTGTCAGCAACCGCTGAGCAGCTGGGAATTACCCGTCAGACCCTCTACAACAAAATGAAAAAATACAACCTTTAATGCATCCTATGGCCATCCGAAGTTTCTATATCAACCTGATCATCCGGGTGCTGCTAATGGCTTTTTCAGCTCTCTTAACAGGATGGCTTTTCTTTGACCGGCAAGCATTTACCGGTACAATTTTTTTTGTTCTGATCTTCATTCTTCAGGTCATTGAACTCATTCGTTTTTTGAACCGGTCTAACCGGAAGATTGCTTTCTTTTTCGAAGCCATCCGGAACGAAGATTTTACCCTTTACTTCCCCGAAAAAACGGGAAACAGGTCGCTGAGGGAACTGAATAAAAGCCTCAACAATGTAAACGAACGGATCAAAAAGATCAAATTTGAACTTCAGGAACAGGAGCAATATTTTAAGACCATCCTTGAACAGGTATCCCTTGGGGTCCTTACATTTAATGATAAAGGGACTATTTTCCTTGCAAACAGAGCTTCCAGGAATCTTCTAAACTATGAACACCTGACCCACATTGAACAAATCCAAAGAATTGATCAGAAAGTGTATTCTGCCCTGAAGAACGCAAAGCCGGGTGACCGGAAGCTGGTAAGTTTTTATAACGGAAAGGAGACCATTCAATTGTCGCTGAAATCAACCCTTTTCAAAACAACCCAGGATACTCTTCAGCTGGTTACCATCCAGGATATCAAAAATGAACTGGAAGCCAAGGAACTGGAATCATGGGTGAAGCTGATCCGGGTCATGACCCACGAAATCATGAACTCGGTGGCTCCCATCACCTCCCTGTCACAGACTCTCCTGGGATATTTTAAAAACCTGAATGGCAAAAAACCTGAAAAAAAAACTATCGCCAATACCATGAAGGGCCTGGAGGTGATCAATGATCGGGGGAATGGCCTGATGGGCTTTGTTGAAACGTATCGCAAACTGACTCACCTTCCCCAGCCCGATAAAAAACCCATTGTCCTCAGGGAGTTATTTGATAAAATCATTACCCTTGTAGGCCATGAATCCACTCCTGCAGATATCACCTTTCTATGGAAAGTCAACCCCCCTGAACTTGAAATCCTGGCCGATAAAAAACAGGTATCCCAGTTGTTGATCAACTTGATGAAGAATGCTACGGAAGCCTTGAGAGATACTCTCTCGGGAAAAATCACCCTTGAAGCGAAAATTAACGAAAACGGACGACCCCAGCTATCCGTTACGGATAACGGACCAGGCATATCTCCCGAATTAATGGATAAAATCTTCGTTCCTTTTTACACAACAAAAGAATCGGGTACCGGTATCGGACTGAGCCTTGCAAGACAAATCATGCAATTGCATGGAGGCAGCCTGAAAATTGTTTCGGCACCCGGTAAAAACACATCAGCGATACTGGTTTTTTAACTGTGCGGTCCGTTAAAAACCAGAAGATCAAAGCATTTTTTTCCTGTTAATCTGAATCGATTTGTATATTTGCTGTAAATGGGTAAAAACAAAGAAAGATGAATAGACTATTTAATCTGACCTTGCTGATTGGCTTGTTTTTATGCGGGAGCTCATGCTCTGAAAGCCAGCCGGGGCATCCCCGTATTCTTCTTCTCAGGGGTGAAGAGAAGGCCATTCAACAGGCTATTGCGGAAAGTGAAACCTGGGGAAAACTGCATCAGGCCCTTATGGATGAATGTGAAAACATCCTTTTACAGGAACCCATGGACCGGATCCAGATCGGAAGAAGGTTGCTTCATACATCAAGGGAATATCTTCGAAGGATCTTTTATTTATCGTATGGTTACCGGATGACCGGCGATCGTCGCTATGCAGAACATGCGGTAAAGGAAATGGTCAAAGCCTCCGGGTTTACCGACTGGAATCCATCCCATTTTCTGGATGTAGGTGAAATGACCATGGCGCTGGCCATTGGGTACGACTGGTTATATGACCTACTCCCGGATGAATCCAAAGTCATAATTCGGGAAGCCATCGTTGAGAAAGGATTAAACCCGTCCTTGGATGATGAATACAACTGGTTTCTGGAAGCCGAACACAACTGGAACCAGGTATGCAATGCCGGCATGACTTTCGGTGCGATGGCTGTCAGAGAAGACTACCCCGCCCTGGCCGATTCCATCATCAACAGAGCCTTCCGTTCCATTCCCAAAGCGATGGTTGATTATGGCCCGGACGGAGCCTATCCCGAAGGGTATTCCTACTGGGATTACGGAACAACATTCAACGTCTTGTTTCTAAGTGCTGTTGAAAAATATTATCGGACCGACCGGGGACTCTCAGAATCTCCGGGATTTATGCAAACAGCCGACTTTATGAAACACATGCTGGCACCCTCGGGGAAAAGCTATAACTGGGGTGACTGTGGACCGGGAGGAAGCTTCAGCCCGGCCATGTTCTGGTTCGCTGCAAAAAACAACGACCCATCGCTGCTGTGGATGGAAAAAAAATATCTGCAAACACCCGATTATTCGGATTTTACCACAAATCGCATCTTACCCGCAGCCATCCTTTGGGGGAAAGACATCCCCCTGGAAGAATTGCATGAACCTCCCTCCACATTCTATGTTGCTCAGGGGAGAAATCCGGTCTGCATCATGCGCACCTCGTGGAGTGATCCGGATGCTATGTACTTAGGATTTAAGGCCGGATCACCCTCGGTAAACCACGGCCATATGGATATCGGTTCTTTCATCATGGAAGCCAATGGCATCCGGTGGGTCTGTGATTTCGGTTCCCAAAATTACGAATCCCTGGAATCAAAAGGAATGTCGATTTTCGGCCGTGCACAGGATGCCCAACGCTGGACCATCTTCAGGCTCAACAATTATGCACACAGTACATTAACCGTAAACAACGAACTTCAGCGGGTTGACGGGTATGCAAAAATCGACGACTGTTCGGAGGCTGAAGAATTCAGATATGCTATATCGGATCTTTCAACCCTGTACAGGTCACAACTAAAAAAGGCAGTCCGGGGCATAGCATTGGTTAAAGAAAGCTACGTGGTAATCCGGGATCAAATCGAAACACCGGCGCAAATAACCACCGTACGGTGGAATCTGGTTACTCCGGCGGAAGTGATGCTGACAGAAAATGGAGCCCGACTAATGAAAGACAAGAAATCGCTATACCTGAAAGTGAAAGGTCCTGATCAACTCACAATGAGAACATGGAGTACTGCACCAATGAATGATTACGATGCGGAAAATCCGGGAACAACCATGGTTGGGTTTGAATGCATTCTGGAACCAAATAGTACAACAGCTTTTGAAGTATTGTTGATTCCGGAAGATAAACTGGAGGTAGCTAAATTTACTGAATGGCCCCTCGAGGAGTGGTAATCCGTTTTTGCAGAGGTCAGGTTTTTTTTCGAAAATAATAACTTTTCTTCTCCTTTTTGTTGTCGTAGGTATATACCTCGCCGGAAGGGCTTTGCATAAATGAAAGCATGGCTATATCTCCTGCGCAAAACAAGCTGTGCAGGCTCATCACGATCACAAAAAACCAGAGGGCCGGATGAGAAAAAAAAACGGCAATCCCGGCCAATGAAACCAATTGGATGGTCAACAGGGGTGCCAGGGCAACCATCCTGAATTGCCGGTGGTTCAACACAAACCGGTCAGCCTCGGCATAAAAAATAAACTTGTGGGGAATGGCACCATACGTCACGCGGGGAACTCCCACCGCTTTAAATGCCACCCCATGAAGCAACTCGTGAAGAACAACCAAAAAGGAAAAGCTAAAAACCAGGGCAGCCAACGAATAACAGAGTTCGGTTATTTCTCCCCGGAACGCCTTTACTACACTCAGCCCGATAAAAATAATTCCCAGACCTATCATCAGACACTGATAGACCCAATACATACGCATAAGTCTGTTTCCACTCCGGATCTGATCCAGAACAAATTCCCGGATATGAAGGTGATCCATTTCCGCAAACAAGGTATATTTCTCCGAATTCTGAAGTTCAGATATGGAGGGATTTTTTTTCATCGGTTATACAAAATGATGCCAATTAAATCCCTGACATTGATTAATTTTATGAATAAAGCGATGAGTACTCCGGTAGCAATCATCGCAGCAAATCCATACAACCAGTTTCCAGTCAGGCGGGATAAAAATCCCACCAACGTATACAGAAGGACGAATACAACCATGCGTCCGATATACCTCCAGTCAATTTTCAGTTTGAAAACAACCAGGGCAATGATGAGCTGGGCAATGGCAGTAGAAAACTGGGTGGTTAAACTGGCCCAGGCAGCTCCGATGGCCATCAATCGGGGAATAAGAAGAAGGTTTAATAGAATATTCAGGACCATGCCCAGGGATGCCATAATATTCAGTTGTTTTAAACTTCCGTTGGCAGTCAACAACGTTCCGAAGATGTAGGTTGTCATAATTCCCAGCAGTCCGAGCATCAGAACGCCCAGGATCCTGGCAGACTCATCCGAATTGGATTTATAAAGAACCTGCATAATCTCCACGTTATAAAACAGGCAGGAAAAGGCAATAATCACAGCTGGCGCAATGATCAGGGAATAGGAAAGCTGAACTATCGGGCCGATCCGCTCCCGGTCTTTGATCATTTTTGCAAAAATAGGCAGCAACAAACCGGCGAATAAAACGCCGAAATTGGATACTGCATCCAACAGTCTGAAAGCCTGGGCATAAATCCCTGCCTGCTCTTTGCCGACCGGATCGGGTAACAACCGTTCAATCAAGACAGAATCAATCCGGTTATAAAAAGACATCAGAAGAATAAGTATTGCATACGGATACGACTTCTTTAAAAAAACCAGGCAAAATGTGGGATTCAGATGAATAGAGATTTTTCCCGATTTGGATAATACCACCACAAAGGTAACCAGGGAAGTCAATACATAGGAAACCGTCTGCGCATAAACAAACCATTGAATTGTAAACCCTTGATTCAGGATGTTCGTGTAAAGAAGAACTCCGCAAATCACAATCATTAAAGTGCGGTCAAGAACAGAGATCAAACTGTCGGTCCGGAAAAACTGTAACGCACTGATGTTGGAGCGCAGATAAAGAGTAAAGGACAGAAGAAACTGATTGAAGATTAAAAAGAAAAGGAGGTGGAACTGAACCTTGTCATACCCGATGATCAACGCTACCACAAGGCACACCACGGCATAAAACCCTGCAAGGACAAATTTTAACCCGACAATATTAGACAAATGCTTGGTTATAAGAAAATTATGACGGGAAATATTCCGGTTGTTGTAGTTGGTGATGCCCACATCAAGCAAAATATTCAAGAGCATGGAAAAATTGAGCAAGGCAAAATAGAGTCCATAACTCTGGTCGCCTACGGTGTTCTGAACCGTCCGGTCAATACCAAAAATCCAAAATGGTTTTATCAGAATGTTGAGGAAAAGCAGCAATATCAGATTGGTAACAAACTTCCTTTTCAAAATCCTTTCTTTACAAGTTGTAAATTCATGGGGCATGAAAAATCATGCCATCAACAAAACAATCATCACTCCTGGAGTTCCCTTGTCTGCCGAAAAAGCTTGTTTGCCGTCTGGCAGGCATCTGATTCTTTTCAAAATAAACCCTTTTGTCAGATGAAATCCATGGTTAAAAGTAATACTTTTTTAGCCAGACTTCTTACATTTACTGAATAATTGCTTGAATCTGTTTTTATGGTTGTAGCTATAAATACCCGTTTGCTTTTACAGGACAAACTGGAGGGAATCGGTTGGTTTACGCTGGAAACCCTGAAACGGATTACCCGGGATCATCCTGAACATCAGTTTGTTTTCATCTTTGACCGTCCTTATTCTTCTGGTTTTATTTTTTCGAATAACATCCTGCCGGTGGTTGTACCTCCTCCTACTCGTCATCCTTTTCTCTGGTATTTTTGGTTTGAATATCAAATACCGCGTATTCTAAAAAAATTCAAAGCCGATGTTTTTATTTCACCCGATGGGTATCTCTCCTTACGAACCGATGTTCCGCAGGTACCGGTAATTCACGACATTAACTTCGTTCATCGTCCCGGCGACCTGCCATGGCTTACTTCCCGATATTACAACCGGTATTTCCCGAAATTCGCTGTGAAAGCCCGGCGGATTGCTACTGTTTCCTGCTACTCCAAAGAAGACATTGCCTCTTCTTTTCATGTGAACCGGAATAAAATTGATGTGGTATACGACGGCATCAATCCCATCTTTACTCCAACAACAGGGGAAGCACAGAAAACCACGCGCGGGAAGTACAGCCAGGGAAAGGAATACTTTTTGTATGTTGGCGCTCTTCACCCGCGAAAAAACATCAAAGGCCTGCTGAAAGCTTTTGATGCCTTTCGAAGCAGGGATAAGAAAGAATGCAAACTGTTGATTGTTGGGGGCAATATGTTCAAAACCGGAGAAATCTATCATACCTATAAAAACATGCAATTCAGGGAAGATGTCCTCTTTACCGGCCGCGTATCTACAAAAGAATTGCACCAGATACTTGGAGCTGCGCTCGCACTGGTTTTTGTTCCTTTCTTTGAAGGCTTCGGAATTCCCGTGGTTGAATCCATGAGCACCGGAACTCCGGTCATCTGTTCCAGTACAACTTCTCTTCCCGAAGTGGGGGGCAACGCTGTTCTGTATGCAGATCCGAATCAAACAGACCAAATCACGGATGCAATGATTGCTGTGGCTGAAAATCAAAACATCCGGGATGACCTGATAAAAAAAGGATTCCGTCAAAAAGAAAAATTCAGCTGGGAGGAAACAGCCCGGAAACTCTGGTTGTGTTTGGAAAAAGCAATAAACTGAATAATAAGATGAATGAATGAGTAGGTTACTGCCATTTTTAGTGAAAGACAGGATGGAAGCGGGGTGCGATGAGGCGGGTCGCGGGTGTTTGGCCGGTCCTGTGGTAGCTGCAGCGGTGATACTACCTCCGGAGTTTGATCATCCCCTCTTGAACGATTCGAAAAAGCTTACACAGAGAAACCGTGAAATCCTGCGGAAGATCATTGAAGAAGAAGCTCTGGCATGGGCAGTTTCCATGGCCTCAAATCGGGAAATCGACCGCCTGAATATCCTGAATGCGTCCTTTAAAGCGATGAACAGGGCTATTCAGAAACTTCAGGTACAACCGGAACATCTTCTGATTGATGGCAACCGGTTCCGGCCTGAAACCCTTATGCCCTTCACCTGCATTATCAAAGGCGATGGGATCTATCGATCCATAGCCGCTGCTTCCATACTGGCCAAAACGTGGCGTGATGAATACATGCAAAAAATTCACTATGAGTTTCCGGCGTTTCACTGGAAACAAAACAAAGGGTACCCCACCCTGGCACACAGGAAAGCCATACAGGAAAAGGGAATCAGTCCTTACCACCGGAGATCTTTCCGGATGCTGAACCATCAACCGGAACTGTTTGATTAGTCGTTTGTGTACCCCGTTCATTGAGAATCACACCATCGGAAACCGTCACTCTGAGGGATTTTTCGCTGAGGATTGAAACCCTTTATCCTCCGGAAGATCCGGTTGCATCGAGGCTTCCACAGCCAGCCGATCGCACCGTTCATTGAGTGGATTCGCTGCATGCCCTTTGACCCATACAAAACGAACATGGTGTTTTTTATAGACCTCCAGAAAGCGCATCCAGAGGTCCTGATTTTTTTTCCCTTTGAAACGCTTTTTCACCCAGTTCCAGATCCAGCCCTTTTCAATGGCATCTGCAACGTATCTCGAGTCGGTATAAACAACCACCTCACAACCGGAAATCTTCAACGCTTCAAGGGCTACAATGACAGCCAGCAATTCCATCCGGTTGTTGGTGGTGAGACGGTATCCCTGCGAAAGTTCCTTCCGGTGATGCCCCGATAAAAGAACAATCCCATATCCTCCGGGTCCGGGATTTCCCCTTGCAGCTCCATCGGTATAAATGGTTATTTTTGGTGCAGCCATGATACTTTTGTGGTAATCGCTACAAAGTAGGTGCTTAATATCGAAAAAAACAAACCGGCAGGAACCAAAAAACAGGCCATTCCCCCTATCCAAAACAATGAAATGAATTCCGATATCCCGGTGTTTCGCTTTTCCCACAAGGAAAATTCAGACAAATGCAATGAATCCCCTGGAAAATAATTAATTTTACCCAGGTAAACACAACCGTTATCATACGATGCAGATTCATGTATTTCCCATAAACAAAACCAATGTAGCTGAAGTAATCTCTGATCGTATGCTGATCAAAGAAACTCAGGATGCTCTGGACTTAATGGCAAATTGCACCTACCAGGGAGCCCGAAAGATCATGATCCGGACCCTCCATCTTGCTCCCGAATTCTTTGATCTGAAAACCGGAATGGCAGGGGAGATTCTTCAGAAATTCTCGAACTATAACGTCGAACTCGCTATTGTAGGTGATTTTTCAAAATATACAAGCAAAAGCCTACAGGATTTTATTCTTGAGAGCAACAGAATGGGTAGGATCCATTTCGTATCTACCCGGGAAGAAGCTAAAAACAGACTTGCAAACATGCAAAAGAGAAATTATGACCTCTGAAAATATTTTCTTTGCCCTGGGGTTAACTGTGTTTGCTGGTATATCTACCGGCATTGGCAGTATCATGTCCTTATTATCCAAGAAATTCAATCCGAAATTCCTGGCCGCTTCCCTGGGTTTTTCAGCAGGCGTCATGGTGTATGTATCGATGGTTGAAATTTTTGTGAAAGCCAAGGAATCATTGAGCAGTGCATACGGACTCAAAGCAGGAAATATTTATACCGTGATTGCCTTTTTTTCCGGCATAGCATTAATTGCCATTATTGATAAACTCATTCCCTCTTTTGAGAATCCCCATGAAATAAAAAATCTGGATATAAAGAATTTAAATCCCGCAAACAATAAAAAACTGCTTCGCATGGGTTTGTTCTCAGCCCTGGCGATTGCCATTCACAACTTTCCGGAAGGATTGGCTACCTTTATGAGCGCCTTAACCGATCAGGCCCTCGGTATAAGCATTGCCGTTGCCATTGCCATCCATAATATCCCCGAAGGAATTGCTGTTTCGGTACCCATTTATTATGCCACAAACAATCGGAAAAAAGCCTTTTGGTTATCCTTTTTATCCGGACTGGCAGAGCCTGTTGGAGCCATAATCGGGTACTTTATTTTACGAAGCATTTTCAATGATTCCACCTTTGGGGTTATCTTTGCCGGGGTAGCCGGAATAATGGTATATATCTCACTGGATGAATTGCTTCCCACAGCAGAAGAGTATGGGGAACATCATCTGGCAATCGGCGGTCTAATTGCCGGAATGGCGGTTATGGCCATTAGCCTGTTGCTCTTTATGTGACCTGGAATAACAGGATGTTCTTCTCCGATTTGTCCCGGGAACTACCCATTCCTTCAGGAATCGGTTTTCCGCACCCATTCTCTGGCAATCCGGAAATAAAAAAGTATTTCGTCTCTGCGGAAGTAGGGTTAGGGGAATACTTTTTATTCCACGATTGTCATTTCATCAATCAGGTGTGAGGCCCCGGCATATTTATCAATGATCCACAGCACAAAACGGATATCCACGCTGATGCACCGCTGGAGTTCCGGTTCGAAAGCCAGGTCGCCGCTCATGGCTTCCCAGTTCCCGTCGAAGGCAATTCCGATCAATTCTCCGTTGGCATTCATCACCGGGCTTCCCGAATTGCCCCCGGTAATATCGTTGTTGGTGAGAAAACAGGTGTGGATGGTTCCATCCTCATCCGCATACCGACCGTAATCTTCCTCCAGAATCAGTTCCTTCATTTTGGATGGAACATGAAACTCATCGTCTCCGGGAATCTCTTTTTCCAGGTACCCCCGGATGGTGGTATAATGGTTGTAGAGCACCCCATCCCGCGGAACATAATCGAGCACCTGCCCGTAAGTCAGGCGCATGGTTGAGTTGGCATCCGGATAGAAAATCCTGTCTTCTTCCATTTCCATCAATCCGGCCACAAACAAACGTCTTCCCTCCTCAAGGAGGGGCTGCGATTCCAGAGCCTGGGTTGCAACCTTTTCGTAGGTTGTAAAGATGGATTTTGCAGCCTGGAAAACCTCGTCTTTTTTGAGTGTTCTCAATTTGGGATCTGCAAGAAACTCCTCCATTTCCGATGGATCGTCCAGTATGGTTTTTGAAAACATCTTTTCAGCAAATTTCTCAAAATCCCCCTTATATCGTTTTTCAATTTTTTTAAAAAAAGAGGGATGGTACTCAGGAGCTACATTTTCATGGTACCGTTCCGTCAAGGCAGCAACTATTTTCTGATCGGTCTCTGGATGATAATCCTTAAAAAACCTGTCAAGGTTGTTCTTCAGACTTCCGGTAATTCCTTCGAGGGGACTGTTTTCTTTGTCCGGATTCTGCAAGAATCTTTCCAACGTGCTTAGCTGCCGGGCAACCATGAATATTTCAGGTCCCCGTATCAGGGCTTCCATCATATATTCCCGGGCAATATCGTCCGACAGATCGCCATATCCCTCTTGAATCATCGGTAAGGCTTCCCCGTATTTTTCCTTTCTTTGGGTATTTTCATTGACCCAGTTGGTGAATTCGTTTTCCAGGGCTTTCTTTTTTTCCACCACATGCAGGTTTTTGAGTCCTTTATTCTGACCGATGCTGTATTTGTAATAATTGGAACTGCCGGCATATTTTGCTGAATACTGGATACGGGCTGCCGGGCTTGTGCGCATATAATCATTGATGATATCCAGTTTTTCCTTTCTGACTTCTACGCGTATGGGATTGGTAACCTTCATGGTATATTCCACGCCGGTGGAAGTTTTATACCGGTTGGTACTACCCGGATATCCCAGGATCATGGCAAAGTCCCCTTTTCCCACACCCTTAATGGACACAGGCAAGAAATGTCTGGGCTGAAGCGGGATATTCTCTTCGCTGTACTCAGCCGGTTTCCCATCCGGTCCGGTATATACACGAAACAAACAAAAATCACCGGTATGACGGGGCCACATCCAGTTATCGGTATCCCCGCCAAACTTCCCGATGGATTTCGGGGGACAACCTACCAAACGTACATCCTTATAGGTCTCGTATACAAAAAGATAATATTGATTATCATTGTATAAGCTCTGCACACGTCCTTCGTAATGGGTGTCTTTGGTCGCTTCTTCAGAAATTTCGTTGGATATTTTCCTAATCTGCATATTCCTTTCCTGGTAATTCATGGTATCACTCAATGTCGATAATACCCTGTCGGTTACATCCTCCACACGGATGAGAAAGGAAACTGTTTTCCCGGGATTGGGCAATTCCTCTTCGTGGTTCTTTGCCCAGAAACCCTCTTTCAGATAATCATTTTCTACCGTTGAATGTTCCTGGATATCCCCAAAACCACAATGATGATTGGTTAGAAGCAAGCCTTCTGCCGAAATAATCTCAGCGGTACAGGAACCATGATCCAAAGCAACAATGGCATCTTTCAGGCTGGCATGGTTGATGTTATAAATCTCATCTGCTGTCAGTCTGCATCCCATCTGTTGCATCTCCCTGATATTCAGCTTGTGTATAAGTGATGGCAACCACATCCCTTCGTCAGCACGGGATACTCCGAACAACATAAAAAACACGAAAGACAATAAAATAAAACGTTTCATCCAATTGGCTTTTAAAATTTTTGAACTACAAATATATATTTTCCAAGGAACTTTCAATATAATCTTTATCCATATCCAGTCTTTCCCGGAGGGATTCATTTCCATAAAAGAGAGGGAATCCCGAATCCACCCGTTTCAGATAATTCCCGACGGGATCCCAAATGTTAGCAAAACTTGCTAAATTTGCGTTTCTGAATATGGCTAAGAGCGTGAGCAAAAAAAAGAAAAAGAGGTTTGTTGAGAAACTTCGAAACCGTTATCGTTTAATCATTTATAACGATACTACCTTTCAATCCGTTTGGAGCATAAAATTATCCCGGTTGAAAGTATTTACGATTACCAGCCTGTCTACTGCTTTTTTAGTGGCTTTGGTTATTCTTCTTATTGTGGTTACTCCTTTAAAAGAATACATACCGGGGTATCCGAAAAAAGAATACCGGCAAATGCTGATCCGGAATAAAATCATGGTTGATTCCCTGGAAAATGAATTACAAATGCGGGATGTTTTTTTTCAAAATATAAAAACCATTATTGAAGGAGGCACTCCTGTCAGCAGCATACAGGAAGGAGATACGGGAGTTCACCCCGGGGAGATTGCTTTTCAGGACTACAATCATGACTCTGTTTTCCGGGATAAAATACTCGAGGAGCAATTGAGTCTCTCGGTACAGCCTTCGGGAATCCGAAGTACCGATCTTTCGAAAATACATTTTTTTACTCCGGTACGAGGTATGATATCCAATACGTTCAAATCAACGGCTGATCACAACGGGATTGACCTGGTAAGCAGTGCCAACGCACTTATAAAGAGCACGCTGGATGGAACCATTCTCTTTTCCGGATGGACCCTTGAAACAGGATACGTCCTGTATATTCAGCATGACAACAACCTGGTTTCGGTGTATAAACACAATGCTGAACTGCTGAAAAATGAAGGAGATAAAGTCAAAGCCGGCGAAGCCATAGCCATCATAGGTAATTCCGGAGAGTTTTCAACCGGTCCTCATTTGCATTTTGAACTTTGGCACAACGGAGTGGCTCTCGATCCCGAACTGTATATTGATTTTTAGTCCATGGACAGGAGCAGGATAAAAAAAAACCTAGCGATCCTCGGATCAACAGGATCTATCGGATCCCAGGCACTTCAGGTGATTGAAACATACCCCGACCGTTTTCAGGTTGAAGTGCTGACAGCCAACAACAACGCTGATCTGCTGGTTGCCCAGGCCAGGAAATTCAAACCCAATGCAGTGGTTATTGCAAACGAAAAGAAATACCCCCGGGTCAGCAAGCTTTTGGAGAAGGAACCCATTAAGGTCTATACCGGAAAAGAAGCGCTAAACCAGGTGGTTCAAATGGATACCATCGACATGGTGCTAACGGCTATGGTAGGATACTCGGGGTTGGTCCCCACCTACCATGCAATCAATGCCGGGAAAGATATTGCCCTGGCCAATAAGGAAACCCTGGTGGCTGCCGGTCATCTTATCACGAAACTTGCTACTGAAAAGGGAATTCATATTCTTCCGGTTGATTCGGAACACTCCGCCATTTTTCAATGTCTGGTAGGTGAATCCATGAATCCGGTGGAGAAGATCTATCTGACCTGCTCGGGAGGACCTTTCCGGGGAAAAACCCGGAAGGAGCTTGAAAAAGTGACCTGGGAAGATGCCCTGAATCATCCAAACTGGAATATGGGACCCAAAATTACCATTGACTCGGCATCCCTCATCAACAAAGGTTTTGAAATGATTGAGGCCCACTGGCTGTTTGGATTGCCTTCCGATAAAATTGAGATCCTCGTACACCCTCAATCCATCATCCATTCGATCGTTCAGTTTACCGATGGATCTATGAAAGCCCAGATGGGCCTTCCCGACATGAAACTACCCATTCAATATGCGCTGAGTTACCCGCAAAGATACCCTTCGGATTTTCCCCGGATGCATTTTACCGATTACCCGAAGTTAACCTTTGAGCTACCGGATACAAAAATTTTTCGTAACCTTGCACTTTCTTTTGAAGCCCTTGAAAGGGGAGGAAACATGCCCTGCATTCTGAATGCTGCCAATGAGGTGGTTGTGAATGCTTTTTTGGAAGGAAAAATCGAGTTTCTGGATATGCCCGGGCTCGTGGAGAATGCAATGCAAAAATCATTCTTCATAGAACATCCCGACCTGGAGGACATCATTGAGTCGAACGATGAATCAAGAAGGATCACAAAATTGTTGGTAAAAAACAGAAAATAACAGAGAAAGAAGGAAATGGAAGCGATATTGATCAAAACGGCACAACTCCTGCTGAGTTTATCCATACTGGTAATTCTGCACGAATTCGGGCATTTTCTTCTTGCCCGTATTTTCAAGACACGTGTCGAAAAATTTTATCTGTTTTTTAATCCGTGGTTTTCCCTCTTTAAAGTAAAGAAAGGAGAAACCGAATATGGTATCGGCTGGCTACCCCTGGGGGGATATGTAAAAATCGCAGGAATGATTGACGAATCCATGGACAAAGAAGCCATGAAACAACCTCCTAAACCTTATGAATTTCGTGCCAAGCCAGCCTGGCAACGATTGCTGATCATGTTGGGAGGCGTCCTGATGAATTTTATTTTTGCTTTGCTGATTTATATCGGAATCGCGTATGCATGGGGTGAAACCTACCTGCCAACCAGCGAAGTGAAATATGGTGTTGTCGTGGAACAAGCCGGTGAAAAAATCGGACTCCAAACGGGAGATAAAATACTTACTGTGGGAGGAAAATTCATTGAGGATTTTGACAAAATCATCCCTACCCTTCTACTGGAGGATATCAAATCCATTCAGATTGAACGGAATGGGGAACAGATTGACCTGGAAATTACCGACTCGGATATTGCTGTGCTTCTGAAAAGCAAAGCAGTGATAAGTCCCAGATACCTCTTCAATATACAAGTCAACAGGATCGTAAAAGACTCCCCGGCCCAAAAGGCCGGACTGGAAGAAGGAGACAAAATTGTCTCGGTAGATGATCGTAGTTTCACCTTTTATGACCAGTTTTCTGAATACCTCGAATCCCGAAAAGGGGAAACAGTGCGGATTGAAGTCCTTCGCAAGGGCCAATCCCTAACCCTTCCTGTAGCGGTTACCCCGGAAGGGGAAATAGGGTTTTACCATACGCTGAACGAAGAGGCCGGATTTCAATTGAAAACCATTCGATACAGTTTTCCGGAATCTTTCCCGGCAGGAATCAGACGGGGTGTTGAGATCACACAAAACTACCTGAAACAATTTAAACTGTTCTTCAAACCCGAGACCAAAGCCTATGAATCACTGGGAGGATTTATCACCATAGGCAGTATCTTCCCCGGATATTGGGATTGGCAATCCTTCTGGACCATGACCGCTTTTATTTCCATTATCCTGGCCATCATGAACCTGCTCCCCATACCTGCTCTCGATGGGGGACATGTCTTGTTCACCCTCTATGAGATGATTTCCGGACGCAAACCCAATGAAAAATTCCTGGAATATGCCCAAATTACAGGAATGATCATTCTACTCATCCTGGTGTTTTATGCGAATGCCAATGATATTATTAAACTGTTCCGGTAAGGTATTGTATTTAAAAAATGCTATTTTTGTATACATCAACTTAAAACAAAAAATATGAATCTGTTTGTAATTGCAGGATTTATCGGACCACAGGAAATAATAGTTATCCTCATCATTGTATTACTCCTTTTTGGAGGCCGTAAAATTCCTGAATTAATGAAGGGGCTCGGAAAAGGAATGAAAGAATTTAAAAACGCCACCAAGGAAGATTCCAAGGATGATCAGGAAAAAAATCCGGAAAAAATAGAAAGTTAATTCCGGATACAAATTCTTTAACGTGTTGAATCCCGCATTCACATCCTTACAACCTATCGGATCAAAGGAGTGAATGCGGGATTTTATTTCCTATTTATGGTAAGATTTTTGTAGTTCTGCAAACGGGCATTAGAATCGGTTCCAACACAACAAAAAAATTCGGAATCTGATGACTACAGATCCGGAAAGATACATTGTAGGATTAAAAATAAAAAACATGAAACGCACATTTTTACACGTACTGATGGGTATCATATCAGGAATATTGCTGTTTTCCTGTAGCCATAAATCCAGCCAGGGCATTAAAAAAAGCATTACCGGCAATGCAGGGGAAATGGTTGTGGTTATGGCCAACAACCTTTGGGATTCCACGCCCGGGGAGGCATTGAAAAAAAACCTGGGGCAGCCCCAGTTATCTCTCCCCCAGGATGAACCACTCTTTAACCTGATACACATTCCCCACAATGCCTTTGAGAACATCTTCAAAACAACCCGAAACATCGTCATGACCCACATTGAAAGCAGGATTGAAACCTCGGGGGTATTTTTCAAAGACGATGTATGGGCACATCCCCAGGCTACCGTTGAGATCCGGGCAAAAAGTATGCAGGAATTCAACAACCTGGTTACTGAAAATTCCGGCAAGATGATTTCCTATTTTCTACAAGCCGAAAAAGAGCGGCTACAGACCTCGTACCGAAGAATCCATGACAAGGGGGTACTCAATAAGCTACAAGAAAAATTTGATATTACCCTGTATTGTGCACCCGGCTTTAAACTGGCTGTGGAAACGGATGATTTCATCTGGTACCGGTTCGATACACCGGATATCACACAGGGTATTTTTATCTATTCCGTGAAATACACCTCCGACAGCATTTTCACCCCGGATTATCTGATCTACAAACGCAACCAGCTTTTGAGAGAAAATGTACCCGGTCCTACGGATGGTTCTTACATGTCGACTGAGATGCGTCTTGAACCGGTCTTCCAGGTATTTGAACACAACGGCAATTATGCGGCTGAAATGAGAGGGCTGTGGAATACCGAAAACGACTTTATGGGAGGCCCGTTTGTCATGATTGCTGAACTGGATGCCGCCAACCAGCGTGTAGTCATTGCCGAAGGTTTTGTGTATGCACCCGGTGAAAAAAAACGCAATTTCCTGCGCCAGGTGGAAGCGATGATCTATTCCATGAAATTCACCGACCAGGCAAAAAATGACAAAATCAACAGCCAGGTGAAAATGGGAAATTAACGAATATCGATCGGCAAAAGGAAAGCGTTAAATAGGGACCTCTGCGTAAAAAGGGTTCACGCAA
>CAYPAW010000031.1:0-7572 GCA_964408795.1 uncultured Mariniphaga sp.
GGTTAACCCCGACTTAGATGAAGTTAAACGTTGGAAGAAAGTTTTACTGAATCTTAGTCGCTGTCGGAGACAGGAATAATTCATGAATTATTCGGGCTAAAAAAGGGTGACGATTCACATTCTTTGGGAAGGGGGAGTTCAAACCGGTATTTCCCGGCTAAGGCAGTGCAGGGTCCCCAGGCCCCACACAAGGTCTCCCGCATATATACCCAGCACTTCTCTTTGGGGAAAAAGTTCTTTGATAATACGCAGCGCCCTGAAATCATGAACATCGTTAAACACCGGTACCAAAACGGCTTTATTCAGGATCAGAAAATTCGCATAGCTGGCAGGTAACCGCATTCCATCAAAATCGAGACGCGAAGGAAGCGGGATCACTGCAATATTCAGAGATTTCCCATTTTCAAGACGCGCATTTTTTAACCGTTTGAGGTTATCTTCCATTCGTTGGTGGTTCCTGTCGTTTTTTTGGGTCTCCTGGCATAGAACCACCGTATCGGGATTAACAAACCGGCAGATGTCATCAATATGTCCATGGGTATCGTCGCCCTCGATGCCTTTTCCCAGCCAGATGGAATGAGTAATGCCGAGGTATTCCTGAAAAATTCTTTCGTAATCTTCACGGGTAAATCCCGGATTGCGAATCTGAATTTCCGGATCAAGCAAGCACTCTTCGGTGGTGATCAACGTACCGTTTCCATTTACATCCATTGCTCCTCCTTCAAGTACCACATGTCTGTTATTATAGAGTACCCGGGTTGCTGGAATGTTCAGGTATCCGGCCACCATTGGGGGAACCATTCTATCCTTGCGGTAGTTGGCATACTTGGCCCATCCATTGAAATCAAAATGCAACGCTTCGCTGGTTCCGCAGGATTGTTTTACAACAATGGGACCTGAGTCGCGCATCCAACATCGGTTGGTTTTCAGGTAAATAAATTCAATCTTATTCTGGTTGACATGTGCCTGACGAAGCTTTTTTTCAACTTTTTCCCTGTGTTGCTCCGATTTTACCATCAGGATCAGGGATTCAAAAAGGGTTATTTTTTTTATGAATTCCACCAAAGCCCACTGTACGGCGCCGTATTTCCCCGGCCAATCGGCGCCTTCGTAAGGAAATGCAAGAAGAATGGCTTTATGGGTTTCGAACTCTGCTGGGAGCCTGCGCTGGATTTTTTCCATAGCTGTTAGTCGATTGCCCGTTTTGTGATATCCCCGTAAGCATCAATCCGTCGGTCGCGGTAAAAGGGCCAGCTTTGCCGGACACAATCCATATGATCCCGGTCAACTTCCGCCATGACAATTTCTTCTTTATCCGGAGATGCCTGGGCCAGGATTTCCCCCTGAGGTCCTGAAATAAAGGAAGATCCCCAGAACTCGATTCCTGGCTGGTCGGATGCCGGCTTTTCCAGTCCGGTTCGGTTTACTGCGGCCACATAAATACCATTGGCAACGGCATGACCCCTCATCACATTCATCCAGGCATTAAACTGTATGGCGCCATGCTTTTCTTTCTCATGGGGAAGCCACCCAATGGCCGTTGGATAGAACAGAACTTCCGCACCCTGCAAGGCCGTCAATCGGGCTGCCTCAGGATACCATTGATCCCAGCAAATCAGAGGTCCTATTTCCCCGAATTGTGTGTGAACCGTTTTAAAGCCCAAATCACCGGGAGTGAAATAGAATTTTTCATAATAAGAGGGATCATCGGGAATGTGCATTTTCCGGTAAAGACCACCCAATTCTCCACCGGCATCGATAATATAAACGCTGTTGTGATAAATCCCTGCAGCCCGCTTCTCAAAAAAAGGAACCATGATAACCACTTTCAACTCTTTTGCCAGGGTACTGAAAATATGAAAAGAAGTATCATACAAAGGTTCAGCCAGTGAGAAATGACGGATGTCCTCCTCCTGGCAAAAATACGGCGAACTATATAATTCCGGCAGACACACAATTTGTGCTCCCTGAGCAGCGGCTTTTTTGACCCACTTGACACATTTCTCCCGGTTTAATTCCGGAGAATTATTCAATTGAAGCTGCGTTAAGGCAATGGTGAATTTGCTTTTTCTGCTCATCCTGATAAAGGGTTTAATTCTAAACAAATGTAAAAAAAATACCATTGTAAGGAACAACAAACAACGATCAGCAGGCAGAATCTTTTCCTGAATGATAATCAAAAACTATCTTTGCACCAACCATATAAAATAGGAAAACATGAGTGAACGCAGAATACGGGTCCGGTTTGCACCCAGTCCGACTGGTCCGTTACACATCGGAGGATTGCGTACGGCCTTGTTTAATTTTCTCTTTGCCAGAAAGAACAAAGGGGACTTTATCCTCCGGATAGAAGATACCGATCAAACCCGCTATGTGCCGGGAGCTGAAGAGTATATTATTGACAGTCTGCGATGGTGCGGCCTTCTTCCGGATGAAGGACCCGGTTTTGGGGGGAATTACGGACCCTATCGTCAAAGTGACCGGAAAAGTCTCTATAAGCAATATGCAGACCAGCTCATTGATGCAGGATGGGCCTATTATGCATTCGACACCCCGGAAGAGCTGAATGCCCTGCGTACAGAAGCCGAAAAGAACAACCGGTTCTTCTCCTATGGAACAGAAACACGCAAGAACCTGAACAATTCACTGACCCTTACCGAAGAAGAAGTAAGAACCAACATGGATTCAGGAGTCCCTTATGTCGTTCGCTTTACCATGCCGGAGAACACCCTGGTTACAGAAACAGATCTGATCAGGGGACAGGTCTCTTTTCACACCAAAGAACTGGATGACAAGGTGATCTTTAAATCGGACGGAATGCCTACCTACCACCTGGCCAATGTTGTGGATGATCACCTGATGGAGATCAGCCATGTGATACGCGGGGAAGAATGGCTGCCTTCCCTGCCCCTTCACGTCTTGTTATACCGGGCCCTGGGATGGGAAGATACCAAACCCCGGTTTGCCCACATGCCCCTCACCCTGAAACCTACCGGCAAAGGAAAACTCAGCAAACGCGATGGGGATAAAATGGGCTTCCCGGTGTTTCCTCTCCCATGGATTGATCCCGAAAACAAAAAAACCGTAAGAAACTATAAAGAAGACGGATACTTCCCGGAAGCATGCATCAACCTCCTGGCATTCCTGGGATGGAACCCCGGAACCGATCAGGAAATCTTTACCCTGGAAGAACTGATAAATGCCTTCTCACTGGAACGAATCATAAAAGCAGGATCACGATTCGATCCGGAGAAAGCCAAATGGTTTAACAAACAGTATTTTCAAAAAAAACCCAATGCCGAACTGACTCAGCTTTTTAAACCCATTCTTATAGAAAAAGGTATTTCCGCTCCGGAGGGAAAAATCATGAGAGTGATTGCACTCATCAAAGAACGGTGCGGATTTGTATCCGATCTCTGGGAACAGGGATATTACTTCTTTGAAGCGCCTGACTCCTATGACGAAAAAACCGTGAAAAAACGCTGGAAAGAAGAAACCCCGGAAAAACTAACTGAAATTGTTTCCCTCCTGGAATCCATGGAGAACTGGAATGCCGAAGCAATCAAAGAGGAGTTTTCGGCTTTCATGAATAAAAAAGAGTGGGGATTCGGGGCGATCATGAATCCGCTCAGGCTATGCCTGGTAGGCCAGAATATGGGCCCCGACCTGTTTGTGGTTTTCGAGATCCTGGGGAAAAAGGAAACAATAGAGCGAATAAAAACAGCCATAAAAAAATTAGCCTGAATCAGGATTTACAGGATTACCGTTTCCTCTTGTGAACCAATCTGTTACGGGTCGTTGCGGACCACTTCTTTCCATACATTGCTGGCTATCCGGTGGCGACCTTCGCAGGCTTCATCAATGAGTTCCAGCCTCAGTTCTCCATGGGTTATCTTATACCGGTATACTCCCTTTTCTCCGGGTTTGCATGCCATGGGACCGTCCAAATCGTTAAAAGTAACCGTATCGCCCTGTATGCTGTAATACCCCCTGACCATGACCAGCAGGTCTGGAGTATGCAATACATACCGGGTATCCTTAAACTCGAGTTGGATCGGACTGCTATTGGGAACATCGATCTGGAACAGCCTGCCATCCAATTGGGCGAAAGCACCATAGGAACAAACCAGGAAAAAAAGAACCAATAATATGTTTTTTGTTTTCATATGATTAAAGAATTAAATTTATAAGGTATCATATGGAACTCGCATCCCGATAGCTATCGGGGTGAATCATACTCTTTGAGTGTTAAAAATATCATGTCGTTTCATTTGAAAAGAATGAGTATTAAACATCTGTTTATCTGTATAAAATGATCGAATATTTCGCATTTGTTTTTCTATTCCTTTCTTTCACGCCTGCATGCTGGTTTTAGCGTTACATCGGGTTTTTGTTAACCTACAAAACATGCATCGAGATTAAATCACTCATACCGGAGTGCCTCCACCGGATTTTGTGTAGCTGCTTTCCACGATTGCAGCGAAACGGTTAAAAGAGCAATTACAAAAACGATAAGACCGGCAAAAAGAAATATCCACCAACTCAAATCGGTTTTGTAGGAATAATTTTTCAACCATGAATTCATCGCATACCAGGCAATTGGCGTAGCCACTATGAACGAAACGATGATCCAGCCAAGAAAATCTTTGTTCAACAATCCGACAATCTGCATCACTGTGGCACCGTTCACTTTGCGTAACCCGATCTCTTTGTTTCGTTTTTCCAGGTAAAAAACAATCAAGCCATACAATCCGATGGTAGCAATGGCAATGGAAAGAAAAGTGAGCCAGACATAAAACCTGCTGTACCGGCTTTCCGATTTGTATTGTTCATTAAACTGCCGGTTGGCCAAGGCATAAACCAGTTCATCTTTCGGGTAATGCCTGTCCCATACCGTTTTCAATTGAGCGATTGTTTCCTGAATATTTTTTGTGTGTACCCTGATCGGGAAATAACCGAATTCTCTGGGGTAATTATTATTCCAAACCATGGGGTAAATGGGTTTTTGCAATCCTTCATTGTGAAAATCATTCACCACCCCAATGACCTCATAGCGGGTTGTATCCCCTCTGCGGAAGATCCATCGTCCGATGGCATCTTCCGGATTTTCAAATCCCAGTTGCCACAAAGCGCTTTGGTTCAATATGACATCATGGATATTTTGCTCACGGGCTATACCAAAGTTATTACCCGCCAGCAAACGGATCTTATAGGTGTTTAAGAATCCTTCGTCGGCATTGTTTTCGTAAAAAACGGCTCCTGTTGGAACCCCTTTTTCCGGATTATGAAATTCGCTTTGCGAATAGCCAATGGGTTCCATTCCGGGTACAAACAGGTTAAAAGTGGCAGATTCAAACTCTGCATACCTCAGGATCTCATTCTTAAAGGCCTGATATTTTTGCCTTTTCTGAGGATCAGGATTCAAAGAAGCAGGACCCGTACACACGATTACACCATTTAGTTCAATTCCCAGATCTTTGTTTTTCATGTATGAAATTTGTTTATAAACCACCATGGTACTGATCAAAAAAAGAATGGATAAAGCCATTTGCACCACGACCAAACCTTGTTTGAACTTACCTCCTTTGACCTTCTCTTTTTGCGATCTATAATTCATCCGGGATAAAAAGATACCGTAATAAATACTGGAGAACAATATTCCCAATGCTACGATTCCCAGCAGAATCAACAAAACAGTTCCTAAAGGAATATAGGCTTCATTCAGGGGAATATCAAACGAATCGGTAAATGCATTTTTAAAAATCAGATAAATACCCAATGAAAGAATCAAAGCAAAAAGATTCAAAATGATGCTTTCAGCCAATGACTGATGCCACACATGGATGTTTGAAGCTCCAACCAGTTTACGCATACTGATTTGCAACGACCGTGTCTGTGCCTGGGCAGTGGAAAGGTTTACATAATTCATCCATGCAATAAACAGGGTAAACAAAGCAACGATGATCAGGTTGATCAACGAGGAATATTTTGTGTTTGCACCCATTTCGCCCTCCATGCCCTGGATAAAATGAAGATCTCTCAGGGGTTGCAGCGAGAACGATGCTTCCCTGTGATCATCGGCCAGAAACGGCATATACATTTTAATAAACCCGTTCATCTTCTGAAGGGCCTGCTCTTTTGAGGCATCCTTTTTCAGTTTCACATAATTCCACCACCCCCCACTCCAGTCGCCTCTTTCTCCCATAATACCCATTTCCACCCAGGTTTTATAAGAAACAAAGTACTTAGCCGTCAAATGGGTATTGGATGGCATGTCTTTAAAGACTCCGGTTATTTCAATGGGCATTTCTCCGTTTACTTCCATGATTCGGCCCACAGGATTCGTGTCATGGAAAAGCGCTTTGGCAGCCGTCTCTGAAATGATCCCCAAACGGGGTGCTGAATAATCGGCAATCCCTTCCACCATCTCAAGCTGAAAAACTTTTTCAAAGTCTTCAGAAACCCATAAAAAATCCTGATTGGCATAATAGGTATCCTCAAACAATACCTGGCATTTCTCAAAATAGGCACATCCATTGGCTTCCACTTCAGGAATCTGTTCCTTGATCGCATGAAACAATCCACGGGGGGATTTGGCTCCTTTGTACAAAATTTCACCCTGTTTGGTTGCTTCATAATTGACGCGGTATATATTTTCCGATTGATCAAAAAAAGTATCAAATGAATATTCATAAACAACGTAATATACAGAAAACAAAAAAGAAGTCAGGCCAACCACCAATCCAAACAGATTGATCAGGCTCATGTGTTTGTACTTCAATAAACTTCGGAAAGCAGTAAGAAGAATAATTTTTAGCATTCGGTTTGCATTAGTTGCCCGAAAATAGCAAAATAAAATTTGATTCTTCAAGCGATCAGAATCAAAAAATTTTTTGCTTTCCCGTCCATTCACAAACAAGGGGAGACAGTTGTCGCGGCAAAATAAACAGATTCTTCTTTGTCAACCAGCAGATTGTTTCCGTGCTACTCTGTTGTTGAACCACCAATGTAGGTGGAATAAACCAGATCACTTTCGTCAGAATTTAATTTGGCTACAAAAATATCATCCCGTCCGTCCCCTTCTCCCCCATTAAAAGTCTTATCAAAAGAATCTTGTGTAACGGGAAAATCTGTTGAGTAAGTTGTCCCAATAACGTATACACAACCTTTGTCATCTACTGCAATTTTACCGCACAAAACCATTCCGCTTCCGCCAAAATACGCTGAATACTCAAGACGATTGTTCTCAATACTGAACTTCACCACAGCGATGTCATCCATGCCCCATTGGTTCCCACCATTGTATGTTGTATGGTATGCATCTTCGGTGACAGGGAAATCTTTTGAATCGGTGTCTATCGCCAGGCAGATATTTCCGATTTCATCCACAGCCCTGTTGTCGAGCCACCATGTTGCATCATTTCCACTACCACCCAGAAACGAGGAATATACAAGTTGTTGAACCAAACCTAACCTGATTAATTCACAAACTTAATTTTACTCAAAATTAAAAAGTTAAAAGAGACAAATTTCGGAACAGGGTAATATTTTTGCATATTTCGGGATTTGGAT
>CAYPAW010000032.1:0-28477 GCA_964408795.1 uncultured Mariniphaga sp.
TCAATTATTTTTCTTCAAAAAATCTTAAAATCGTCATTAAGCACATAGCCCTGAATCCGGCAGGTGTAGTTCAACATGGACTCATCGCTTGGCGCTGCGCGCCGCTCAGAGTCCTATTTATTGTACACCGTTTTTATTTATACATTTTATTTTATTCATCAATCAAGTATTTCGGAGGAGGAGGTGGTGGTGGTGGTTTTGGCACATCATCGCTCACTCCAATTACAAGTCTAAAATTTCTTGTTATTTCTAGAATCTCGTCATTATTAAGCTCACAAATATTTTTATTAAAAAGCCTAATGGAATACTTCTCCGCTGCTAACAAATATCCGTCAACAACTCTTTCAAAAACATACTTTTTCAGATAGGTCAATGTGTTTTTATCTGATTCAAGGTCAAATATAGCGTACTCAAATTCATTTTTGATGAAAAATTCCTCTGCTCTATGTGCAATAAAATCAGACAAACTATCTTTTGGAACTATCTCATCTTCAACTCTTATTTTTGAGGTTGAATCAATTTGGATTTTTAATGACCTTGTCAAAAAGCAAAGAATTTCACTGTTGTTTGTTGTGTCATTCTCACAAAATCTCTCGGCAAAAATTAAAACATTAATAGTGTCTGAAGTCGAAGTGCAAAATCTGCCATTTAATGGAAAAACTCCATTACAAATATTTATATCTATCTGAGATTGGAAATTCTCAAATTGTTTTTGTTTGTCAAGGTTAAAATCATACTCAACAGTCAAGGTTGAATTACCTTTTATCAGATTTAACTCTTGCTCACATAAATCCAATGAATTCTTTTTGTCTATTTGACAACTAGAAATCACAATAATCAGTATTAATATATTTATGAAATGCGTCATTTTTTAAATGGTGTACAACGGATAGCGGTATGTTTTTGTTGCCGATTTCGGAGCACGTCACTGACAAGCCACGATGAAGGTTTAAGCGAGCCACAGACCTTAATTTCAGCACTAACTCGGCAATAAAATATACCGCATGTTACAAGCTGGCCTTCTTTCTTGTCAAGCGACATACCTTTCTGTATTTCAAATGTTTCTGTCATTAGATTTATTTCAGTCGGGTTGTGTGTCGGCAAAGTTTTATTTTTCTTTAAGGGGGGAGATTTTTTGTTTTTTCTCAGGGTCGGGAAAAGCATACTCTTTTGCAAGCTTTGGTATGTGTCAAGGCTTGTGTGGCTTGTAAATGTGTATGCTTTTTGGGTTGGCTGTTTAGAATGCTTCATTTTTTGAACTTGGTTTTGTGCTGAAATTTCCTTGTTGTTGAAGAATAAGTTCATAAGTCATTATCTGATTATAGAGAGTAATGTAATTGTCCTTTGTTACACTCTCATTTGATACGAAACCTCCTTTTAAATAATTGCACGAAGATGATGGCATTTGTTTGTTAGGATTCCAGCCAGTTCCCGAGTAGAAGAAGACTTGGTAACTGCCGTCTGAAACATTAAATGTGTATGAATAACCGCCCTTGATATAGGCGTGTCTTACTACTCGTCCGCTGTTGTTTTTAATTGAAACCAAAACATCTCCACTTCCTCCTGTTATTACTTTTATTTGTGAACAACCCCAACCACCACAAGAATTACTTGAACCGTAGCAAGAAGCATAAGGCATTGCCCCTGTGCTTAAAGAATTGGATTTCCATTGTTCTTCAAAAGCATCATCAGCTACACTTTGAAAAACTTGCTTATTAAAACTTGTTTTTGTTATGCTGTAAGTTATTATTCCAAGTGTGGGTGAGTTAAATGATTTACTCTCTGTTTCAGTTGAAAGAATTTTAGATTTATTATTTGAGAGACTTGTTTCAAAGTAATTTATAACATCACTTTTAAGACTTCTTTTTGTTGATGAAACATTATTTGAGAATTGTGTTTCTGCTTGTTTGCTTTGAGTTTCTGCTGCTTTTATTTCACTATCGTAAGTAGTTAAAAAATTTTCAAACTCAGTCCAAGCGTCCTCGTCATAAGAAATTTCGTATAAGTCAGAATAAAAATCTGAACAGTTTCCTAAACTACTCGTTTTTTGCAATAGTTTTTCATCTTTTAATTTCGAATACCAAGATGTAAATGTGCTACCAAATTTCTTTTCAAGATCTTTTTCTTTTAAGGTGATTTGTTTCTGTGCTGTTTCATTTTGTTTTACTACAATGCACTTTTGATGCAAACAGTCAAGATAATCTAATCGTCCCATTTTGTATTTTACGCTTTCACTCAAATACAAAAAGGAAAATATTGTATCTTTTACAATTATAGATTTGCTTTCTTCAAAATATTCGTTGAAAAGTTGTGTCAAGCCTTCATTTGAAAGTTGAGCAATCTTTTTTTCTTTTTCTTGTTCAAAATATGCGAACTGCTCTTTTTCATACATCTGAACCGATACTTTAAACTCTTCAAATTTATTTTTGAAAATAAGTCTTACTGACACTAGAAGCAATGCCAACAATACAACAATTCCTATGAGTATTTTATTTTTCATACGATAGCTTATTTGTGAAAAATATTGAAACTAATAAACCGATACCAACAACCACATCAATAACATTCCAAAGTTCTTTTCCTAATGAAATTTTGAAAAATGGCTGAAATAGTAGTGCTAATGCACCACAAATAATTGCTTCTGTCTGATTGTTTCGTTGATTGGCTTGATACGCAAGAATTGCAAAGCCAACCAACCCAATGAATCTTACAAACTGATAATATCCGTAGGTCATATCTGCCAGAAAGAGAAAGAATAAAATTGCTAAACCTATTTTAATAATTTTGTCCATCAGTTTTTCACTACAATAATTTGTGCTGGTCTGATTAGTTCATTTCCTCTGATATATCCGTTTCTTATCACAGAGATTATTTCGTCATTCTTTCTATTACTGTCTGCTTCAGTTTCTACAACTTCGCAAAGTCCAACAATTAAACGATTATCAGGAAAATTAATTTTTGTAACGCCGTGTTTTTGTAATAATCCCAAAAGTTTCTTTTGAATAGTTTTGTATCTGCTAACCGTTTTGTTCACTTCATCAATCTTGTGATATTCCTTTTCAATCAAGCTATCTTCAATTCTTTCAAAGGAATCAAGAATGTCAATAATGCTGATAGAGATATCTTTTAATAAATCGTGTTTTTCGTTTTCTTTTCGCTCAACTTCATTTTTTAAAAGATTGGTTGATTTTAAACTTTGAACTATTAGCTGTTCAAGTTCAGTTACTGATTCTTTCATAGCTCTTTACTTTAATGAATTAAATGCATTTTCATTCAAATCATTAACATTAATTTCTTGGTGTGTCAATGTACTTTGAATCGGTTGTATTCTTTTTACTTTGATTTTTGCAGGAAACATAAAATCAGCTGCTAATCTTTTTGCAGGGTCAAGAAGTTGTTTTGCTGCAATAGCTATTTCTTGCAAGGGAAATTCCTTTTTCTTCATTGCCAACATTTGAGCTTTCAAAATTTCAGCCTTGTCCGCATTTTGATTTACACCTAAAATAGTATATGGATTTTTCATTGATTTGATTGTTTAAAAAGGTAAATCATCATCTAAATTAAATTGTTGGCGTAAACGCCTTACTTGGTCTAACGGATCTGAAGATTCTTGTTCATTCCCCAATTCTTTCAGATAGGTCAATACTTTTTTCATCTTTAGACCTTGTGAATTTAAAGTATGTCCTGAAAGTATTGATGAAAAGGTACCCTCGTCAAATAAGGAAATATCAGCACCTGCTTTTTTGAGTTGCTGCAAAATTTCTCGTCTTGCAGTGCTTAATTCATTGCTGTTTTGTTTGTATGTCTGCGACATATTGTTTTTCTTAACCCAATCAAGAATGGTGTATATCTCATTGATTTTCCTTGTTCTGTCGTTAAGAATATCCATAAGATTAAATCTTATCAATGTAATAAAGTTTTTTACGATTTTCGGATTATTGGGCGAACGCAAGTAAGCACCTTTCATCAAAGACAATGCTTTGAAATTGTCTATTTCGTTTTCATTGACTTTGGAAATACAATAGTTTGCTACATAATTGGAATATTGATGTTTTAGTTTTGCATTTTGGCTTGAAAACAAAATACATTCTTCCATCACAGGAATTAGTTTTTCATTTTCATCATCTTCTGAAATCTTGTTTGAGATAGAATTGAAAAGTTTATCTTCTGCTAACTCGCTAATGCTATCAAACTTTTCTATCAATTGTTTATTTTCTTTTGTGTTTAGATTTTTTATAGCAATAGAATTTTCACTATTGATTGCAGCTTTTACTTTGTCAATCAAATCGTTTGCGTAGAAATATTGATAGACAACCGTTGAATTTGAATTTTTAATGTAAGGAACGCCTGCTTCTAATGCTTCTTCATTATAATAATTATGATAGTCGTTGTCTAATTCTTCAATGATTTCATTATTAAATCCGTTTTGTTTGGCAAAGTGAGGCGTAGCAAAGAAAATGTCTTTTTCAATTACCGAAATAACTTTTTCTAATGCTTCTTTTTCTTTGTCGTAAAAATCATTTACCAATTTGGATAAGTTGGCATCTTGAATTTTTTTATGAATAATGGTTTCAAATTGTTGTAAAAGTTCTTTTTGTGTTGCACCTATTGAAATGTTGTTATCAGAAATTTTATCGTAATTTACGTTGTCAGGTGTTTCTTCGTGTTGTGAATAATTTGAACCGATTGCTTCTACTAATGTGAAATTATAATTGTCGTCCCAAGTAGTATCGTCTAATGATTTTAAAATTACGCTGTCCGAAAACACTGAAGTAAGCCAGGCCGAAATAACTGTTTGGTAATTCTGTTCTGTCAATAATTCTATTGAAGTGTAGCCATAACAACAAATACCCAGGTTTTTCATCAATTCAGGACTTTCCCAAAATTTCGGGTATTTCTGAATAATGCTTATTGCATTTCCAAATTGTTCTTCGGAAATGTAATGTGTAAGTAAACGATTAAACAAAGTTGGTTTTAATGCTAATATTTTGTCTGAAACTTGTTTGTCTAAAACTTTTACATCATTTATTGTTTTGTCAAGACTGTCATAAAATGCTTTTAATTCTTCTGTCGCTAAAGATTTCTTTTGAAGTTGCTCAATAGAAGTATTGATTTCTTCAATTTTTTTGACTGTATTATTGTTCTTTTCGGCTTTTATGATTTCATAAAGTTTTTCTATGTCGGAAGATTGAAAATTCAAATTAGATGTAATAACTTTTTCTGCTTCTGCATATTCTTTGTTCTTTAAAAGTTGAATAGCATATCTGTAATAAAATTCTTTTTGATAGCTTTTATCCGAATTTTTAATTTCAGAAATATTATCTAAATTGATTTTGTCGTTACGTTTAAGTTGGCAAATCGCAATTCGTGTAGCAGAGTTGTTTTGAACTGTTTTGTTGTCCGATTTTTCAGCGTAATCCTTTCCCGTATAGTAGTTTTGAATAGCTTCCGAAAGTTTGTCCGACTTCTCTTTATCGGTTGCTTTTTTGAAATGGCTGTCTGATAAATCGTAAAAATGTTTTTTCTTTAATGAACTAAAATCTGATTCAGATCCTTTTTTATTAGCTGTGTCAATAAATTTGATATTCTGATTTAGTTTGTCAATATCTCCTTTGGTTTCTTCGTATTGAATTCTAGCAATTTCAAAAAGTGCCTTGGCTTCAATGCCTTCAAACTTTGTAATAGATTCCGACTTGCTAATTCGTTTTCTTATTTCAACAACTTCATTAAAAAATTTTACTTTCTCGGGTTTTGCTGATGCTTGTTTCCCTAAATTCAATTTACATTCTGCAAGTTTTGCAGGTGCATCAACGTGCTTCTCAAAAATTACATTCAGGATATTAATCGCCTGAACATAATTTTTGGCATTGAAAAAATTTTGTGCCTTTTCAAATTTGGTGTTGGGTAAAGACAGATAAATGAGATACCCGACAATAGCAACTATTATTAAAACGATAATTATTTCCATAATTCCTGCGAAAGTTTAATAGTTAGAATTTGTCCAACTTTTAAAGTGTATGGATGTTTTAAGTCATTGTCTTCTTCAATTTGTTTGTATTTACTCCCGTCATTGTAAAAGAACTCTGCAATTTTGTATGGATAATCTCCTTTTTTGACAACGTACTTTATCGTAACTTCTTGGATTTCTGCGATTGGTTGCAGTTCGGTTTCTTCTTGGTTTATAACAACCGCAACTTGCAATTTGACAATGCTGTCATTCAAAGAATGATTTGTAGTAATCAATTCCGTTTTATCTGAATTTGATTTTAGGAACAATCCTAAAAATGCGATTGATAGCACGGAAACGCCAATAATCATATACTTTCCGATTTTGGATTTTTGTGGCTGTGAAATGGAATTTAAAAGCATAAACGCTTTTAAGTCAGAATTACATTGCGGACAAATCACATTGTTTTTTGTATAGTCGGGCAGTCCCGCTTTGTTGCAAATTGGGCAATTATTACTCATAATGTGTTATCTTCCTAAGTGAATGCTTCCTCCCAAATCCAAACCGCCTGAATTATATTTATCTCTTAATTCAATTGCTTCATTAAGCAAGGCTAAGGCTTGGTCTTTTCTTCGGTTTTTAAAATGATTTACAATTTGATCGTGCATTTGTAATAATCTATGTGCATCGCTCGGATTTTCTTTTGCTGCACTATCAGACGTCATTTTTATGGTAAATAGTGTAATCAAAACAGGGTATTCGTCTGTTGCTGTTTTCAGTTTTTGGAGTGCTTGAATTTTTTGCAAAGGGTCATCATCATTTTTAACTTGTGCTAATAATGACCTCATTCTGTTAGCATCTTCTGAACCTATTAAATCAGGATATTCTTCAATTAAGATTGAAGCAAAAATTATTGCTAATTGGTCTTCATCAACAGAATCCGTAACATTTTCTGCTTGCTCAAATGATGTGAAAATAGTTGTTCCTATTTCGTCCCATTTTTCAGAATCGTAGTTGTCAATTCCAAGATTGTTGATTTGCTCAATTTCTTTTTTTGCAGATTTGAAAAAATAATCTCTTTGTGCTTCAGTGAAATTGCTACTCAATATTTTTTCTAATGAATTTGACAAGAAATCAAGTGTTTTGGAATCTTTGTTGCCTCTCGCTAGAACAATGCTTTTGCTCTTTGCTTTGTTTGTTTTTGGATATGCCTTTACCTCAAAAACTTCATCAATTCCCAAAGTAAAATCCAAAACAATATCACTACCTGTTGGCAAATCTTCTTCAATGGTAAAAAATCCCATTGTTTGTTTTTCTTTTTCTCCACCTTCAACATCAGCGTATATCCCAACCTTAACAACCTTCTGATTGTTTACAGTTGTTTTGTAGTTTCTCAAAACATTGCAGGGAAGTGGCATTTGCTTTTCAATTATTCTATCGTAATCGTCTTTTAACTCAATAAAATAGTTATGGTTTGTGCTGTATGATATTTCAGCAATGGCAATTTCACCATTTACAGGCGGTTCGTATTCATCTCCTAATCTATGGGATAAAATTCCTGCACCTTCTGCAATTGCTAGCATTGGCTTTTCAGAAATCTTTATTTTTTCACTTCCGTATTTTTGAGAAAGCATTTGTTTAATCAACGGAATACAAGATGTTCCACCAACTAACAAAATATTATCAATCATTGAAATGTCGTAACCAACTTCTTTAAGTAAATTTTCAATTAGTTCAATGCTTCTTTCAATAAATGGCTTTGCTAAATTTTCAAATTCATTTCTTGTAATGGTAAGGTCAAAATCAATCCATTCTCCGTTTTCATCTTCAAAGCCGTCCATTATCAGTTGTGCGTTTAAAGAAGAACTAAGTTGTATTTTGATGCTTTCAACATTATCTCTGAACTGTGCATCAAATTGAAATCTTTTTTTCTGGTCTAAATTTTCAATTAGGGTATCAATGTCTGAAATGTTGTAATCTTGTGAAATACGTTTGAGAATATGTGTTTGCAAAGCCCTGTCCAAATCATCGCCCCCAAGCCAACGGTCACCACCTGTGCCAGCTTCCATATATTGACCGTCCACAATGTTTAGAATGGAAAGGTCAAAAGTTCCACCTCCAAAATCATATATCAAAACAGTTTTTGCATCGCCCGCTTTCAAATTGTCCACACCGTAAGCAATGGCGGCAGCCGTTGGTTCGGCTAATAATTTTTGAACTTTCAACCCTGCAAGTTGTGCCGCAATGCGTGTAGCATTTTTCTGTTTTTCCGTAAAGTATGCAGGAACTGTAATCACTGCGTGTGTAACTTCATCACCAAATTTTTCTTCCGCATCTTTTTTAAGTTTCTTTAAAATCTCTGAACTCAACTGTTCAGGGGTGTATTGTTTCCCTGCAAGAATAATAGCAACAGCATCGTCAGTTCCACCTTTCAAAGATGTTATTCCGAATTTGTAATATGGACTTTCAATCATATCCTGCACCATTTTGTCTTTGATTGCACCGCCCATTAGTCTTTTTACAGAAAGAATAGTGTTTATTGGGTCTGTCTTTAATAATTGATAAGCAGTCCTGCCAACCAAAATTTCTTCTTTTCTAAGTCCGATACAAGAACGTGTTAGTTCTTCGTTTTCTTTGTTGCGGATAATTTTAACTCCAGTGTCTTTGAAAGCTATTACCGAATTACTGGTTCCAAGGTCTATACCAATTGCTTTTTTCATATTTTAAAATGTTATTTTATTGATGCGTTGAAATTCTTCAGTACGTTGACAAAAAATGGCTCTTTTGGTTTTGCGAAGGGTTGGCTTGTGTGTCGGGAAAAACCAAATGTGCCATTTGTGCGGCTGGCTAAAATTGTTTTAAAAAAATGTGGGTCGGCAAAAAATAAAACTTTATCAGGTCGGCTGGTGTGGTCGGCAGTCATTCCGATTATTCTTTCTTTTATGTCTTTATATGTCGTCTTGTCAATTTTCATGTCGCTGTCTTTTTTCTCAGGCTTGCTTGTAACGTTGTGTATAATTATTACTTATACTTTTACTATCTAAAAGTACATATATTTCCATTATTTGGGAAAAATCATTAGTTCTTTTACTATTGCATGTCAGAAAACATTTCATCCAGCGGATTATTGAATTTGTTAAAATCTATTTTCGATACATGAGTATAAATTTCCGTGGTTTTCGAACTTTCATGACCCAGCCATTCTTGTATATATCTTAAATCTATTCCCTGTTCAAGACAATGCGTTGCAAAACTATGACGAAGAATGTGGGGATATACGCGTTTTTTAATTCCGGCCACCAAAGCCTTATCCTTAATAACATTGTAAATGCTTTCAACACTGTATTGTTTTCCTCCTCTGCCTTCAAAAAGCCATTGTTTAACCGGGTACTCTTTCAGGTAGGCAAAGTAACAATTCAATGTGTTTTTTGCCAGTTGTACATAGCGATCCTTTTTTCCCTTTGCTCCTTTGACTTTTATGAGCATGCGTTTGGTATCGATATCTTCAGGTTTCATTTGCCTGGCTTCACTTCGTCTTAACCCACAGGAATAAATGAGTGAAATTAAAAATTTATGTTTTAGGTTCCTTGTTACATCTATCATCAACCTGATTTCTTCCTTGCTTAGAACATCGGGTAATTTCCTTTCTTTTCGCGGCCTGCCTATATCATAATATTCTTTTCCCCTCCCCAACACTTTCTCATAGTAGAATTTAATGGCATTAATTCTTTGGTTTTGTTGCGAAGGTGAAATGTTCTTTTCTTTTATTAGTTTTAAAATATAAGCATTGATCTCTTCTTTTGTAATTTTCGGCAATTCTCTGTCTGAAAATTCAGCGACAAAATCTTTAAAATAATGGGTGTATATATTAATGGTGTTTATGCTATATCGTTCTTGTTGCAACCGTTCGAGATAACCTTTGGGTAAGGCTATTGTTTTATTTGGAAATAATCTTTTATGGCGAAGCTGATTATCGCCTGCAGCAATATTTGATTTATTTCTCAATGGCGAATAATCGATAAAAGCTGCCCCCCTGACAGCTTTAAACAGATCGTTTAATGTAAACTTCTCCCTTGCAACATACCAGCATCTTTTGCTGGCACTCCACCTGGCCCCCGGCAACTGCTTAACCTTTTCAATCAGGGCCCGGTTATACGCAAATTCAATCCGGATGATTTTTTCATTAAAACGAATATCAGGAATCAATTGTATCAGGGGCAAGTGTGTCATGGGGTTTTTTTTATTAATCTTCAGGCAAATTAGCAATAATTTGTAAAAAATGCAACATAGAAGAAAAATGCGCTAAACTTCACATCAGCTAAGTAAAAAGCTCTGCTCTCTCCCCTGATCAACCTGTTTCCAACCATAGGGACCTTCCTCAAGGCGATGAAATCCGCCCAAAATTTTCTATCTTTCCCTCACAAAAAAACAGTATGATGAAACGTGAAATTACCATGCAGGAATTGGATCCTGCCGAATTCATTCAGCAACAAGTCAACGAAATTCAGCAAGCCGTAGGGGAGGGGGTCGCCATCAATGCCCTTTCGGGGGGTGTGGATTCTTCGGTGGTGACTATGTTGGGGCACCAGGCCCTGGGCAAACGTCTGAAAACCGTATTTATTGACAATGGTCTCATGCGCGAAGGAGAACCCGCAGAGGTAGCGGGCTTCTTTGAGAAACTGGGGGTTTCGATCGACATTGTGGATGCCCGCAACGAGTTTCTTGAAGCGCTAAGAGGAATTACTGATCCGGAAGAAAAACGCGAAGCCATAACCCAGACTTTTTACCGCCATGTGTTTGGCCGCATTGTCCAGGAGAGCGGAGCAACTTTTCTCCTTCAGGGGACCATCCTTACCGATATTGACGAAACCGTGGCAGGCGTCAAAAGGCAGCATAACGTATTTGAACAACTGGGCATTGATCCGCAGGAAGCCTTCGGCTACCGCATCCTGGAACCGCTGATTCAGCTGAGAAAAGACGGCGTCAGAGCTGTGGGGCGTGCTCTGGGACTTCCCGAAGCACTCTTCAACCGGATTCCCTTCCCGGGACCTGCGCTGGCAGCTCGCATCATCGGTGAAGTGACGGCCGGGAAACTCGATACCGTGCGCAAAGCAACCGTGGTGGTGGAACGTAACCTCAAAGATACGAAGGCTTTTCAGTATATGGGCATCCTGCATGATGACCGCGTGACAGGCATGCGCGATGGAAAACGCGACTTCGGACAGCAAATAGAGATCCGCTGCTGGGACAGCATCGACGCCAGAACCGCTTCCCCAACCCGATTGCCCTACGAAAAACTGGAAAAAATGGCGCAGGAAATCATCCGCGATGTGCCGGGTATCGTCAGCGTAACTTACAACATCGCAACAAAACCACCTTCAACCATTGAAGCAGTATAATACTTTGATGAGTTGCGAGTTGCTAGTCTCAAGTTGCGAGTCTCGAGCTACGAGCCAATCAATCAGATCTTTAGATATTCATATCTTAATAAAACTAGGAGCCGGGAGCCGGGAACCAGCAACCAATATCCAATATCCAATATCCAATATCAAATATCCAAAAATTAAATGTATGAATATGAGAAAAATGCTATGGATCGGATGTATGCTTCTTCCTTTGTGTGTTTATTCGCAGAGAGAAAAAGCATTTGAGATCAATCAAAAACTGGGACGGGGCATTAATTACGGCAATATGTTTGAAGCCCCTTCGGAAACCGCCTGGGGAAATCCGTGGCAGCCGGAATATACAGGTTTAATTGCTGATCTGGGATTCAGCCATATACGGATCCCCATTCGCTGGGAACCGGAGGCAAGAAGTCTGTTATCTCCCCCTTATACGATTTACCCGTCTTTTCTTAGCAGGATCCAACAAGTTGTTGATTCAGCGCTTGCAAATGGGTTATATGCCATAATCAACATGCACCACCATGAATCACTTTATGCTGACCCGGATGCTCAGAAAGAACGCTTTCTGGCTATGTGGGAACAAATCGCCGGATTTTTCCGGGAGTACCCCGACAACCTTCTTTTTGAGATCCTGAATGAACCTCACGACCAACTCGACGCGGAGAAATGGAATGTCTTCCTGGCGGATGCTCTGGAGACGATACGGCAGACCAATCCTGAAAGGACTGTGGTTATTGGAACTGCTGAATGGGGAGGACTCGGAGGTTTATCCAGGCTTACCATTCCCGATGATCCCAATTTGATCCTTACCATTCATTATTACAATCCATTTCATTTCACCCATCAGGGAGCCAGCTGGTCAGAAGGTTCGGAGGAATGGCTGGGAACCCAATGGATGGATACGGAGACCGAACGAAATGCGGTACGGCAGGATTTTGCTCCCCTGCAGGAAATCAGTAAAAAAGAAAACATCCCCATTCATATAGGAGAATTTGGCGCTTACGAAAAAGCAGACATCGACTCCCGCGTACGATGGACCACTTTTCTGGCCAGGTATTTCGAATCGCTTGACTGGAGCTGGGCTTACTGGGAATTCTGTGCCGGTTTCGGAATATATAACCCCCAAACGAAAACCTACCTGCAGCCATTAGTCAATGCATTGCTTTACAATGAAATCGGCGATGCTTTTGAATACGAAACGAATCCGGTTTACCGTTCCGATTTCTGTTCAGGAACCGACAGCTGGAGCCTGTTTACCCAGGGAACCGCTTCTGCTCAGATGCAAACCGGCAATGCAGAGCTGATCGTTTCCATCACCCGGGGAGGCGATGAAACATGGCATGTCCAGCTTGTTAGAAGAAACATTGCTCTGGATGAAGAGAAAAAATACAGGGTTTCCTTTACCGCCAGGGCTTCAGAACCAACAACCTTAACTGCCTACACCGGAATAACCTCATCTCCCTGGTCTGCCTACAGCGATTACAACCACATACCCCTTTCGGATTCCTTAAAAGAGTATGCCTATATTTTTGAGAGTAAGGCAACCGATCCGGATGCACGAATTGTCTTTGATATGGGTATTTCCCATGGGAATGTTATTTTTTCAGAGATCAAAATGGACGAAATTTTTATCAGCACTGCCCCGCTGGTGGACTATAAAAAACCCGTTTCAGTTTTTCCCAATCCGGTACGTCATTCATTCCGGCTTACCACCCCCGGAAGATTTAAAGATCTGGAGTTGTTCAATATGAACGGAATACCCGTAGGAAGCCGGAAAGTGGAGTTGAATAAGGTATACGATATATCCGGCTTATCACCCGGGATTTATGTTGTAAGGCTCTCCGATTGCAGTGAAATACAAACATGTAAAATTCTGAAGCTGTAAAAGGCTGTGGATTGGGGCTTCGGATGCCGGCTGCTTTTGTATATGCTTTTCCCGGATTACTCCCGGTAACACGGTTTTTTTGGAGTTAGTCTCTGTTTTTTATATAGTTATGATACAGATCCGGGCGAAGTTTTTTGGTGCGTTCCAGGGCCTGTTCATGGTTCCATTCATCCACCCGTTTGTCGTTCCCGCTTCTTAGGATTTCCGGTACTTTCAGCCCTTTGTATTCGGCAGGCCGTGTATAAACCGGCGGACTGAGGAGATTGTCCTGGAACGAGTCGGTCAGGGCTGATGTTTCATCCGAGAGCACTCCCGGAATGAGCCTGACAATAGCATCCGCCATGACGGCAGCTGCCAGTTCCCCCCCGGTCAGCACATAATCCCCGATCGATATTTCCCGGGTGATTAGCGTCTCCCGGATTCGCTGGTCAATTCCCTTATAGTGCCCGCAAAGAATGATGATATTTTCCTTCAACGACAGTATGTTGGCTTCTTTCTGGGTGAAAAGTACCCCGTCAGGTGCCGTATAAATAATCTCATCGTAGGTGCGTTGGGAAAGCAAATGGGTTATGGCTTTTTCAATGGGCTGGATAGCCATAACCATTCCGGCCCCCTTGCCAAAAGAATAATCATCTACCCGCCTATGCTTGTCCGCTGAAAAATCCCGCAGATTGTGCAGGTGAATCTCTGCCAACCCCTTTTCCTGCGCCCTCTTAAGAATGGAATAACGAAATGGACTTTCAAGTATTTCAGGAAGTACCGTAATAATGTCTATCCTCATAGCCTTCATTTTTTGTAAAAATAATCATTCATATGATTTAAGTGGTAAATAACTAAGGTATAACATGGAAATAGTCCCGATAGCCATCGGGATCAGGGTCAATGATTGCCCTGGGGGTGAATAGTAACCATGCCCGTTTCTTATGATCATCCCTGCCTGTTTCAAAAGGATCATACACCTGTCTGCCGCGCAGTGAGGGAATACCCTTCCTCCCTAGCTCTCCTTCATGGAGAGGATGGGTCGTGATCAATTCATCCGGGGTCTATTTAATTTTCAAATACAAATAACTACATATGTCTACAATATGCAATAATGGCATATAATTTTGGATTAGACGGTCAATATGGCGGAACAATGTTCTTTTGAGGATAGAGTTCCCCGGTTTTTCATACACGGTATTGGTTTTGATAGAGGGGAAGGGAGTTTGAAATAAATAAATAAATGAAAGAAATAAAACAGGAGGAAACGTTATGAATTTAGTAAAATTTGAAAATCCGCATTACCGTGTTACCAGAGATCTCGTTGATGATTTATTCGACGGTTTATTAATGAACGATACCCATGCCTGTGATTGCAGCCATCGGGTTGCAACCAACATTTCTGAAACGGAAAAGGACTTCAGAATTGAGCTGATGCTTCCCGGATTCACGAAAAATGAAGTTTCGATGAATTACCATAAAAATCTACTTTCTGTAAAAGCTGCAAAAGAACAGAACAAAAAGAATCAGGATGAAAGCCATTATCTGCAGCGGGAATTTAGAGCATCGGATGTGGAAAAACAGTTCAACATACCGGAATCAGTAGATGCAGAAAAGATCAATGCAAAATTCAAAAACGGGATTTTGGAAGTGATCCTTCCCAAAAAAGAGGAAGCCCTGGAAAAGTCACCGTTAGCTATAAGCATATCATAAATCGGATACGTAATTGAACAAATCGAAAAAGGTTGTGTATGCCCGGCTGTTTAAGGCCGGGCATTTTTTTTATACGTAAGATTTTTCAGAATCCCGCTTAAGTATTAATTTCGCCTTTTCACAACCTGGGAAAAAAACGAAAATCATTCGTCCATGAAAAAAGCGGTTCTCTTTTTTTTGTTTATCATTTCAGCAATCCCCCTTTTGGGCGAAATGTATCACGTTGATTCTCCGGATAAAAAAATTACGGTCTGCATTGAAGCAGGTGATCATGTTGCTTATCGGGTTAAGTACAAACAGGAAGTTATACTGGAATCTTCTCCCATCTGTTTTGTTTTCAGTCAGTCACCTCCGTTTGGTCAGGATCTGGAAGTGGAAGAGGTGGAAGAGAAGACGGTTGATGAAACCTGGAAGCCTGTTTTAAAGCGGTATGAAACCATACGGAACCACTTTAACGCTGTTCGCCTGCATCTCAGGGAAATAAGATTCCCGCGGCGCAGGATGGTGCTTGAATTTCGTGTGTTTGATGACGGGCTAGCATTCAGAACGGAATTTCCTGAGCAGTTTGGGAACAGGGAATTTATTTTAAAAGAGGAGCTCTCCCGGTTTTGTTTTACGGAGGACCATTCTTGTTGGGCTGTCAATTACGGAAAGTATACCACTTCCCAGGAGGTTGAACATGTTAAGCGATGCATTGGGGATATCACTTCGGATATGGTGATTGGCCTGCCGATGACGGTTAAGGTTGCTGAGGATTGTTATGTGGCACTTACCGAGGCTGCGTTGGTCGATTATGCGGGTATGTATCTCAAATCCGATCCGGGACAAGGGGAATTTTCCCTGCGCACTGCCTTATCACCCCGGAAAGGGGAGCCTGAAGATGGGGAGAAGGTCATTTTCCGTATGCCGCACAAAACGCCATGGCGGGTTATCATAATAGGTGAAACAGCGGGCAGCCTGGTGGAGTCTGAGATGATTCAGAACCTGAATGAGCCGTGTGCTATTGAGGATCCGTCGTGGATAAAACCCGGGATCAGTGCCTGGGACCACTGGTGGAGCGGCGAAGTGAAAATGGAGCAACCGGTGATCTGTGAATACATCGACCTGGCATCGTCTATGGGGTGGCCTTACATGTTGATTGATTGGCAATGGTACGGACCGTATAATCAGCCGGGAGCTGACATCACCACACCCGCTCCGCAGCTGAATATGCCGGAGATCCTGGAGTATGCCCGCCAGAAAAATGTACGCTGCTGGCTTTGGCTCTATTGTACCGATGTGGACCGGAATGATTTTGAAAAAGCCTGTGAACTGTATGAAAGCTGGGGTATTGCAGGTATAAAGATTGATTTTATGGATAGCGACGACCAGGAAAGAGTGAACTGGTACCATTGGGTGGTCAAAACAGCTGCCCGCTACCATCTGATGGTTGATTTCCATGGGGCTTATAAACCTACGGGCTGGCGGCGCACTTATCCAAACCTCGTTACCCGCGAGGGTGTCCTGGGAAATGAATACAACAAATGGTCCTTGCGTGTAACACCCGAACATATGTGCACCCTGCCGTTTACCCGTATGCTGGCCGGACCCATGGATTATACACCCGGCGGATTCCTGAACCGTAATCCGGAGAATTTCAGAAACGGAACACCCGCTCAGGTTCTGGGTACCCGGGCCAATACCTTGTCCCAGTTTGTAATTTACGATAGTCCCTATATGGTTGCCTGTGACCATCCCTCGCATTATTATGGACAGGTGGGGGAAGAATTCCTGAAAAACATACCGTCCATGTGGGATGATACAAAAGTCCTGAATGGATCCATAGGAGCGTATATAACGATGGCACGCCGCAAGGGCCCGGATTGGTTCATCGGTGCGATGACCAACAGTTTTGAAAGAGAACTGGAAATAACGCTTGATTTCCTGAGCGAAGGAAAGTATACGTTGATCGCCTATTCGGATACGGAAAAAACAAGAGAAAATGCGGAAATTGCAGTTAAGATGGAGTCCATCGTCCGGAAAGGCGATTCGATAACCATAAACATGGTACCCGGAGGGGGTTTTGCTGCTATTCTGGTAAAAGAAAAATAAAAAAATATGCTTGAAGAACTAAAACAGAAAGTCTGTGAGGCCAATCTAAGCCTTGTAAAACACGGGTTGGTACTCTTTACCTGGGGGAATGTAAGTGCCATTGACCGTGAAAAGGAGATGGTTGTGATCAAACCCAGTGGGGTTCCCTATGAAAAAATGAATCCCTCCGACATGGTGGTGCTGAACCTCTACGGCAAAGTGGTAGAAGGGCATTATAAGCCGTCGAGCGATGCCCCGACCCACCTGGTTTTGTACCGACAGTTTTCCTCTGTAGGGGGCATTGTGCATACCCATTCCGAATGGGCTACCAGTTGGGCCCAGGCAGGCAGAGGCATCCCTCCGGTGGGAACTACCCATGCCGATTATTTTTATGGGGAAATACCCTGTACACGGCAAATGACGAAAGAAGAGGTGGAAGGAGCGTATGAACAGGAAACCGGAAACGTTATTATTGAACGGTTCAGGGATCTGGATCCTGCTAAAATGCCGGGCGTCCTGGTGCAGAACCATGGCCCCTTTGCCTGGGGGAAAGATGCAGCAGAAGCCGTGCACAATGCTGTAGTTATGGAGGAAGTAGCCAAAATGGCCTTCCGGAGTTTTATCCTCAACCCGGAAACCCATATGAATTCCTTCCTTTTGGATAAACACTTCCTGAGAAAGCATGGAAAAAATGCCTATTACGGACAATAATAAACCATTAATATATGAATGCAAAATATACAATAGGACTTGATTACGGAACCGACTCGGTACGTTCCTTGATTGTTAATACCCAGACCGGTGAAGAGGTTGCCGGTGCAGTATTCGAATACCCCCGGTGGAAAAAGGGACTTTATTGTTCCGCTCCGGAGAACCGCTTCAGGCAACATCCCCTGGATTACCTTGAAGGATTGGAATACACCATTGTGGAAGCCTTGAAACAAGCTCCCGGGGAGGTGGCTGAGAATGTGGTCGGTATTTCAGTAGACACTACCGGTTCCACACCGGTGGCTGTGGATGAATGGGGAGTTCCCCTTGCCTTAACGTCCGGATATGAGGAGAATCCCAATGCGATGTTTGTTCTATGGAAAGATCATACCGCAGTGAGGGAGGCGGAGGAGATCAATCAGCTGGCAAAGAAATGGGATGTGGATTATACCCAATTTGAAGGGGGTGTTTATTCGTCCGAGTGGTTCTGGGCCAAGTTATTGCATGTGATACGTGAAGATGTAGCTGTTTACCGGGCTGCGTTTTCCTGGGTGGAACATTGCGATTGGATACCGGCCCTCCTGACGGGGAATACCCACCCGAAAACCTTAAAGCGCAGTCGCTGTGCAGCAGGTCATAAAGCCATGTGGCATGAAGCCTTCGGAGGATTGCCTTCCGAGGAGTTTCTGGTGGCGCTGGATCCGGCTCTTGCAGGCCTCAGAACCCGCCTCTACAAAGAGACCTATACCTGTGATGTGGCTGCCGGACATTTATCGGAAGAATGGGCAAAAAAACTCGGATTGTCCACTCAGGTAGTGGTGGGAGTGGGTGCTTTCGATGCCCACCTGGGTGCTGTGGGAGCTGAAATTGAACCCTATTATGATTCCAAAGTGATGGGTACCTCTACATGCGATATGCTGATAGCCCCCATGGAGGAAGTTGGAGATAAACTCGTGAAAGGCATCTGCGGTCAGGTGGACGGGTCGATCGTCCCGGGGATGCTGGGACTGGAAGCCGGGCAGTCGGCATTCGGCGATATCTATGCCTGGTTTAAACAGGTGATCACATGGCCTCTTGAAAATATCCTGGCCGAATCGACGCTTCTGGATAAACAGACAAAGGAACAACTGATCCGGGAGACCTCGGAAAGAATCATTGAAAAGCTGAGCAACGAAGCCAGTAAGATTCCCATTGGGGAGAGCGAAATTCTGGCGCTCGATTGGATGAATGGCCGCCGGACACCCGATGCCAACCAAAACCTCAAAGGAGCCCTTGCCGGCCTGAACCTCGGTTCGGATGCACCCCGTATCTTCCGGGCTCTGGTGGAAGCTACCGCCTTCGGATCGAAAGCTATCAACGACCGGTTTATTGAAGAAGGAATACGCATCGACGGAGTGATTGCCCTGGGAGGAGTAGCCAAAAAATCGCCTTTTGTTATGCAGGTGGTTGCCGATGTACTGGATCGACCCATTAAAATAGCCCGCTCTGAACAGGCCTGTGCCCTGGGTTCTGCTATGGCAGCTGCTGTGGCTGCAGGCATCCATCCTACCTTTGCGGAAGCCCAGAAAAAAATGGGCGGTGGATTCGAAACCGAATACCATCCCATTCCGGAAAATGTCGGGAAATACAAGGTTCTTTACGAGAAATATAAAAAGTTCGGGAAGTTTATCGAATTCGATTACTAGGGAATACCAAAGGTTCCTTATGGATCTGAACCAGAGTGTTTAACTCCGGTTTTTATGTTCATTTTGGTAAAAAAAGACCTCTTTGTGAAAGAAAGAGGTCTTTTTTATGCGTGTTTTATTCGTTACTTATGCAATATAAATTTTTAAATCCCCTGAGAAACAAATCATTCCCAACAGCAATGGGTGAAGCATGAAAATTGTCATCCAGTTTGTTGGTTGCCAGGATTTTAAATTCTTCACTGGCTTGAATAACCAGTACTGTGTTTTCCGCTGCAATATAAATGTTATCTCCAATTCCGGTGGGGGAAGAGTACAGGGTATTGATTCCTTCGGTACGTTGGTTGGTATAATAAGGTTCTCCGGTTTTTGCATTGAGGCAGGTCATCATCCCGTTGTTGTTGCGCAGAAAAAAGAGTTTTCCATTCATTACAAGCCCGTCGGGGGTGTAGGGGGTATTTTTGTTGTACTCCCAGCGTATGGCATCCGTTTCGTCTATATCTCCCTTTGCATTGGGCAGGTCAACTGCTTTTAAAGCCTGTCCCCTGAATCCGCTCATCAGGTAAAGGATTCCCCCGGCGTATTTTGGGTTTGGGATAATGTTCTGTGTCATACCCGATGTAGTCCATATTTTCTCACCTGTTGCTGCATCGTATCCGACTACCATGCCTGTTCCACTGGCTATTACTTGTTCTTTACCGTTCACTTCCGCCACGAGGGGGGTTGCCCAGGAGGTAATTTCATTGCGTTTATCTACCCATGTGTTCTCACCTGTTTTTTTATCGATGGCATAGAGGTAAGAATCTCCTTCGTGGTCCCACTGGATAAAAACATGGTTTTTGCCTATGGCAGGTGAGCTACCTTCGCCGAAGCTGGCGCGTTTTTCCATTTGTCCAAAATCACGGCTCCACAAGATCTCCCCATTGAAATTAAGGCAATAAAGCCCGCGTGAACCGAAATAGGCATAGATCAACTCTCCATCGGTTACCGGGGAATTGGAAGCCCAGCTGCCCAGCTCATGGGTGCTTTCCTGCGGATATTCCTGCGTCACCTCCGTTTCCCAGTTTATTTCCCCGGAATTTTTGTCCACAGAAAGGACCCTGAAGGAATGGATAAACTCGGCTTTGGGCCCTCCCGAAGACCATCCTCCAGACCCGGAATCACTAGATGCTTCGTTAAGATGCTCCGGTTTTTTGCCGGTTGGAACCGATGTCAGAACGATGATCTGATCGCCCCATACAATCGGCGTTGCATGACCTTTTCCCGGAATCGCGGTTTTCCATTTTACATTCTTTGTTTCACTGAATTCAAGGGGGACATCTGCATACGGGGTGGCTCCCGTGTTCAAATGCCCACGCCATTCCGGCCAGTTATCCCGGTAAGCATCCAGACTATTTTGCGCAAATCCGTTTCCGGGTACCACTGAAAGAAAAAATAGAAGAAAAAAACTGAAAATTGAAAGAATGGGTAAACTTTTCATCTCATTAAGATTGTTTATTTGTAAAAATATTTTTCTCTTTTTTATCAATTATTTTTATGGTAATCGAGAGAATTTACACGTTCCCTTCGATGGTTTTCCCATGAAAAATATACTATGACTTGTTTGTGAATACGTTTATTTATGTTCGTTTCATATCTATAAGACTCCATTTCCCGAATATTGTTTAAATGAAAACAAAGAAACAGATGCAAAAGTTGGTAGTTAAATGGAAATTTTTATTCCCTGAATCCATTTTACCGAAAGATTAACCTGAATCTGCATCCCGGTTGTCTTACGATTATTGATCGGGGTACGAAAAGGTAGGGCAATTTTTTATACCTTTAAGGCAAGATTCGAACCCAATTTTAATCGAATGAAACGAGCCCCGTTCCGGTTTATCGGATCGGGACGCGTTCCATAGGCCATGGAGATTAAACGTGCATTGATTGCGTTATATACCATATATACAATATTTTACACTAATTTGATTCGCATGAAAAAAGTAAACTGTTTCTTATTCATTTTAATGCTTATGTCGTGTACATCATCCCAACTGAACCAAATCGAATGGCCTTACTCGGCCGATGATTTTACTGCTGTCATCGACGGCAAGGAAACCGCGTTGTTCACCCTTCGGAATGCCAACGGAATGCTGGTAACCATAACAAACTACGGAGCCAAGATTGTTTCGGTGTATGCTCCGGATAAAAACGGGGATTTTGCTGATGTGGTTTTGGGATTCAACTCCATAGCTGACTACAGAAAATATGGGGCAAGTCATGGAGCGGTCGTAGGGCCGTATGCCAACCGGATCGGAGGAGCCCGTTTTGAGATCGGGGGGAAAGAGTACCTTCTGCCTAAGAATAACGGTGCAGCCTGCCTGCATTCAGGACCAGACAGTTGGTACCGGAAAGTGTGGGATGCCACTCAACAGGAGAACAGCGTAATTTTGAAATTAAAAAGCCCGGATGGTGAAAATGGGTTTCCCGGAAATAAAGAGGCTAAAGTGGTGTATACCCTCACCGAATCAAATGAATTGAAAATTGACTATGAGGTTACAACCGATACGTCCTGTTATATAAACCTGACCAACCATAGTTATTTTAACCTCAGGGGGGAAGGCAACGGTGATGTTCTCAGCCATGCACTGGTTATCAACGCTGATTCGGTCACTCCGGTGGATGCTGCCATGATCCCGACGGGGGAAATAGCCAGTATCGTGGGGACCGATCTGGACTTCACGACCCCGCACGCCATAGGGGAAAGGATTCATTCCGAGAACCAACAACTAAGGTATGGCAATGGATACGATTTCAACTATGTGATCAACAGGAATGACAGTGAACTGGGATTTGCAGCCAGTGTCCGGGAACCGGAAAGCGGCCGTTATATGGAAGTGTTCACTACGGAACCGGGAGTTCAGTTATATAGCGGGAATTATCTTTCCGGACAGGAGATCGGCAACAGCGGAAAACCGTATGAAAGACGTACCGGATTCTGCCTCGAAACACAACATTTCCCTGACAGTCCCAACAAACCACAATTTCCATCCACCCTGCTGAAACCCGGGGAGGTGTTTGCATCGATCACCGTATATAAATTCTCTGTGGCGTTACCGTAACAAAGGGCGGAAATTTCGCATCCGGATTCTTTTTCCGATTCGTATCAATCCGTGAATGAAGAATTCATGGGGATTGATGTTTTTCACAAGCTACGACTCCCGAAATTTGGGTGATCTGTCTTTGGTCTGTCGGGAAATAACAGACTAAACAACAAGGCCATTGTAAATGCCAACAGATAGCTTGCAAGTCGTTCTGAGATACCGGTAGGTTCAACCAGCCAGGTTTTCCAGATGATCGCTGAAAGGGTGCCGGTACCAAGGCTGGCATAAACGCCTGCACGGGAAAATTTTTTCCAGAAAATGAGCAAAACAATGGCCGGTCCGAAGGAGGCTCCAATGCCACTCCAGGCGTAAGATACCAATCCATAGACGGTGTCTTCCATAAAGAGAGCCAGCAGAAACCCTGCGACTCCCACAGCCAGGGTTAGGATCTTGTTGAGAAAGAGGAGCCGTTTTTCTTTTAGCTTTTTTTTGGCAATATTCAGGTAGAAGTCTTCCGTCATGGAAGAGGAAACGACCATCAATTGTGAGGAGGCAGTAGACATCATGGCGGATACTGCTCCGGAGAGGAGAATACCGGCAAGAATCGGGTTCAAGAGAGTCATAACCATTACCGGCATGATTTTCTCCGTATCTTTGGCTACCAATGAAGCGGCTTCCCCGAGGACTCCGGCTTCAACCAGTTTATATCCGGTTATTCCGATTAAAAAAGCGCCTCCATAAGCCAGAAGCGTCCAAAGGATGGCCAGTCCCCGGGATTGCTGAACCGATTTTTTGTCCCGCATAGCCATCAGGCGGGTAAGCAGTTGAGGTTGCCCGGTATAGCCAAAAGCCCAGCTTAATCCGTTTAGAATCAGTAAGCCTCCGGTAGCCTGCTGAACACTGCCGGCATGGAGGGGTACGGTATAGCTCGCATGGGCAATCGATTGTGCAATGTTGATATTGTAGGAAGCAGCTATACCCAAAGCAATGATGGGCAATACAACACACGTAAAAACCATCAGGACTGCCTGAAAAGCATCCGTGGCAACAACCGTAATGAAACCACCCAGCATGGTATACAGGGTCACCAGAAGGGAGCCAATCACCATGCCCCAAAACGGATCGATATGGAACGTGTCATTGAAGATTTTTCCGGCGCCACTGAATTGGGCCGCTATATAAAGAATGAAAAAGAAAATGATGATCAGAGCAGACAGGATCCTGAAACTGCGTGTATGACCCGAAAAGGTTCCGGAAAAAAGGCCCGGTACCGTGAGAGCCCCTGTTTTGGCGGTGATTCTTTGCAAAGGTTTGGCCAGGAAAATCCATAAAAAAAGAATGCCCGAAACACATCCTACAGCAACCCAGATCGCCGCCATTCCTTCGGCATAGGCGTGTCCCGTGAGACCCAACAACAACCAGGCTGATTCACCGGTGGCCCGCTCCGATAAAGCCAGCGAGAATCCGGAAATCTTCTTTCCGCCCAAAACAAAATCAGCGTTGGTTTTTGAACGACGGGCTGAATAGGCTACAATCCCAATGATCACAACAAGGTAAAGAATGAAAACAGGTATCATCGGCGATTTTTTTTTCGCAAAAGGTAAAGATAGAAAATGAATTGAATTCGCTGAAAAGCGGGAGGAATTAAATTTAGCCAATATGCATGAAGCACCGGAAAAGACAAACCCCGAAAACAGCGTAAACGAAATCGGACCTGCATGCTTTGGTTATTGATCCGGATCCTTTTTTTTCTTTGAACCCGGATTGAGAAAATTACCGGGTGCATTTTTCTTTGAAAACAGGTTATAAAGGCATCGTTTCTCAAACGATCTTCTGTTTTCCGGTTCCGGTTTTCTTCATTTTTTCTACTGAGTTCAAGGTCTGTTCTTTGGTGTTGATTTGTACCGGAATTCACGAAGTTCTTTTATCTTTGCCCTTTTGAATGGAACCATTATGTCATTAAAACTTGAAGAGAAAGATCTCGAAAAATTCATCCTGGTGGGGGACAGGGTACTGATTAAACCCAAATCACCAACAAGCAAAACCAAAACAGGATTGTACCTTCCGCCTACTGTGCAGGAGAGTGAAAAAATTCATAGCGGCTATGTGGTGCGGGTTGGACCCGGGTATCCGATACCTGTCATGACGGATGAAGAAGAACCATGGAAAGAATCACGCGATAATGTAAAATATGTTCCGCTGCAGGCTAAAGTGGGCGATCTGGCTGTTTACCTCAATAAAAGCGGATATGAAATCGAATTCAACAATGAAAAATATATTATCCTTCCTCATTCGGCTATTTTGCTTTTTATTCGTGATGAGAAACTGTTCGGATGAACCGGCAGAGAACGGAGGGTTTCAGGAAGGGAAATGGGAGAAGTAAACATACATAATGGACTGTAGGGGTCTTTTTTTTTCAGGTATGGCAATCAAAGCAAACAAAAATGTTTTACCCTTTCTTTTTTTACTGATTTTTCTGATGGGAATGGGTGGCAGGATCGAGGCACAGGAATACACCATCAGCGGCTATGTGATGGATGGGCGTACCCACGAAAAAAAAGCAGGGGCAGTTCTCAGGTGCGATCAGCAGGCGGCAGAATTTTATACCGATACCACTGGATACTATGCCATTGGGGTTTCCGGAGGGCCGCTTGTTCTTTCCGCCGACTATAAAGGATATATAACGGCTTATCTGCAGGTTACAGTCCGTAAGGATACCACACTGAACATACCATTACAGAAGGAGATCTTTCTGGATGAGATTGAAGTGACGGCCAACAGCATTGAGTCGAACATGGAGAGGACACAGATGAGCACCTTTACGATTCCCACCGGGAATGTGATGACCCTGCCCTCTTTTCTGGGCGAAACCGACATTATCCGGTCCACACAGCTGGCAACAGGTGTTCAGAGCGGCAATGAAGGAAATATGGGTTTTTATGTCCGGGGAGGAAGTGCCGGCCAGAACCTGATCCTGATGGATGGGATTCCCCTGTACACCATTAATCATATGCTGGGTATCTATTCGGTATTCAATACCGATGCCATACGTTCAGTACATTTATACAAAGGCGGATTTCCTGCCCGATACGGGGGACGTCTTTCGTCGGTACTGGATATTCAACTCAAAGAAGGAGATATGACCCACTACCATGGCAATGCCTCCCTGGGGCTTATCTTTTCAAAAATAAACCTTGAAGGGCCTGTTCTGAAAGACAAAATCAGCTTTCATATTTCAGCCCGGAGAACCTATGCGGACCTGATCTATAAAGCGATACAGAAACCAGCCAACCTGCCTGATATCAACGGAGAGGTGTTTTTTTACGACTACAATGCCAAGCTGACCGCCAACCTGTCGGAACGCAGCAAATTGACCCTGGGAGCCTTCAAAGGGGTGGATGAAACGGTCATACACCTGGCTAACAGTATTATTCATAAAAATGTACACTACACGGAGAGGAATGACCTGAACATGAACTGGACCAATTTCACGGCTTACCTGAAATGGAACAAGACCTACAGCAACCGGTTCATAGGCAATATGATGCTGGCCTACAACCATTATCTTTTTGATATAAGTGATGCCTATTACCTGGAAAAAGAGGATTCCGCGAGAGCCAATGCGTTTGATTTTGCCTATGGATCGGGGATCAAAGATCTCCTCTTCAACCTTCATTACAATTTTTTACCTTCCGAAAATCATTACCTTACTTTCGGTCTGAATCTAACCAACCAGTACTATGATCCGGATACTGAACCTGCCGGATCATCCGGAGAAGAGGATTCGGAGAACAATACTGTTTTTAAGTTGAAAGGGCGCATTCAGAAAGGATATGTGTACTTTGAGGATGACATTCGTTGGTCGGATAAGCTGAATACCAGTGTGGGAGCGCATATCTCAGGTGCTTATGTTGATGGTGTGTTCTATTATGGTCTGGAGCCCCGTTTATCTTTTCGATACCTCTTCTCTGACCGGGTTTCCCTGAAGTCGTCCTACACCCGGATGCATCAGTATGTTCATTTGCTGTCGACCGCCACTATCAGCAGTCCGGTAGACCTGTGGGTTCCCGTGACAAAAAAAGTAAAACCTGAAACATCCTCCCAGTTGGCCTTGGGCCTCACCTATGGATTCTCTGATGCCTGGGAGCTGAACCTTGAAACCTATTATAAAAAGCTGAAAGGAGTGATCGCCTACAAAGACGGAGAAACATTTATCGGTTCAACGCTGGGATGGGAAGAGAAGATTGAAGCCGGGGAAGGAACCTCCTACGGCGCAGAAGTACTGGTACGCAAAACCAAAGGAAAAACCTATGGATGGATCGGCTATACCCTTTCGTGGTCAAACAGGCAATTTGAAAACATCAATTACGGAAAGGTCTTTCCATACCGTTACGACCGGAGGCATGATCTCAATGTGGTGATCATGCATGATTTCAGCGATCGCATCCAGGCGGGAATAACCTGGATCTATGGAACCGGCAATGCCGTTTCCCTGAGCGACCAGAAGTATATGGCCAGACATTTTCCCCATACACCGGAGGATGAGGGCATCGTGAAATATTTTCATGAGAGAAACAGCTACCGGATGCCCCCATACCACCGCCTCGATATAAGTGTAAATTTTAGTAAAAAGAAGAAATATGGAACCCGGACCTGGAAAGTAGGATTGTATAATGCCTACAACCGTCAGAATCCTTTTTTCCTCTTTTTCGGATTTGATAATTCCCGGGAGTATGCCACTACAGAACCGGACGGGGAGGTTGTGTACAGTTACCCGAGGGTCCTGAAACAGTTCAGTCTTTTGCCTGTTTTACCGGCCGTATCGTATAGTTACAGATTTTAAAGAAAGCCTATGAACCGGAAAGGAAACAGTGAATATCTATGGTTGGGGCTTCTGGCCCTTCTGGCCCTGTCATGTGAAAGGATCCTGGATTATGATACCGGGGACTATGAACCCGAGGTAGCTGTCAACAGCGTGATCAATCCCGACAGCCTGTTCACAGTGCATCTTTCCCTGTCAACGTCGATCCTCGACACGTCAGATATACAGAATCTTACCGGGCAGCAAATTGAAGTGTATGAGGATGATCAACAGGTGGAAACCTTAATGCACAGCTACGACGGGTATTATTGTTCCGGCACCCTGTATCCTGAGGAGGGAAGAACATACGAATTGAAAATTCATGCAGCCAATACAGAGTTAACAGCCTCAACTACTGTTCCGGTACCGGTAGAGATTATGAATGCCGACACCCTGTTTATAAATGCCACCAACTGGTTTGTTATACAAGTAACATTTGCCGATCCCCCCGGGGAGTCGAATTATTATCAGATCTCCCTGCTGCCCCGGGCTGAAGTGTATATCTATCTGGAGGGATCCCATGTTTATACAGCCTCCCTCACACGGCAATCCGTTATTGATACAAGGTACAGTTCATTTTTACACAGCATGGGGATCCTTCCGGAAGAGAGCCCCATCGAAGAGATCATTATTAATAAGTATGGTATTTTTTCCGATCAGCTGATCGACGGGGAAACCTTTACGCTGAACGCTAAAACGCCTTTTTATTTCCCTGCTGACATTGAAAAAATCATCGATATCGATCCTGATACCATTCCGCAGGGAGTTACCTATAAGATCGACTGGTACATGGATGTATACCTTTTGTCACTCAACAGACCCTACTTTGATTACCTGAAATCCAAAAACCTGCATGACGTAGTGGCCGACAATGTATTCTTTGAACCCATGGGCATCATCAGCAATATCAACAACGGTATCGGCATCTTCGGATCCTATGCCAGCTCCCGGAAATCCCTGCCGATCGTTGTACATCCAAAAGAAACGGCCCCAATATCAAGGTGACAAATCAGGAATTCGTTTCGAGATTTGAGTATCGAGTTGGATTCTCGGATGTTCAGATTAATAGAACCAGGAACCAGGAACCAGGAACCAGGAACCAGGAACCAGGAACCAGGAACCAGGAACCAGGAACCAGGAACCA
>CAYPAW010000033.1:0-26076 GCA_964408795.1 uncultured Mariniphaga sp.
CTTAACAAGGTTACCGGAACTGGCTACTTCACTTACTACAATGGCATCCACACCGGAGAAATCAGCCAACTCATTTTTCACTTCATCATCTTCCACAACAGTTACCGTATATCCCCAGCCAACAAGGGCATCGTAGATATGCTGTTCACTCGGAAGCGCTGAAACATCCGATTTGTTCGTAATCAAAGCAATGTTCTGGCTCATTACCGGCCAGGTCATGCTTAATAAAACAAAAAATAATAAGTAAATCTTTCTCATAACATCAGTTTTTTAGTTAGTACTCTTTAAATTTATCTGTTTAACTCTCAACTATTTAAAATTGATTAGGTTGATTTTCTGATGATCAATTCCGTTTCCAGGATCATCTTAATGTGGGGTCGCTTTTTATCGTTAATTCGTTGCAGAAGCAATTCACCGGCTCGTCTGCCTATTTCATGGGCAGGCTGTCTGACAGCAGTAAGGGGTGGATTCAACGAGTTAGACCAATACATATCGTCGAATCCCACAACGGCTACCTCTTCCGGGATTTTTCGTCCCATTTTATGGATCGTCTCGAGGACTCCCAGGGTGATCAGGTTATTCCCGGCAAAAATAGCATCCGGGGGATTTGTCATTTTTAACAATTGTCTGCAACGTTTCACCCCACTTTCATGCGATGAATCACCCGATTTAATGAGTTCTTCATCCAAAGGAATGTTATTGGCCTCCAAAGCTTCCCGGTATCCTTTTTCTCTCCACATACTCGTAGGGATGGTTGATAAGCCGGATATATAAGCAATTCTCTTGTATCCTGATTTCACAAGATGATCAACCGCATTAAAAGCTCCCTGTTCATTGTTTACCAGGACCACATCCACTTTGACCCCATTCAGTCCTCTGTCAACGCAAACTACCGGCAGACCCTCCTTCACCATCTTACGCAACAAGGGATCATCTTCACTGGCAGGAGCCGCAATCAATCCATCGATGCTTTCCGATTGCAGAATTTCTAGATAGAGTTTCTCCTTTTTCTCATCCTGTCCGAAATTACACATGATCAATGCATAATTGTGCTCATAGGCAACCTCTTCGATTCCTTCCAGGACATCCACATAGAACGGGTTCCTGATATCGGGAACCAGAATTCCCAACAAATTGCTGGAAATCCCTTTCGACCTTAACCGTTTGGCTACCCGGCTGGGCTGATATTTCAATTCTTTGATTGCCCTTACTATTTTAGCCCGCGTTGCATCATTCACATTGCTGTTATTATTCAACACCCGCGAAACCGTAGCAATCGATACTCCAGCCCTTTCGGCAACATCATTCATGCTTGCCATACATCTTTTTTTATGTTTGCCTTTACTTTAGACTGCAATGTAAACGTTTTCAAAATAAAATAAAAATTTTTTTACCTTTTCTTGAACAGGTATTTTACAATCCATAAAGACGTCATTTATAAACTATTTGATTATAAGGTTAATTAGTAATTTCGAGAGAGAATATTTTTTTTATCTCCCCCGCTCGTTTTTCTGTTTTATTGCAGATAATGTTTGATAACGTTTACATATTATAAAACAACTTTCTATTTTTGATAATAAAATTGTTTATTTTTACAAGGGTTCCCAATCGTTATCGGGAGAACCCGCATTTCCTGTCCCGGTAGTCATCGGGAACGGAATTAATCAACATCTTGGGCATGAAAATTAACCATGCTCGTTTCGTAATTTGTTAAAAACCAGCCGATGTCTGAAATCATACGATCCCATACAAGTCCAATGTTCTGCAATCTCCCGGTACATTATCTTTTGCTCATCCTGTTTGTTTTGTTCACAGGCGGATGCAAAAAACAAAGAGAGGCGGAGTTTGTGGCCGGTGCTTTTGAAAAGGAGCTTGATATCGGGAAATTCAAAAATCCTCCGGCAGAATATCGTTCCTTCCCCTTCTACTCCTTGAATGATTCCCTGACCGAAAAAGAGATAACCCAGCAAATTCTCGACTTTGAGGAGGCTGGATTTGGTGGATTTTATCTCCACAGCCGTTCAGGATTGATCACCGGATTCCTGGGTGATGACTGGTGGAGGATAATGGATGCAGCGGTTGATGCTGCCAAATGTGCGGGACTGCATGCCATGTTTTACGATGAGGATAAGTGGCCAAGTGGCTATGCCGGAGGGATGATTCCGAAAATGAATGAATCCTACAGGGCAAAATCACTGGCCCGGCTTGAGAAAACAGTCCCCATTCCCCGGGGAGGAGAGATGATTCACACAGACAGTCTCTATAATTACATTGTATATACCGCCCGTTTCGGATATGAAGTTTTCAACGGTACCTGTTATGTCGACCTTTTCAATCCCGAGATGGTTCGCGAATTCATTGATGTAGCATACCGTCCCTATGTTGAAAAATACAGCACCAGGATCACCGGTTATCGCACGGGCATTTTTTCGGATGAACCCCATATCCATGCCCGCTATTTCGACCGGGATACTCCCCACCGTGGGGTTCTCTCGTGGTCGCCCTGGCTGGAAAAAAGATTTACAGAATCCTACGGATATCCTCTGCGGGATAAAATTCCCTTACTGTTTGAGGAAAAGGGAAACTGGCGCCAGGTGCGGATGCATTATTACAGGGCCAAAGCTTTGCAGTTTGAAGACAGTTTTACCAAACAGATCGCAGCGTTTTGCCAGGATAACGGGATGATCTTTACCGGGCATTTTCTGGGGGAGGATGTACTGGAGAAGGTACGTGACCGGATCGGCAATTCAATGCTTCACTACCGGAATATGCAGCAACCGGGAATTGACCACCTGGGCCTTTCCATCGAAAACCGGCTGATTACAGCCAAACGGCTGAGCAGCGTCGCAAACCAGTGTGCCCTCCCCAAAAGGCTGAGTGAACTTTTTGGTATCAGCGGCCACAACATGAATTTCCAGGACCGTAAATGGATCGGTGGCTGGCACACGATCCTCGGCATAAACCACTTCTGCCCTCACCTTACCCAATACAGTCTGGTGGGCGCCAGAAAAAGGGACTACCCCCCCACCTTCTCGTATCACCAACCCTACTGGAAATACAACAAAAAAATTGAAGAGTACCTCGCCCGGATCGCTTATGCCACAACCCTCGGCCACTATCATCCGCAACTGCTGATTATCAGCCCCCTTGAAAGCGAATATATAAAAAGCCATGAGGAGGGTGAATTTACCTCAGGCATTTTAACCCTCATGGAAACCTTGCAGAAATTACACTATGATTACGATATCGGAGATGAACAGATCATGGCAGATACAGCAGTCATTACCCGGGAAGGACTTTGCATCGGAGCTATGACATACAAAAATGTCATCCTCCCGGATAGGATCTCCCTTCGGGAAACAACCATCGACCTTCTGCAAAAACTGGTTCAAAACGGCGGATTGATTTTTACTACCGGAAGATTCCCTACCTTTGTTGATGGCCTCCCCGGAGGAGAAAAACTCCGTGAACTGAAAAATTCGGTGATTCATACCGATCGTAGGAACCTTCCCGGTTTGTTAAATGAAAAAGTCAAAGCCCTTGTGACCGTCGAAGGCGAAAAAGCCGATAAAATCTGGACCCAGGTAAGGAGTGTTCCCGACGGTCATCTGATTCAGATCAGCAACATTTCAAATACGGATGAAATACGGTTCCGGATACAATCCGGATTGCTCACACAGGATGTGGTATGGTGGGATCCCTCATTGGGGAAGTGTTTCCGTCTTGCACCCAATTCTCAGGGGGAATTTGAACTGGCCCTCGCCCCGGCCTCCAATAGCTGGATTACCTGTGGTTCACTTAGCAGCCAGGCAAAGGTTTCAGGCATCTATTCACTTCCGGAAAACACATCAACGGTATGGGTGCTGGATGAAAAATGGCAGGGCAAACGGCTGGATCCCAATGCAATCACGCTGGATTTTGCTTCATATTCCACAGACAACGGCAAAACCTTCAGTGCGCCGGAGCCGGTAATCGGAATTTTCAACCGGCTTTCAAATGAAAAATATTCCGGATCCCTGATACTGAAATACTCTGTTTCAATCAACACCCTTCCTTCCGGGTGCAACCTGGTGGTTGAACAACCGGAAATGGTTACACACATAACCGTGAATGATCATACAGTAGCCTTCAATGCTGAAGAATTTTATATCGACCATACATTCCACACCACAGAAGTTACCGGATTTTTAACGGAAGGCAAGAATGAAATTCAACTGTCGTTTGATTTCATTCCTCCCAGACCCTTAAGTGAAATACCCAGGGAACGATATGGAACAGAAATTGAAAGCATATACCTCACAGGGGATTTTGCAGTAATGGGAAACGGAATGACCGAAACCATGGAAACCCAGCGAAACCAAACCGGAGATTTTCTTAATCGTCCGGTTTATCAATTCAACGGTTTTTCCCTGACATCCGAAAAAGAGTCCTATACCGGGAATCTCACGGTGGAAGGCTATCCTTTCTATGCCGGTGCTTTTGAATTAAAACAGGATTTTGATCTTAAAACGATTGACCCATCCAAAAAATACTATCTTGAACTCCCGGATTGCGAGTCGGTGGTTTCGGTGATTGAAATCAACGGTCGGATTGCTGACACTTTGTGCTGGGCTCCTTACAGAACTGAAATCACCGGATTCCTGAAGGAAGGAGGAAATGAAGTGAAAATTACCCTGGTTAATTCACTGCGCAATTTGCTGGGTCCTCATCATCACAGAGGGGGAGAACTGATAAAAGTGGGACCCAACAGTTTCACCGGAGCCGGAGGATTCCCCGACGGAAGAGGCGAATCCGACTGGTACGATCTGCGTAAAACAGAGGCAGAACTGGCTATATGGACCGATACATACCACCATATTCCTTTCGGGTTTCTTACCCCGGTAGTGATTACATCGAATGACAAATCTTCTAAATAAATACCATGAGAAATCGAATCTACATGGCTGGGATCATCACGTTTTTTTGTACGGTGCTTTCATGTGCAGATACAAACAAGCAGGCACCCTGGAGCATTCGAATGGCGGATGCGGTAATCCAACGGTACGACAGCCTTGCCTATTATAACGGAAGGACAGCACCCGGCTGGTCGTATGATGTTGCCCTACTTGGCACTGCGATCGATAAGCTGGGAGGGGTTGATTCCGCCTATTCGAACTACATGAAAACCTTTATCGATAGGATGGTCGATGAAAACGGACACATTGAACGATACGATTTGGAGGCTTACAACCTTGACCTGATCAGACCGGCCAATAACCTTCTGGAGCTCTATGTCAGAACCGGAGAAGAAAAATACCAAAAAGCATTGGGCCAGTTCATCACCCAGATGGAGAACCATCCGAAAACCCATTCGGGAGGCTTTTGGCATAAAAGACGGTATCCCTGGCAAATGTGGCTGGACGGGATTTATATGGCTTCACCTTTTTTAACCCGCTATGCCCATGAATTTAACCAGCCTCAGTGGTTGGATGTGGTTGCCCACCAGGTAATCCATATTTATGAGAAAACCCGGGATCCCCAAACCGGTCTTTTGTACCATGCCTGGGACGAAAGCCGGGAACAGCGCTGGAGCCATCCCGAAACGGGTCAGTCACCCCACTTCTGGAGCAGAGCCATGGGCTGGTACCTCATGGCCCTGGTTGATATACTGGACTATTTCCCCAAAAACCATCCCCAACGGGAAGAGATCATTCACATTCTTCATCAAACCTGCGAAGCTCTCCTGAAGGTACAGGATCAAACTAACGGCGTATGGTACCAGGTGCTTGACATGGCAGGCAGAGAGGGAAATTACCCCGAAGCCTCGGGTTCAGCCATGTTTGTCTACGCATTCGCCAAAGGAGCAAAAAACGGGTACCTGCCACAAAGGTATTGGCATATCGCAGATGAAGCGTTTGACGATTTCGTGGAAACTTTTGTGATTACCGATGAAGACGGGCTTCCATCGATCGTGCATATCTGCGGAAGTTGCGGACTGGGAGGCAAACCCTACCGCGACGGCTCCTACCAATATTATATCAACGAAAGAATCGTGAAGAATGATTCCAAAGGAGTCGCTCCTTTTATTCTGGCTGCCCTTGAGTTAAACAAATAACCCTTTTACAAATTATCTTAGTTACCCGAAAATGATCAAAAAAATCTGTCCCCTGATTCTTATCACCATCATCCCTCTTCTTAGCCTTGCTGAAACCAGGAAAATCCTGATCTCTGAGTTTATGGCGATCAATTCCGAAACCTTACTGGATGAAGACGGCGAATCGTCCGATTGGCTTGAATTGTACAATCCCGGGGAAACAGCAGTGAACATGGAAGGCTGGTATTTAACCGATAAACAGGACAACCTGACCAAATGGAAGATCCCGGATATAACCTTGCAGGCGGATCAATACCTGGTCATTTTTTGTTCGGAAAAAAAACGTACCGATCCGTCAAATAACCTGCATACCAATTTTAAATTATCCGGAACGGGTGAATTCCTGGCTCTTGTAGAGCCTGATGGAACGACCCTTTCCTATTCCTACGGCGATGTATACCCGGCTCAACGCCAGGATATCTCTTACGGGATATATCATGAACAACTTGTTTTTTTCAGTGAGCCTACTCCCGGTGCTGAAAATATCCTGGGGGATCTCCCGGTTGCCCCCCTTTTCAGTCATACACGTGGTTTTTATGATTCGGAGTTTACGGTTTCTCTTTCCTCCCCGGGTGAGAATGTGGAAATCTATTATACCACAAACGGAACCCGGCCTACCAAACAAACCGGCACAAAATATCGGGATGCCATACCCATTTCCACAACCACCCCGTTAAGTGCCGTTGCTTATAATTCCTCCGGTATTGCCAGTGAAATCATCACTCAAACCTATCTCTTTATTGAAGACATTGTACAGCAATCCAACAACCCGGAAGGGTATCCTTCCACCTGGAGCCCTTTGCGGTTCAGCTCAGGAAATGCCCCGGCAGATTACGAAATGGACCCGGAGATATGCAATCATCCGGAGTATAAAGACCTGATGGATGACGCCCTGTTATCCCTTCCTACCCTGTCGGTTGTCACCAACATCGGGTACCTGTTCTCACATGAACAGGATCAGGTAAACGGAGGCATTTATATTTATACGGGCAAGACCGGGGAAGGAGGAATGGGTGATGGTTGGGAACGGCCTGCTTCGGTAGAATTTTTCGATCCGGCCAGTCACAAGGAGTTTCAGGTCAACTGCGGATTGCGCATTCATGGAGGCAACAGCCGGGTGCCCGAAAACAGCCAGAAGCATTCGTTCCGGATTTCCTTCCGAAGCCAATACGGGCCTTCCAAACTTCGTTTCCGGTTTTTTGATGAGGAAGCAGCTGCCAATGAGTTCAACGCCCTGGTTCTGCGTGCCGGGTACAACTACTCCTGGGTTAAAAACGATGCTTCTCAAAGAAACAATGCACAATACCTTCAGGATCCCTTTGCAAAAGCAACCCAGCTGGCACTCGGACACCCTTCCGCACACCAACGTTTTGTGCATCTCTACCTGAACGGTTTGTACTGGGGCGTTTACAATGTTTCTGAAAAACTGACCAACGACTTTATGGAATCATACCTCAACGGCGAGGAGGACGATTTCGATGTAATAAAAGACCATGGAGGTATCGTTGATGGCAGCTGGGCCGCATGGACACGCCTTTACAACCAGACTAAATCCGGTCTGTCAGCCAATATAGCCTACCAGAAAGTCCAGGGAAAAAATCCCGACGGAACCCTGAATCCTTCCCTTGAGAACCTCCTGGATGTGGAAAACCTGATCGACTATATGCAATACAATATGTACATCGGAAATGAAGACTGGGACCACAACAACTGGATTGCCGCGCGCAACCGGATAACCAACGATGCAGGATTCCGTTTTTTTGCATGGGATGCCGAAACATCCATGACCGATGTCCATTACAATAATGTGGATGAAAACAACGAAGAAAATCCAAGCTGGTTCTATCAGAAATTGCAGGGAAATGGAGATTTCCAAATGTTGTTTGCTGATCATATTCAACAAAACTTTTTCAATCACGGTCCTTTAAGCCGTGAAGCTGCAACCGACCGTTACCTGAACCTGGCCAACCAGATCGACCTGGCTATCATTGCAGAATCGGCCCGCTGGGGAGACTACCGGAAGGATGTGGCCCCCTCCGACGGAAACAGGATCCTCTACACAAGAAACGATCACTGGGTGCCCAAACTTCAAAGCCTGCTTACCAATTACTTCCCTTACCGGACAGATATCGTAGTTGAACAATTCCGGCAAATCGGGCTTTTCCCAGCCATTGAAGCCCCGGCATTCAGCCATTACGGCGGCGAAATGCAATCGGATATAAACCTGACAATGACTACAAACTATGGCGATATCTATTTTACAACCGACGGAACCGACCCGCGCAAACCAATCACATCAACCATTGCATCCGGGGCACAACTCTATTCAGAGGAAATGCTGCTCTCTTCCAATGTTACCGTGAAAGCAAGGGCAAAATCCGGAAATGAATGGTCGCCACTTACCCAGGCAACCTTCGATTTCGCTACTTCAACTGAAGAGTTCGCAGAAAACAGAAGCATTACTGCCGGATGCTATCCAAACCCGTTCCACGAAACAACGAACATAATGTTTGACCTGCCCTCGGATGGTGAAATTACCATCGACTTGTACCGCATCGATGGGAAAAAGATCGCTCTCCTGTTTTCAGGATTTAAACCCCGGGGATACAACGAAATAAAATGGACTCCCGAACAGAATGAACCGGGAATCTTCCTCTACCGCATCCATTACAACAACCAGATCGTTACAGGGAAAATCGTCCGGAAATAAATCGAAGGAATGCAAAGAATACTGTTATCGGTTGTCAGTTGACAGTTGTCGGTTGTCGATTGATCCTCGTATCTTAAACTATGTGAAACTCAGTGGATCACTGTGGTCCTCTGTGTAATAGCTTGTGAATCTAGTAACAAGGCAATCTCTAGATCCCATTGAATTCTACATTGATCTTCTTTTGTACTAATCAACGCGAGCGCAGCAAGTGAACAACTACGAAAACGAGAACGTAGCGAGCGGACAACCATAACAACTGATCTCAATAATCCAATAATCCACCTTTATTGATCGTTATGTAATCGTATTTGTAATTATTTCACAAATGTCCGCAGAGGTTCCACAGCGTTTCCCAAGCCTTTTCAACAGCTCTATACCCTTTAGTTTAAAACAATTTTCCGGACAAATCCTTCCTGATCCAGGGATTGAACGAAATATACACCCCGGGGTAAATGGCTTACATCGATCCAATTGTTTTCAGCATCTATTCTTTTCGATTTTACCAGGGTTCCTGTGATGTGGTATAATGCAAACTTGTGTGGCTGATCTGCAGCGATGTAAATTTTCGTACTTGCCGGATTCGGATATACGTAAAAACCTGTTTTCCCCGGGGGGAACCGATCAGCAGAAGTAGCGGGTATTCCCTGCATAAAGAGATCGTACCATATGCGCACTCCACAGTCAAGTTCCAGTCTTCCCGACTGAATTTCTGAAGTTCCGGGTTTCACGTTAACATAAAGAAGAAAGTCATCATCGATGGTTCCCGTTTCGGGAGCGGCAATAACCATTTTTGCCTTTGTTTCGATATCTCCGGGAGTAAAATCATAGGGGATATCCACCGTATAATTTCCGTTTCCGTCGTTGGCTTTCACCCCTCCTTCGGGCAACAGACTAATTCGTTTTGTTTCCTCTTCCTCCCGGTCGTTGATGATCACAAAATCCCCCAGACGACCACTGGTTTTCAGGTGAATGGAAACCAGGGAATCTTTCCCTGTTTCCGCCTGTATGATGTTGTTTTCGTTGCTGTATTCCCCGTTGTTGTTAATTCCGGCCTCCGGTTCAACCCACATGGGCATTTGGTATGAAACGGAAAAATTATCAAAAACAAGAATGGGGTCCATGCTGCTTTCCGTAATCTGGGTTCCGGTACCTGTAGTCTTCAAATAAAAATAGACATTCTCATTTGCAAATCGGGTTACAGATATCCCGGCTGCTTCAGCGACCCTGACGATCTTCTTTCCGCTTCCGCTGATATAGAAATCGGAGATTTCCGCGACCACACTGTCTTTGTGTCCTATGGCGAGCAGGAAAGCATATGCCGCCGTCAATCCGGTATTTCCTTCATCATAGGTATCTACCTCAAAAACAATATCACGATCCGTCACCGACACCCCTTCAAAGCTAAACCTGAATCCATACTCCACCCGTTTAAACTTCCCCGGATAGGCACCAAAAGCCTGATCATTACCAGTATCATCCAGGTCAAACAAACAGGCTGCCGGGTAAAAGGGAAGATTACGCAATGAATCTTCAGTACCTGCATTTTTTTCTTTGCTTTTTTGCAGAAGATCCATGACCGTCGCTACATCAGACACCCTTACCGGGTTCCTGTACCCGCCGAAATTGTTGCACTCAAAGTCCTTGTTCTCCACTTGCAGTCCGTTTTCATCGTATACTTTTACCTCAAGCCCTTTGCGGGTCTGACATTTGGCTATATTCAACGTGAACGATGTCTGGGTTTCATCGTCATAGACCCAATAACTGCTGTCGCTCGATGTATTGAAATGTACCTGTAAGGTTCCTATACCCTGCAAGGTATCCACTGTCAGGACCTGGCCAATTACCTCACTTGAAGTGAATTTAAACTGGGAAAAAACAGGGTAGGCAAGGATGAAAAAGCCTGTTGCGATCCATATTCTGATTCCAATGGTTTTCATTTGATTCTTACGGTTTATTTTATGGATATTCTTTCTTTCGGATTGATTCATGTTACCTGTTTTTTTCATATGATTAAAGAATTAAATTTATAAGGTATCATATGGAACTCGCATGGCTTTAATCATCATCTTGTGTATAAATATTAACCATGCTCGTTTCATACGTTTAAAATTTATAATTGGTCCCATAACTTAATTCCAAATTTAAAAACGTATGGAACCGCTTTGCTCTCACATGATTGAAGTGTTCAATTTATAAGGCATTCCCGATCCCGATAGCTATCGGGATTGGGATCAATCATACTCTTTGAGTGTTAAAAATATCATGCTCGTTTTAAAGCGACAAAGCCTCTGACGTATCCATTAAAAAAAAGAGGCAAAATCTTTCATGGCAATGCAAGATACAAAACTTTTGCATTATTTCTATTTTTTTCGTTTATTTTCGTATATCTTTGTTTTAAAGTCCAATAAAAAATGTTAGCAAATCAACGACGGGTCAAGATTCTGGAACTCATCAGGGAAGACGGCTCGGCCAAGGTAAACAACCTGGCAAGAATTTTTAAAGTTACGGAAGTAACCATCCGGCAGGACCTTGAAAAGCTTGAGGGGGATGGGTTTATAAAGCGGGAACACGGCGGAGCTTATCTGAAAAATGTGGAAGACAGTGTTAGGTCGTTTATTCCGTTGAATAAGGACAATCTCGACAAAAAGCTATGCATAGGGAAAAAAGCTGCGGAACTGGTTGAGCCCGGGGATACGATCATTCTTGATTCCGGATCGACCGTTACCGAAATAGCCAAGAACCTGACGGGTAAAAGAGGGATCACCGTGATCACCAATGCCCTGAACATTGCCTTAATGCTGGGGGCTGAACCGGGCATCGAGATGATTGTTACCGGAGGCGAATTCAAGCCTCCCACCCTTTCGTTAACCGGGCAGAAAGCAGCCAGCTTTTTTGAAGGCCTCCATGTCGACAAACTTTTCCTGGCAACTGCCGGAATTTCCCTGCGTTCAGGATTAACCTATCCGAGTATCAGTGATATCGTGGTCAAAAAAGCCATGATCGATGCTGCCGATGTGACTTACCTGGTGGCTGATTCCACAAAAATCGGGAAAAATGCCTTTGCCAGCCTTGGAGCTCTTTCGCTGATCGATTACATCATTACCGATCCCGATATTGATCCGGAACATATGCAATTGTTCAGGGACCATGATATTGAACTAATCCTGGCTGAAAAAAACAAATAAACCAAAAAACAAAAACCATGAATCGTATACGTATCGCATTGTTCATTCTGTTCATTTTCCATGCAACATGCCTTCCGGCGCAACCGGATGCAAAACACCGGATACTCATCCTGACAGATATTGAAAACGAGCCGGATGATGCCGAATCGCTGGTCCGTTTTCTACTCTATTCAAACCAGTTTGATGTAGAAGGATTGGTTGCCACCACGTCCTGCTGGCAACGGGATAAGATTGCCGACTGGCGGATCCATGAAATTGTAGATGCATATGGCAAAGTACGGGAGAATCTTTTGCAGCATGAAAACGGATATCCTGCATACACCCATTTAAAAAGTATCATAAAAAAAGGATATCCCGATTTTGGCATGTCCGCTGTTGGTGAAGGCAAGGACTCGGAAGGTTCGGAATGGATCATCAAAACCGTGGATCAAGAGGATCCCCGTCCCTTATGGGTTCCCATATGGGGGGGTGCCAACTGTTTGGCCCAGGCACTCTGGAAAGTAAAAAACACCCGTTCCCCCGAAGAGCTGGCCCAATTCATCAGCAAACTGCGTGTGTACACCATTTCCGATCAGGATGATTCCGGCCCCTGGATGCGGAATACCTTCAAAGATCTTTTTTACATTGTAAGCCCGGGGTATGCTGAAAATGGAGCCACCGGCTACCATCATGCAACCTGGATCGGCATATCGGGCGAACGGCATTACCATATCCCAACCGGTGCAGATACATACATTGTTGATAACGATTGGGTAGATAAAAACATCCAGCACAACCACGGCCCCCTGGGCGAACAATACCCCGACATTGCCTACATAATGGAAGGCGACACTCCTTCGTTTCTCTATCTTATCAACAACGGACTTGGCTCCCCGGAACACCCCGATTACGGATCCTGGGGCGGAAGATATGAGCTATACCGGCCTCACACTGAAAACTTTTTCCACGAACCGGAACAACGGGACATATGGACCAATGCCAACGATTGGGTCCATGTAGACGGGATCAATTATATCGATTCGTATGCCACCATCTGGCGATGGCGTGAACACTATCAGAATGATTTTGAAGCAAGAATGGACTGGTGTATAGCATCTTATGAAGAAGCCAACCACCCGCCGATTGCACGACTCACCCACAACAACGCATTGGAAGTCAAAGCGGGAGAAACCGTGATACTGGACGCTTCACCATCCACAGATCCCGATGAAGACCCGCTTCAATTCGAATGGTTTCATTACCGGGAAGCTGGAACCTATCATGCATTAATGAATCCTGCGAACAGCAAAAATTCAGCAATCCGGATCACAACACCCGAAGTCGATAAACCGGAAACAGTCCATTTTATCGTGATGGTTACAGACAATGGAATACCGGTCCTGACCCGGTACCAACGGGTAATAATTAACATATACCCAAATAAATAAAAAAGACAACGTGGATTCAAAAAACCAATTCATTCTTGCGATCGACCAGAGCACCTCAGCCTCCAAAGTAATGCTCTTCAATCAAAAAGCTGAACGGGTGAAACGTTTAAGCTATCCCCACAAACAGCATTATCCACGGGAAGGTTTTGTTGAACACGATGCGGTTGAAATTTACGACAATGTGGTTCAGGGGCTCCGACAAATAATCACAGAAACCCGGATTCCTCTTTCTGATGTTGCCGGGATTGCGATCACCAACCAGCGTGAAACTGCCTTGATCTGGGATAAAACCACCGGGCAACCGGTAGCCCATGCGGTGGTCTGGCAATGCCAGCGGGGTGCTGATTTTTGCCAGAAACTGCTGAAAGAAGGATTCGCCGCCTCTATACAGGAAAAAACCGGATTGATCATCGACCCCTATTTTTCTGCCAGTAAACTAACCTGGTTGATGAACAATATTCCCGGGTTGAAAGAAAAAGCTGCCAGGAAAGATCTGTTGCTGGGCACCATGGACAGTTGGCTTCTGTGGAAACTCACCAACGGGAAAGTGCATGCCACCGATTATTCCAATGCCTGCCGGACCCTTCTTTTCAATATTCATACCCTGGAATGGGACCGGGAGCTGATCGATCTGTTTGGCCTGAATGATTTGGTGTTTCCTGATGTGAAATTCAGCGATGAAATTTTCGGGTATACAAATCCGGATATTCTCTTTGATGTATCGTTGCCGATTGCAGGACTGATTGGCGACTCCCATGGAGCTCTGTTTGGGCACACCTGTTTTGAACCCGGCCTGGGTAAGGTAACCTACGGGACGGGGTCTTCGATTATGATGAATATAGGAACTCATCCCTTGCCCCCTCCAGGGGGTCTGGTAACCTCCATCGGATTTGGATGCAACAAAAAAATGGATTACGTCTATGAAGGGAATATACACTGTACCGGCGACACATTAAACTGGCTGAAAAATGAGCTGGAACTGATCAGCGACATTTCAGAAGCAGAGCCACTGGCAACATCGGTAAAGGACAACAACGGTGTCTATCTGGTGCCGGCATTTGTCGGTTTGGGCGCACCCTACTGGGATAACAACGCAAGAGCCACGATATCGGGAATACCCCGCGATACAACCAAAGCCCACGTTGTTAGGGCTGCCCTTGAGAGCATTGCCTACCAGGTGACAGATATTGTGGATCTGATGGGAAGCCGGGAAGAAATAAACGTAAAAAATTTGCATGTGGATGGCGGACCCACACAAAATAATTTCCTGATGCAGTTCCAGGCAGACATGATCCGGAGCAACGTAATCCGTTCCGGGATCGAAGAAGTCTCTGCCCTGGGGGCTGCCTTCCTCGCAGGATTGGCTTTCGGTTTCTGGAAGAATCTCGAAGAAATCAAAAATCTTAAAAAGAAGGATCGAACGTTTAGGCCTGAAATGCCCGCTTCTGAAACAGAAAAATTGTATGCCGGCTGGAAAAAAGCCGTGGAAAGAACAAGAATGGAATGACGATAAATGATGCACTCCGGCATGTATGCCAGGGGTGAACAGAAAAAAACAAGGGCTGCGCAACCTGACCAACTTCGGCGTGTATGCCGAGGATGACCAGAAAAAAATAAGAGCTACGCAACCTGACCAACTCCGGCGTGTATGCCGGTTAGAAAATAACAAACAAAAAAAAACAAATACGATGAACCAGAAAAAACAAACATTCGGAGTAATCATTGCAACCCGGAACATTTTTAATTACAGATTGGCTGTCGAAGCCCGCAAAAAAGTGCTGCAAAAATTGGACAATATGGGTTTAGGGTATGTCATTCTCCCCGAAAGCGAAACCCCCACAGGAAACATTGAAGGGTATGCCGACGCAGTAAAATGTGCAGCCCTGTTTAAAAAGAATGCCGACATCATGGATGGCATACTTGTTATATTGCCAAATTTCGGCGATGAACTCGGCGTGGTCAATTCTGTTCAGCTTTCAGGATTGCATGTTCCGGTATTGGTCCAGGCGTGTGATGACGAAAACGATAAGGTAGATGTAAAAAGCCGGCGGGATGCTTTTTGCGGGAAGCTGTCGGTATGCAATAATTTTTATCAGTATGGGATTCAATTTACGGATACGATCTTTCATACCTACAGCCTGGACAGCAAAGAATTCACAGCCGATATAACCCGGTTTGCAGCCATCTGCCGGGTTGTCAAAGGGTTGAAAGGCTTGCGTGTAGGAGCCATAGGCACACGTCCCATTGGATTTCAGACCATGCGGGTGAGTGAAAAGTTGTTGCAGAAATACGGAATTACCGTAGTTCCGGTTGATCTGTCGGAAATAATAGCTGCTGCCAATAAAATGGACGAAAAGAGTCGGCTCGTTAAAGAAAAAGCCGAAGCCATACAGGCCTATGGAAGTTGTTCCTCCGTAGCCTATCACAAGATTACCCGGCAGGCACGGTTCGGACTGGCGATAGAACAATGGATGGAGAAAAACCATATGGATATTTCAGCCATCCAATGCTGGGAATCCCTTGAAAAAAATTACGGTTGTGCAGCCTGCGTCACCATGAGCATGATGGGCGAAAAGGGAATGCCTTCGGCCTGTGAAGTAGACATTGCAGGGGCCATTGCCATGTATGCTCTGCTACTGGCAGCCTCGCAGCCTTCCGCCCTACTCGATTGGAACAACAACTTTGGCGAAGACCGCAACAAGGTGGTTTGTACCCATTGCAGCAATTATCCGAAATCGTTTTTCCAAAATGATATTGAAATCGGCAGCCTCGATGTGTTAGGCACTGTACTCGGTAGCGAAGATACTTTCGGGGCCGTGAAAGGCAAAGTGGCTCCCGGCGACATGACCTACTTTCGCATTTCCACCGACGATAACCGTGGGGTGATCCGATCATACCTCGGCGAAGGCCGCATAACGGATGATCCGTATGCCATGGATGGAGGCATCGCAGTCTGCGAAATACCGAACCTTCAAAAACTAATGAAATACATATGTAAAAATGGCTTTGAACACCATGTGGCCATGGTCCGGGGACATGTGGCAGATATACTGGAAGAAGCCATCGGAAATTACATGGGATGGGATCTTTATAAACACGAATAGAGCAATTAAAATCTTCGTGCCTTTGCGTGTGATTTTTTCTCGCCAGAGCGCATTGAAAAAACCGAATACAAAATAAATGCAAAATTCCACCGATACCGACCTGAAGCTTAAATCGGTTCACTACCGGAAAGCACTTCTCAAATATATCAAAATGGCTCGTGCCGGCCATACGGGAGGAAGTTTATCGTGTGTGGATATTCTGAATGTTTTATACAACGACATTTTGAATGTTTCGCCGGCGAATTTTACCGATCCCAACCGCGACCGGTACATCCAGAGCAAAGGGCATTCGGTGGAAGCTTTTTATGTGGTGCTGGCAGATGCCGGTTTTTTTCCTGAAAGCGACCTGGAAACCCTGTGTAAATACCAATCGAAATATGTGGGCCATCCGACCCGGAAAATCCATGGCATTGAATTCAATACCGGAGCACTGGGACATGGATTACCTATCAGTGCAGGAATTGCTTTGGCAGGGAAAAAAGATAAGCGCAGCTATCGGGTTTTCACCTTGCTGGGCGACGGAGAACTGGGCGAAGGATCAAACTGGGAAGCCGCCATGATGGCCTCCCATTATAAACTGGATAACCTGGTGGCTATACTCGACCACAACACCTTACAGATTACCGGACCCAACCGCGTGGTATGCAGCCCCTACCCGATCGATGAAAAATTCAAAGCCTTTGGATGGGCGGTCATCGAAACCGAAGGCAACAACATTCCGGCCCTGCGGGAAACGCTACAAAAGATTCCGGCACAAAAAGGGAAGCCTACGTTGATCATTGCAAATACGACGAAAGGCAAAGGAGTCAGCTTTATGGAAAATGAAAAGAAATGGCACCACGGGGTGCCTTCCGATGAGCAATATGAACAAGCAATGAAAGAACTGGATGAAGCAGAGAAGGATCTATTGGGAAAAAAGACCTGACTAGATGATCAGAAAAAAATAAGGACTGTACAACCTGACGAACTCCGGCATGTATGCCGGGGAATATGAACCGGGCTTCAGCCCTTGCTTTAACCATACGATAATCAGTAAACGAATGAATACATACAAACTATCTACCGGCAAAGCCAACCTGGAAATTTTTTCTAAAACACTGATCGAACTGGCTTCAGAAGATAAAAACCTGTATGTTGTCACCAGTGATTCGCGTGGTTCCGGGAAACTGGTGCCTTTTGGAGAAAAATTTCCGGATCAGCTTGTGGAAGTTGGGATTGCTGAACAAAACCTTGTAGGGGTTTCTGCCGGTCTGGCATCCACCGGGAAGAAGGTTTTTGCGGTTTCCCCGGCCTGTTTTTTAACGACCCGTTCCCTGGAACAGATAAAAAACGATGTGGCCTATTCGGATATTCCGGTAACACTGGCAGGCATCAGTGCAGGAGTCAGTTACGGCGCTCTTGGGTCAACCCATCATTCGATCCACGACGTAGCTGTCCTGAGGGCTATACCCAATATCGACATCCTCGTGCCGGCTGATAATTTTGAAACCCGGGAGGCAGTCATTGCAGCTGCTCAATCAAAAAAACCCGTTTACCTGAAATTCGGGAAAAAGGCGATGCCAATCCTTCCGAGAATTGAAAATTCTTTTGAAACAGGAAAGGCTTCGATCATTTGTCAGGGAAGGGATGTTTCATTGATTGCCTGTGGGGAAACCGTTGCACCTGCCTATGAAGCAGCTCTCATTCTTCAGGAACAAGGAATCTCAGCGGAAGTAATAAGCATGCACACAATCAAACCCCTGGATACAAAAGCCATAATCCATACAGCCAGGAAATGCAGGGCAGTAATCACAGCAGAGGAACACAGCGTCCACGGAGGCCTCGGGGAGGCTTGCGCGGCCCTGCTTATGAAAGAAAAGATCTATGTTCCGTTTGAAATGGTTGGCATACCCGATGAAGATACCGTTACCGGATCACAGGATGAGATTTTTACCCATTACGGAATTTCAGGAAAAGGACTGGCAGAAAAAGCCATGAAATGTATGAATCAAAAATGATCATCAAGGAACACCCTGACAACAACGATAACCTGACAACAATGAAAACAAAAATCTTATCCGTTCTCAGTTTTATGATTCTGATCTCCGGGATATTATCCTGTACCAGGGACGATGCAGGGCAAAAGAAAATGGCTGTGGTTATTTCCACGCTGAACAATCCCTGGTTTGTAGTCCTGGCAGAATCCGCAGCCAGCCGTGCCCGTGATCTGGGATATAAAGCCAACATTTTCGATTCCCAGAATAATTCCGCAAAAGAAGCAGAACACTTCGACAATATTATTTCCATGGGATATGATGCTATCTTGTTTAATCCAACCGATGCCGATGGCTCTGTTCTCAATGTACTACGAGCCAAAGAAGCAGGAATTCCGACCTTTTGCATGGACAGGGAGATCAACGCCAAAGATGCTGCTGCCACCCAATTGCTTTCCGACAATTTTACGGGATGTGTAAAACTCGGACAGTACTTTGTACGAAAAATGAATAAAAAAGGCAATTATGTTGAGATTCTTGGGCTGGTAGGTGATAACAACACATGGAACCGTTCCAATGGATTTCATAGTGTGGTAGATGAATTTCCGGAACTGATAATGGTGGCTCAGCAAAGTGCCGACTTCGACCGGAACAAAGCCATGGATGTGATGGAAACCATCATGCAGGCCCATCCCGGTATCGATGCAGTCTTTTGCGGTAACGACGCCATGGCTATGGGCGCTTATCAGGCCATACGTGCCGCAGATAAAACCGATGAAATACAGGTTTTTGGCTTCGATGGTGCAGCCGATGCTATCCAGGGAATTGCCGACGGAAAAATTGAAGCAACCGTCATGCAGTTTCCGGTTTTAATGGCTCAGAAATCAGCCGAACTGGCCGACCAGTACATCCAGGGAAACAGAAACATGAAAGGGAAAACACCGGTGGAAGTGGTGTTGGTAACGCCCGAAAATGTAAACCAGTTTCTAAACCAACATTAAAAAAGCATGCGAAAAATAGTCAAATACATAATTGGAACCCTGACAATAATCCTGGTTATTTTTCTTTCGGTCGATTTAAAAAAACTGGATATTTATAAAAACAACCCTACCAAAACCGAATTCAATGCGGCTGAATATGCAGCCAATATCTGGAATGGTCCACTCCAATCAGCAACCCACTACACCGATATTGAATGTATTACCAACCTGCTGAAAAAAGATCCGCAAAAAGCTTTTAACGAATATTCCAATAAGCTGGGAATTTCCAAAACCCATTATTTTATGGTAAAGGGAACCGGGATTATTGAATCAATCGAAGATGAGTGGTTCGTAGTTCTTCTGGAAAACCAGCTTAGGACCCGGATAGCTACCGACTTTATTTTTGGCAATGCCGTACGCGACGGTTCAGGATGGGTCAACATCGATGACTTTGTGAACATGTCTGATTTTAACCATGTTTCGTTGGAGCTGAACAAGCTTGTGAAGGATCAGATTGTCGGGCCGCTTAAAAAAAAGGCACAACCCGGGAAAAAGATATCATTCACCGGAGCGTTCGAAATGAACGAAGAAAACCCAGATCCTGAGGAAATCCTGATTATTCCTGTAAAAGCTTCAATCAATGAATAAACGAACGGTAAATACACCGGTATTGGAAACAAAAGATGTTTCCAAAAACTTTTCCGGAGTCTATGCACTTCAAAATGTGGACATGCAAATTTTCCCGGGTGAAGTTCATGCTGTCATTGGGGAAAACGGAGCCGGTAAATCCACGTTAATGAAGATTATTTCAGGAGTATATACCGATTATGAAGGTGATCTTTTTCTTAAGGGTGAAAAGATCGCGTTTAAAAATCCAAAGGAAGCTACGGATTCAGGCATTTCAATAATTCACCAGGAACTGAACCTGATCCCTTATCTGAGCATTACGGAAAACCTTTTCCTGGGGAAGGAACGTACCAACCGGTTTGGAATGCTTAACTACGCCGGAATGAACCAGGTGGCTAAGGAACTTCTCGGAAGGCTTCAACTGGATATGAATCCGTCAACCCCACTGTATACATTAAGAGTAGGACAACAACAATTGATTGAAATAGCCAAATCGTTGCTCAATGAATCCAAGGTGCTGATCATGGATGAACCAACCTCAGCCATCAGTGATCACGAAATTGAACTGCTGTTTACAATGATTCGTGAACTGAAAAACAAAGGGGTTGCCATTGTTTATGTTTCGCATAAACTACATGAACTATTCGAAATAGCCGACCGATACACCGTTCTGCGGGATGGCAGAAAAATCGGATCCGGCTTTGTGAAAGCGGTAGATCACGACCGGCTGATTCAGATGATGGTGGGCAGGATTCTTTCCGGGCAAGCGTACACAAGTTCATCAACGAGGAATGAAATACTGAAAGTCGAGAATCTTTGCGTGCAAAATCCGGATAATAGAAGCAACTATCTGGTGAAAAACGTTAGCTTTTCCCTGTCACAGGGGGAAGTTCTTGGAATGGCCGGATTGATGGGTGCCGGACGCACGGAAGTGCTGGAATCCCTGTTTGGCTTGTTTCCTGAATACACATCGGGGAAAGTGTATGTGGAAGGAAAGGAAATCCTTATAAAGGGTGTGAATGATGCCATTCAGGCCGGATTGGCTCTTGTCCCGGAAGACCGGAAACTTCAGGGATTAATACTGAATATGAATGTGGCAAAAAATACCAGCCTGGCAAACCTGAATGCTGTGTCAAAATATGGATTCATAAAGGATAAAGAAGAAAAGAAACTGAGCAAGAAATTCATGGATAAACTGCGTACTCAGGTGCCGGCATCCAACATGGAAGTCGAAAAGTTAAGCGGAGGCAACCAACAAAAAGTGGTAATTGCCAAATGGCTGGCTACTCATCCCAAAATCCTCCTGCTCGATGAGCCAACACGTGGAATCGATGTGGGAGCAAAGGCAGAAATCTACGATCTTATACATGAGCTGGCATCCCAGGGTATGGCTATCCTGGTGGTATCATCTGAATTGTCCGAAATAATGGCTATTTGCGACAACATCCTGGTGATGTCGGAATCAAAATTAACCGCTGCACTTACACGGAAAGAAGCAACGGAAGAAACAATAATGAAGGCAGCAATTAGCGAAAAAGAATAGAGAGAAGTCGGAAGTCGGAAGACAGAAGCACAATTTAAAAAACTCCGGTCTTCGGACTGACATCTCATTACATCTTGCAACAATGAATGAATAATTGATAATCTATGCATACCCAAAACTTAAAACATTACCTGATTCGATTCCAGTCGGTCATTGCCTTGTTGATCATGTGCATTGCATTGACTTTTCTTTCCGACCGTTTCCTGACGGGGGAAAATGCGTGGAATGTGATGCGTCAGATTTCGGTCAATGTGGTCATTTCAGTGGGGATGACATTGGTTATACTCACTGGGGGGATCGACTTATCGGTAGGGTCCATTCTTGCCCTGGCGGGTGCGGTTACAGCCGGAATGTTAAAATTCGGGGCAGAATTCGAAAGCTGGAATATCTACCTGGGATTTACCCTCATCGGAGCCCTCGTAGGAGGCACGCTGGCAGGTACGTTCCTCGGATGGTTTAACGGCGTTACCATAACCCGTTTTAAAGTACCGCCCTTTGTGGCTACCCTTGCTATGTTAACCATAGCCCGTGGGTTGACCATGCTCTGGACCGGAGGATTCCCAATAACCGGACTGGGAAACGACATGGCATTCATCGGAACCGGGTGGTTCCTCGGTATCCCCATGCCCGTCTGGATCTCGGCTGTAATTGTCCTGGCTGCCATTGTGCTGACAAAGAAAACAAAACTCGGAAGGTATATCTATGCCATCGGGGGAAATGAAACCGCAGCCAAACTATCAGGGATCAAAATCAAAAAAGTGAAAGTGGTGGTTTATTCCATAGCCGGAGCACTTTCAGCGGTGGGTGGAATCATCGTAACTTCCCGTCTCGATTCGGCACAACCCAATGCAGGAATCAGCTTTGAGCTCGATTCCATTGCAGCCGTAGTCATCGGAGGAACATCCCTGGCAGGGGGCAAAGGAACCATCATGGGAACCGTTCAGGGAGCTCTCATTATCGGGATTCTCAACAATGGCCTGGTACTGATGAATGTCTCTCCATTCTGGCAACAGGTAATCAAAGGATTGGTCATCCTTCTGGCGGTGGTAATTGAAAAGGCTAATTCCAGGGAACAATGAAATTTGATAAAAAATCCACCATCAAAAAAGGTGGAGTTCTGTTTAATCCATAGGATTATGAAAACCAATACGTTAATTTATAAAAATTTAGACCAATGAAAACACTTATTTCTCTGATTTTAATTTCATGTATTACACTGGGTATTTCAGCAAAATCAAAGGAATCCCCCTTGAAACCCCGTATCGTTGTGCTTACCGATGTATCCACCTGGGAAACCGATGACAGCGAATCACTGGTACGCCTCCTTGTCCATGCCGATCTTTTCGAAATTGAGGGACTGGTATTTACAACCGGCTGGAGTTTGGATAAAACAAGGGATGATTTCTTTCAATTAATTCACGATGCAATAGATGCATACGAAAAAGATGTACCCAATCTTATGAAACGTTCCGGACAAAAGAAGTTTTTAAAGAAAGAATCCCGGCAGATCATTGGGTATTGGCCCAGTCCCGGATATTTACGGAAGCATACCCTGTTTGGAAGCAAAAACAGGGGGTTCGAATTTATCGGAGAACACAATGACTCACCCGGCAGCGAGCTGATTATTAACCTGGCTGATGAAAAGGACGACCGACCGGTTTGGGTAACTGTCTGGGGAGGCGGAAACACGCTCGCACAGGCAATATGGCGTATTCAGCAGGATCGAAGCCCCGAGGAGCTCAAAGCATTCCTGCAGAAACTTCGTGTTTACACCATCACCGACCAGGACCGTGACCAACGAACCGATTTTGCTATCAGCTCACATCAATGGATGCGCAGGGAATTTGAAAAAGACCTGTTTTTTATCTGGGATGAATGTTCCTGGAAATTTCAGAATAGTACAGGAAGAAGCAACTGGAATCAATATGAAACCCATATTCAGGGACATGGAAACCTGGGAAAGGTCTATCCGAAATATAAATACGGAGTGGAAGGCGACACTCCCTCGTTTCTTCATATGCTGCCAAATGGACTCAATGATCCGGATGTTCCGAACCAGTGCGGTTGGGGTGGCTATTTTGAATGGGGAAAATGTGAAGATACGATAACCAAAGCATATACGAACCATTCAGAATCCGTCTATACCAGGTGCTGGTCATATGAAGATCATTTCTACCCCGCAACATTCAACAATTTCGCTGCCCGGATGGACTGGGCCAATGAAGGCAAGGGAAACCGGAATCCCATCGTAGTTATGAATAAAAAGGAAGGCATTGAAATCCTGAGGAAGAATCCCCGACCAGGGACACAAGTCACGCTCGATGCTTCACAATCGTACGACCCGGATGGGGATAACCTGACTTTCAAATGGTGGATTCAACAGGAAGCAGGTTCCTATACGAAGGATGTGAATATCTTAAACAGCAATACGGGGATTGCCAGCATAGATATACCTGCCGATTCAGCAGGAAAAACATTTCATGTAATATGCGAAGTGCAGGATGATGGAAACCATAACCTAACCAGTTACCGAAGAATTATTTTTGAACCATCGAAGTAAAAAATCCCACCGCTAGCGCAGATCTGTGATCCTTGCTTTGTTGTGCAAAAAACAAAAAAGGATGTCCGCTATTCCAGTAATTACATAAAAAACTCATTCATCCCATGTCTCGAGTCATCGGAAGAATAATCAAAACGGGAACCGGAGAATCCTTTTTACTGCTCAATAACATATTTTAGAAAATTTATACTAAAGCACACATTTGCAGTGATTTAGAAATAATAAATTCAGGGGAGGGGGTAATTTTACTCTTGACTTTTAGCTTCTTATGTCGTATCTTTAATAAAAATTACCCCTGCCCGCCGTTTAGCCCGCAGGACAACCAGATACACAAATGAAATGCATAACAAATATCAAATCATCTATTCTTATTGGCATTATCTTCTTTTTCACATGTTCTAATGCTCAAAATAATAAAATGGATCTGGTTTTGAATGGGCAATTAACTCATTATATTACTGAAGGTGGTTTTTTAAAAAAGATAAATATTCCGGTAAATCCGGGTATAGAAATCCTTTTAAATATAAATATCAGAGATGGGCTTTCAATATTATCAGGGGCAGGATATTATTGGGGTGTATTTAATTCTGTTTCTAAAAATGGAGTACCTTACAAAGCAAAAATCCAGGAATTTAATCTTCCGGTTTTATTAAAAAGAAGTTTTAAACAAACCTATTCATGTACATTTGGGTTATATCCCGGTTGGCTTGTCAAAGGACATCTTCAAAATTTTAACAGAGGGGAAGGAGAATGGTATGATATACCAAAACAATCTGATAAATATAATGATGAAAATTTTTTGTTAGATGTATATCTGGATATTGGAAAACAGGAAATGATTTTCATCAAGCAAAATATTTCAGTTTCCTTCTTCTTGAAATATAAATTTAATGATTATTGGGCAGGTCAATTTCGCTCAAAAATTAATTATGGAATGAAATTTAGCTATAGGCTATAACTTAAACCAGTAAATTTATAGTCGTGAGTATCTATAAAATCAAAATAATGAACTTAAAATCAAAAGCTGTATATATAACATTTATTTTAATTCTTTCTACTTCGTTATCTTTTTGCCAGGATAAAAAGAGATATTTTTTAGTAAATGGAATTGCAGCTCATTATATTGAAAATCCTGAAAATAGAAATGTCAATAGTTATCCAAATCCTTTTTTTTTTAACACCCGGTATCGGATTAATCTATTATAAGGGAATTGATCAATCAATTGGAATCGAGTCGGGTGTAAATTATCAATATGTAAATGTCATTTCAGATTTAGATGCTATAGATAAATTTGTATATGGAGAAATAAGTTTTTCTGCTGGATTAAAGGTTAATTTATTTTATATAAAAAATAAACCTTTCAGTATTTCATCTGGATTAAATGGTGGCAAATTTTTACATTTTAAATGGTTAGTACCTGATGATTACGGTTGGCATAGTGCTTTTTTAAAAATAAGGCCAAAATATTCAAATAAAAATTATTTTACAGATTTATATTTGAATTTGAATTATACTCCAGACTATAAAAAAAGCAATATGGTTATTACTCCATTTATTAAGTATCGATTCATTGATAATTGGATTAATTATTATATCGAACGGTTCCATTATGGAATTAAAATTGGATTAAAACTAAAATTAAAAAAATGAAAAATATCGCACTTATATTTATCCCACCGCTAGCGCGGATCTGTGATCCGTGCTTTGTTTTGCAAAAACAAAAAAGGATGTCCGCTATTCCAGTAATTACATAATCACGGCACGCTTTACAAAAGCGCGTCAGCAGAGGGTAGGTCAATTTCGCTCAAAAACAAATGATGGAATGAAACGAGC
>CAYPAW010000034.1:0-71402 GCA_964408795.1 uncultured Mariniphaga sp.
CGAGCATGTAAAATATTCACACCCAGGATCATTATTAAAATAAATGCGAGTTACATACTATACCTTTAAAAATTAATAATTTTAATAGTATGAAATATAATGTTTATATATCAAAACCCATAACTCGGGCAACTTTATTAAAAATGTTAGAGAAACATCTGAGGCCGAAAAATGTGTGAATGATGTAATTCTTATTCAGAATTGTGTAACGTAACCCAAACTCATTAAACGTAATTTTAATCAAACAAATGAACCTGTTATTTGGGTTTATAAAAATAATACCATGAAAAATTCACTTACCATTATTGCGGGTTTACTTTTGCTAATTTGGGCAATAGTAACTTTTGGTTTTTACTCATTCAGAACGATTGATTTATTGCTTCCAATAGCAGGATTTATCGTCTTTCTTCGAATATTTTATAATAAAAAGTCAGTAAAAGATTTATAAATGGAAACAAAATTTGATATGAACCAATGGGGCTACATTAAGGAAAAGCTTCGAATCAAATATCCCGAACTCACCGATACAGATTTGGTTTGGGGACACATGTCGAGAGAAGATTTGATGGATATGATTTCCAATAAAATTGGAATAACAAAGAAAAATTTGATGGATGTCATTGAATCCTTATAAGGACTTCTGTGGGAGATTAAAAGAGTAAGGAATAACATAAAAATATTAAAAATGAACTATTTGTATTTTATCATTCCGATAGTAATTTTTTTGCTGTTGGGAATAAGAATTGTAAGGCCGACTCAACGCGGTTTAATTGAGCGGCTAGGCAAGTATCATGGTTTGGCTAATCCGGGTTTTCATTGGATTATCCCGGTTATTGACCGGCTGTTTATGGTGAATGTAACCGAACAAATGGTAGATGCAGAGCCGCAGGAAATTATAACCAACGACAATCTGAATGCCAGCGTTGATGCTCAGGTTTATTTCAGGGTAAAAGCAGATGAGGAAAGTGTAAAAGGATCAAATTACAATGTAAATAACTATAAGTGGCAAATTGTAAATCTTGCCCGGACAACGCTGCGTAATATTATTGGTACCCTCACACTAAAGTCTGCCAATAGCGAACGCGGAAAAATAAATTCCGAACTGTACCGGACACTCCACAACGAAACACAAAGCTGGGGAATCGAAATTGTGCGAACCGAATTGAAAGAGATTGATCCGCCAAGAGATGTGCAAGACACCATGAACAAAGTGGTAAAAGCTGAAAATGAGAAGATTGCTGCCATCGATTCGGCCACAGCTGCCGAAACAGTTGCCGACGGCGTAAAACGCGCTAAAATTAAGGAAGCTGAAGGGTATAAGCAATCAAAAATTCTGCATGCCGAAGGCGAAGCCGAAGCGATCAAACTGGTAAATGAAGCTGCTGATAAATATTTTATTGGAAATGCCCAGCTTTTGAGAAAGCTTGAAGCCCTGGAAGCATCGCTTGGGAGCAATACCAAAATTGTAATTCCAACGGGTACAGAACTGGTAAACATTATCGGTGAGATGGCTGGAATTGTGCCTCTGGAAAGAAAACAAAAAAATAGTATTCCAGCGTAATCTGAAATATTTTAAAATTTTTTACTCTTTATAGGGGGAAATGTCGAGAATATCCGTAACTTGCGAACAATTAATAATTTAATACAATGAACAAAGGAACAGTTAAATTTTACAATGAAGCCAAAGGTTTTGGTTTTATTAAAGACAACAATTCATCGAAAGAGTATTTTGTACACTCCTCAGGATTGAAAGATAGTATTGAGGAAAATGATGAAGTAACTTTTGATTTGGAAGAAGGAAAAAAAGGTTTAAATGCCGTGAATGTTAAACTGGCTTAGTTTCCAACGATTACAATGGTTTATAATTTTATCCCGCTTTGAGCGGGATTTTTTTTATACCCATTTTAAATCCGATTTATGAAATTCTTCGTAAGCCTGCAAAACCGTCAAATGAGAAATTAAATAAGCCAGCGAACTTTCTGCTCCCTGGTTCCGGTTCACGCCATCACTTTCAAACCCGTCACAACAGCCTTTGGTTTCAAAATCATACAGGCTCATGCGTAGGTCGTTTTCTCCCAGGAACCACAAAAACGAGAGATACAATTTGTTAAGATATTCTTTATTTCTGGTTAAATGAAAGGCCTGGTGATACATGAGTACCATCGCCATTGCATCAATTGGTTGCTGTGCAAAAACCGAGCGCTCGCCCTCTTTTTTATACCATTTTTCATTGCCAATTACCGACAGATAATTATCCTTTAACGTATGCTCTGTGAGAAAATTCATGGAATTAATAGCAGTTTGTGTAATTTTTTCATCATGCAATATTTCGGCTGAATGTAAAAGCGCCAGCGGTAAAATTCCATTATCATAAGCCAATAAAGATTCAAACCAATTCCAGCCGGCAGACTGGTTTTCCTGGTAATGTTTCAGTAATACATTTGCGAGGTTTCTCAGCCTTTCAGTCATGGCATCGTCAGCAGGATTGCTTTTCAGGTAATAGCTGATGCCAATCATGGTATTGGCGATTCCACGGATAGATTTTAATTTTTCAAAATTTGGAGATGCATTAAAGAATACAAGTTTACCGGTTTGGTAATAAGCATCGTTTGGAGCATTTCCTAATAAGTAGCCCAGTGCCCAGATTGTTCTTCCAAACGAATCTTCAGAGCCGATCTCATCCAGAAAATTCCGGTTAAAACTCAGAAAATTCCGGAAAGTCCCGTCTGTATTTTGCATATAATGGATGTAGCTTAAATAGATGGGAGACAATTCGAGCGCACGCATATCTTTCATTTGCCGTGAAGCTATTAGAACCATTAGCAAGGCTCTCGAATTATCATCCAGGCAATAACCTTCTTTTAAGTTTGGAATGCCAAATTTGGCATGTTGAATGATGCCGGTGTCATCGGTTAATCGGTTAATATGTGTAAGGGAAAAGGGGGGAAGGATGAGTAGATCAGGTTCCAATTCTTTTCGGGTATGAACCGGATTCTTTTCCTTCACTGTTTTTTCGGCCAGAGCAACGTATTTATCACCGGTTTTTGGCCAGGTAATCTTTTTGCCGTAATCACCGGCTTTGTTTTTTAATTCATTGAGTTCTTCAGGATTATCAAGAAGTTCAGCTAATACTCTCGCAAAGTCATCCGAATCATTGAAATTGAATAACCTGCCTCTTCCATTATCCAGTAATTCTGCAGCGTGCCAGTAAGGTGTCGAAAGAACAGCTGCTCCTACTCCAACTGCATACGAAAGGGTCCCGCTGGTAATCTGAGATTCATTCAAATAGGGTGTGATGTAAATATCGCTGGCATATAAATATTTGAACAAGTCCCGTTCGTCAATAAATTCATTGAGGAATATTACATGATCTTCAAGCTGCAGGTTCTTCACCAGACGAAGAAGAAAAATTCGGTATTCTTCACCGGAATGCCGCAGCACATTTGGGTGGGTTTTCCCCAAAACGATGTAAATAATTCCGGGGTACTTTTTAACCACTTCCGGCAACGCTTTTATTACTGTTTCAATTCCCTTGCTTCGTCCAATAAATCCAAAAGTAAGCAGCACTTTCTTCTTTTCAAGTTTAAATTCCTTTTTCGATATCTTGGGATTGAAGTAAATATCCGGGACGCCATGTTCTATCAGTGCAATTTTTTCTTTTGGTATATCGTAAATACGTACCAGAAATTCAATCGCTTTATGGCTCATTACAACAATTTTTTGGGCCATTTTGCAAACTTCTGTCAAAACTGCTTTTTCGTTGTATGAAGGGGTTTTGAGTATGGTATGAAGTGTAACAATGAGTGGAATCTCCAGCCGGTGGAGCAAAGGAAGTACATAAACCCCGTTTTGTCCGCCAAATATGCCAAATTCATGCTGGAGGATGCAAATATCGGCACCGCTTAAATTAATGTATTTGACGGCTTTTAAATAATCTTCCTGATGATCCTGCCGGATGGTCAGTTTTACTTCTTCGGGATATTTATAGGTGAGATCGTTATCGTTTAATGCAACTACAAAACCTTCATGTTTTTTGGATTGGGTTCCCGATAACATCGATTTGAACAGGTTGTTTGTGAATGTTCCAATTCCACATTCGCGAGGCGGATACGTTGCAATATAAGTGATTTTCATTTTTTGCCATTTTCTTTATTTTCAAATGTTCCCGTTATAATGTATTTCCTTCATAACCGCTTTTAATGACTGTTGAAATCATTTTAAACCGGCCGTTTGCTTTTACCATATTTGAGGTATGGGCCGGGATAATTATGCCTTCTCCTGTATGCAGTAAGTTGGGCTGATTATCAATAACAATTTCGGCCGCTCCTTCAAGAATTTGAATAAACGAATCGAACGGTGAAATTTTTTCGGCCAGCACTTCACCGGTATCAATGGCAACAACACATATATTTCCGGTGGTTCTTCGGATAATGGTTTTGCTCACCACCGAATTGGGCACATATTCAATAATTTCTATGAGAATATGAGTTTTTGATTTTTCTATTTCTGTCATTTACAATAGTCTCCAATATGATATATGCTATCAAAGATACTCCCCCCATTTTCGAAAGTGTTACACAATTGATGTTTAAATTTACATCATTCTCACATTTCGAAAGATTTGTAAACTACCGGTTCATTTTTTGAAAGGTCCGGAGATTAAATTTTTTCACACATCTTCGAGTGTTCCACGACGTTTATTTTTGAGCTTTTTGAAATGAGTGGGGGTAAGTCCGGTGTATTTTTTAAACTGATTGGAAAGATGTGCCACACTGCTGTAATGCAATCTGTATGCAATTTCTGAAAGATTCAGTTCATCGTAAACGATCAGTTCTTTCACCCTTTCAATTTTATGGGTCAGGTAAAACTTTTCAATGGTTAACCCTTTCACTTCTGAAAAAAGATTGGCAAGGTAAGTATAATCGTAATTAAGCTTTTCGCTGAGGTGATCCGAAAGGTTTACCTTGATTTGATCCTCGGTATAGTGAACCAGTTCAATAATGGCACTTTTTATTTTTTCAACAAGGACACTTTTTTTGTTGTCCATTAAAACCAAACCTGCCTTTTTCAAATCTGTTTTCAATTGTTCCAGTTGTTCCGGTCGAATATCTCCAATGATATCGGCCTCACCAATCTTAACATAAACATATTGCAGGCCGAGTTTTTCAAGTTCGGCTTTCACCACCATCTGGCAGCGAATGCAGACCATATTTTTAATGTATAACTTCAACTCAGGGTTTCTACGAACGATAAGTACTTGAAATATATTACGAATTAATTAAATTTTGGTTTATTATTGCAGGTTCACCAGTGATAATATCGATAAAATAAACAATTATCATCATAGGATACCTTATCAATTCAACACTTTAATCATATGAAGCTTACAGAACAATATTTTGGCACTCAAGGTTCGCATGAGATACCAGCATTTTGAACCAATGAGCTGTCACTACTTCTTTTCCGGAGTGTACATTTGCTATGAACAGACACCTCAAAATTCCGGGATGTGACGATTTTGTGACATTATTATCTTAAAATCAGTCACTCATTATTTGTTAAAAATAGCAATATTGTATGATCATTATAATACAATAAAAATGCATCGGATATACATCACTCTTTTTGTTGTCGTGTTATTGTCCTCCCGGTTGGTTTCGCAGCCGATCCGTGTTCATGACCCGGTGATGGCACAACATAACGACACCTATTATCTTTTTTGTACAGGATGGGGAATCAGTGTGTGGTCTTCCCCGGACATGAAAACATGGAAGCGTGAGTCCTCGGTATTTTCGGATCCACCCGCATGGGCCAGGGAAGCGGTGAAAGATTTCAGAGGCCATATTTGGGCTCCCGATATATCTTTTTATAACGGAAAGTATTACCTCTATTATTCAATTTCGTCGTTTGGCAAAAACACTTCGTGTATCGGCCTTGCGACCAATAAAACCCTGGATCCGGATGATCCGGATTTTGCATGGGTTGATCACGGGAAAGTGATCCAGTCGTTTCCGGGGAAGACCAACTGGAATGCCATTGATCCAAATCTGGTGGTCACCGATGATGGTACGCCCTACCTTTCTTTCGGTTCATTCTGGGATGGTTTGAAGTTGGTAAAAATGAATACGGATGCTACGAAACCGGCCGAAGATTTGAATGCCATTCCAACGATTGCCTCCCGGAAGGGATCTTCCGATGAACCCAACCCTCCTGCCATCGATGACAATCCTGTCAATGCCGGAGGCAATGCCATCGAAGCTCCGTTTATTTTTAAAAAGGGAAAATATTATTGCCTCTTTGCTTCCATTGACTATTGTTGCAAAGGAGTGAACAGTACCTACAAAATGATTGTCGGGCGCTCGGAGCATATAACCGGGCCGTACCTCGACAAGGAAGGAAAAAACATGGCGGTCGGGGGAGGTTCCATTGTTTTGCGGGGAAACAAAGATTGGCCGGGAGTGGGACATAACGCAGCTTATACAATGAATGGGAAAGACTACCTGGTATTTCATGGCTACGACGCCCATGATGACGGAAAGTCAAAACTGATTATCAAAGAACTGGAATGGGATAAAAACGGCTGGCCCGTTGTGAATGATTTAAAAAACGAATAAAATGAAACAGAGCCATTTTTCTTACCGATTCTTATTGCTGCTGCTTGTTTTCGGGCTTTTCACAGCAGAAACCATGAAGGCACAGAATGCAAGGATTAAGATAGATATCGATCGTCGGATTGGTGAAATAAATGCGAACATCTACGGTAACTTTGTGGAGCACCTTGGACGCTGTGTTTATGGGGGTATTTACGACCCGGATTCTCCTTTGTCGGATGAAGATGGAATACGGCTGGATGTACTGGAGGCTGTTGAAGGGTTACATATTCCCTTAATACGCTATCCGGGGGGTAACTTTGTATCCAATTATCATTGGAAAGACGGAGTTGGTCCGAAAGAGGAGCGACCGGTACGTATGGAACTTGCCTGGGCACGGCTTGAAAGCAACCAATTTGGAACCAATGAATTTGTTGATTACGCGCGTCGGATCGGGACTGAACCCTATTTTGCTGTGAATTTAGGTACCGGAACCATCGAAGAAGCCCGGCAATGGGTCGAGTACTGCAATATAAAAGAAGGGCCCTATTACGCTGAACTCAGAAAGAAACATGGTTATCCTGAGCCCCATAACATCACCTACTGGAGCCTGGGAAACGAAATGGACGGATTCTGGCAAATGGGACACCTGAATGCGGAAGATTACAGCAAAAAAGCCCGCGAAGCGGCTAAACTGATGAAGCTTACCGATCCTTCCATCGTACTGGTAGCTGCCGGTGCATCCAATTTCAGGCCCGACAATGATCCGCACGAATGGAATGCGAAAGTTCTGCACGAGTTACGAGATGTAGTCGATTACATTGCGTTGCATATGTACGTAGGCAATCATCAGGATAATTACTACCATTTTGTTTCTTCTCCGCTGGTTTTGGAAGAGCGAACCAGAATTGTGAAAGGAATGATTGCCCGCGAGATGGAAAAAGCAGACCGTAGCGACCGGGATCCGATTTATATTGCCTGGGATGAATACAACATCTGGTACCGCTGGCGTCAGAATGAAACCATGACAGGAGAACGGGCCCTGGAAGAACGCTACAACCTTGAAGATGCCCTGGTAATCGCCGGTTTCCTAAATGCTTTTATCCGGAATGCTGATGTGGTAAAAATGGCCAATATGGCGCAGCTGGTAAACGTAATTGCCCCCATTTTTACCGAAAAGAACGGTCTGTTTAAACAAACTATTTATTATCCGCTACAGCTTTTTGCCACCCATATGTTCGGTACTTCTTTGGATGTTTTTGTGGATTGCGAAACCTACGATACCGAGGAATTTTTCCTGGGACTTGCCGAGCAGACCACACAACAAAACGATGTCCCATACCTCGATGTGTCGGCAGCTTATAACAAGGGAGAACTCATCGTTGCCGTTATCAACCGCCATAAAGACAAAGCCATCGCTACCGATTTGATTGCTCAGGAAGGACTGTTCGATGGTGAATTTGAAATCTATGAAGTAAACGGACCGGATATAAAAGCCGAAAACGATTTCAACAAAACCCACGTTGAAACCAGGCAGAAAGAATCGCTTCAGGCAAAAAAGGAAGAAAAATTCACCTATGAATTTCCACCTCATTCCTTAACGCTGTTAAAAGGAAAAATGGTTCAATAAAAAACGCATAAAATCCATGGAAAGAGATTGTTCCAGATGATAAATTCCAAAGGATGGGTAGGCAGAAATGCATCCACAATCGTTTGTCGCTGTTTTTTGATCATAGCGTTTGCATTTATGGTATTTCTGTCTGTAAGAAGGGGATATATATCCATTATAACTTAGTTTAAATGAATCAACGATTTGAATTATGATGACAAAACAAACATTAATCGTAAGCTTAATCATTTTTTGGCTTGGCTCAGGCCTTGTAACAGCACAAACGAATTATCAAATCCACACCCAGAATATTGAACACACCATAGACATCAATGTCTACGGTCATTTTTTAGAACACATCTACCATTCTGCCAATGGGGGTTTATGGGGTGAACTGGTGTGGAACAGAAGCTTTGAGAGAATAAGTGGTTTACGGGGTGAGTGGGCTATTGAGGGGAATACAATCGTTCAACGTTCTCTTTCGGACAACGTCCGCCTTTTATTTGGAGAGACCAGCTGGCAGGACTATGAAATTACGCTACAGGCTAAAAGACTGGGTGGGGAAGAAGGTTTTTTGGTTTTGTTCAGGGCCAATGGAGATGATTTTTACTGGTTCAATATTGCAGGGTGGACCAATACCCAACATGCCATTGAGAAAGGAAGTGAAGGAGCAGGGCGCTGGGGGATTTTTAACGGGCTTACAAAACCGGGAAGTGTGCAGACCAACGTTTGGTACACGATTAAAATCCGTTGCGAAGGAAACCATTTTCAGGCATGGTTGAATGGCACCCTTCTTTTCGACTTTACGGATGATGATGCCCATTTAACCGGTCAGCCCGGTATCGGGACCTGGATTACCCGGGCAGCATACCGCAATATAGTGGTAACGGATATTCCATCGGGAGATACGTTATATAACCAGTTACCCGATCTTGAATCTGCATCAGAAGCCGATTTTCCCCATTGGGAGCCATCCCCCAATGCAAAAGTGTATAGCCATGATGATGCCCTGAATAGCGATGGTTCTGCCTTCATTCACAATCCGGGAAACGAAGCAGCCTATATTCAGCAAGGAGCATTGAACATTGTATCGCAATATTACGATGGTTCATTCTGGGCTAAGGCCGATACAGGAACCATCCTTGAAATTACCCTCTTTGAAGGGGAAAACAGGCTGGATGAGGCGATATTCCGGGTTACGGAGGATGACTGGCAGGAATACAGCTTTCACTTCATGCCTGCTGCTTCAACAACCGAAGGCATCCTTCGGATTTCTTTACCGGATTCGGGAAAAGCAATGATCGATCAGGTCAGTATGATGGGGCAGGATGCAAAAGACAACCATGGATTCCGGCCTGATCTGCTGAAAGCCGTAGAGGAATTACAGCCCCCCATTATTCGCTGGCCCGGGGGATGTTATGCATCGGCTTATTTCTGGAAAGATGGAATTGGAAAACAAAGCGAACGCGTTGTCTACCCGATAGAATTGTGGGACGATAAAGATGTAAATTCCTTCGGAACAGATGAATTCATTGAAATGTGCCGGCTTACAGGAGCTGAGCCACTGATCGTTATAAATAGCGGGGTACTGAACACCACATGTGGAGCAGGCATTACCAAAAAGCTTCCGGATGAGGAATATCTGCAAGATGCGTTGGACTGGATGGAATATTGCAATGGCGATACAACCACAACCTGGGGAAAAGTGCGAGCAGCAAACGGACACCCGGAACCGTACCATGTCAAATACTGGGAAATTGATAACGAAACATGGGCAGCCGGGGTAAATGCCTATGTTAACAAGGTGGAAACTTTTGCACCGGCTATGCGTGAAAAATATCCTGATGTGAAAATACTGGCCTGTGGAAGTGGTAGCTATGATTATAACTGGAACCAAACCATTCTGGACCAATGTGCTCATTTAATTGATTATATAAGCTGTCACCATTATGAAGATCCCAATAATTACAAAACCGGGGTGAACAATTATGAAGCATTCATTCAAAATCTTGCAGGCAGAATAGCCAACTCTTCGAATCCTGATCTGGAAATCTACATGTCGGAATGGAACGTCTGGTCGCCCATCGATTGGCGATGCGGTTTGTATGCTGGGGGTATGCTCAATATGTTCGAACGCCAGGGTGAGAAGTTTACATTGGGCGGACCGGCTTTATGGTTACGGCATGCATCGGCCGATGCATGGAACAATGCTTTTATCAACTTCAACAATTCAGATTGGTTTCCCGCTCCCAATTATGTGGTCATGAAATTGTGGAGAGAGCATTATGCACCCTATTACCTGAAAATGTCGGGTTTTGCATCGGATCTTAATGCAGTGGCGACCCTTTCCGAAGATAAGAACACCGTGTATTTCAAGGTGATAAACACTTCAACGAACAACAGAACCATTGCGCTCACATTGGACGATTCCTTTGTTCCGGATTCTTCCGTTTTAAAAAAGGTGGTGGGTTCATCGCTGTATGACGAAAACACCTTCTCAAATCCTGATAACATTAAAGCAGTGAATGGAAATGCTGAAATCAACGGACAAAAGGTAAGCTTTGTGTTATCCGGACTCTCAGCCACCGTGGTTGAAATACAAAGACATTCGCCGACCGGATTTGAAAATGTTGGTTCTTCAACCATCCAACGGCTGAAAAATGTACCCAATCCCTTTGATACCAAAACGAAAATTTCTTTCACGCTGAATGAAAGAACGCATGCAAAACTGAGGATTGCCGATATTTCAGGATGGGATGTGGCCATATTGGTCAATGAAACGTTATGTTCAGGCTATCATGAAGTTGTATGGAATGGTAAAAACTCCAACTGTTCACCGGTTAAAAACGGGATTTATCTCTATGAGCTTGCAACCTCAAGCGAAAAACAAAGCCGTAAGATGATCCTATTACGATAGATGCATGACGGTGTTGTTTTGAAGTTTAACAATGCAGAAGAGGCCATTTCAGTGTTCCGGATGTAAATGAAAAAACATCGTTTGAAGGTTTCGCAGAAAACGACCTAAAGAAAAAAATGGTTACCCCAAACAGATCAAGCTTATTGCTCCCCAGGGTAGTCACGACGTGCGTCGGGATGAACCTACGACCTGCGGATTAACAGATGAAGGTACAAAAAAAAATCAACCAATATTGATTGATCTTTGCTCCCCAGGTAGGACTTGAACCTACGACCTACGGATTAACAGTCCGCCGCTCTAACCAACTGAGCTACTGGGGAATTTTTTTTACCTTTGCACACCTGTGTTAAAAGCGATGCAAAAATAACAGCTTTTACCAAAAGAAAAAATATTTACAGAGAATTTTTAACCAACTTCGAATGGTTTCAGAAACAATGGAATTACCGGCAGTTCTGGGGATTGGCAATGCACTTGTCGACGTGATGATTGCCCTGGAAGATGATACACTGATTTACAACTTTCGTTTGCCGAAAGGAAGCATGACCCTGGTAGATGAGCAGCTGTCAGAAAAAATTTATCGTTCGGTATTGTCGCTTATAAGGAACATTACAACCGGAGGGAGTGCAGCCAATACCATTTATACCCTTGCCCGTCTTGGAGGCAGGGCAGGCTACCTGGGTAAAACAGGAGCCGATGCTCTGGGGCAATCCTTTAAGCAGGAGTTGGAAGAACGAAACGTGAGAACCCATCTGTTTACCAGCGAAAAAAGTACAGGCCGGGTGATGGCCCTGGTTTCACCCGACTCGGAACGCACCATGGCTACCTGCCTGGGAGCGGCGGCTGATCTGAAACCGGAAGAAATAAATCCGGAAGAGTTCCGGGGATACGCTGTTTTATATATTGAAGGATACCTTGTTCAGGATCACCGGTTGATAGAGAAAGCCCTGAAAACAGCCAGGCAGGAAGGATTAAAGATTGCCATTGATCTGTCAAGTTATACGGTGGTGGAACAGAACCTGGATTTTCTGAAAGGCATCTTATCTGCTTATGTTGATATGGTTTTTGCCAATGAAGAGGAGGCCCTGGTCTTTACAGGCAAGATGCCGGAACAGGCAGTGGAAGAGTTGGCCGGTCTGTGTGAAACAGCCATTGTAAAAATCGGAAAAACCGGTTCTCTGATCAGGCAGGGGGATGATCTGGTGCAGGTGAAGTCCTTTCCGGCCAGGGCCATTGATACCACGGGAGCCGGCGACAGTTACGCCGCAGGATTTCTGTATGGCTACACCAAAGGATGCAGCCTGGAAACATGTGGGAAGATGGCTTCGTTCGTATCGGCCCGGATAGTGGAAGTCTTGGGGGCCAGGCTTCCTGAGCATGTCTGGCCGGAAATACTCCAAACAATAAAAACCTTTTAACAAAGGATTCCCTTTTTGCACTTTCTGCCGGCAGGGGCAGGAATAAGCTAGAACAGTCCGTGTATCTGGGCATTGATTTTATCGATCACATAACTAAGGTCTTCAGGACGCGTGGAAAAGTCAATGTCATCTACATTGATTACAAGTAGTTTGCCTAATGTATAGCCGGCAATCCAATTTTCATACCGGTTGTTCAGTTCTTTGAGGTAATCGAGCCGGATGGAATTTTCGTATTCCCGGCCCCGTTTCTGGATCTGGTTGACCAGGGTCGGTATCGAACCCCGCAGGTAGATCATCAGATCGGGAGGATTCACAAGACTGACCATCAGGTCAAAAATGGTTTTGTAGTTGTTGAAATCACGCGTGCTGAGCAGTCCCATGGCATGCAGGTTGGGTGCAAAGATCTCCGCATCCTCATAAATGGTCCGGTCCTGGATGATGGTCTTCTTCGATTCCCGGATCTTCAGAATGTGCTTGAACCTCGAATTCAGAAAAAAAATCTGCAGGTTAAACGACCAGCGTTGCATATCGTTATAAAAATCATTGAGGTAGGGATTGTCGTCTACATCTTCATAAAAAGGGATCCATCCGTAGTGTTTGGCCAAAAGCTCGGTAAGGGTAGTTTTACCGGCTCCGATATTTCCTGAAACAGCAATGTGCATGATTTGTTTTTTTCTTTCTAAAGTACAAAAATATTCCTTTTCCTGAAATCCAAAGGAGTTAGCGTCCAATAAGTATCAACAATTCATCGAGGTATCTCCGGTCGTTGGCCAGACGGGGTATCTTATTCTGTCCTCCGATCTTACCCCGGTTTTTCATCCAGGTATAGAAAGTCCCTTTGGGGACCATTTGAAGATGGGGTTTCTCAAGGGTCATGTTTTTATGTCGTTTGGCTTCATAGTCAGAATTCAGGGTTTTTAATGCATTATCCAGAGCCGTGATGAAGTGGTCGGGGTCTTCGGGTTCTTTTTCAAATTCAATGATCCATTGATGGGCCCCTTTTTGTTCGTCCCCCATAAAAATGGGACCAGCAGTGTATTCATGAACGATAGCCCCGGTATGATTGCATGCTACTTTAATGGCCTGCTCGGCATTGTCGATGATCACCTCTTCGCCAAAGGCATTGATAAAATGTTTTGTTCTCCCGGTGATTTTTATTCTATACGGGTATTTGGAGGTGAACTTGATGGTATCTCCGATCAGATACCTCCATAATCCTCCGTTGGTTGAGATAACCAGGGCATAATTTGTGTTGACTTCCACCTCCTGCAGGGAAAGGGTGGAGGGATTCTCTTTTCCAAAATCCTCCATGGGTATGAATTCATAATACACCCCGTAATCCAGCATCAGTAGCATATCATCCCGATGGGGATTATCCTGAATGCCAAAAAATCCTTCCGACGCATTGTAGGATTCCATGTAATGCATTTGTGGGGAAGGAAACATCTTGTGGTATTGGTCGCGGTAAGGAGTGAAATTGACCCCTCCGTGGAAAAAAACTTCCATATTGGGCCAGACTTCAAGCATATGCTTTTTCCCGGTACCTTCCAAAATTTTCTTAAAAAGCACCAGGTACCAGGAAGGAACCCCCGCAAAGGAGGTGACATTTAAGGTAAGGGTGGCTTCAATAATTCGATCTATTTTTTCTTCAAATTCTTCGATCAGGGCAATTTCTGCCGACGGGGTACGGATGAAATCAGACCATAGCGGTACATTTTCAATAAGAATAGCGGACAGGTCTCCGTAATACGATTTATTGTTAAAGTTGTTTACCCGGTGGCTTCCTCCCAGAGTGAGGGTTTTTCCTTTCATAACGCCCGATTCGGGATAGTTCTTGATATAAAGGGCAAAGATATCTCTGGGTCCGCGGAGATGACACTCCTCGAGGGATTCTTTGGTTATGGGTATGTATTTGCTTTTATCGCTTGTTGTTCCGGATGATTTGGCGAACCATTTGACCTCCCCGGGCCAGAGAAGGTCTTTTTCTCCTTTCCGTAATCGATCAATATAGGGTTTAATATCGTTGTATTCCTGCAAGGGAACCTGCTTTTTAAATGCTTGTTCTGAAGTGATCCCGGGATATTTATATTTTTCCCCCCATTCGGTATAAGCCGACCTGTTCAGCAACCTGAAAAGAACCTCCCGTTGGATATCCAGAGGATGCTGACGGTACAGTTCAATCTGGAAAATCCTTTTCGTGTGAATCCAGTTAATTACAGAATTTATTAAGGACATGCTCTGAATATTGGTGATACATACTCCAAATGTAGAAAAAATTCATTCCGGGAAGTGTGCAATAAAATAAATTCCTATTTTTAAACTTTGAAGAAAACAACCATTTTTTATGAATTATATTGATATCATCATCCTGATTCTCTTGTTACTGGCTGCCATCAGTGGGTTTAAAAAAGGGTTGGTTGCTGAATTGGCATCTTTGGCGGCCCTCATTCTGGGTATCTGGGGGGCTTTTGAGTTTTCGGATATCACCGCTGAATTCCTGGTTGAAAATTTCAACTGGCATTGGAGACATCTCAATATAGCGGCTTTTGTACTTACCTTTGTTGTCATTGTGATCCTGGTGCACGTTGTCGGGAGTGTGATCAATAAGATTGTTGAAACTGCAATGTTGGGGTTTCTGAACCGGCTGGCCGGAATTGTTTTCGGGATGCTTAAGGCAGCCCTGGTGTTGAGTGTAATCCTGGTTGTGTTTGACCGGATCGATCGCGATGTAAATATCATCCCGGAAAATAGGAAGGCGGAATCGAAACTCTACCAGCCTTTACGAAATTTCGTGCCAGCCATATTTCCTTTTATTGAAGACTGGGTTGAAGAGATAAAAAACGAAAACGACACAGAGAGAGCCCCGGACCCCACGGTGATTTAAAAATCTAAGGATCGTTTAAACGTGTACTAAGGCCTTTAAAACAGGGTCGTATTGCCTCCTGTCGGGTTCCGTTCCCAGGAACCCGGGAAGTAAACAATCCCCTTTTTCTCACCGTAGCTAACACAACGGGAAAGTTCCACAAGAAGGAAGCGGATCAGGACTCTCCGATCTATGCATCCTGGAAAACCCGGTGAATGCAAAAATAAGAGGAGATAATTTTATTTCTCCTACGGATTCAATTTATATCTTTGCGAAAAATTTTTACTTCTATGAATTTTGTTGAAGATTTGCAATGGAGAGGCGTACTGCATGATATAACTCCCGGCACACAAGAACAACTGGCAAAAGAAATGACCACAGCATATATCGGGTTTGATCCTACAGCCGATTCACTGCATGTTGGGAGTTTTGCACAGATCATGTTGTTAAAACGGTTTCAGCTGGCAGGACATAAACCCATTGCCCTGGTAGGAGGCGCAACCGGGATGATCGGAGATCCATCGGGGAGATCCCAGGAGAGAAACCTGCTGTATGAAGAAGCGTTACATAAAAACCTTGCAGGGATAAAAAAACAACTGGAAAAATTCCTTGATTTTGATTCCGATGCTCCCAACAAAGCTGAAATGGTCAATAATTACGATTGGATGAAAGCGTTTTCATTCCTTGAATTCATCCGGGATGTAGGCAAACATATTACCGTTAATTATATGATGGCCAAAGATTCGGTACGAAAACGATTGGGCTCTGATTCAAAGGAGGGAATGTCGTTTACCGAGTTTACCTACCAGCTGGTTCAGGGCTACGATTTTTTGTGGTTGTACACACACAAAAACTGCAAACTTCAGATGGGGGGGTCCGATCAGTGGGGAAACATCACTACCGGTAAGGAGCTGATAAGGCGGAAAACAGGGGGCGAGGCATTTGCCTTGACTATCCCCTTGATTACAAAAGCCGATGGAAGCAAATTTGGCAAAACAGAACAGGGCAATGTATGGCTCGATCCCGAACGAACCACACCCTATACCTTTTACCAGTTCTGGCTGAACAGTTCCGACGAAGATGCGGAAAAATACATCAAAATATTTACTTTGTTGGGTAAGGCAGAAATAGATGCCCTGATCAATGAGCACAGGAAGGCCCCTCATGCAAGAATGCTTCAGAAAAAACTGGCCGAAGAGGTGACCGTTATGGTTCATTCACGCGAAGCATATGAAATGGCTGTAGAGGCATCCCATATACTGTTTGGAAGCGGTACGGCCGAACAACTGAAAAAACTGGATGAGAAAACATTCCTGGCCGTTTTCGAAGGAGTGCCAATGTATACCCTTGACAGAAACGTTCTTACCCTGGAACCCAATGTAGTGGATTTTCTGACAACTCATGCCGGGATCTTCCCCTCAAAGGGAGAAATCAGAAGAATCATCAAAGGAAACGGCCTGAGCATCAACAAAGAAAAAATAACGGACCCGGAAGCAAAAATCACCTCCGGATGGCTGATCGGAAACAAATACATCCTTGTTCAGAAAGGGAAAAAGAACTATTTTTTGATATCGTGTAAATAAACGGGTATTTCCTGTTTTGGGAAATAATAAAACACCGGCAACATCGTTTTTCAATTGCGGCAAAACTTAATCAAACAGTATGAAAGATTTTTTTAACAATCAACGCATTCTGGATATTATCTGGAAGCGGAAATTTCACTTTATGGTGATTGGCCTCGTGGCTGTGATTTTATCGGCCATTTTTTCCGGCCCGGCCTTTATCACGCCCCGGTTTAAATCAACAGCGCGTATATATCCCACCCATAACATAGCTACCTACAGCAATGAATCGGAAACGGAGCAGATGTTGGAGATCCTGAACTCCCGGGATATTAAACTGCGCATGTTTGATGCTTTTAACCTTCCTGAAGTTTATGGCATCGACCGGGAAAGCCCTCATTTCTTAACGGATATGCTGGGTATTTACGATAAAAACGTAAACGCCAGCAAAACGGAGTTTGAAACAGTGGAAATTAAGGTGATCGATGAAGATCCGCTAAGGGCTTGTGATATGTGTGATTCCATCATCAGTTTTTACAACCGGAAAGTGGGATCGATGCATGCGGTCAAATACCTGGAAATTGAAAGATTAACGGATTTAAGGTTAAAACAGAAATACGCGGAGCTGGACAGCCTGGAGCCTAAGTACGAAATGTTCAGAGAGAAGTACCACCTGTTTGATTATGAGAAGCAGGTTGAAGAGGTCACTGAAGCATACATGCGGTCTTTATACAAGGGGACCTCAGGCAGCAACAGCCAGCTCCTGAAAGCACAATACGAAAATCTGGTTCAATTCGGAACCGATGCCTTAATCACAGGACTCCGCTACCGGGATACCCGCATGAAAATAGACTCCATGATTGAGACCAAGATCATCGCGGTAGCTGAGGCAACCAAGGATATTACCTATTCGCATATTGTTGAGAACCCGATCCCCGCGGATAAAAAGTCGTATCCCATCCGGTGGTTCATTGTAGCCTTGTCTTTGATTTCCACACTTTTTGCCGGCCTGGTTATTTTTCTGATTCTGGATTACCAAAAGCAAGGATAGCGGATTGTTTAAGAAAGCATCCATACCATTGTTTCTTTTTTATGCAGCATCGATCTTCTTCATGCTGCTGAATCTCTATTATATAGTAAAAAAGGATTCCCTGTACATCAATGCTCTGCCCGTAGCTCTTTTCATTGTTTTGATGGCTATCTTTTCCCTGGAAAAACTGATTTATCTGGTTGTTTTTTTCACGCCTTTGTCGTTGCCCTTACGGTCGTTAATTCCCGGCTTATCGTTTGATATGTTTCTTCCCACCGAACCTTTGCTTTTTGGGATTATGCTTGTCCTTATTCTGAAGATAGTCATGGACCGGGGTTTTGACCGCAAGATACTCTGTCATCCTGTGACCCTTGCCATATTTTTCAACTTGGTGTGGGTTCTGGTGACCTGCTTTACCAGCACCATGCCCCTGGTTTCGTTTAAGTTTTTCCTAGCGCGGTGTTGGTTTCTGGCCGCATTCTATTTCATTGCCATCAAATTGTTTGAGAAAGGGGAAAACACAGAAAAATATGTATGGCTTTATGTTCTCCCTTTGATTGGGGTGATTTTTTATTCGACCTTTCGACATCTTGGGTACGGATTGTGGGATAAAGATGCGGCCCATTTTGTGGTGGAACCGTTTTATAATGACCATACATCGTATGGAGCCCTGACGGCTTTTTATATTCCTTTTTTATTTGGATTCGCCTTTTACAGGGAGGGTCCCCGATGGATAAAAATTGCGGCCCGGATCGCTTTACCTATCGTGATTGGCGGATTTATTCTTTCTTACAGCCGGGCTGCTTGGGTCAGTATGCTCATTGCCTTCATCGTATGGGGGATTATCAAACTACGCATTCGTTTTCAGCCCCTGTTTATTACTTTTTTAACCTTGCTTGCATTATTCCTTCTATTTCAGACCCAAATTGTGATGTACCTCGAACGGAACAGCGACGAGTCATCGGCCAATATGCTGGAACATGTCTCTTCCGTATCCAATATAACCACCGATGCCTCCAATATGGAACGGCTGAACCGGTGGAGTTGTGCTTTCCGGATGTTCAGGGAAAAGCCGGTATTCGGCTATGGTCCGGGAACCTATATGTTTCAGTATGCTCCCTTCCAGTTGACCAAAGACCGTACGATTATCAGCACCAATGCTGCTGATGCGGGGAATGCCCACAGCGAATACCTGGGCCCCCTGGCTGAGTCCGGGGTCCTGGGAACCCTCTCTTTCCTTCTGATTATCATCCTCGTCATCTATACGGCAATACATTCCTATACAAGAACCCATGATCAGCGCTTAAAGTTGATTCTTCTGGGAGCATTGTCCGGGTTGATTACCTATTATATACATGGGTTCATGAACAATTTCCTGGATACCGATAAAGCATCCGTCCCGTTCTGGGGTTTTACAGCGATGATTGTTGCTATTGATATCTATACCCGGAAGCAACTTGCAGACCAAAAAACCGGAACGACAGACCCGGTTTAACCTCCGGAAATACCCTTAATTTCTGACCCGCTCCGAATAGGAACGATCGCGGGTATCCACTTTGATCACATCGCCCTGGTTGACAAACAGGGGAACCATCATTTCGGCACCCGTTTCCAATGTTGCCGGTTTCAAGGCCGTTGAACTGGCGGTATTTCCCTTTTCTCCCGGAATGGTCTCGGACACCTCAAGTTCTACAAAAGGAGGTAGCTCTGCGGTCAATGGCATCTCATTATCAGCGTGAAAATTGATGTCTATGATCTGTCCCTCTTTCATGAGGTCGGCGTTTTCTATCATGCTTTCATCAATGGTTACCTGCTCAAAAGTTTCGGTGTGCATAAAATTCAGTCCAAGGTCATCTTTATAAAGGTATTGATAGGGACGACGCTCAATACGAACGGTATCGATTTTTACTCCCGAGGTAAAGGTATTGTCGATGACCTTGCCCGTTTTCACGTTTTTTAGTTTGGTACGTACAAAAGCGGGTCCTTTGCCTGGTTTCACATGCTGAAACTGGACAATTGTAAATAACTGGTTATCCAATTCAATACACAATCCATTTCTAAAATCAGCTGTAGTTGCCATACATGATGTTTTTCAAATTGCTGGGACAAAAATAATCAAATCCCTTAAAAACGAATGGTTTTAATCAGATTATTCCTTTCGGCCCGCCATGGGAATTGTCAACTGTAAGCATATTCCTGGTTGAAATGAAGGTGCGTCAATGTATTTTGTGCAGAGGCTCCGATGTTCTATCAAAGGTTGTTGGTGTCGTAATCCTTCAGTATAGCTCGCAGAGCTCCAACCCGCATGTCAAATTCAAGCAGGACAGGCAGTTTGGAATCTTTGGTGATATATAGTTTGATTCCGTCGGATCTTTTCAACAGTTTTCCTTTTTTAACCTGTGGGGATAATACATAGCATTCCAGGTTGCCCATTTGGGTGTCGATGACCTCAAAACCCAGAAATTTAATGTGAATATTGTTGATCTCATCGGCATGCATGATAGGGAGAGTAACCATTTCCCCGAGGTTGATTTTTTCAATGTAGTTTTGGTTGGTGAAATAGAAGAATACGGTAATGATATCTACTACATCGGGAGGGGCATATTGCCATCCGGAACGCTGGCTATAAAGAGAGTCAATGTTTCTGTAGTATGTAACCTCATTGTAATAACGGTATTTCCTTTCTTTGGCATTCCTGATGGAAACATAAGGCAACTGGGTTTCAGGGTCAACCGTAGATTCATACACATCAAATACCTGGTAGAGAGCATCGGCCAGACCGGTTGTTTTCACCTCCAGACGGTAATGGATGGCTTTTTTCCCTTCAAAGATGGTATCGGTGATGTTGATTTTTGCTTCTCCCCCTTTCAGAAAGCCCAGTTTCAGATTATAAAGAATCTGCTCGGAACCTTCTCCCGCAAAAATCCTCATTGGGACAATCAACACGACAAGCGCCAGCAGTTTATTCATAATCCTTCAGTATTCCGTATTTGTTTTTTTACAATGATGTAAGCGACTTTATGGTCAACCTTTTTGTTTCAGCACCTTATTTTTTGGAATGGTGGCGATAAAATCTTTCAGATAAAAAGGTTCAAAATAGGCGATCTCTTCGAATTCTTTATTTTTGAATTTATTTTCAGCCAGCCCCACCATAAATGCTGCAGAAGTTTTTTCCGGGCCGGCATATTTCACCTTTTCGTTTTTCACTATTTTTCTGCATTTAGCTGCTCCATTCCCAAATAAAATAACTTCGAATGTTGAAACATATTGTTTAAATGAATCTTCCGTAATAATTTTAGCAGCGATGGGTTCTACACGGGTTCCTTCAGCGTCCATCAGGGTGCAATAGACTTCGTTTCTCCGGGCATCGATCATAGGACAAAGTAAGGTTTTCGGGGTAAGTGTAAGGTGATAGGCTTCCGGATTGTGCCGGAGGTGCCACCCCAGGGCATCCAGGCTGCTGATGGCTATAAGGGGTCTCCCGGTAGCATAACACATTCCTTTGGCTGCTGAAACACCAATCCTCAGTCCAGTATAGGATCCGGGTCCTTTGCTGACAGCAAAAGCATCCACTTCAGAAGCCTTTATTTTGTTCCTGAGTAAAAGGATTTCAACAAAGGAAGTTAAAAGTTCCGAATGATTCAACCCTTCCTGTTTTTCTTCCAGATCAATCAGCTTTCCTTCATGGCTTAAAGCTACAGAACATACTTCCGTTGACGATTCCAGTAAAAGAAGTAATGCCATTTATTCTTTTTTTGTTCGAAAATCTGTACTTTTAATGGTTTACGCAGACCCCAGGATTCATTCAATGTATTAAGAACGATCAATAATCCGGGGTAAGACGCTAACAAGGTGTGATGCGTTGCGTACAACCCGTTACAATACAAGCAGCAAAATTACAAATAAATCGGGATGAACATGACGAGCTATCCGATTCTCTTTCTTCTTCTTTTTACCGTCTTTCCTTTGTTCGGGGAAATTCACGCAACAGAAAGGGAGAAGTCTTACTGTTTCAAGAAATCTGAAACGTCATTTGAAGAGAGGAAAAAACGGGCCATGCAGGTAGACGAAATGGATGAAAGTCCTTTTGATCCCGGAATCAGGAAGAATGATTCAGCAGCCTGTCGCATTGAACCGGTGAATATCAATACGCCGGGAGCTGAACTGGGATCTTTTTTTTTCAGGGACGGCATTGTTTTTTCATCTACCTCGTGGTCCGGAACTCCCGGTGATAAAAAATTTTCACCCGACGAAATACCCTTTCTGGATCTCTATTTTTCCAAAGAACTTGAACCAGGCCGTTTTTCAGAGCCCGTTCCTTTTGCTCCCAATCTGAAAACCCCTTTTAATGACGGTCCGGTTACCTGGGATCCTGAAGAAAACCTGTTGTACATTACCCGGTATGTACCCCAGGGAGCAGCTCGAAAGTATGATGCGTCTTATCTGCATCTTCAGATTGTGGTCGCTGAAGAGCAGGGGAAAGAATGGGTTTTCAAAGATCCTTTTTTCCTGAAGGGTCCGGATGTATCCGTAGCTCACCCATCCGTATCCCCTGACGGACAACGGATCTTTTTTGTAAGCGATATGCCGGGAGGGTATGGCGGTTACGATATCTATTTTTGTTATAAAAAGGAGGATCATACCTGGAGTGAACCTTATAATATCGGGCCGTATGTCAATTCCCAGGGCGATGAGTATTTCCCGTATACAGATTCCAGAGGATCGCTTTATTTTTCATCGGATGGACATCCGGGATTGGGAGGGCAGGATATTTTTCTGGCTACTTCCGAATCGGGAGTGTACAATACCATCACAAACCTCGGCGAACCACTCAACAGTTCCATGGATGACGTAGCCCTGATGCTGGCTCCAAACGCTGAACGGGGATACTTTTCGTCTGACAGGGAATCAGGCATGGGATATTTTGATCTCTATTCCGTAGTATTTACGCATATCCCGGTAACCCTTCGGGGAGTGATCAAAGACCTCCATGGGAATGCAGCTCTGGCTTTGTCGAAGGTGAAAATTCTTGATTCAGAAGGAGATATAATCAGGGAATCAACAACCCAAGCCGATGGTTCTTTCTCTTTTGTTGTCAATAAAACCCTGCCGCTTCTCCGGATCCTGATTGAAAAACAGGGATATGAATCCTTAGAGAAACCCTTGGATCTTCATTTCCTTCAATCAAAGGAGGAAATGGTCCTTGAAGTATTCATGCGGAAAGAATAATCCCTGCATCGGTGAGATGGCCCGGATTATCCTTTCAGGCTGACCATCATGATCCCATCATCCTTTTTGAAATGGTATATTTTCCCTTCCCTGGCAAGCCAGCCCACTGCCATATAAAAGTCCGGACTGGTAAGTTTTGCCTTTTTCATGAATCCTTTGACCGGTTGTTCTCCCTCTTCATTGAGGATGTTCCAAATTTTTCCGGCATTCGAGCCTATTTCACTTGTGATCATTGCGGTAATTTTTTATGTTCGGTTCAGGACTCCATCGCCTGTGAAAAAGGGAAGGAGTCCTTTCATTTACAATAACAAGTTACGATTAAATCTCCATAAAAACTTTTAAATTGCATTTTTTTACAGGACAACCCGATCGGAAACGGTTCAATCCAGGTCTGCTCATACGTTGGTCAGGAATTTCATCTTTTTCAACACGATGCCTCCACGGAAAAACGATCTTTACCGGGGCTGTATATAATAGTCAAGGTAGTATTCTCATATTTTAGTTAAAAAGTCATGCGTAGAAGAGTCAGGGCACCAATTTTGTCTCCTTGTCACAACGTGAGGGATCCTTTTTTAAAGAAAAAGCCAGCAACATCAATTTATTTCGAAAAATGAATACACTTCGGGGGAACCAGGGACACACTTTTTTTTGTGGTGCCACATGGCCCCGATACTTCGGGAACCAGGGACACACTTTTTTTGTGGTGCCACCTGGAATTGAACCAGGGACACACGGATTTTCAGTCCGTTGCTCTACCAACTGAGCTATGGCACCTTTCATTTTGGTGTGACAAAAGTAAATATTTTTTTAAAAACACAAACAGGAAACGACCCGATCGCCCAAAAAAAAGCTTTTCCCGCATCAAACAGTCTTTAACCCCGACTTCAATGAAGTCAAACGTTGGAAGAAAGTTTTACTGAATCTCAGTCGCTGTCGGAGACAGGAATCATTCATGAATTATTCGGGTTAAAACGGTTTTTTCAACAGATTAACATCTGTCTAATCACTTCTTTTGATACTTTTGCGTCCGGTTACAGCCGCAAGAACATGAAGGAAGAAACGTATCAGTTTTATCAGTTTAGTAACGGGATCCGGGTGATTCATCTGGAAAAGAAATCAATTGTTGGGCATCTGGGCGTGATTGTCAATGCCGGATCGCGCGATGAGGAGCATGATGAACAGGGAATTGCCCATTTCATAGAACATTCGATATTCAAAGGAACACGAAAACGCAGGGCGTTTCATGTGCTAAGCCGGATTGAGGATGTTGGGGGGGAGTTGAATGCCTATACCACAAAAGAAGAAACCGCAATTTATGCTTCTTTCCTGACGGAATATTACCCGCGTGCTGCAGAGCTGCTCAGTGATATTTTCTTCAACAGCATGTTTCCAGCCAGGGAACTGGAACGCGAAAAAGAGGTGGTGATGGAAGAGATCAACTCTTTTAAGGATTCACCGGCTGAGTTGATTTTTGATGAGTTTGACGAATTGATCTTTGACGGTCATCCGCTGGCAAGGAATATTTTAGGAACTCCCGAAACGTTGAAAACCTTTGACCGGGAGAAGATTCTTTCCTTTATCGGTCGGAATTACCATACCGATCAGGTGGTGATAAGCTCGGTGGGAGCTGTTTCATTTTCCAGGCTGATTTCGATGCTTGAAAAATACTTTGGTTCGGCTACCCCGAACCTGCGGATACGAATCAGGGATCCATTTACCCACTACACTCCCGGAAAAAAACAACTTCAAAAAGATACGCACCAGGCACATTGTGTGCTGGGGAATATAGCGTATGACAATCACCACAGGAACCGGGTGGCGATGATTCTCCTGTGCAACCTGATTGGAGGACAGGGCTTGAATTCACGGCTGAACCTGGCTTTGCGTGAGCGTCGGGGAATGGCCTATAACGTGGAAGCAGGGTATACTTCGTTTACCGACACCGGAATATTCAATGTCTATTTTGGTACCGACAAAGAGAATCTTCCCAAGGCCCTGAAGATTGTAAATAACGAGTTTCGATCCCTCCGGGATTCGCACCTGGGAACCCTGCAGCTGAACAAAGCAAAGAAACAGCTGATCGGACAAATGGCTATAGCCGCCGATAACCATGAGGAATTGATGCTGACCCTCGGACGCAGTACCCTGTTTTTCGATAAGGTCGATCCGATGTCCAGGGTGTTTGAAAAGATCGAGGCTGTGACATCCTCCGATTTACTGGAAGTGGCAAATGCCGTCCTCGATCCCAATCAGCTGAGTAGTCTAATATTTTGTTAACGATGGATTCAAGAGCTGCCATTGAAAACTATATTCTGGATCACATCGATGAGGAAGATCCTCTTCTGCAGGAGTTAAGCCGTGAGACCCACCTCAAACTGGTTCATTACAGAATGATATCCGGACATCTCCAGGGAATGGTGTTAACCATGCTTTCCAGGATGATCCGTCCCAAAAGAATTCTGGAAATCGGAACTTTTACCGGCTATTCTGCTATATGCCTGGCGAAAGGTTTACCGGAAGGAGGCAGGCTTTATACCATCGAAGTGGATGATGAAGTGAAGAGCCTGGCCTCAAAGTATTTTGAGAAAGCCGGGTTGCGGGATAAGATTGTACAGGTAACCGGTGATGCCAGAAAATGGATTCCCAAGATTGAGGAATGGTTTGACCTGGTGTATATCGACGCCGGGAAGAAGGATTACGGCCGCTATTATACCCTGGTTTTTGATAAGGTCGTTCCCGGAGGGTATATCCTGGCTGACAATACCCTGTGGAACGAAAAGATCTTCAAACCCTCTGGCGCCCACAGAAAAAAAACAGAGGGAATTTTACAGTTTAACACCATGGTACGCAATGACCAACGGGTTGAAAAGGTAATGCTTCCTATTCGTGACGGTTTGACCATCATACGCAAAAAAGAATGACCCGTTGTGGTCGTTATGGAAAAAAACTCAAACAGAAACCGGTTGGTTTTTTGGTTAACCTCTCAATATCGTATCTTTGTTTGGATATTATGGCAGAACAATCAAGAAAATATGTAGAAACCCCTTTGATGAAGCAATATTATGCCATCAAGGATAAACATCCGGATGCACTTCTTCTTTTCCGGGTGGGTGATTTTTACGAAACGTTCGGTGAGGATGCCATAAAAACTTCAGATATTTTGGGGATTACGTTAACCCGGCGGGCAAATGGAGCGGCCAGTTATGTTGAATTGGCAGGTTTTCCGTATCATGCCCTGGATACGTATCTTCCAAAACTCGTCCGGGCAGGCCAACGGGTAGCCATATGTGAACAACTGGAAGATCCCAAACTGGCAAAAAAGATCGTCCGGCGCGGAATTACGGAACTCGTAACCCCGGGTGTCTCTATCAATGAAAATGTGCTTGAAAACAGGGAAAACAACTTTCTGGCTTCTGTACATTTTGATAAAAACCAGTCGGGGGTTGCTTTTCTGGATATTTCCACGGGAGAGTTTCTGACCGCTGAAGGGGGCCATGAATACATTGACAAATTGCTTAACTCTTTTGCTCCCAAAGAGGTTCTCTTTCAACGGGGCCGGGGCAAGGAATTTACGGAGATCTTTGGACCCCGGTTTTATACCTATAATCTGGATGACTGGGTTTATACCGAAGAAGCGGCTTTTGACCGGTTAACACGTCATTTTGAGACGACTTCCCTCAAAGGATTCGGAATTGACCGGATGCCCCTGGCGGTGATTGCTTCGGGGGCGATCCTTCATTACCTGGATCTGACTCAGCACAACCGGTTGAAGCATATCACCGGGCTTTCCCGCATTGAAGAGGAGAAGTATGTGTGGCTCGACCGGTTTACCATCCGGAACCTGGAACTGTTTCATTCCATACAGGAAGGAGCGAAAACCCTGCTTCAGGTGATCGATAAAACCATCTCTCCCATGGGATCCCGGTTACTGAAAAGGTGGATTGCCCTGCCTCTGAAAGATATGGTTACCATCAATGAAAGGCTGGATGCAGTGGAATATTTCATCCGTTCTCCGGAGACCCGGGAAAACCTGGAAGATCACATCAGCCAGATCGGCGACCTGGAGAGACTGGTCTCCAAGGTAGCTACGGGCCGGATCAACCCACGGGAAATGATCCAGGTGAAAAATGCCCTGAATGCTATTGTGCCTATCAGGAATAGTTGTGCCACAGCCGATAACAGCACCTTCAAACGTTTCTCAGAACAACTGGATCCCTGCGAATCCATACGGGAAAAGATATATCAGGAAATCGTTCCGGATCCCCCGGTGAATATAGCCAAAGGGAATGTGATCCGGAAGGGGGTATCCAAAGAACTGGATGAATTAAAAGAACTGGCCTACAACAGCAAAGATTATCTGTTGAAGATCCAGGAACAGGAAAGCCAAAAACATCATATTCCTTCCCTGAAGATTGGATTTAACAATGTCTTCGGCTATTATATCGAAGTGCGCAATACCCACAAAGATAAAGTTCCGGAAGAATGGACACGGAAACAGACCCTGGTGAGTGCCGAGCGGTACATCACCGAGGAATTAAAAGAATATGAATCCCGGATTCTGGGGGCTGAAGAGCGAATCCTCGAATTGGAAACCCAGCTTTTCAACGAACTTATTTTTGCTTTAACGGATTACATACGGGCTCTCCGGATGAATGCATCCATTTTGGCACAGGTTGACTGCCTTTTGTCGTTTGCATCCTGCGCGGTTGAATACCGGTATGCCCGGCCTGAAGTAAACGATACGACCGTTATTGATATCAAAAACGGGAGGCACCCGGTGATTGAACGTCAGCTGCCTATAGGCGAATCATATATTGCCAACGATCTCTTGCTCAACCAGGAGGATCAACAGATTATGATTGTTACCGGACCCAATATGGCCGGTAAATCGGCCTTATTGCGACAAACCGCCCTGATCGTTTTGCTGGCCCAGATCGGATGTTTTGTGCCTGCTGAAAAAGCAAAAATAGGGTGGGTAGATAAAATCTTCACCCGCGTGGGGGCTTCGGATAATATATCCCTGGGAGAATCCACTTTTATGGTGGAGATGAACGAAGCGGCAAGTATCCTGAACAATGTTTCGGATCGAAGCCTTATTCTTCTGGATGAACTGGGACGCGGAACCTCTACGTACGACGGTATCTCAATTGCCTGGTCAATTGTGGAATATTTGCATGAACATCCCAGAATCAGGGCAAAAACCCTGTTTGCAACCCATTACCATGAACTGAACGAAATGGAAAATTCCTTTTCGCGGGTGAAGAACTTTAATGTATCGATCAGGGAAGTAGGCAATAAGGTGGTCTTCCTGCGGAAACTCGTGAGAGGAGGGAGCAACCATAGTTTTGGCATTCATGTGGCAGGCATGGCCGGAATGCCTAAATCGGTGGTTCAACGTGCCGAAGAGATCCTGAAACAACTGGAGAATACCCATCAAAAGGAAGGGCTCTCAAAACCCCTGGGAAAAATCAGCGATACCCGGGAAGGACTGCAGCTGAGTTTTTTTCAGCTCGATGACCCGGTACTGAAACAGATTCGCGATGAAATAGCCCATTTGGATGTGAATCGTTTAACGCCCATTGAAGCCTTGAATAAGCTGAACGAAATAAAGAAACTGACCGGATTAAAATAGGTGTTGAAAGTATTTTGAAATTTTGGAGAAAGAGAAATTTGGTATATATTTGCATCGCTCTCAAAAATAAGGTTCTGTAAAATCAGAACCCCTGAAAGAGGAATAGGCATGCGAGAATAGCTCAGTTGGTAGAGCACGACCTTGCCAAGGTCGGGGTCGCGGGTTCGAGTCCCGTTTCTCGCTCCACAGAGGAAGAAACGGGCAAGAAGCCTGTCCCGGCAATTCGGAATTTCTCGCTCTTTTTTTGTTTAAAGGATGCCCGGATGGTGGAATTGGTAGACACGCAGGACTTAAAATCCTGTGGCCGTAAAGGCTGTGCGGGTTCAATTCCCGCTCCGGGTACAAAAGATATTTTTTCTGTATTTTATTTTCGCTGAAGGGTAAAAGGGCCCATACCTGAAGCCCTGAAAAAAAAATTCCGTTTGGCACAGTCTGGAGTTTACCGCTGTTATACCGTATCAATCCAGCTTGCTCATCATATATCCATAATGCATTGTTTACATAACATGAAAAATGAAATTGAGAAAGCGGACGGACGACTTCCATGGAAGCGTCATGGTATATAAACAGATATTGATAAGACTGAAAAACAATTCCATAATGGGTATCGTGAATTTTCCATATTTCATCGAACTCATCAATTTCCGGTGGAAGTTCCGAAACCAGGGAACGATAGATCAGATTTCCTGTTGAATCGGGCGTATAATAGCCGAATTCATTGCGGCCGCCTATATAAATCCGTTCGTTTTTTGCCAGGGTTGCCCTGTGGATAAAGGAAGGAACTCTTTCGTACAGGTGCCACTCTTCTCCGTCGTATTCCAGCAAACCGTTGTTGTTAGCAAAATAAACCAATCCGGTTTTTGATTGGGTAAAAGCCCAGTTTTGCGTTCCTGCCTGATAATCGGCTCTTTTGTAATTAATAATCTTTGGTAATCCATTGCTGAAACCCAAAAAAAAATGTATTCCAAAAATGAATGCAAAAATATACCTGACAATTAGCATTTATATCGATTTACGAAAAGACTTCATTATTTAAGGGGCGAGGTAAGTCAATCCAGTCCGGTCCATCCTCCGGTCGAAATATTTTTCCCATCAGGCATTCCTGCGATGGTATATACTTCCAGGTTCATTAATTTCAGTTCTTTGGCAGGAACCGGGAAATGCAGGATTGTGCCCTGTTGTAACTGATCCCTGCGCCGCATATCAAAATAAGCAATTCCCATGCCCGTGTTAATCAGCTCGATATCCCTTTCATAAAAGATAGTCCATAGCAGTTCTGAAGGTTCTGTGGTGGTAACAACCGGCAGTTTCCCCCGCTTTCTCCGGGCTCCTTCCGGATGATTCAAAACAGCTAATGCTCCGGAAACATTCCCTGTTCTGACCATTGCTTCGGCTTTTAACAATTCGTTCTCCCAGACCAGAATGGAAGGATGCGGTATATCACCATACCAAACGTTGGATAAAAAACTGTCGTACCGTTTATGCCTATAATGACTGAAAAGGTAGTATCCCCGGTCAGGGGGAAAGATGTTTTCCTCCAGGTATTCAAAATCGGATTCCAGGCGGGCATCCTTTGATTGTGCAGGGCCCGGATCCTGTCCATCCGGAGTAGTCCATGAGACTCCGTCCGAAGGCCAGCGGCTGGGATAATCCGGATCCATAAGGTTTATGATCCGGTGGTCGATACGCCCCCATCCGGGATAAATGGCATAGACAAGGTACATATCATAGAAACCGTACCGGTCCCCCATTTCGGGCTGAAGATTTTTCTGAATACCCCTTTCGGAATATTGTAATACCCGGTTCCAGCCGATCTGCTCATTATCGGTTTTATTACGGGAACTATATGCCAGTATCCTTGCCGCATAGGAATTAGCAAGAGCTGAGAATTCGCTGCTTGTATAAGGTTCTCCTCCCATCCATTCCTCAGGAACGGTAAAACTTTCTGCTTCGGCTATGGCAATTGCCTGATCCAGTAGATCCAGCGATACATCAATCATATCCTCCCAGGGCACCAGTTCCAGCGTTTCAGAATCGATATCCTGTAAAACCACATCGCCCTGGTCAAAGGTGAGTCCGAGGTATCCATGTGCCACACCGCTAATAAAATAACACCATGCCCGAAGTAAATTCTTATCCATTCCTGTATTTTTCTCATTGTTTATTATTTGTAAAACATCATTTACAGTAGAAATGGATGAATAACATCTTTCCCAGAAAGCCTGCACCAAAGGGTAATAAGCATACGACTGGCTGTTTATAAATCCTCTCCGGGGTTCACGGGAAAGATCCAGCACCGCAGCATACCCCCAGGAGCATGTAGCCTGATCTGCCATCGTACTCATGGAGGGAGCCGGGCTATCATATTCCTGCATGGCATTGTGTAAAGTACGGAAAGCAGTCCCTGAAAATGAGTATAATCCATCTGTTTCAAGGTTAAAATCCTTCAGATCCGGTTTATTCAGGTTATCAACGAACAGGTCAGTACAACCGTATAGCACAAAAACCAGAAGAGGAATTAATAGATTAAGGAGCCTTTTTCGGTGTGCTTTTTTGTTCATTTCTATTTATTTTTTAACTGTAAGTATGTGTATACGTGTTTTTTCCCGGAAGGATTCATTATCCGTTATAGCAGGTTCGTTTAAAACAAGATACAAGAATGTTACAATTTATTCGTGAAACTCAGATTTCAAAAATGGGTTGCATTGGAATCTGTAAGTTGAATTCCGAATTCCCGGGAATAGCCAAGCGTATCGGGATAAATGAGTTTAAATCCGATGCTTGCATCGTCAATCGAAAAGATTCCAATGTTGACACCTCGTTAGCTTCCTGCGAGGTAGTTCATTAATTATGAACCGGATGGCTTTTCATTCCACATGTATTTCTGCAACGGATCATCCGGGTTATTGGATTATTTTCAGCCATTTTCCTTTTTCAATGGATTCGTTCAGTTCAAGATTGTTCAGCAGGGCGGTATGATTCAACTCATCCTGTTTAACGCCGAGGTTTCTGAGAGCATTGGCAACGGTGCCGGTTGAAGGGATCTGTTTCACGTTGATTCGTTTTGGGATGACATTGATTCTTTGTGGATCAGTCAACCGGTTAAAGCGAACCATGGTGGATTCAAAAAGGCGGAAGTACCCATCAAAAACGGGTCCGTTGGTAACACCATGAAAAACATATATTTGCCCGGAATAATCAATGAAATATGAGAGTACTCTTAGGGAGGATGTTTCTCCGGTTTGCTGGTTTTGGGATTCCTGTTCGGAGAGCACTCCCAGGGCAGGCATTCCGTTTACCGTATTGCGGGTGCTGTTTAAGACCTTCAGATTCAGATTCTGGAGGGTCTCGGAAGCGGCCTGGTCCAGATTGTTCTGTTGAGCCAATGTAAAAACAATGAGGGCTTCTCCATCCGGGGGGCTCATCTGTACCTGAAGAGGTGAGTTCACCAGGTTCCATCCCCCGGGGATCGGAAACTGAAATTGTAATTCGGGATGGAAAAACGTCCATCCATCCACATACCCTTGGCGTGGATCTTCGCCGTACACCATTCCGTCGACCATCTGCAGGTATTCATCTTCATTCACCGTCCAGGTGTCAAAATCAAGGCTGTCCTGCCAGGTATCCGATAAGCGATGCACGGTGTTGTAGCGGTCGCCCGGATCGGGATGGGTAGATAAAAAGGTAGGAATTCCTCCCTGGCTGCTTCCCAGCTCCATTTTTTGGAGTACCTGGAAGAAGTCAGCCATTTTATGGGCGTCGTAGCCAATCTTTGATGCATACTCCACGCCCAGCTGATCGGCCTGGCGTTCGTTATCGCGGCTGAACTTCAGAAACAACAGTTCCAGTCCCTGCGAGGCAATATCGGCAAACTGACGGAACTCCTCCGAAGCAATCATTCCCACGACCAATCCCAGCTGGGCAATTTGCTGTTTGGTCATTTGCTGAACCGAATGCCGGGCGGTGATATGCCCCATTTCATGTCCCAGGATTCCCATTAACTCTGCTTCATTGTTCAGTTGGGCCAGTATTCCCCGGGTGAGGTAAATATAACCGCCCGGGACCGCAAAAGCATTGACTACCGGTGAGTCAAGGACTTTGAAGTGATATTGCAGATTCGGACGGTGGGAAATCTTCCCCATCTCTACTCCTTTTTGGTTGATGTGATCCAGAAGCTCTTCATCCGGATAAATTCCGAAGGTGGATACAATTTGCGGATCGTATTCCGCTCCCATGGCAATTTCCTGGGATTCGGAGATCAACATCAACTGCTTCTTACCGGTAACCGGATTGATCGCACAGGAAGAGATGAAAAGAGCTACTACGGCAAGTAAGATAACACACGTTAAAGATACAGATCGTTTCATAGGATAATCATTGTTCATTTTCTTACCGGTTTATTTTTTAAAGGCATTAATCAGGGTAATCCATGGATTGATGTTAGCCTGAGCTCTTCATAAATTTTAAAAAATATGAGTAAAGCTCAGGTTAACCCCGACTTAGATGAAGTTAAACGTTGGAAGAAAGTATTACTAAATCTTAGTCGCTGTCGGAGACAGGAATAATTCATGAATTATTCGGGTTAGTAAGGTAAGAATTTTTTATTCAAAAACTTCATTCTTCGGGATGATTTTATTGAATTTCGGTGAGCGTATTCCAGGTTGGCTCTGCCACGGGGTAAGCGAACAAAATACAAAAAAAATCCTTAATGGAATCGGATTCCCCGCCAGCTCTGCTGCGAGGAGTTTCAATGGGTGTTTCTGTTTCGTGGGGAATAAACAGATTTCAGGTTGAGAAAGTAGGGATTCCGGAATCTTTATCTTCCGGATTTCATGGTTTACCTGGCGGCCATTTTCAAGGCTTCTGTGGTGGTATAATATTTCACGATCATATTCGGCACTTCCCATTCGGGGAGACGGCCCTCCACAAGGTAGTGGAGGTATTTTTCGGTTACCTGGGCAAAATGGGCTTCATGTCCCACCTTGTATTTTTCAGGAATATCGACAATCCATAAAGTGTCGGTTACTTTTCTGAGGTTGAGGCCGGGGTATTTTGCAGCCAGGATTTCTTCAACGGCTTTTTTAAGAACGGCAGAAAAATCTTCTGTATTTCCCGATGTATTTTCTACATAGAGCGTGGGTTTGAAATTCTCTTGTTCTCCCTGTTGAATGATCACATTGCATTGTGAGCCCCGCATGATGGAGTAGTGGGTATCACCGGCGCCTTCCGGGGCTTCGAAATTCCAGGCTACCGAAACCTTCGCATGAACTCCTTTTATACGATAATGCATTTCGCCGTTACACGGATAGTACAGTACGTCATCTTCCACATATTCCGAGAGATATTCAGGGAATTCATTCTTTCCGGTTACTTTTTCAAACATTTCCGGGGTTATTTCGGTATTCCACTGGCGGGCTGCGATGATTTCAATCTCTTCTTTTGAAAGGATTACTTCCGGGAAAGCCTCCCACTGGATCAGGTCCACCAGATGGGTTCCTACATCGGTCATCCCCTGCCCCTGCTGGTTGACATCGAAAAACCAGGCCGGGCGTTTCAGGGGACTTCCTGAGACGTATTTAAACAGATGGTGAACACTCTCTTTGGTAATGGCCGGCTTATCAGGAGTTCCCGTTTCCAGGGTTCCGAAGACTTCAGGTATTAGCGATAATTCCCGCTGAAGAATGGTGGTAATTTCATGCCGCTCAGTCATGATGTCGTAGAGAAGAACACCCTTTTCGTTTGCAACCCGAAAAGCTTCTTCCAGTTTCGAAAACTCTTCGGGGAAGATAACCATGGGTTTATCGGCCAGGACATGGATCCCTGCCTGGATGGTTTTCAGGATATACTCGGTTTTTTTGGCGTTGTTGCCGGCCGCAACCATCACATTGCCCGGTTTTCCGGCCAGCATTTTTTCCAGGTAATCGTCGCCTGTATACGTTTTTTCTATCCATGCCGTCGGATTTTCCTCCCGGGTATTGTAGCTTTCGATCCGGGCCAGATGATCTTCAACATCGGGGCCCTCAGGGGCATAGACATAAACGGTAGGATCCACCTGGGGATACATCTCTTTCTGCACCAGGGCTGCATGGAAATGCCCCGGATCCAAAGTTATGATCCGTACTTCATTTTTTGCTCCGGTAAACATACGTACTGTTGATTCAGATTCTGCTGACTCTTTTTTTCCACCTGAACAGGCTGAAAGAATCAAAGCCGGCATAAGATAAAGCAAGTGTTTGAATTTCATTAAAATTCGTTTAGAATGATGAATGATTGTTCACAAAGTTAAAATTTTGTTATGAGAAAGCCTATCAATGAAACTTAATTTACCGGCAGGAGGGGATGTTCAATAAAAGCGCTGCTCTTACAAGCAGCGCTTCAATTCAATTATTGGTTCATTGGAACATTATCGGGCAATATAGTTTGTTCCATAGGGGTATCGTTGGGGACGGCTCAGCATGGAGTTCGCCAGGTCGTTGTTGATAAACCTTTCTGTTTCCGGGTTCCAGTGCAGGATTCCGGGTATTTTCATTGCAATATGGCTGATCAGGCACACCGTGCATGCACGGTGTCCGATTTCCACCGGAGAAATAGGCTGTTTTCGCGACCGGATACAGTCGAGCCAGTTGCCGTGTTGTTCTTCGCTTACATAGAGGTGAATTTCGTTTTCTCCGATTTTTGATTCCAGGATTTTCGGATCACTGGCGTCGAGGGCTTTGACAGCTCCTTCCGGTATGGGGTCGCTGGCGGTAGCCCGGTAGGCACCCCGCGTCACAAAAATCCATCCGTCGGTCCCTTCGTAGCGTATTCCGTTGGGGAATCCCCCGCTGGTGTATACCGTTATTCCGTTTTGATATTCCTGTTTAACCATGAAGTCTCCATGGACATTCCAGGATCCATATTTCGGAAACTGGGCTACGGCTTCCACGGAGATGGGTCCGGTATACTCGGTATCCATACCCCAGGCGGCTGAATCGTAGTGGTGTTGTCCCCATCCGGTGATCATCCCGGCGCCGTAATTCTCATGGCGCAACCATCCGGGTCGTCCGTATCCCTGCTGAGGATGAACGCAGTTCTCGGTGTAGGGTACCTCGGGTGTGGAGCCCAGCCACCGGTCGAAGTTGAGGTTTGAAGGCACCTGCATCTCCGGGAACAGAGGTCCTGAGGGATCCCCGGGGAGTCCGATTTTCACGGTATGGATCTTCCCGATCCGTCCGTTGCGGACCAGTTCGGCAGCGACCCTGAACTGAGCCGATGACCGTTGCTGGGTACCCACTTGAAGAATCACTCCCTGGCGATGGACGATATCGCTGAGTTGCCTTCCTTCGACAACCGTCAGCGAAGTTGGCTTCTGGAGGTAGATGTCTTTGCCGGCCAGGGCAGCTTCCATGGCCGGTTGAGAATGCCAGTGGTCCGGAGTGCTGATAATCACTGCATCTAGACCCTCATCCTGGAGCATCTCCTGGTAATCATCATAGGTCTTGACATCTACATATTTTTCCTGCCCTGTTTTCCGGGCATAAAAATCCTCTATCAGCTGCTTGCCTTCTTTGGTTCTTTTTGTATCCACATCGGCGACAGCTACTATCCGGGCTACATCGTATTGCATGACTCCTGGGAGATCATGGCTCCGTGCTATCCGTCCACACCCGATCTGTCCGATGTGAATTTTGTTGCTGGGAGCTGTTTTTCCAAACACAGAAGAAGGAACAACCGTCGGAATAAAAAGAGCTCCCGCCGTGGTGGCCACAGAATTTTTAAGAAATTTTCTTCGTTTCATCTGTTTAAAATTTTATAATTATTTGAAAATTAATTAATTAAAAATTTGAGAACAGATGTAACCACTCCGTTCTCCCATGAACTTTTTAACCCATTCTTTTTTGTGAAATTTTTGTTTTAAAAAGTTCATGCTCGTTTCATACTTTCAGGATTTATTCATTACTAAAATTTTCAAATTCTTCGGCAATGCGGGCTTCCCGGGAATCCCCTTCGTGAACGATTACCCGGTAGCGCAGATGAATGATCTCCCCTTTCTTTAAGCTGGTTCCCTCTTCCTCTTCAGGCCAATACATCGGTGTAGGAGAAAAAAAACCGTAATCACGGGTAAACCATGGTGCCGGGAACCAGGTATTGGTAGGATGCTGGAGGATGGCCATTCCTTCTGTTTTTCCCATTCTTTTTCCCGAATAATCCATCCATGCCGAGCGTTTGCCAAAAGTTTCCTTTTCTCCGGAATCGCCTTCCGCATTGACCAGGGTTCCCTTGTTTGTAACGGCCAGGTCGGGATCCATCCGGCCACTGAACAGCGAATGATTGGTTCTTTCGATTTGCACGTCCTGAAGCATTTCCAGTTGAATCGCAAAATCAATCTGAAAAGAGGTCGTGGAAGGAGCGGATACGGTAATGGTTCTTTTATCCTTGATGGGGGCATCGGCTCCGGGGCGTTTCCAGATGCATTCATTTTCCACAACGGCTTTGTCGGCCCCGGATGCTAAAATGTCAGCCCGCAGCGAAATGATTTGACCCCTCTCAAGGCCTTCCTGCCAGTAATTGCCGCCATTCACCCTGTCGCACCCAAAAAACAGGGAACTGTGATGCGGGTAATTCGCATTGCGCATGGATGTGACACTGGCATTGGAAGGCCCGTTTACCGGGAAAAAGAAGGGATACTTTTCAAATTCTGAGAGAACATACGCAGTAAACAGATTCCCATCTACCCGGAATTCGATTTTGTCTCCTGTTTTTTCGGCGGTTACCTTCGGCTGTGCGGTTGATTGCAGGGTGAGAAAAAGGAGAAACAGCCATCCTGTGAGAAGTGGTTTCATCAGATACGTTTATTTTATATCGTTTATGGTTGGTAACGTTCTCCTGTATCCCATAGGAAAACAGGGAATTCGTTGCCTTTTCATTTAAACCCCAAAACGGGTTGAAAAGCAAAGCTATTCCAGTATAATTCAGCCGTTTCGGCATCCATCTTACCGTCAAAGACGATCATTCTGTACTTTAAGGTATAGTTCTTTCTGGTTTTCAGTTTCCACTCTTTATGACGTATGGGTACAAATTCGAAATACAGATCGCCTCGTCCTCCGTTCGCATCGAGGGGCCATACTCTCATGGGCTCGGGGTGCATGCGGTTTGACGGGTGACTCAGGAAGAGGATTCCTGAGCGGCCTTCTTCTGTGTCGGAAACCCCCTCAACGATACACCAGCGCGCAAAGCTTCCATCGGCATCGATTCGTGTTTTTCCTTCCGAAGTAAAAACTGTGCAATTGTCTTTTTCCCATTTCCCGGTAGCCCGGAAGCCAATGCCTCCTCCGTAGCGGTAGGCATCCAGCATGATTCCTCCCGGCAGGGGACTGTTCAGGGTGGTGGTATAGTCGATCATCCATCGGTTTTCCTTTTGTTGGATATTCCAGACCCTTACATCAAGCAGCTCATTGAGGGCTACCTGATCTTCCCCTTTACCGCCAAAGTCGATGTGTTGTTGCAGAGCCTGAAATCCGGAATAGACAGATCCTTCGTATTCGGAAAGAAAACTGCTGAATTGAACGGTCCCTTCTCCTTCGCCGAGGTTCCAGAAATCTACTTTCCGGTCACCGATATGGGTCAGGGTCCAGGGTCCCCAGATCCCGTAATGATGGTAATGATCGGGAGGTTGAATTCGCGAGAGAATCTCACCCCCGGGAGACCACAACGGATGAATGAATCCGGAACGCTTAAAAAGAGAATCTACCCCGGAAGGGGGATATTGAATGCCAAAACGGTATCTCAAAACAGGATTTTCATGGCTGTACAGGGTCAGATCCTGAGCTTCTTTATACAGGGTAATGATGTTCTTTTCTCCGGCCGGCTCTTCGTTGGGTTTCATTCTGACCACATACTTTCTGGTTTCCGATTTTTGGGTTATCCCCGGCAAAAGAAACCACAGATTTGCCGAATGTCCTGTTTCGGGCTGGCAGGCGATTTCCTTTTCTCCGTTGGCAGTGATTTCAAACAAGGCAAGGGTTCCCTTATCGGTATTGTAGTGAATCCCGTTGAGAGGAATACATACTGGAGCATCCATCCTTTCGCTATTGCCGGTTTGTAGCGTAAACCGGGCTAATTCCTGCGAATGCGAAAAAAAAGGAAGAAGCAAAAAAAACAGTAAGCATGTTAAGGATCTCATGGTGTACGGTGCTTTAATTATAAAAGGGGAACTGTTTTATCTATCGTTTCTTTAAAAGCCCTGATGTTTTCGGTTGTAACATTGGGGGGCATTCCCCCTCCGCATGACCAGATCACACGGTTTTTATCTCCGAAGTTCTGCACCATTTTTGCCGTCTCACGGCTTACCTGCTCCGGTGTTCCGGCAGCCAGCACATCCCGGGGCGGCAGATTGCCGATCAGCGCAACCTCCGGACCTGCCAGTTTGCGTATTTCGGTCAGGGAGTGCTCAAAACTGAAATTGAAAAGGTTCACCCCCATTTCCTTCAGGAAGGGCGTGCTGATAAGCCCCTGGGCATCGTTGTGAAAGAAATTGAGTTTTGAATCAAAGGAATCAAAAATCCTTTTGAGATAGGGTACGGCAAATTCTTTGCATTCATCCTCGCCGATAAAGCCAACAATATCATCCAGAATAAGAATCCCTTCAATGGAAGGAAAGGCTTCTTTCTGGACTTCAAGCCAGGAAATGGTGAAACGGGTGATTTTTTCCAGCAATTGATGACTGGCATCCGGATCCATCATCAGACCGGTCATGCATTCCGTAGTTCCCATCAGAAAGGAAGCAATGTTCAGTGGACCACGGGCTACCGCGATCTTGATCTCGTGTCCCATTTCCCGGATGGGGGTGTGGTATTTCTTGAGCCGGTGGATCATAAAGGGCAACAAGCCGTCGGTTTTCGGATTCGGAATAACCACCTTGTTCACTTCAGAAATATCCTGCATGATTTTGGCAGCATGCGGTAAATTGGATTCATTCCAGATCAGCTTGGATCCAAACGCAGAGGGTTCAGTGCACATCCCGAATTCGGACCAGAAACCGGGAAGAAACAGAATATCGGGGAAAGTCTCTATGGCTTTCTTGTTAACCTGAAACCAAATCTCTTCAGAGGCATAAAAACTCAGGTTGGAGACTCCATACCAACCGGGGAGCCAGGGACTGTCAATAATAAATCCGGTTACGGGTTTATCCGGCGTACTCCCGTTAACGACCGATAACATCAAACTCCACTGTTCGTTGGTCATAAGAAAATAGGATTGATTGAATACAAATGTACACAAACAGAACACATAACAACAGTGATTTCTTAACAGGTAGTTGTATTTAATTTGCAGTTTATGTATTTTTGAGCTTTTCGTATGGGGGAGGTTGAAAGGAAAACCGGCTTTCCGCATGATGATGTAAAAATTCGGGGGGAAAGGGATTTGTTATGAAGGTAATGCATGAATACATAAATTTTCCGGGAGCCTCATCCATAAAGGTCAAGTGGCGGGATATTCCTCATTTTACCTATCCCTGGCATTCACACAGTGAATATGAGTTATGCTATGTGATAGAGAGTTATGGAACACGGTATGTAGGCGACAGCATTGAACCCTTTCAGTCCGGAGATCTGGCATTGATTGGCAGCAACCTGCCGCATTTCTGGAAAAGCGATGAGGCTTTTTATCAGGGAAATACGGAATTAAGGGTCAAAGCCATTGTAATCCAATTTCATTCCGATTTTTTTATCAATGCTCTGAATAATTACCCGGAATTTTACCATATTAAGAAGCTTTTGAATTTGTCTATGAGGGGGATACGGTATTTTCCCCCCACGGTTAGCAAGGCTGATAGTATGCTTCGGGGGATGCTGGAAGTGGAGGGTTTTGACCGGATTGTTTTAATGCTTCAGATACTGAACGAACTGGCACAAAGTGATTCATTCAGGGTGTTAGGGAGCAAGGTATTTCCGCTGAAGACCAATGAATTCATGAACGACCGGCTTGATAAAGTCGTCAATTACCTGAATTTTCATTATCGTGAAAGGGTATCTCTTAAAGAGGTATCGGAATTATCCGGATACCATCCATCGGCATTTTGCCGGTTTTTCAGGGATAAGACCGGCAAATCGTTATCGGAATACCTGAGCGACATCCGCATCGGCTATGCCTGTAAATTATTGATTGAAGGCAGGCTTACGGTGTCCCAGGTCTGTTTTGAATGCGGGTTTAACAATCTTTCCAATTTCAACCGTACCTTCAAGCGCCTTACTGGATTAACGCCCACCGGGTATCAGCAACAGTTTCATTTGCAGAACCAACGGATGTTTGCTGCTAAAGGGTTGTAGCCGGTTTTAGTACCGGTAATGATCCGGTTTGAAAGGTCCTTCTTTCGGTACGCCTATGTATTTTGCCTGTTCGTCGGTAAGCTTTGTCAGTTTGACTCCCAGGTGGTCCAGGTGAAGGCGGGCTACTTCTTCATCCAGTTTTTTAGGCAATCTATACACCCCGAGGGGATAGGTGTTTTGCCAGAGTTCGACCTGAGCCATCGACTGGTTTGTAAAGGAGTTGCTCATGACAAAGGATGCATGACCGGTGGCACAGCCCAGGTTTACCAGTCTGCCTTCAGCCAGCAGGTAAATACTATGCCCGTCAGGATAGGTAAATTTATCGACCTGTGGTTTGATATTGGTTTTTTTGATTCCGGGCCATTTCTGAAGTTTGGAAACCTGGATTTCATTGTCAAAATGGCCGATATTACAGACGATGGCCTGGTCTTTCATGTGCGCCATGTGCTGGGCTGTGATGACGTCTCTGTTTCCGGTTGTTGTCACAAAAATATTTCCTTCTTCGAGGGCTTCTTCCATGGTTTTAATTTCAAATCCTTCCATAGCGGCCTGGAGGGCACAGATTGGATCTATTTCGGTCACGATCACCCGGGCTCCGTAGTTTCGCATGGAGTTTGCACATCCTTTTCCGACATCTCCGTAGCCGGCTACCACCACTACTTTACCGGCGATCATCACATCGGTAGCTCTTTTAATGCCATCGGCCAGGGACTCCCGGCACCCATAGAGGTTGTCAAATTTTGATTTGGTTACGGAGTCGTTTACGTTCATGGCCGGGAAAAGCAGGGTTCCCACCTCTTTTCGCTGATAGAGTCTGTGTACTCCTGTTGTGGTCTCCTCAGAGACCCCTTTGATGTGTTTGGCGATACGGTGCCACCGTTCCGGATCGGATTTCTGAATCTCTTTCAGGGATTGGTGGAGTTTTTCTTCATCTTCACCACTGACGGGCTGGTCTAAAAGGGATGGATCGTTTTCTGCTTCGTATCCGCGATGAACCATTAAGGTAGCATCGCCTCCATCGTCAACCAGGAGATGAGGCCCCAGGCCATCGCCAAAATCAAGAGCCTGATTGGTGCACCACCAGTAGTCTTCCAGGGTCTCCCCCTTCCAGGCAAATACGGGAATTCCGGCTTGTGCGATGGCTGCTGCCGCATGATCCTGGGTAGAAAAAATATTGCAGCTTGCCCAACGTACTTCCGCACCCAGTTCCCGGAGGGTTTCTATCAAAACCGCTGTCTGAATGGTCATATGCAAACTTCCGGTTATGCGGGCACCCCGTAAAGGCTTCTCATGGCCGTATTTCGTACGCATAGCCATCAATCCGGGCATCTCTTTTTCAGCAATCGCCATCTCTTTCCTGCCATATTCAGCCAGGCTTATATCCGCAATTTTGTAATTCAATTTTTTATTCACTGCTACTGTCATGTTGTAAAAATTTGCGTAAAAATAATCAATTTTCCCGATTTCGTGGAGGAAGGGGTACCAAGTCCTGATGGGTCACAACATCAATTGCCCATATCGGATAAGAATTTAATCCGCATCAACCGGATATCTTCTTCGCTGTATTCATCTTCCCCCAGTTCTTCCAGGGCTTCATTGATGGAATCGCTGGAGGCTTCCCGGAAGTAATCGAAGATTTCATGTTGGTGTTCATCATCCAGAATGTTGTTGATGTAATAATCGATGTTCAGACGGGTGCCTGAACTGACAATGGCCTCTACCTCGTTGAGTACATCCAGGACTTCAATGCCCTGCGAATCGGCGATATCTTCGAAAGCGATTTTGCGGTCGATGCTTTGGATGATAAACACTTTCAGTTTTGATTTGTTGGCTACTGAGCGGACCACCATGTCCTGGGGACGTTCGATTTCGTTCTCCTCCACATATTTTTTGATCAACTCAACAAATTCTTTTCCGTATCTTCGGGCTTTGCCTTGTCCGACTCCTTGGATCTTCTGCAATTCATCCAGGTTTATAGGATATTGAAGCGACATATCGGCCAGCGAGGGGTCCTGAAAGATCACAAAAGGCGGAAGGTTTAATTTGAGTGCTTTTCTTTTTCTCAGGTCTTTCAGCATGGCAAACAGCGTGGGGTCTCCTCCGGAACCTCCCGTTGGGGCGCCCCCGGTTATGGCATCCTCTTCCTCGTCTTCGTAATTATGGTTTTTAACCAGCATGAAGGTTTCCGGGTTTTTCAGAAACTGCTCTCCTTTTTGGGTCACTTTCAGCAATCCGTAATTTTCAATTTCCTTATTGATGTAACCGGCGATCATCGCCTGCCTGAAGACAGCACTCCAGAACCGTTCATCGTGGTCTGCTCCGGCTCCAAAGGATTCCAGCTGGTAATGTTTAAAGGATTTTACGGCCGCTGTTTTGTTCCCGACCAGAATATCCCCAATATGTTCTGCTTTGTATTTTCCTTTCACCTCATTGATTGCATCAAGACCCATAAGCAATTCTTCGGTTGCCTCGATTTGTTCTTTAGGGTTCAGACAGTTGTCGCAGTTGCCGCAATTTTCTTCCGGGAATTTTTCCCCGAAGTAGTGGAGAAGGATGATTCTTCTGCAGATCGCTGATTCAGCATAGGAAACCGTATCGAGGAGCAGTTGTTTTCCGATTTCCTGTTCCGCTACGGGTTTTCCGTGCATGAATTTTTCCAGTTTCTGGATATCTTTATAACTGTAGAAGGTGATGCATTTTCCTTCTCCGCCGTCACGGCCAGCGCGTCCGGTTTCCTGATAATATCCCTCGAGACTTTTGGGAATATCGTAATGAATAACAAAACGCACGTCGGGTTTGTCGATTCCCATCCCGAAAGCTATGGTTGCAACAATCACATCGACCTCTTCCATAAGGAAGGCATCCTGGTTGGCTGACCGGGTAGCAGCATCCATGCCGGCATGGTAGGGGAGTGCTTTGATCCCATTTACTTGCAGAACCTCAGCCAGTTGTTCTACCTTTTTACGACTCAGGCAATAGATAATACCCGATTTGTTGGGGTTATGCTTGATAAATTTAATGATCTGCGCCTCAGGCTTCACTTTGGGCCGGACTTCATAGTACAGGTTCGGCCGGTTAAAGGAAGCTTTAAAGACATTGGCATCCAGAATACCCAGATTTTTTTGTATGTCGTGTTGTACTTTCGCCGTTGCTGTTGCAGTTAATGCAATGACCGGAGAAGGACCGATTTCGTTAATAATCGGCCTGATACGCCGGTATTCCGGCCGGAAATCATGCCCCCATTCAGAAATGCAGTGAGCCTCATCCACGGCATAAAAAGAAATCGTTATATGCTTCAGGAATTCTATATTGTCCTCTTTGGTTAGCGATTCAGGCGCTACATACAACAACTTGGTTTTTTGGGCCATTACATCCGCCTTTACTTCCTGGATCGCGGCTTTGGAAAGAGAAGAATTGAGAAAATGAGCAACGTGATCTTTGGTCTGAAAACCCCGGATCGAATCCACCTGGTTTTTCATTAAGGCGATTAAAGGGGAAATGACAATCGCTGTTCCTTCCATTAACAAGGCAGGTAACTGGTAAATTAACGATTTCCCTCCTCCGGTTGGCATCAAAACAAAGGTGTCTTGCCCCGAAAGCACACTCCTGATGGCTTCTTTCTGCTGCCCCTTAAACCGGTCAAAACCAAAATATTTCTGCAGATGTTCTGTTAATGTATGGTCTTTATACATGAAAATGAAACGTCATCGAATGATAAAATATTTCTAATTTATTAAAAGTAGGTGAAATGTCCAATGAATTGTTGATTTAAAAACAAAACAAAAATCATTCCGGTAATGTAAAAAAAGAAGAAGTGCGTATATTTGTGGAGTTTTTTTTTAAAATCAGGCAAGTTAATTTTGAATGAACGATTCATCCGATAAGGAGACTACCACAAGAAAACGAACCAAAAAACAGAAACGGGGTATTCAGGCAGAGATGTCGTTTCTGGAACACCTCGAAGAGTTGCGTTGGCATATCATTCGTTCCGTGCTGGCAGTAGTTGTATTTGCTGTTGTTGCCTTTCTCCTGAAAGATTTCATTTTTGATGCGGTTATTTTAAAACCCAAGACTCCTGAGTTTTTCACCAATCGAATGTTCGCTAAATTGGGAGATCTGATTCATTCGGAGGCTATAAAAATCAATCAGCAGGAACTGAATCTGATTGCCATAAAAATGGCCGATCAGTTTATGATTCACATCATGGTATCCATTATTGCCGGATTGATCATTGCTTCGCCTTTTGTCATCAACGAATTCTGGATGTTTATCCGGCCGGCCTTGTATGACAAGGAGAAAAAATATGCCAGCGGGGCGGTTTTCTTTACTTCGGCTCTTTTTATCGTGGGGATTCTGTTCGGTTATTACCTGATCGTTCCTTTATCAATTCATTTTCTGGGGTCCTACAGTATTAGTGAAGAAGTTGTCAATCAGATCAATACCCGTTCGTATATTAGCACGCTGACTTCCATTTCGTTTGCCTCCGGTATAGTATTTCTGATTCCGGTATTTTCCTATTTTCTGAGCAAGGTGGGTATTTTGACTCCTTCGTTTATGAAAACCTACCGGAAGCATGCTTATGTGGTCATGTTGTTGTTGTCAGCCATCATTACCCCTCCGGATGTATTCAGTCAGATTATGGTTTGTTTGCCCCTGGTTTTTTTATATGAGATTGGCATTATGATTTCCCGGAGGGTCGTTAAAAAACGTGAAAAAGAGCTGGATGAGATGTAACCTTGATCGAAAATTGTTTTCTTTGTTGGTATGATCCTGCGGGCAGAAAATATGGTTAAGAAATACGGTCGGCGCACGGTGGTCAGGGACGTTAGTTTCCATGTTAAACAGGGCGAGATTGTTGGATTGCTGGGACCGAACGGAGCCGGGAAAACAACCTCTTTTTACATGATTGTCGGGTTGATCCAGCCTTTAACCGGAAGGGTTTATATCGACGATGAAAACATAACCGGATTACCCGTGTACCGGAGAGCCCAGAAAGGGATTGGATACCTGGCCCAGGAGGCCTCAGTTTTCAGGAAATTATCCATTGAGGATAACCTGAGGGCCGTCCTGGAGATGACGGATTATTCGCGCGAATACCAAAAGGAAAAACTGGAAACCCTCCTGGAGGAATTTGGCTTGCGGCACATACGAAAAAGCAAAGGCTATCAACTGTCGGGAGGCGAACGCCGGCGCACAGAAATAGCCCGGGCCCTGGCCATTGATCCGAAATTTTTCCTCCTGGATGAACCCTTTGCCGGGGTCGACCCGATCGCTGTGGAAGATATCCAGCATATTGTTACCCGCTTAAAGGATAAAAACATCGGGGTGCTGATCACGGATCACAATGTACACGAGACCCTTTCCATTACTGACCGTTCTTACCTGCTCTTCGAAGGATCGATCATGAAATCCGGAACCGCCGAAGATTTGGCCAATGACGAAGAGGTGCGCCGCGTATATCTTGGCCAGAATTTTGCATTGCGCTAACAGGAGCCGGAAGTCCAGGGTTGCAGATTCCCCTTTTTCAGCCAATAAAAAAATCGTATATTTGCGCCGCAAAATGCGGACGTGGCGGAATTGGTAGACGCGCCAGACTTAGGATCTGGTGCCTTAAGGCGTGGGGGTTCGAGTCCCTTCGTCCGCACAGGTCTTGGACGACAGGCCTTCTCAGGAACAACATTGCAAAAGATACGAAAGGGAAAAGAGCCTTTCCTGATTATGCAGGAGTTAGGTTCAGAACCGGGAATTTTAAAAAATACTATGGAGATTAAAAGAGAGAATGTTGATGCGGTTAATGCAATTCTTAGCATTACCATTGAAAAATCAGATTATCAGGAAACGGTGGAAAAAGCCCTGAATGATTACCGAAAAGAAGCAGTAATCCCGGGTTTCAGAAAAGGAAAAGTCCCGGCAGGACTGATCAGACAACGCGTGGGGAAGGCAATTCTTGCAGAGGAGGTGAATAAAATTCTTTCCAGTAGCCTCTCCAAATACATCGTGGAAGAAAAACTGCCTATGCTGGGGGAACCCCTGCCTAATGAAACCATCCAGAAACCGATTGATTTTGATAACGACGAGCAGTTTGAATTCGTATTTGATATCGGTTTGACCCCGGAAATTAAAATCAACCTGGATAAACGCAGCAAATACGACTATTACACCATAAAGGTGGATAAGGAGATGATCGATAATCAGCTGGAAACAATAGCCAGACAGCATGGAACCTATATGCCGGTTGACGAAGTAACCGAACAGACCAATGTACGGGGTGATTTTATTCAAATCGATGAAGAGGGAACCGAAACAGAGGAAGGTATACGCCGCGAAGGAGCTCTCCTGGCTGTAAACCGGATCAAAGACGAGAAAATAAAAAAAGAATTCATCGGGAAGAAAAAAGACGATACCCTGGTTTTTAATCCGATGAAGGCCTTTCAAAATCGCCATGAGGTGAGCCATCTGCTTGCAATAAATCATGAAGAGACCGATAACCTGAACAGTGAATTTACCTTTACCATACAAGAAATATCGGTTTTTAAACCGGCTGAGATAAATGAAGCCCTTATAGAAAAAGTGTACGGTAAAGAATCCGGTATTCAAACCATGAAGGAATTCCGAGGCAAAATCAAAGAAGAACTGGCCGTCAGCCTGGAACAATCTTCGGAAATTAAATTTGAACTGGATACCCGTAAGACCCTGCTGGAAAAAAATGGTTTTGAATTGCCGGAACCTTTCTTGAAAAGGTGGCTGGTGGTGAACAATAAAAATCTGACCAACGAACAGATCGATCAGGATTTTGATCAATTTATCGAGGATCTCCGCTGGCAGATTATTAGTGATGCCATTATCAAAGACAATGACCTGAAGGTTTCCAAAGAGGAGGCCCTTGAATTGGCCCGCCAGGTTGCACTCTCACAGTTTCAACAATATGGAATGGCTCAGGTCCCGGATGAACAGCTCACCCAGTTTGCCGAAATGATGCTGGATAAAGAAGAAGAACGGGAACGGCTTTACAGAAAACTGTATAATGAAAAAATCATGGATGTCGTCAAGGAAAAAACGAACATCCAGGAAAAAGAAGTCTCCCATAAGAAGTTCCTGGAAATGATGAAGTAAAAAATCCGGGTTTTCATCGATCCGAAAACATTTTTTATACCTTTGTGGTTTGTTTGCCAGGCAGGGACAGGTTCTGGCTGGCAGCCAGATACAGCTTTTTATACTTTAAACGCGAACCCATGTCAAATCAGGATGATTTTAAAAAGTATGCAACCAGGCATGCCGGCTTAAGCAGCTTGACCCTGGAACGTTACAGTTCGATATACGGAAGTTATATATCGCCGACCATCATTGAGGAAAGGCAACTGAATGTAGCTTCCATGGATGTTTTTTCGAGGTTGATGATGGACCGGATCATCTTTCTGGGTGTTCCTATTGACGATACGGTAGCCAACATTATTCAGGCTCAGTTGTTGTACCTGGACTCAACGGATCCCTCCAAGGATATCCAGATCTATTTCAATACTCCGGGGGGTGCGGTGCATGCCGGACTGGGTATTTACGACACCATGCAATATATCAGTGCCAATATTGCGACGATCTGCACCGGCATGGCTGCTTCCATGGGAGCCGTCTTGCTGACAGCCGGAACCAAAGGCAAACGTTCTGCCTTAAAGCATTCCAGAATTATGATCCATCAGCCTATGGGCGGAGCACAGGGACAGGCTTCCGATATTGAAATCACCGCCCGGGAGATCATGAAAATTAAAAAAGAACTTTATACCATTATTGCGGAACATTCCGGGAAACCCTATGAACAGGTTGAAAAAGATGCCGACCGCGATTACTGGATGAATTCACAGGAAGCCGTGGATTATGGAATGATCGATGAAATCTTAATCCGACATAGTAAATAAAAAAATAAATGGCTGGGAAAAATACAACGGATAAATGTTCTTTTTGCGGAAGGGATAAAGAGGATGTCAAACTGTTGATCGCCGGCATCGATGCCCATATATGCGACCGGTGTGTGGAACAGGCCCATGCCATTGTGCTCGAAGAGTTGAAACGGGATACTGCCTTTGATCTTTCGGGTGTACAGCTTTTAAAACCCAAGGAGATCAAGGAGTTTCTTGATGGGTATGTCATCGGCCAGGATCATGCAAAGAAGGTTTTGGCTGTTTCGGTTTACAATCACTACAAACGGTTGACCCAGAAAATTGGGGAGGATGAGACCGAAATTGAGAAGTCGAACATTATCCTTGTAGGAGAAACCGGAACCGGCAAAACGCTTCTGGCACGCACCATAGCCCGGATGTTGCATGTCCCCTTTACGATTGTTGATGCCACGGTACTTACGGAAGCCGGCTATGTGGGGGAGGATATTGAAAGCCTGCTGACGCGCCTTCTGCAGGTAGCTGATTACAATGTGGAAGCTGCTGAAAAGGGGATTGTTTTCATTGATGAGATTGATAAAATTGCCCGCAAAAGCGATAATCCATCCATAACGCGTGATGTTTCGGGAGAAGGGGTTCAACAGGGATTGCTTAAATTGCTCGAAGGCTCGGTTGTGAATGTGCCCCCTCAGGGAGGACGCAAACACCCGGAACAAAAATTGATCCCGATCAATACAAAGAATATCCTGTTTATATGCGGAGGCGCTTTTGATGGCATCGAAAAAAAAATCGGAAAAAGGCTGAATACCCGGGTAATCGGTTACAGCGCTTCCAAAGAAACAGACCGTATCGACCGTGAGAACCTCCTCCAGTACATTGCCCCTCAGGATCTGAAAGCTTTTGGCCTGATCCCGGAAATTATCGGCCGTTTACCGGTAATTGCCTATCTCAACCCCCTGGAACGGGATACCCTGAGAAGCATCCTTACAGAACCCAAAAACTCAGTGATCAGACAATACAAAAAGTTGTTCGAACTGGATGATATTAAACTGGAGTTTGAAGAAGATGCACTGCAATTTATTGTGGATAAAGCCATTGAGTTTAAACTGGGAGCCCGTGGGTTGCGTTCCATCTGTGAAAACATCATGATCGATGCCATGTTTGATACACCCTCTGAAAAAGTGGATGTCCTGGTGATCGATAAGAAATATGCCGAAGGAAAACTAAACCGGCAAACCATGCAGCAGCTGAAAGCCAGTTGATGAAAATCCAAACGATTCCTGAACAGAAATCATGGGTTTTAACCCGAATAATTCATGAATAGCTCAGGTTAAAAAGGCAGGTGTTCGAGATCGACATTTCCTCCGGAAAGGATAATTCCTGTTTTTTTCCCTTTCACGTCTACTTTCTGATCAAGGATAGCGGCTAACGGAACGGCTGATGAAGGTTCTACAATGATTTTCATGCGTTCCCAGATCATCCGCATGGCTTCAACAATTCTATTTTCCGGGACTGTAACAACGTGATGTATCGTTTCCATCATGATGGCGAAGGTTCGTTCACCCAGTGAGGTCAGCAAACCGTCGGCCATGGTTTGCGGGTGGGTGGAAGGGATTCGTTTTTTCTGGTTAAAAGATTGCCAGGCATCATCAGCGCCTGCCGGTTCGCAGGCAATCACGTTGCATTGGGGCGATAAATGGCGCGCGGCAATAGCGGTACCGCTCATTAGTCCGCCTCCCCCCACAGGAACCAGGATGTTGTCAAAAGAACCGTAATCCAGGATCAGTTCCCGGGCGGCTGTTCCCTGGCCGCTGATTACCTGAAAATCATTGTAGGGATTTATTTCAGTGGCTCCGGTATGGTTGATTATTTCGCGTAACATTTCTTCGCGGGCTTCCAACGTGGGTTTGCAAAAGGTGATCTCAGCCCCGTAACCGGCAACGGCTCTTTTTTTTATCTCCGGAGCATTCTCCGGCATCACAATATAGGCTTTCAGGCCCTGAATATTGGCAGCCAGTGCCAGGGCTGCCGCATGGTTTCCCGAGGAATGAGTCGCCACGCCCCTGGCAGCATCTTCTCCCGACAGGGTTAAAACCGCATTGCAGGCTCCCCGGAATTTGAATGCTCCTACTTTCTGGAAATTCTCGCATTTGAAATAGAGGGTTCCTCCGGTAATTTTGTTGATGCTTTGAGAGGTAAGAACAGGGGTGTGATGAACGAGATCTTTAATGCGTTCATAAGCTGCTTCAACATCCTGGTATTGCGGTAGGTTCATTGGATGAATGCTTTTCAAAGGGTTTCTTTAAAAAAGGAAGCCGGAACTCCGGTTGCCCCGGGTCGTATTTTAAAAAGTCCCCCGGAGAAGGGATACTGTTCCAGTTCCCGGGCATCCAGGTTCTCACGGGCTGTCGTAATATACAGGGTCTTCAGGTCTGAATCCCCAAAAGCACAGGAGGAGACGTTTTTCGCCGGAACCTCAATTTTCCGGATTAATTCCCCGGATTCGGGATTCCAGCATGTTACGGCGTACCCTCCCCAGAGTGCAATCCACAGGTTCCCCCGGGTATCGATGGTCATCCCGTCAGGAGATCCTGATTCTTCGGGGATGTTCACTACAACCCGGGGATTACGGATTTCTCCGGTTGACGGGTTGTAATCGTAGCATACCACTTTCTGGGTTGGGGTATCGATATAGTACATCCGGGTATGATCGTTCGACCAGGTAATCCCATTTGAGATGGATACAGGATGTATCATTTTTACGGTGGTTCCTTTTCCGTCAATACGGTAAAGCGCTCCTTTGCCGCTTTCCCCGGTCAGGCTCATGGTTCCGGCCCATAACCTGCCTGAAGGGTCGCATTTTCCATCGTTAAACCGGTTTCCGGGGACATCCGGTTCCGGATCGGCCAGCAATTGCTTGGAGCCGGTATCTATATCGATGCGGTAAATGCCCTTTTTCAGGGCAGCAACTGCAGCTCCTGAATCGGTAGGTACAATGGTTCCAATCATCTGTCCGGTCAGAAACTCTTTATGAATTCCTGTTTCCGGATGATAACGATGAAAAATTTTTCCGGTGATATCGACCCAGTACAGTTGTTGGGTTTCATGGTTCCATATGGCACCTTCGCCCAGGGAAGAGCGGGTATCCAGGACCAGATGGACTTCCGGTCCGGAGTCGGAACACCCGGAAAACAAACCGTACATTAGCATTACGAATATTACGTGTATGGAATGACGTGGAAACATAATTTTTGCTGGCTCCTCATGAAAGGATCCGTTTTTTTGGTTACAGTTTGTTTATCAGTTCTTTTAAAATAAGCGTCATGCGGGGTTCAATTTGTTTGGCTACTTTCTGCACTTCTTCATGGGTAACCTCCACGATTTGTCCCGGGACGCCACTATCGGTAATGATGGAAATACCAAACACTTTCATGCCCATATGGCAGGCGGTGATCACTTCGGGTACGGTGGACATACCCACCGCATCGCCACCCAAAACACGAAACATTTTGTATTCTGCCGGTGTTTCAAAGGTAGGACCCTGGACTCCCACGTAGACCCCTTCTTTCACTTCAAAGTCATGTTCAAAAGCGATCATCCTGGCTTTGTTTATGAGGCGGCTGTCGTAGGCAACGCTCATATCCGGGAAACGGGGTCCCAGTTCTTTGATATTGCTCCCGCGCAGGGGATGCTCGGGGAACATGTTGATGTGATCGTTGATGATCATGATATCCCCAATGTGAAACAGCGGATTCAGTCCTCCGCTGGCATTGGAAACAAAAAGATGGGTGATTCCCATCCATTTCATCACCCGGATGGGGAAAACCAATTGTTCCATGGAATAGCCTTCGTAATAATGAAACCGACCCTGCAAAGCAACCACTTCACGATCTCCGAGCTTCCCGGTAATCAACCGCCCCATATGCCCGTCAATAGTAGCAACAGGAAATCCCGGAATGATATCGTACGGCAAAAAGACCTGATCTTTGATCTCATCGGCCAAACCCCCCAGTCCGGTACCCAGAATAATCGCTATCTCAGGTCGATACGGGATTTTTTCTTTTATGAAAGCTGAAGTTGCTTTTATTTTCTCCAACATAATTGAGAATCTTTTGATTAAACTGTCTCCCTTCCCCGTTGAGAAATTTTACTTTCACAGGCAAGCTGTATAACGATTGCATCCATTTCTTATCCGGGTTTTCCATATCCCTGAAACGGATCGCATCTTTTTCGGTCGTAAGAATGATTTTATTGCGTCCATTCATACGGGTAAACCTGTTGGTTAGGGTCTCGATGTCTTTATCCGTAAAGGTATGGTGGTCGGGGTATATTATTTCTTCGGTTGTATGGGGGAGATTCTGCAGGTATTTTTTTATCATCGCGGGAGAAGCGATTCCGGTAACCAGCAGAATGGTGTATTTCTTTTTTCCGGTAAGATCCGGGAAAGTTTTATTTTGTGCAAAAACCGGTTTGGGTTTTTCGTATTCAAAAGTGGTGAAGTACATATTTTGATAAGGTCTGAGCCGGATATTTTTCTGAAAGATCCGTCGGGCTATAGGGCTTATATCTTCCGGGCATTTGGTAACAATAATGCTATTTGCTCTGCGGATTTGTCCGGCTCCTTCCCGCAGACGGCCGGCAGGAAGCAGCCAATCTTTTTTCAGGGGGCGGTTGTAATCGATCAGCAGAATGTTAATTCCCGGTGTGATCCGGCGGTGTTGAAACGCATCATCAAGGATTACGACATCGGGGGCTGTTTCCGGGTCGGCAGCGAACAACCTTTTTACCCCTGAAACCCTGTTTTCACAAACTGCAACCGTACTTTCCGGGAATTTGTTTTTTATCTGGACCGGTTCATCGCCTGCTTCAGCGGCTGTGGAATGCATTTCTACCAGGCGGAATCCCCTGGTTTTGCGTTTGTATCCACGGCTTAAAACGGCAACCCTGAACCGATCTTTCAACAGGTCGGTCAGGTATTCCACATGGGGTGTCTTTCCGGTTCCCCCAACCGTGATGTTCCCTACCGATATCACCGGTTGATCAAACTCCACCGACCGGAGAAGAGCAAAGTCATACATCCGGTTCCGGAAAAAAACAATGATCCCGTACACAGCAGAAAAAGGATACAGCAGAAACTTCATCATAACACAGCTTTTGATGAAGCGACTAAGATATAAAATTATACACGGTTCTGTTCATCGTTAGGGCTCAACTTCGTTATGGCGTTTTTGAAGAGTGGATGAATCCCCGGAATTTCTTAGCATCTGAAGGCTGGTGATTTGCAGAATGGGGTGTTTCAATTCCGGAGCAATCTCTGCCAGAGGTGTCAATACGAATTTTCGTTGCGGAATGAGCGGGTGCGGAATGATCAGATCCCTGGTATGCAGGGTGAGATCATCGTAGTAAAGAATATCAATATCCATGGCCCGGGACAGGTATCCCCCGGAATTCCGTTTTCTGCCAAACAGAGCTTCAATGGCATGGATCTCTTCCAGCAATGCTTCAGGAGTCAATTCTGTTTCCAGGATAACCACCTGATTCCAGAAATTGTTCTCTGCATGAAACCCCCAGGGTGGGGTTTCATATACCGAAGATCGGGTGGTGAGATTCCCCAAGGTTTGCTTTATGCATGCATATGCTTTGGTAAAATTGGCCGCTTTATCACCCATGTTTCCTCCCAGACTGAGATAAACCGTATGCATAGTAATTGTATATTTGTAATTCTTATTCCTTTCAGGTACCAATTTAGTGGAAATTTTAGGGAATAAAAATAGAACAACAAGAATTGAGGAGGATAAAATTATCACATCTCAGGGTATGATGAATCCCGTTATTTCAGGACATGTGCGTTATCCCGATCCCGAGGGCTATCAGGTCGGGATGAGTTTCACTGACCATGGAAATTAAACCGGCATGGATTGGATTATATGCCCGATGTACAAAATTTTAAAAATAGTATACACATGAAAGATTTTCTGAAGTATGTTTTAGCCACGGTTGTAGGATTGCTTGTGGCAGGTATTATTGGATTTTTTCTGTTTTTTCTAATGATCAGCGTTCTTGTGTCCTCAACGGAGAAAACAATCTCTGTAAGCAATAATTCGTTGCTTGTGTTGAAATTTGAAGGGGAAATTGTAGACCGGGCACCCGACAATCCGTTTGAAAATTTGCCGATTCCGGGATTGCAGTTTGCCCGGAAGATCGGATTGGATAACATTACCGCATCACTGCAAAAAGCAGCTGTTGATGAACGCATCAAGGCGATCTATCTGGATCTGACCTACATCAACGGGGGAATGGCTTCCGTGGAGGAGATCCGGAATGCCCTGAAAACCTTTAAAGAGGAATGTGATAAACCCATTTACGCCTATGGTGAGTTGTTTGATCAAAAGGCGTATTATCTGGCCTCTGTAGCCGATAAGCTGGTCATTCACCCACTCGGAGAGATCGATTTCCGGGGCCTGGGCGGGCAGATGACGTTTTACAAAAATGCACTGGATAAACTGGGCGTGGAAATGCAAATTGTCCGGTACGGAAAATTTAAGGGAGCCGTTGAACCCTTTATGATGGACAAAATGAGCGACGAAAACCGGGAACAAACCCAAACATATCTGAACAGCTTATGGAACCATATGCTCAAAGGTATCTCCGAAGAACGCGAAATACCGGTAGATCGGTTGAATCAGTTTGCCGATGAGGTGTTGACCTTTACTCCGGGTATGAAACTCGTGGAATATGGACTGGTGGATACAGCCAAATACAAAGATGAGGTGCTGGATGACCTCCGCAAAATAACCGGAATAACCGGAACCCGGGGAATTCCGGTTGTCGGAGTGGCCGATTATGCCAGGGTCCCGGTCAAAGAGGCCATTCCTCCCTTTTCACGAAATAAAATTGCGGTGATCTACGCCTGTGGGGAGATTGGCATCGGCCTGGGGAATATGGGGGTTGACAGTGAAATTCTCTCGCGGGAAATTCGGAAAGTACGCCAGGATTCTACCTATAAAGCCATGGTATTACGTATCAATTCCCCGGGAGGAAGCGCTTTTTATTCGGAAATCATCTGGCGTGAGGTTAAGCTGGCTGCAGAGGAGAAAATCCTGGTTGCTTCGTTTGGGGATATGGCTGCTTCAGGAGGATACTATATCGGGTGTCCGGCGGATACGATTGTCGCCAGTCATACGACCCTTACCGGATCCATAGGTGTCTTCGGGACCATACCCAATGCCGGAGAGCTCCTGAATGATAAACTGGGCATCACCTTCGATGCGGTGGAAACCAATGAACATTCCAATCTGATCCCGTTAACCCGGGCTATGACACCCTACGAACGCACCCTGTTCCAGCGCTATGTCGATGAAAGCTACCGGACATTCCTGACCCATGTTTCGGAAGGTCGCGGAATGGAAATCCCTCAGGTCGACAGCATTGGCGAAGGTCGGGTGTGGAGTGGGGAACATGCCCTCGAAATGGGCTTGGTGGATCAATTCGGAGGATTGAAAGAAGCCATTGAACTGGCAGCCAAAATGGCCGGACTGGATGAATACCGGACCGTTTCCCTGCCCAGGATGCCTGATCCGTTTGAAGAACTCTTCCGGACAGCTCCCAATGAATTGCGTACCCGATGGCTGAAAAAAGAACTGGGGGAAAACTATATCCATTACGAACAACTCAGGAAAGCCAAACAGATGAAAGGAATCATGGCCCGGATGCCTTACGATGTCGAAATCTATTGATTCCTGAATTGCAATCCTTCTCCGGCAAACGTGAAGTTGGGATTTCTTTTTTTGATCCCATTCGCTCTCGGGATGCTCCAGGGATCGTCAAGGGGGAGGATTTTCTTTGTTTTCTTTATTCGGTGTTTGGCCGAAAACAATTATCTTCGCAAGGTGGAAAATCTCCGGGAAGATACCTGAAAAATCCCTTCTTCCATGAAAGAAGAAGGCACCTGTTCCCGGTTACTGAAAACAAGCAAAGATGAAAAATTACCGATTCCTGAATATTGTGACGGGTTGGGGAGTAACCCTTATAGCTGCTGTTGTTTACCTGATGACCATTGAGCCGACGACCAGTTTCTGGGATTGCGGGGAGTTTATCACCACTTCCTACAAACTGGAAGTAGGGCATCCTCCCGGGGCTCCGATTTTCATGATTCTTGGTAATTTCTTCACCCATTTTGGAGGAGGCGCTGCCCATGCAGCCAAAATGGTCAATGTCATGTCAGCCCTGGCCAGTGCCTTTACGATTCTTTTTCTGTTCTGGACCATTACCCATTTGGCAAAACGGGTAATCTCAAAGGATACAGAACCGGCTCCCGGGCAGACCCTGGCAATTCTGGGTAGCGGTCTCGTGGGAGCCCTGGCCTATACATTCTCCGACACATTCTGGTTTTCCGCTGTGGAAGGAGAGGTGTACGCCACCTCCTCCTTATTGACCGCTGTGGTCTTCTGGGCGATCCTCAAATGGGAAAATGTGGCGGATCAACCCTATGCCAACCGGTGGTTGCTTTTCATAGCGTATATCATCGGACTCTCCATAGGGGTGCACCTGTTGAACCTGCTTGCTATACCTGCCATTGTCTTTGTTTATTATTACAAAAAATATCCGGTCACCCGGAAAGGATTTATGGTCTCTTTAATTCTTTCCCTGGTGTTGCTCGCTGTTATTATGTGGGGAATCATACCCGGGGTGGTACAGATTGCTTTTCTTTTTGAATTGCTTTTTGTGAATGGGTTCGGGTTCCCTTTCCATTCGGGGGTTCTTTTCTTCCTGCTTGCCTTGATTGCAGCCATAACCTATGGAGTTTATATAACCCATAAAAAGAAAAAAGTGGTTTGGAATACCGTCATTCTGGGGTTGACGGTCATTTTGCTGGGATATTCTTCCTTTGCGCTGATATTCATTCGTTCGGCGGCCCAAACCCCGATGGATCAAAACAGTCCGAACAACATCTATTCTTTGCAGGGTTATCTGAACCGTGAACAATACGGACAAAGGCCTTTGTGGTTCGGGCAGTACTGGAATTCACCCCTGGATCCCCAGGACCGGTATAAGGAAGGAAAACCCATTTATATCCAACGCGACGGGAAATATGTCATCAGCACCCACCGGGTGATTCCGAACTACGACCGCAAGTTTACCACTTTTTTCCCCCGCATGTGGAGCACCATGGAACCTTTTCATGCCGATGATTACCGACAATGGGGCAAGATCAAGGGTACCCGGATCCGTCATGTGGATGAACGGGGCGAAACGGTAACCATCATCAAACCCACCTTTGTGGAAAACCTGCGGTTCTTTTTCCGTTACCATGTCGGGCATATGTATTTCCGGTATTTCATGTGGAATTTTGCCGGTCGCCAAACCGATGTCCAAAGCCATGGAAGCCTGATTGACGGAAACTGGCTGAGTGGTGTTCCATTTGTGGATGAATGGCGCCTGGGCGACCAGGATACCCTGCCGGAACATCTGAAGAATAACAAAGCCCGGAACACCTATTATTTCCTGCCCCTGATCCTGGGAATAATCGGCATTGTATATCTCTACAGGCAGGGTAAGGAAGGCAAACAGGACTTATGGGTTATTACCCTGTTGTTTGTAATGACGGGCTTAGCCATTGTGGTTTACCTGAATCAGTATCCTCATCAGCCCCGGGAGCGTGACTATGCCTATGCCGGATCGTTCTATGCTTTTGCATTATGGATCGGACTGGGTGTACTGGGATTAACCGAAGGGTTAAAAAAATACCTTCCCATGACGATCTCTGCAGGATTGGTAACCCTTTTATCCCTGGTTCTGGTTCCCGGCATTATGGCTGTTGAGAATTGGGATGACCACGACCGTTCCGGAAGATATACCGCCCGCGACCTGGGGGCCAATTATCTCACTACCTGCGCCCCCAATGCCATTATCTTTACCAATGGCGATAACGACACCTTCCCCCTCTGGTACAATCAGGAAGTGGAAGGCGTCGGTACCGATCAAAGGGTCTGCAATCTGAGTTACCTGCAGACCGACTGGTATATCGACCAGATGAGAAGAAAAGCCTATGAATCCGATCCGGTTCCCTTTTCCATGACTCCGGATAAATATGTCCAGGGGAAACGCGATGTGGTCTACCTGTTAAACGATCCCCGCATAAAAGGAGCCATTGACCTGAAACAGGCCATGGATTTTGTCGCCGATGATGATCCACGGACAAAACTCTCCCAGGCCGATGATGCAGCGTATATTCCGGGGAAAGTATTAAAATTTAAAATCGATAAGGAAGCGGTGATCCGCCATAAAGCGGTACGTCCTCAGGATTATGATAAGATTGTGGATACCATGACCATTGATCTTTCCGATAGAAATGCTCTTTCCAAGGATGAAATAATGATCCTGGACCTGATCGCAACCAATAACTGGGAACGTCCCATCTATTGGGCCATTACCGTTGGCCAGGATAAATTCCTGAACCTCCAGAATTATTTCCAAATGGAGGGGTTTGCCTATCGCCTGGTTCCCATTGAAACACCCACTCCGGAGGACCGGATGAAATTCGGCTCGGTGGCGGAAGATATCATGTACAAAAACCTGATGGATGGATTCACCTGGGGAAACATGAACGACCCGGAGGTATACCTCGATGAAACCAACAGACGCATGATGTCTAACATACGAAACAGTTTTAGCCGGCTGGCAGAAGGACTGATCGCAGAAGGGAAAAAAGATTCTGCACTGGCCGCCCTGAATTTATGCCGGGAGCTGGCCCCCCACGAACGCGTTCCCAATGAATATTTCATGTTGGAACTGGCCGACCGGTATTTGCAACTGGATGAAACAGAAGAAGCCCGGAAAATACTGAACGAAACCTTCCAGTATTATAATGATAACCTGAGTTATTTTGTTTCTCTGGATGAACGGTTTTTGAACGCCGCCGGGGTAGCCGATGACATACAACTGGCCCTTTTTTATATGCAGAAGATGGAACGCTCATGCAGAAAATATGGATTGATGGATCTATCCGTACAAATTAACCAGGCATTCCAGGATTATCTGTCCCGGATGGGACCTCCTTCCCGGTAAAAGTCACCCCGGAGAGACAGGAGGATCGTAAATTTAGGCAGAAAACAAAAAAATAAAACGAAGGATGAATATTTTGATTGTTGGCTCAGGCGGACGGGAACATGCATTGGGATGGAAGATCAACCAAAGTGAACGCTCCGGAAAGCTCTTTTTTGCCCCCGGGAATGCAGGTACTGCCGCATTGGGAGAAAACATCCCTGTGGGAGGAACCGATTTCAAAGGCCTCAAAGAAACTATTCTGAAAAATCGCATCCGGATGGTGATCGTAGGACCGGAAGTTCCTCTCGTGGAGGGCATTCATGATTTTTTCGCTTCCGATGCGCAGCTCCGGGGTCTAAAAGTGATCGGTCCGAAACGATCCGGAGCCCAACTGGAGGGAAGCAAAGACTTCGCCAAAAGCTTTATGAAAAAATACCAGATCCCTACGGCCGGTTATCTGAGTGTAACCCAGAATACCTGGTCCGCAGGAGTGGATTTTCTGGAAACCCTGAATCCTCCCTATGTCCTGAAAGCCGATGGACTCGCCGCCGGAAAAGGAGTGCTGATTGTGGATTCCCTGAAGGAAGCAAAAGAGCTGCTGAAAGAAATGCTGGAAGGAAAATTCGGAGAAGCCAGCCAAAAGGTCCTGATTGAGGAATTCATCCATGGAGTGGAAGTTTCGGTTTTTGTGATTACCGATGGGAAAACCTATAAAATACTTCCGGAAGCCAAAGATTATAAACGGATAGGTGAAGGAGATACCGGACTAAACACCGGGGGAATGGGCGCCATATCACCGGTGCCCTTTGTCGACCGGGAGTTCATGAAAAAAGTGGAAACACAGATTATTCAACCTACCATACAGGGTATTCAGACAGAAAAACTCGAATACAACGGGTTCATCTTTTTTGGCCTCGCCAATGTGGGTGGTAATCCGTATGTAATTGAGTATAATGTAAGAATGGGAGATCCGGAAGCGGAAGTAGTCATGCTGCGTATCAAATCCGATCTTGTGGATCTCCTGGAAGGCGCTGCCGACGGAACACTTGCAGAAAAAAACCTGGAACTCGATGAACGATCGGCAGCCACCGTCATGCTGGTTTCCGGAGGATATCCCCAACAGTATGAAAAGGGAAAAACAATCACAGGCCTTGAATGCGTCAAAGAGAGCATTCCTTTTCATGCCGGAACAAAAAAATCCGATTCCCGGATCCTTACCCATGGGGGACGCGTGGTGGCAGTCAGCTCCTATGGCAAAAACAGAAAAGAAGCCCTGGAGACATCCTACCGGAATGCCGGAGTGATTGATTTTGAAAATAAATACTACCGTAAAGATCTGGGATTTGACCTGGTATAATGTTTTTACAAATACTGAAATCAAATAAGGCTTTCAACCTGATTCTTTTTCCCCTGATAGGTGCCGTATTGTGGCTGCCCAGCCTTATTTCACCGAAGAAATATCCCTTTACTCCCGGTGAAGACCAATCGATCCTTTTCAGTCCCCTGATGAAGCTGGTGGATTCAAAACCTTCAATGGAGGTGCTGATCTCCCTTTTTTTAATGGTTGTTCTTGCCTTCAGCATTCAAAAAATTAACAGCCAGTATAGTTTTTTCCGTATCCGCACGTTGCTTCCTTTTCATTTGTTGATTCTTTTCATTGGAGGGCTACCTGCATTGCATACCTTGCATCCGGTATATTTTGCATCGATCTTTTTTGTTTTTGCCCTTGACCGGGAATTCCGTGCGTTCAAGAAAAAAAGTTTTTATTCCCATTCCTTTGACACGGGATTGCTTATCGGTTTGGGCTCTCTTTTTTACCCTCCGATGCTTTTTCTTTTTCCTTCCCTGATGGTAGGAATGTGGATGATCAATCAGGAGTGCAACTGGCGGCATCTGGTGCTTCTTTTCTGGGGGTTGATCCTTCCATGGATCGTTGCTTTTTCCGGATTTTATCTGGCCGGTTCCGGCGGCGAGCCTTTGAGGATCCTGAGAATCCATCTGTCTCTCTCCCTTCATCATCTGACAGGCAATGTTCCGCTGCAGATTTTTTCCGGTTTCTGGGTTTTTCTTCTGGCTGTGGGTACGCTTCTGGGTCTGAGCCGGTTTGATGAACACAAGATCAGCACCCGAAAGTATTATACCGTGTTTCTTCTGCTGTCTGTAACCCTGATCATCGTCTTCCTTCTTGCCCCTTTTGTGTCGGTGGAAAGTTTGATCCTCCTGGCAGTGCCTTCCGTTTTTATTGTTTCCAATGCATTGCTATCGTTCAGGATCCGGTTCCTCGCCGAGGTGGTCCTGGCTCTGCTGGCCGGATTGATTATTTACATGCAAATCGCCTGAAGGAAACGCTAAACAGACCCTGTTTCCCAACAGGAACCGGATTTAAAACCCGAGTTAATCCAGGTTATTGAACACGAAATGGAGATCCACCCTACCGCAGGAATTCTGGCCCGAGGGAGGAACTTGTTGAAGAAATTGAAAGCAGAAGTTTGTTAAGGAGATGGCTTCATGAGGTGGCTGATTATTTTCAGGTCTTCCGGATAGGTTATTTTTATGTTTTCCGGATTTCCAGAAACCAGAAAAATCGTTTTGCCGGTTGCTTCCAATACCGATGCATCATCCGTAAATAACGGATGATATTCCTGTTGATAGGCATCTTTTATTTCGGAGATCCGGAACGTTTGGGGAGTCTGAACGGTTACGTATTCCGAGCGGTCGACCGCCCGGGTTTCCCTCTTTTTTACGATGCGTAGCGATTCGTTAACCGGCCATACGGGAACGGCATTTCCGTTATTAACAGCTGATTGATAACAACGATCCAGGGTGTCCCGGCTTACCAGGGGACGAACCCCGTCGTGGATGAAAACAATGCCCTCATCGGAAATCCTGGAGAGGCCGTTTTTTACCGAATGAAATCGTGTTTCTCCTCCCGGACAGACCGCATGCACGGGAGTGTGGGTATAGGTTTTACAGAGTGATTCCCAGTAAGGGATCTGTTCTTCAGGGAGAACCACAATGAGCTCCATTAAAGGGTCGTAGTGAAAAAAAACACCCATGGAGTGCATCAAAACCGTTTTTCCGGCAATCTCAAGAAATTGTTTGGGAATACGGCCTCCCATTCTGTTTCCCTGGCCTCCGGCCACGATGAGCGCATACTTTTTCATACGCCTTGGCATTTTCACAAGATATTCTGTAAGGTGGGCAAACTTAGCGAATTAATCTATGGTTGCCATAAAACGGCGGGAAATTTTCAGGAAATGCATATCCTGTAAAAGGGGTCTGCATGAGTTTTCTTAAGGATAATGCGGAAAAAGTGAGACTTTCAGGGTTACCTTTTGACGGATAACAGAATATATTACTATATGACCCTTATTATTTATCTTTCCAATTCCAATGATAGTACCCGGTTCTCCTTACCGGGTTTTTCTTTATAGTATACAGTTTGGTTGACATTGATATTGCAGCGATGACATGTTCCACAGCACAGGCTTCTTGTTTGGTGCATAGCGATCCGGTAAAGAAAAAAAGTTATTTTTACAGCAAAATTTTGCCACAAGATGATACGCACTTCGCTGGTTTTGTTTTTTATTCTGTGGATGAGTTCCGCGGTTTTGCAGGCTCAGAATCTTCAGCTTCATTATGATATGGGCAAAGGACGGGGATACCTGACCTCCACGGTGGAGATGTTCCGGCCCGACCGGTATGGAAGTACGTTTTTCTTTATCGACATGGATTACGGGGTGGGAGACACCCGGGGTGTGAGCTTAGCCTATTGGGAGATCGCCCGGGCTATCCGTTTTTGGGAAGGCCCCTGGGCTTTTCACCTGGAATACAACGGAGGCCTCTACCGGTGGCAGGAGGGAACCGATTCAGGAGCCGGTGGATTTCCGGATGCCTGGTATGCAGGAATCCAATATTCACGCGATGCCGCAGATTACTCCAAAGGATTCACCCTGCAGGCATTATACAAAACCCTCAGAGGAAAACAAAATCTTTCGTTTCAGTTGACGGGCGTATGGTACCTGAACCTTTTCAATGATAAGATCTCCTTTACAGGATATGCTGATTTCTGGCGTGAAGATTGCACCTTCGAGGGAGAAAAAACCCGGTTTATCTTTCAGTCGGAACCCCAGTTGTGGTATAACCTGACAAAAAATATGGCCCTGGGAGGAGAAGTGGAAGTAGACTATAATTTTCTGGTAAAAGGCTGGAAACTATGCCCGACCGTAGGAACCAAAGTAACCTTTTAAGCGGAGGGATTCAGAAAGCATGGGAAGCAACCTGGAAGAATCTTTTTCCTGATTCCGCTAAATTTCCTATTTTTGTTTTATGGGTCGTTAGTTCAGTTGGTTTAGAATACATGCTTGACAGGCATGGGGTCGGCAGTTCGAATCTGCCACGACCCACAAGAAAACGCGGGGAGCTGGATGGATGTCGGGCTCCCTTTTTGATTTTTGAATGCAAAAGTAAAGTATCATCGTGTTGCGACTTCAGTTATTTATCATTCTCACATTGAATAAATATCCGGTTATGAATTCTTACGAACAGTATCATTCGGTGGCTTGCTCAAGGAGCAGGCAAAATGGGGTTAAGTTTGTGTTTGTTGATGATGTTGGGTTTTTCTGTTTTTGCCCAGGGAACCCGGTTGTTACGGCAGCCCGCTCTGAGTTCTACGCATATAGCGTTTACCTATGGAGGGGGGTGCAGCCACACGGCTTAGCTGGCATCCGGCAGCTTCCCGGGTCCGCGGATGGACGCCCGACGGGAAGAACATTCTGTATGCATCCACACGGGAAACAGCACCTACCTCTTTTGAGCGGCTGTGGACCGTTCCCGTGGAGGGAGGCCCCTCGACCTTGCTCACGACGCAGTGGGGCACCGATGGTTCTTTTGGTCCCGACAGACGGAAGATCGTGATCGACAGGGTATCCCGCTGGGATGAAGAGTGGCGCAATTACCGGGGCGGCCAGAATACACCCCTGGTGATGTTAGACTGTCAAAACCATTCGGAAGTGCTCCTTCCCAATGAGCGAACCACCGATATCCAGCCCCTGTGGCTGGGGGATGGTATCTATTTCCTGTCAGACCGCGATCAGACCATGAATATCTGGGTCTATGCTCCGGAATCCGGAACCCTGAAGCAAATTACCGGTTTCTCAGGGGCGGATATTAAATCCCTGGAAGGGTGTGGAGATAAACTGATCTTTGAACGGGAAGGATGGTTTTATTTGTATGACATACCTACGGAAACGATCAACAGGATGGATATTGCTGTACACGGTGATTTTCCCTGGGTTTATACCCAATGGAAGGATGTTTCCGGTTCGGTGGAGTCAGCATCCCTGTCTGCCACCGGCAAACGGGTGATCATGGAATCCCGGGGGGAGATTTTCACGATTCCTGTGGAACATGGGGATTCCCGGAATATAACCCGGACATCGGGTGCTGCCGACCGGGCTCCACTCTGGTCGCCGAAAGGAGGGCTGATAGCCTGGTTCTCCGATGCCGGAGGCCAGGGGTATGCCCTGAAAACCGCCGATCAGGATGGATTGTCGGAACCTCAAAGCATCTCCATCGGGGAGTCGAAAATGGCCTGGGAACCCACCTGGTCACCCGATGGAAAGTACATCGCTTTTGTGGATGATAAGGTGCGAATACGCGTGGTTGATATGGAATCAGAAGAGGTACGAACAGCCGATACCGGCACTACCAACCTCGAAAGGGGCAGCATGGGCCTTACCTGGTCACCCGACTCCAAATGGCTGGCATACAGCAAATCCGGATCCAACAATTTCCGAAGGATCACCGTCTGGTCGCTCGATAAAGACAGTACCTACAGCCTGACCAATCCGTTTGCTGATTCCTTTTCACCGGCTTGGGATCTCGATGGCAAACATCTCTATTTCCTGGCCGGTACCGATCTCGCCCTGGGTTCCGGATGGGCCAATACCAGTGCCATGAATGCCGATCCGGAGTATGCCGCCTATGTGATGAATCTGAGACAAGAGGATCCCTCACCCTTCGAACCCAGAAGCGATGAAGAAGAAACCGTGAAGGATGAAGAACCCGAAGAAAAGAGCGGTAAGAAATCGTCGGAGAAAAAGAAAAAAAAGGATGAGGAAGAAAAGGATGAGAAGGGAAAAAAGGAGGTGACGATCGATGTTGGCCGTATGGAACGCCGGACCATCGCCCTCCCCCTGCCGGAGGGCAATTACCGGATGATGATACATGGTCCGGAGGGAGTGGTTTTCATTGGCGAACAGAAACCCGGAAGCCGGGGTTTGGTGGTGCATAAATTTTCCCTGGAAGAACGGGAAGCCAAGGAATATATAACCGGGGTAGGCCAGGTATCGGTAACCAAAGACGGGAAAAAAATGCTGGCACGGGCAGGAAGTACCTGGAAGGTGATGGATACCTCCAAACCCAAGGGAGATGACGGGGAGACCCTCACCGTAAACCTGCGCATGCGCCTCAACAGGCTGACCGAATGGAAGCAGATCTTTGAGGAAGCCTGGCGCTACGAACGCGACTATTTTTATGATCCCAACATGCACGGCCGCGACTGGAACACCGTGTACGAACGGTATGCCCCTCTGGTGCCGTATGTCAGACACCGTACCGATCTGAACTATATCCTGGATCAGATGAACGGGGAGATGTCGGTAGGCCACAGTTTTGTGGGTGGGGGCGACTACCCGGATGTGGAATCCAGCACTTCCGGCCTGCTGGGTGCCGACCTGGCTATCTCGGAGAACCGGTGGCAGATCACCCGGATCTATACCACCGAAAGCTGGAATCCCGGGTTGTCGAGTCCTCTCGACCGGCCGGGAATAGCGGTGAAAGAAGGAGATTACCTAACAGGCATCAACGGCCGGGAGCTGACCGCCAGCGACGATCCCTACCGGTTTCTGGATGGTACCGCCGGGATACAAACCGTGCTTCATATCCATGAAAAACCCTCTTTTGAAGGTTCCCGGGAAGTGATCGTGGAACCCCTGCGCAGTGAAAATGCCCTGCGCCAGCGGGCCTGGGTGGAAGACAACCGCAGACTGGTGGATCGTCTGTCAGAAGGCAGACTGGCCTACGTGTGGGTTCCCAACACGGGAGGTGCCGGATTGATCTCCTTTAACCGCTATTTCTTTGCCCAGCAAGATAAAGAGGGTGCAGTGATCGATGAACGGTTTAACGGGGGTGGACTGCTCGACGACTATATGGTGGACCTGATGACCCGCAAGCTGAGAGCGGCCCTGACCAACGAAGCTCCGGGCGGAAAACCCATGCGGCTGCCAGCCGGCATAAAAGGTCCTAAAGTGTTGTTGATCAATGAAATGTCAGGCTCGGGAGGCGACTTCTTTCCCTGGGTGTTCCGACGCCTGAATGCCGGACCCCTCATCGGAACCAGAACCTGGGGCGGACTGGTCGCTTCCTCCGTTCATTACACCATGGTCGACGGCGGATACCTCACAGCTCCGGTCAATGCCGTGTTCGATCCCCTGAAAAACGAATGGGTCGCTGAAAACAAAGGAATCGGACCCGATATCGAAGTACGCCAGGATGCTCAATCCCTCAGCAAAGGAAAAGATCCCCAACTGGAACGGGCCGTGGAAGAACTGCTGGAAAGGCTTCAGGATACAGAGAGAAAAGAGATTACACCTCCTCCCTTTTCAACACCGGCAAAAGAGTAACAAGGAAGCGGGAACCGTCAACTGTCAACTGATAACCGATAACTTTTCCACCTTATCACTTTTCCTGGTTCTTGGCTCCTGGCTCCTGGCTCTTGGTTCCTGGTTCTATTCATCCGAATATCTGAAAATCTGAATATCCGAGAATCCAACAACCTTTCCACCTTTTTACCTTTCCACTTTTTCACTTTTTCACCAAATTGTTGTGTTTTTAAACCACCCTGTTCCGAACAAGTCCGGTCCACCCTTCGTATACACATAAGAGAAATGAAGCCTTGCCTTGTTTTATGTTATACAACATAAGCATAAGTAGTGAACAATGGTTAAATTCATTTATTTTTCGCAAATCACTGGGAAAGATAAATAATAGACACAAAACCAATCCGGAATGGTTGTCCTCGTTAATGGAAAGGGCAGATATACCGGGAAGTATAACGAATCAATTGACACATGAAAACACGAAGAATTCTTCTGTTCGCATTGGGATTGATCCTTTGGTATCATCCTCTTTTTGGGCAGTTTTCAGGAGGTAAAGGAAGTCCCGATGAACCGTTCAAGGTTGCAACTGCAGCAGATTTAAGCAATGTAAGAAACTATCGTACTTTTTATTTTATTCAAATAGCCAACATTGATCTGTCTGGTACAAACTGGGTACCTATAGCCGGAGGCGGGACAGCCGATCTGTTTACAGGGAATTATGACGGGAATGGTTACACCATTTCAAATCTGGTCATTGACCGTCCCTCCACAGCGAATGTGGGTCTGTTCGGTCATTTAGGCGAAGGGACCTTGATCAATCCGGCCGTGATCCGGGATGTTCACCTGGTGAATGTGAATGTAGCCGGAGGCCGGGGCACGGGGAGCCTTGTAGGACGAGTGACGGGAAATATTTATACCCTCATTGAAGGGTGCTCGGCATCGGGTGTAGCTGAAAAACGCAGTGTTACCGGTGATGCAGCTACCGGCGGACTGGTGGGGTCAAACAACAGTGCAACAGAAACACCGGGCGGTACCAACAACCCGATCATTTCCAAATGTTGGGCAGCTATCGATGTAACCTACTCGGGGGCTGGTCCGGGAGGACTTGCTGCGGAAAAATTCGGCGGACTGAGTGGCTGTAACCAGAAAGGGACGATCCTGGATTCGTATGCCAGGGGTTCGGTAACGGTTGAAAGAGATGCTCCATGGTCGTGGACCGTTAAAAATATCGGAGGCCTGGCCGGATGCATCCTTTATCGTGGGGTGATCGAAAGAAGCTATGCAACCGGAGCGGTAACAGCAAATGCAGATGTAGATGCAGGAACCTTTGGGGGCTTGGTCGGAAATGTTGGAACCGGGGGAAACAAGGGGGTCGTCGTGGATTCCTACTGGGATACCGAAACAACCACGCAGGGATCTTCGGCAGGCGGTACCGGACTGACAACGGCGCAAATGAAAGACCAGTCAAATTTCATTGGTTTTGATTTTACCAATGTGTGGGATATCGACGACGGATCGACCAACGACGGATATCCGTTTTTACGGGATGTGTCTGTAACTAAGTATGTTACATGGAAACGTGCTTTCTCTGATGATTGGAATACAGCAGGTAACTGGTCATCAGACGGCGTACCGGGCGCCAATGATATTGCCTATGTACCTATGGCGGGAACCTATCCGATCATACATGGAGCAGCTCCCACGGTTAAGGGATTATCTATTGCTGACGGAGCCAACCTGACCATTGGCCCGCAGGGGAAACTTACGGTTACCGATGTACTGCTTAGTAGTGACACGGCCAGTGCCATCACCATTCAGTCTGACGGAACCCATACCGGTTCACTGATTGCCCCCGGGGGCAAAGGACTGATAACCGTTGAACGCTGGTTGGTACATGATCAATGGCATATTGTCGGGGTGCCCGTGCAGGGACAAGATATTGAAACAGCATTGTTACTACCAGCCAATAGCATTGCATCGCATGGAAGTGATCCCGTAACGTATGGAGGATCTGCCTATAACGAAGGAACAAACAACTGGAACGCTTATTATAACAGCGAGATGGAGGCTGACAGTTTTAAACTGGGCGAGGGATACCTTATACGGAGAGGGGGTGCAAATGGAGTTGTATCCTTTACCGGCATCCTGGCCAACAGTGAGGTACCCTGGGATATCACTCGTACAGGATATGGCTGGAATTGCCTGGGCAATCCGTATCCGTCGGCGCTGGCTGCTGTCAGTGATGCTGCAGAAACCGATTTTTTAACCACCAATGCAGGAGCATTGGATGACAGTTTTGAGGCTCTTTACGTGTGGGATCCCGGCGCAAATGATTATGTGATTGTCAACCATGCCAAAACAGGCTGGGATACCGATTACCTCCAGTCGGGGCAGGGATTTATTGTGAGGGCTGACGCTGCCGGCCAGGCTACTTTTACCTCCGACATGCAATCGCATCAACCCACCCAGGAGTTTAAATCGGGCGGGACTCCCTGGCCGGGATTTGTGGTTGCAGTCACGAAAGAGGAGCACACGGCAAGAACCATCCTCAGCTTTCACACCACCATGACGGCCGGCTTGGATCCCGGGTACGATGCCGGGGTGTTCAAACACAATCCGGAACTGGTCCTCTATACGCAGCTTTTGGAAGATAACGGCGTGGATTTTGGCCTTCAGTGCCTGCCGCAATCCTCATTGGAAGGAGCCGTTATTCCCCTGGGCATCGAGATGACTCAACCGGGAGAGGTGACCTTCCACATCCGTTTATCCGGAATGCCGGAGAACAGGTGCGTAGTGCTGGAAGACCGGCTGAGCGAGCAATCAACATGGTTTACCCATGAATCCGATGTATATATGGCTACTCTCGCTGAAGAGGATACAGGATACGGGCGTTTTTATCTGTCCGTGGGAGAGATAACAGGAAGCAAAAGTATACCGGAGGATCCTTTCACGGTCTATTACCGTGCAGGGAAACTTTACCTGCACAAAGAGATACAGGGAAAAGGCGAGGCTGCATTGTATGACCTGAACGGCCGGAAAATAGCTGGTTATTCGCTGAACCACACCAACCGGCATATTATAGCCGCTCCGCCGGTGAACGGGATCTATATAGTGAAGGTACAGGATGAAACAACCATCCGGGCAGCCAGGGTTTTGATTACAAACGATTAAGAAAGGGTTTTATGAAGATGCAATCAGGAAAAAAAGAGGGAAACAAAACCCCGGAGAATAAAAAGATCACCCGCAAGGAAGCCTTGAAAAAAGCAGGCAGGTATGCAGCTCTTACAGCGGCCACCATGTTGATTCTGGATCCGACCAAAGCATCGGCTGAGGGGTCTGCACCCGCTCCTCCGCCATCGTGGCCTTATTAATAGAATGAATTACCTTTCAAAAGCAATTCCCGGCTGGCAGGTCGTCTGGCTGGCGCCGGTTAACCGCTATATCCTGTTCCGGGAACCGGCATTCAGCATGTTTAAGGACCTGGCAACCAACGCTTCCCCCGAAGAGGCAGCAAAACGTCTGACTGAAAATCAGAAGGTCGGTTTCTCTGAAGCCCTGGAAATCGCGCATGAAACAGACCGTAACATCCGGAACCTCCTGGCTGAAGGGAAACAAAATCCCGGGGTGACAGAAAAGGAAGGATCCTCAGCC
>CAYPAW010000035.1:0-6447 GCA_964408795.1 uncultured Mariniphaga sp.
ACTGTATTTTTCATAACAAGTCAATTTTTAAGGGTTAATAAAAAAAGTTTTTTGGGTTTTTGCGCAAGTTCCCGTAACTAAAAGTAGGTTCTGAAACTCTCAAAAAAAAGTAGTCGGGGATTTTTATTTCCAGTCCGCCGGATATTTTTCTCATTTTGTGACCGTCGATTATTTTTATGGAATAATCCAGGATCACTTCAATCTCTTTTTCGAAGAAATAGGTTTTTTTGATCTTTGAGTAACCAATAGGCATTCCCAGGATCTTTAACTCTTCCAGGGTACGGTATAGATGGCTTTCGCTGATGTGCAACAATCCGGCAAATTCGGAGGGTGTTCCTGTGCGTTCTGCCTGGATCAATTCCGTCATTCTTTTGATCCGTTCCAGTTGTTCCAGTGCTTTCATCTGTTCAGCATTATTTTATTGCATCATTGTTTGAATCGTTTTATCGGGTAATTGATTCTGCCACAAGGAATAGTATGCACCTTTCTTCGCATACAGTTTTTTATGGGATCCCTGTTCGAGGATTTTTCCTTTGTTCAGTACCACGATATGATCGGCAAGCAGGACGGTGCTTAATCTATGGGCAATGATCAGAATGGTTTTTTCTTGTTTTGGCAGGTTTTTAAGGGTGGCAAAGATTTCCTGTTCCGATTCTGAATCCAGGGATGAGGTTGCTTCATCGAGGATGAGGATCCGGGGGTTTCGGTACAGAGCGCGGGCAATCGCCAGTCGTTGTTTTTCTCCTCCGGAAAGGATTGCTCCTTGTTCCCCGATTAAGGTATTGAATCCAGCAGGAAGGTTTTCAATGAAATTCATCATTCCCAATTGCTTGCAAATGCTCACTATTCGGGACATGTCCGGTGTAAACTCACCGGGGGCAATATTTTCTGTAACCGTACCGGCAAACAGATCCAGGTTTTGGGGAACGATTCCTACCAGCTGCCGCAAACTTTGGTTGCGAATATAACGGATATTTGTATCCCCGATATACACTGCCCCTTCATTAACAGGGTAGATTTTTTGCAACAGAGAAGCAATGGTGGTTTTTCCTGAACCACTTTCGCCAAGGAGGGCTGTGATTTTGTTTTTCCGTATCGTGAGATTGAAATTTTGAAAAACATCCATTCGTGTGCCGTAGCTGAACGAAACATTCTTGAAGACAACATCCCCGTTCTGAAAATCGGGGGATTCCATGAGTTTTCCTTCGGCTTCCTGCTCCAGGTCCATGATCTCAAATAAACGGTCGGCAGCAATGGTAGCATTCTGCAGCGTTTTATTCATCCCGATCAATCCCGATACCGGACCGGTGAAATAACTGATCAGCGCATAAAAGGACATCAGTTCTCCCGGAGTAATCTCCTGGTTTAACACAAATAAACTCCCGGTCCAGAGCAGGATGATCGTAAAAAACCGGCTGATAAACATCGATGCATTCCCGGCAAAGAGAGAATTCAATCCGGATTTATAGGCTGAATAAAGCAGATTTATAAAGCGTGTTTCTGTCTTTGTGTTGGCAGAATCCTCCATACTCAGTTGTTTAATGGTTTTTATCGATTGAATGGATTCAACCAGTTGGGATTCCACCTCGGCGGCACACTCCATGTTTTTTCGCTCCCGTTTTTTGTTGAAACGATTGATCAGAATATACAGAACAATGTATAAGGGAACCACCAGAAATATGATCAACGCCAGTTTCCAGCTGTATATGAACATAAGGGTAAATGCAAACAAAACAATGAAAAGATTAACCAGGAAGCTGATCATCGTATCGTTGATGAATGCCCTGATCTTAACGGCATCATTGATACGTGAAATGATCTCTCCGGAACGCATGGTATCAAAAAACGACTGAGGAAGTTTCAGCAGATGTTTGTAATATCCGAGAATCAACCGGGCATCAATTAATTGTCCGGTTCGTAAGACAAACACAGATTGCACGGTTCCGATGAACAACTGAAGAAGGAGGATTACCACCATTCCGATGCTTAAAAGGTTCAGCAGGTTCTTATTGCCGTTGATCAGCACATGGTCGGTGATTTTCTGGATATAAACCGACGTGGTTAACCCCAGTAAGGTATAAATCACAGCCCCTGTAAGGGCCTGAACAAGGATTTTTCGGTGGGGGTAGAGCAAAAAAACAAAACGGTTGAAATTGGATGTTTTTTCATTCCGGGCTTCGAAATTTTCGGAAGGAGATAAAAGCAACAATACGCCGGTCCATTCCCGGGAAAAATCGTCCGGTTTGATCTTCTTGATCTCTCCGTTTCCGGGATCCATGATTTTTATTTCCCGGGGAGTCACACGATAGATCACTACATAATGTTGCCATTGTTTATTCCGGATAACATGTGCTATTGCAGGACAAGGAATTTCTGCCAATGCTTCCGGTTCTGCTTTTACTCCTTTGGCGTTGAGACCCATTTTTTCAGCAGCCTTTACCAATCCCCAGGCTGAGGTGCCTTTTTTATCGGTCCCTGCCCATTGCCTGATTTTGGCTACCGGAAGTTTCAGATCATAATAGGCTGCCACTGAAGCCAGACAGGTTGCTCCGCAGTCGGTAAGATCCCTTTGTTTGATTTTGATACCCATATATTTGATGTGGAGGTTATTCGTGAATTAATTTTGGATTTAGCCAATCATCGGCCTTATCGAATATAAGCTGAGCCAGTGATCGTTTGGTGAGTTTAAAGCGGGTGGTAGTCGTCATGCCCTTTTTCAATTCTCCCCTGATTCCGTTTTTTAGACTCAAAAAGGACTCATGGATGCTGCTCCTGACTTTGAAACGGGGCTGGTTATTTACCCAATAAATCTCCTTTGAGATATCCAGTATCTCTCCGGAAGCGAATCCCCATTGGTTGTAATTGAACGCATCAACCTGATAAACTACTTTCATTCCCGGCTTTAGGTATCCTATGTCCCTGGGTAATACCAGGCTTTCAGCAATCAACCGGTCGTCGGGATGGAGGAAGGCGATGGATTGTCCCACCGTAAGGAAGCTGCCGGGTTGGATTCCTGAATAATCCGAAATATATCCCGTAAGGGGAGCTGTAATATAGTATTTCTCCATTTCGTTGGTAAGCCCGGAGATCTCATTTTTGTATTTCCTGTTCTGAAGCTGGTATTCTATCTGTGCTTGTTGCCATTCGTTTCTTGACTGCCTGACAAATAACTTCTGTTCCTCCCTGATTTGATCCAGTTCGTATTTTTTTTGCTCTATTTCCGTTAACGGGATCACCTCTTTTTGATACAGCGTTAAAGCACGTTGATAGGCCTTCTCAAGAAGACTTGTTTTTAACCGGAGATCCGAAAGCTTCTGCCGGTAAAGCGCATGACGGGTTCGAAAAAGATCCGTTTGAATATGCTGATATTTGTACATGAGGATATTCGCAATATCGGACAGATAAAGCCTGTTTTGTGCCATCAGGCTATTAAGATAGTTTACCCGCTCCTCAATTTCTCCGGTGTGCAGCCAGACCAGGGTGTCACCGGCAGTCACTGGTTCATTCTCTGCCAGGGAAGTTTTTACCACCCTTGCTACCACCGGAGAAGTAAGCTGTACAGATTCTGAAAAAGAGCGGAAGATCCCTTTGGCCTGCAAGGTTATTTCAATCTTTAGAAAAGGCAGGCACACAAGGGCAGATAAAATGATCAGCAGGATGGAGAAATAAAGGATGTTTGTAGTTTTGTTAAACCGGAAGAAATGGTATGCTGCCGTATACTGAATAATCTCCCGGGGAAAGATATTTTTCATCGGTTTTATGTGTTTGGTGTTCCATTTTCGGAACCAATGTACAAAAAGTTCCTTACTTCCTGAAATGGGGTGAAGCATTTTTCCGGGCTTCCCTTTTCGTTTAGCCCCTTAACATGCCTTGCGCAGGGTTACCCTGAACATAATTCGTTTTTTTACCTTTATGATACCTTAAAATAAACCCTTTGCATCGTATGAATCGTTCAGGTTAATTATATGCTTCCATTATTTTTTTATCTTCCCTGAGCAAATGTCCGATTTCTTTTTCTCTGAATGTTGGATTCCAGAAAGAGAGGGTATTGTGTATATTGTAATATTTTAAAGGTATGGGATGCGTCCCGGTTACTACAGGTATTTTATAACAGCGTTCAATAAATTCCTTAAACTGTTTGATCCGGGGGCAGGGTGGATATCCAACAACAAATCCTGTAGCCAGGTGAATTACTTCCGCTCCGTTTTTTTTCATCTCTTCCGGAACGTATTCAATATTTCCGCCTGGACATCCACCACAGTTAGCAAATCCAACCAATTCCAGGGATTCATCCTTTGGATACCTGGCAAATCCTCCGACATGCTCTTTTAAAGCTCTGAGACATTTTCCGCCGCCACAATTTATGTAACGGGCGCAAATAATTATTCCAATCCTGGTCATTTTTTTCTTTCAGATGCAGTCAATATGCTATATATCAATGTATAGTCTTCTTTTTTGCTATTCAAAAAGATGCAATTGCATTTCTTCAAGAGGAATGCAAAGTACAACAATGCATTGAGACGTGAAATTATAGAGAAACGAACAATTTTCTCACATAATCGGATGGGTAACCCCGGGGCACCGTACAACTACCCGATTTACAATCCCCTCCATTCTGGGAGAAACCTCAACCTCAACCTCAACCTCAACCAATCTTTCTAATAAAACGGAACTTCGGTGATACGCACATGCTTTTTCACTCCGTCTATTTGGCTGGTTCCTTCCCAGGTAAATTTCTGGTCGGTGAGTTCGATAATGTGGAGGGTATCCACTACGACCAGTTCCGTTCCGCCTTGGTGATTCCATGAGGCATGAAGATCCGTCCTGACCATTTTGGTTTCATCATCGCAAAAACTCCAGGAAAAGACGTCGTTGTTTATGGTATCGCCGGGGATGCAATGGACATCGCCAAATATTTTAACCGCCATTCCATTGGTTAGGAAAAGCTGGATATCGTCGCGACGGCAGGGATTGTTTGTGGGTTCGCCATCCAAGAATACTTCGGACACTTTCCACAGCTTCAGGGATCCGTTGGTGAGCATCTTATTTTTTTCCCCTGCATCGGGATTGGGTTCTACGGCCCTCACATAAACCAATTTCGTTTGGAAGGTTTCCCCCTCTTCTTCCGTTGTTGCCAAAAGCTCCAGTTTTTCTTCTGTAAGGGTTACAATCTCCATTACCGGGTGATTCGCCATAATGTGGCTTTCATGAAATTCGGAAAACTCAATTTTTCCTTCCGTTTCCGTGAGTTTGTACGTAAAATGATCGACCGTAAGGGTATCGGCAGGGTGGGTGTCGGTTTCCCCGAAAATCTGCATGCCGGTAAAATCTTTGGCCAGCAACAAATGTTCATCCTGGCAGGTCGAAATGTCCTGCACTTCATCGTTGATACGCATTTCGGACAATACCCAGAGCTTTGCTCCGTCGTTGTGCAGCCATGTGGGATCGGGTGCCGTTTCAGCATTTTTTTTGCTGTTGGTACACTGAGTGATAACAAAAAAGGACAGGAAAAGCATTCCTGTGAGAAGCACTTGTTTTTTCATACGATTCGTTTATTATGTTTTGCGAAAGTAAATGTACGAATAATGACCCATGTTTTTGCCGGGCATCAATAAAAAACTATTTTTTATTTTATAGCATAGCCCATTGAGAAACAGCGGTTAATGCCAACACCCCGAATTCATTGGGGCTACGCGGCAATGGGTTGGTTTTTTTTTCCAGTCTTTATCTTCGAAATTATTCCACCCTTCTTCATACATAGCATTGACCAAATGATTATCAATCCGCTTAATCCTTTACTATCTTTCATTTTCATCCATATCCAGATCAATCAGGTACGGATCAAAAAACCCATATCCGGAACCTTCTCTTATTTCTTCAACAGTCCAGAGCAAGCATTCATCTAAAATAAAATATTCACTACCAGTATGGAATGTTGTGCAACGTTTATTTTACATCCATTTTTTTTATTATTTCCCGCAATAAATCGTTGTGCTCTTGTTTTAACGTTATAATTTTATTTACCCATCTATAAATGATATAAATAATGCAAATTATTATCGCTAAATAGAAGACAATACCCAAAATTGGAAATAAAACAGAAATTCTCATAAATGAAGCTTCCATAATAGTACATTTTAAATTTGTATGTAATTAGTAATCATGCGGTTATAATGAGCAATTGTTGTGGTTTAAAAATAATTTAACCCGAATAATTCATGAATTATTCCTGTCTCCGACAGCGACTAAGATTCAGTAAAACTTTCTTCCAACGTTTAATTTCATCTAAGTCGGTGTTAACCTGAGCTTTATTCATACGTTTAAATTTTATAATTAGTCCCATAACTTAATCATAAATTTAAGAACGTATGGAACCGCTTCGCTCTCACATGAACTTCTTTTAATCATTGCCTTTGGCGAACTTTTGATTAAAAAAGTTCATGTTCG
>CAYPAW010000036.1:0-35322 GCA_964408795.1 uncultured Mariniphaga sp.
TGTCTCTGTAAATTTTTTTTTTTTGCTTTTTTTTCCCCCGGGGGGGGGGGGGAAGGAAATATCAATTAGTAACCCGATTTAGTCTTATCTTTGATGCTAAATATAGAAAAGATACCTGTTATCAAATACGGGCTCCATAATGCAATTATATTTCTGACTTTGTATTAATCAATTTTTGCTATTATTTCTATGAAAAATACGACGCCCATAAGAAAACACATTCATGTTTCCCTCATAATTGTTGCCTGTATTGTTTTTGCAGGAAAACTGGCTGCCCAAAACGCACCGGCCCGCGATTTAAACTTTGCGGTATCAGCCGATATATTGTATTTTTTTACGGATGGGTATCCTTCAAAAGTATTGATTAAGGCATATCGTTTTGATGAACAGGGTTTGATAAAAGGGGCATGGCGGTTAGGAATTAATGCCAGGTACATAACTCAAAAAATTGAAGTCCAAACGGCTGATGAACCGTTCTTCGTTTCTGACAGAGATAGAACGAATAGTTTAGATTTGTATATAGGATATGAATGGCAAAAACAGACCCGATTGCTCAATTATTATTTTGGATTTGATATTGTGACAGATATTACAATTCATAAAGAAAGAATTGATATTCAAGACGATTTTCCTTATGAAGATAAGTATTATACTGCTTCATTTATACCTTTTTTAGGATTTGAATATTATTTATCTAACAGACTTTCTACTTCTATTGAAATAGGTATTAAAGCCAAATACCATTTTAATGAATATCAAGGTTCTGGAAACATACAGGAAAATAGAGTCAGGCAACAATATTTTACAACAAAATTTCAAACACCTTATACCATGAGTATAAACTATTATTTTTAAAATGAAATCAAAAATTATATTATTATTCTTATCAATTATATCCTTATCAATTAAACTACATGCAGATGAGTCAATTACTATTGTAGCACCAGGTTCTTATATTGTATGTAATGATACAGAGTACGAGTATACTGTTGATTTTTCAGGGCTTGATCCTAATATAGAATATGGAGTAGATTGGGATCCTAGTGACAATGGAAGTGTTGAACAAACAGTAAATACTGGTAATCCTTATACTTCTTCAACTGCAACCATTAAATGGGATGCCACAACAGAGGCACAAGGATATATTGGCACAATCACTGTAAAATTATTAGATGAGGATGAAGAAGAAGTTGCCAGTGCAAGTTTCGATGAATTCACCATTAAATCGATTAAACATCTAAAGCCTGAAGTCAGTCCTGGTTGGGGGGGTCAATTATTTTTAGATCCCTGCGATTTTGGCAATGAAAATTATGAAGCTACAGAGCTGAGAGTCCCGGGTACCGGTGATGTAAATCCGGAAATAGTCTATTTATTTGACTGGGTCATACCTGAGGGTTGGTCTATTGGCGGGCATACCAGTAACGGTTCAGAAGCTATACAAGGCCCTGAAATCGTTACAGTAACTTATCCTGCTTCCGTAACCGAAGGAACAATAAAAGTCAGAGGCCGGCATGTTGTTCAGGGCTGCACTGCAGAAGTTCAGCTTAGTAAATGGAGCGACCCGGTTACTATAAAACGTAAACCAAATTTAACCCTGGCAACTACGACCGGGAAAAACTGGTTGTTTTGTGGAGATACAGATCCGGTAACCTTTGTACTGACACCCCATCTTTCCTGTGCTAAGTATTACTGGAATGGAAGTCCAACACCTTCGAATGACAATACATTCACCTATACACCTTATGGAGATACAAATTTTACTATTCACGTCAGTGTCCTATACGGAACCGGACCAGCTATCCCTAAATCATTAACCATTGAATACAAAGTAACAGATCCGGATCATATGCCGTATATTTCAGGATCATATTCTGTATGTGATAACATGGATGAATCGTACAAGGTAGAAAATGTGCCAAATAATTATAATGTCAACTGGCAATGTTCAGGGAACCTGATATTAAAATCGTCAACAGGAACAACTGCTGTTTTTGAAAAAAACGGAACCGGAGAAGGAGGAATAAAAGCAAAAATTGAAACTGATTGTGGAGATTATCCGTCTCATCCTGCCAGATTCATGGAAAAACAGGTTTACCTGGGACTACCCGGTAGTGGATTAGACCCGGATGTGATCTACGGGCCGGATTGTTGTGAAATAGGTTCAACCCGGAATTTTTTTGATGGGCTTCCAATGCCTTTGAAAATTGATGGTGCAGAATGGTATACCTAGACCCTTTGGCCTTCTGACCCGTATGTCCATGTTTATCCTTATTCTGACCAGGTTTCAGCCAGGGTAGAGATAGAACAGGGAGCTACTCCCAGAACATATACGATGTTTGTTAAAGCATGGAATCAATGCGGTTATAATGGAAATGGCTGGGCCCAGTTTGAAGTCCCTTATGGTTCGTGTTATGGAGGGTTTTTTATGATTATGTATCCAAACCCGGCTCACGATTTCGTAGAATTGACTTTTATCCCTGAAGAAGAAATTGCAAATAAAAACGGGAAAATATTTATTGAAAGTTCCAGGAAAGATAAAGACGATTTGGGAGAATATGAAATCCAACTTTGGAGCGAAACTCAAACGATGATGAACTCAATTAAATCAAATAAAAAAAAGTTGAAAATTGATACAAAATCATTAATCCCGGGAACCTACTACGTACATTTTATGAAAGACGAAACTATTTATAAACAACAATTGGTAATTGAGTAACAATAGAAGGATGCTATTTTTGAAGAGATGGCATCCTTTCTTTCCATGGTTATAAAGTGGCATTTTTGAATACCTCATTGAGTTCCATTCCTTCTTTCAGCCAGAAGGTTTTCAATCCTGCCTTTTCTGCTCCTTCAATATTTTCCTTCAGGTCATCCACAAACAGGGTTTCTGCCGGATGTACCCCGGACAAATCCATTACTTTCAGAAAAGAGCTTACCGAGGGCTTGGCATCATGGATCTCATGCGAATAATACAAACCATCAAATGCGGAAGCAAACGAAAATCCGTTCTCCGCTAAAAACTCTTTTTCCAGCCGGTCAATATGAATGGAATTGGTATTGCTGAACAGGTAAACATGGTATTTTTTCTTTACATTTCGGATGGTTTCAATTCGGGAAGCCGGAATCCCTTTGAGCATGGCGCACCAGGCTTCGTCAATCTGCCGGTCGGTAACGCCCGGATTGGAAAGGATCTCCCGGATCCTTTTGTGAAATTGGTCCGGCGTTACCTGCCCGGTCTGAAGCCGGTGAAATACCTCATGATAATAACGACCCGGGGTGCTGTCCGTTACCTCCTGAATTAATCCAAGTTTAAAAAACTCCTTTAGGGATGCATGCATGTCGAGATTGAGAATAACACCCCCAAGATCAAAAATGATGTTTTTAATTCCTTTCAGGTCAACTTTCATTTTATTACTTTTAAACGCGTAAGATATTCAATTATTCCGGAATGAAAATAAACGGGCAGCCTTTTCACACCATCTGGGTAAAAAAAGAGGACCCTTCGGTGGTGCAGGTCATCGACCAAAGAGTTCTTCCTTTTGATTTTCAGATATTTGATGTCAGAACCCGGGAAGATGCTTTCTTTGCCATACGTTCAATGGTGGTTCGTGGGGCTCCATTGATCGGAGTAACGGCAGCCTACGGAATGTATCTTTCATTGCTGCAATATAAAGGCCACAAGCAGTTGTTGTATGCAAAAGAGACGGCCGAATATCTGAAGACCTCCCGTCCCACTGCCGTAAACCTTGCTTTTGCAGTGGATGGATTTGTGAAAGCAATAGAAGGAAAAAACCAAAAGGAAGCATTGGCAGCCGGATTGGAATTTGCTGACAAATTAAAACGTACAGAAATTGATTTCAGCAGCCGGATCGGAGATTTCGGATTTCCCCTGATCCGCGATATTTATGCGCATAAAAAATCAACCGTACATATTTTAACCCACTGCAATGCCGGGTGGCTGGCCTGTGTTGACTGGGGCACAGCTACCGCTCCTATTTACAAAGCCCATCGTGCCGGCATTCCGGTTCATGTATGGGTAGACGAAACCCGGCCCCGGAATCAGGGTGCTCGCCTTACAGCTTTTGAATTGGGCGAAGAAGGAATCCCTCACACCGTGATCACCGACAATGCAGGAGGTCATCTGATGCAACACGGATGGGTCGATATGGTGCTCGTCGGCAGTGACCGGACTACCGTGACTGGTGATGTGGCCAATAAAACAGGAACCTACTTGAAAGCCCTCGCAGCGCACGACAATCACATTCCTTTTTACGTGGCCCTACCCTCCACATCCATCGACTGGCAGATGGAAAACGGCATGAAAGAGATTCCCGTTGAAGAACGCGATCCCAGGGAAGTATCCCATATCGAAGGTTGGATTAACAACCGGATCGCTGAGGTCCGCCTGATTCCCGCAAAAAGCAACGCAGTCAATTACGGCTTTGATGTGACACCGGCTCGCTGGGTCACCGGACTGATCACCGAAAGAGGCCTCTGCAAAGCAAACAAAAAAAGCATACTCACTTTATTCCCTGAAAAAAAATGAAATCCCTAAAATTTGCCATCATAGGCGGATCGGGACTTGAAGATCCGGAGATCCTCAAGAATCCCGGATCTGTGTCGGTTGACACTCCCTTTGGAAAACCCTCCTCAGATTTTAAAACCGGCACCATAAACGGCATAGAGGTTGTCATTCTCTCCCGGCATGGCAGGGAACATACCCTTCCTCCTACCCAGGTAAATAACCGGGCCAATATCCGGGCCATTCAGGAACTGGGATGTACCCACATCCTGGCCACCACCGCCTGCGGAAGCCTGCGTGAAGAAATTGGTCGCGGGGACCTGATTATCCCGGACCAGTTTATTGATTTTACGCGCCACCGGAATGTTACTTTTTTTGAAACCTTTATACCTACCCAAATGAAACACACCTCCATGGCAGATCCCTTTTCTGAAGAACTCCGCAAGAAGCTGATATTCACAGCCCAAAAGCTCGGATTAACCTTTCACCCCCGGGGAACCATTGTTACCATCGAAGGCCCCCGCTTTTCAACCCGCGCTGAATCATTCATGTTCCGTGCCTGGGGTGCAGATGCCGTCAATATGTCCATCGCTCCCGAATGCATCCTGGCCAATGAACTGAAAATCCCCTATGCCGCAATCGCTATGAGTACCGACTACGACTGCTGGAAAACCGATGAAAAACCGGTGACCTGGGAAGAAGTGCTGGACGTTTTTAACCGCAATACAAAAAACATGGTCCGACTGATTATCGATACCATGAACTCCATGTTAACCTGAAAATCCCATCATCCCCCGATACCCCGGAAGATCCATCCGAAGAAAATTCTCCCCCCACCCCGGAAAGATCCGAAAAAGAAAACCTGCCTGTTACGCTCTTTTGGCACAGGTTTTGCAATGAAACAAGTACTGTTTCAAAGCCAAAAAACAAAATACGTTCAATTCATAGGATACCTATTCAGCCATGCACTTGGATGGCTTATTCAGATTAACGGTGTTTTTCGACACCGTTTTTTTTTGTTTTTTTATCCAATAATTCTTATATTATAGTCATAATTTTGACGATATAGTCGTCGTTTTGATACGAAATCTATGAATAAGCGTGATTTATCTGGCATACAGGATCTATCGGTCGAAGCATGTGAGGCATCTGCAATAAGTCTTCCCTTTCCGGAATCCGGTATTCAGGCCGGGTTTCCGTCACCGGCTGAGGATTATCTGGAGATGCGTCTTGACCTGAACAAAAAGTTGATTGCGCATCCTTCTCAAACATTTTTTTTACGGGTTAACGGAGAATCGATGAACGGGGATGGCATTTCAGACGGAGATCTTTTGGTGGTTGACCGGTCGTTGCAACCTACCGATCATTCCATTCTGGTTTGTTTTATGGATGGGGAATTCACATTAAAAAGAGCCCGGTGTAATAATAACGGCTGTTTTCTTGTTTCTTCCAACCCTGATTTCAGACCTCTTCAGGTAGATCTCAACAGCGATTGCAGGATCTGGGGTGTTGTCACGTATTCGATAAAAAAACATCGCTAACCGGGAAATTATGTTTGCGTTGGTTGATTGCAATAATTTTTATGTTTCGTGTGAGCGGGTTTTCCGGCCGGATCTGAACCTTACCCCGGTCATTATCTTATCGAACAACGATGGATGCATCATCGCCCGCTCCGGGGAAGCCAAAGCTTTGGGGCTGAAGATGGGAGAGCCGGTCTTCAGGCGGAAATCGTTGATCAGGGAAAACCAGGTTCAGGTTTTTTCATCCAACTACACCCTTTATGGCGATCTCTCCCAACGGGTCATGGACACCCTGCGGCAGGCAGTTTCCGATGTGGAGGTGTACAGCATCGATGAGGCGTTCCTTGAGCTGGGGAATATTCCGGGTGACCTGAACGTATGGGCGAAGAAGCTCATACGAACCGTCTGGCGCAACACAGGCATTCCCGTTTCTGTAGGCATCGGACCCACCAAAACCCTGGCCAAGATAGCCAGCAAAGCGGCCAAACAGGGAACCGGTACTTTTGTGATCCGCAACAACCGGCACCGCGATTGCCTGATTCGGAATACCCCCGTGGAAAAGGTGTGGGGCATCGGAAGACAATACCACAAACTTCTCTATGCCAATCACATCTATACAGCTTTTGATTTTACCCAGACCGATGACCTGTGGCTTCGGCAAAAAATGAAAGTCATGGGTCTGCGCATCAAAAAAGAGCTGCTGGGCGAATCCTGTCTCCCCATGGAAGAAAAAATCCCTACCAAAAAGGCCATTGCCACAACCCGGGCTTTCGGAAAAAAAACCAGCGATTTACGCCTCCTCAGGGAAGCCGTTGCCACATATGCTGCCCGCTGCGCCGAGAAACTCCGACGCCAGAGATCCACGGCAAGCCTTCTGACCGTTTTTATCCATACCGATCCCTTCAGCCCCCAGGAGCCTCAGTATAGTCAAAGCAAATCATTACCTTTACCCGTGGAAACCAACAGCACAAAAGAACTGATCTGCTATGCTCTGATGCTGCTGGATAAACTGTTTCATGCCGGGTACCGTTATAAAAAAGCCGGTGTGATTGTGGACGGACTGAAACCGGAACAACATGGCCAGCTGGTACTGTTCCAAAGGATTGACAGAGAAAAAGAAAAAATCCTGTCCCGCACAATCGATGAACTGAACCGCCGGATGGGACGCGACAAAATCAGGATGGCCATTCTGGGAGATGGGAAAGAATGGAAGCTGAGACAGGAAAACCTGTCGCAACGATATACCACCAACTGGGAGGAAATCCCGGTTGCAAACGTGTAACAGTATGTGTTTTTACTATGCAGTCGTTAAGGTAAATACCGACCGGCTTTGTGATCATCAAGGGATCTCCAGGGAGCAGTTGAACCTGTTCCCGGACCATTTTTTTGTCAATGGTTTTGATTTTCCCCTCATGCCCGTTATTTCGGACCATGCCCCGGGTCAGATTCACATGTTTCGTTGGGGTATGGTGCCGGCCACTACCCGTTCGGGAGAAGAGGCCCGTGCGTTTCTAAATAAATACAATACCTTAAACGCCAGGACAGAATCGATCTTTGAAAGCCGGATCTATGGTCCCTCCATACGCACCAGAAGGTGCCTGGTACTCTGCAGTGGCTTTTTTGAATGGCGGCACAGGGAACCAGGAAAAAAGGGAACCCCTAAATATCCGTTTTATGTGACCCTGAAAGACAACAGTATGTTTGTTTTTGCTGGAGTCTGGAACACATTCACCGATCGGGAAACAGGGGAAATCATACCAACCTATTCGATCCTTACCACGCCAGCCAACCCCTTGGTGTCCCTGGTCCACAATTCAAAAAAACGGATGCCGTTGATCCTTCCCCCGGAAAAAGCCATGGAATGGCTTTCCCCCACACTCAGTGAAGAAAAAATAAAGGATTTTTTTACACCTTTTGATGCCTCCCGGATGAAAGCTCGACCCATAGCACGAATCAACCCATACCTCACAAAATCAAACAATAATCCGGAAGTGACAGCCTATTATGAATACCAGGAATTACAGGAATTGATCCAATCCCATCCCGGCTTTTTTGAACCGGGAGCAGACCTTCAACGCTAAGAAAAAGTTTCGGAAGAAGCAATCGCAACAATTTGTTAAATCCCCGATCCTGCATTGCAGAATTTTTTCATAATGAACCAAAAAAGGATACTTTTGTCTTAACGAATGGAACAATGGATTGAAACATAAATTCAGGAAAATGAAAAACATAAAAAAAGCTATATTGATCATCCTCGACGGATGGGGAATTGGAGATGGTTCTGAAAGAGACATTGTCTCCATAGCACCCACCCCGTTCATGGATTCTCTGATGGCTGAATATCCACATTCGCAACTGATCGCTTCAGGAGAACAGGTTGGATTGCCTGAAGGTCAGATGGGAAATTCGGAAGTTGGACACCTCAACATCGGAGCCGGAAGAATTCTGTACCAGGATATGGTAAGAATCTCTAAATCGATTAAAGATAAATCGTTATGGGAAAATCCCCAAATCCAGAAAGCCTACACGTATGCCAAAGAAAAAGACAAAAAAGTACACCTGATCGGATTAATTGGCCCGGGGGGAGTTCATGCTTTGAGTTCACACATGATTGCACTGGCACAGATTGCCACCGATATGGGGCTTGAAAAAGTGTTTATTCACGGGCTCACCGATGGACGCGATACCGATCCCCGTTCAGGCTACGGATTCATTGAATCGGACATAAAAGCGCTTGAAAAAACCAACGCCCGGTTTGCCTCACTCATCGGACGATACTATGGCATGGACCGTGATAAAAACTGGAAGCGGATGAAACTTGCCTACGATCTTTACACTAAAGGGGATGGAGAGAAAACAACCGATCTGTTGGCAAGTGTCAAAAATTCATACCAAAATGGAGTTACGGATGAATTTCTCAAGCCCATAGTGATGGTGGATGAAAACCAAAATCCACTGGCTGTAATAGAAGAGGACGACGTGGTAATCTGTTTTAACTTCCGCACCGACCGTCTGCGTCAAACCACCATTGCCTTCACACAGGAAGATCTGCCCGATTTCGGCATGAAAACCATGAATCTCCAATGGTACACGATGACCAACTACAAAGCAGATTTTGATGGCATCCACGTCATTTTCGACAAGGAAAATGTTACAAACACCATGGGCGAGGTAGTATCGAAGGCAGGATTAAAACAGATCCGCATTGCTGAGACGGAAAAATATGCCCATGTCACGTTCTTTTTCAGTGGAGGCCGCGAAAAGGAATTTGAAGGAGAATCCCGCATTCTGATCCAGTCGCCCCGGGTTCCCACCTATGACCTTCAACCTGAAATGTCAGCTCCCGAAGTAAAAGATGCCATTGTTCCCAAATTGCTGAACAAAGAAGCGGATTTTGTATGTCTTAACTTTGCCAATGGGGATATGGTTGGGCATACAGGAGTTTACGAAGCCATTTACAAAGCGGTAACCACCGTAGATCATTGCGCCGGGGAAGTCGTAAAAGCCGCCCGGGACAGCGGATATGAAGTTCTGATCATTGCGGACCACGGAAATGCCGACAATGCGGTCAATCCGGATGGTTCACCCAATACAGCTCATTCCCTGAATCCGGTTCCCTGCATCTATGTGGGAAACAACAAAAAGGCTAAAATGGAAAATGGAATCCTGGCCGATGTAGCTCCAACGCTGCTATTCCTGATGGGACTTGAAATACCCAACGAGATGACCGGGAAAGTACTCGTCCACAAAAATCATTAATCTCCTGGCAATGTATATCTTTCACCAGGAAAAAAAAGCAATGCCAGCCCCCTGTTATACTGAAAATCAACGAACGATGAACCTTCGTATACAATCTTGTTACGGGCTGACAGGCTTATCGTACCATGTAATCCTTGCAGGAAAATAAGAAAATAAATTGGGAGGAATGCTTGAAATCGGACGTACCATTCTAAGCCTAGATGTGATTAAGGCTTTTTTTTGCTGTGATTTAGCACATTGCAAAGGAGCATGCTGCATAGAAGGGGATTCAGGAGCCCCTCTGACAAAACAAGAGGCTACCATCATTACCAGGATCTATCCATTGGTAAGCCCCTACCTGCCACCCGAACACAACGAGATTATCAAAAATCATGGTTCCTCCTTTATCGACAACGACGGAGACCTGGTTACTTCATTGGTTAGGAACCAGGAGTGTGTGTTTTCCTATCGCGATGAGAACGGCATCCTGAAATGTAGCTTTGAAAGTGCTTACCTGGATGGAATAACAACCTTCAGGAAACCCATAAGCTGTCATCTGTTCCCCATCCGCATTACCGAATACAAACGATTTGATGCCGTAAATTATGAGCAATTACCCGTTTGCATCCCAGGCAGAATATGCGGAAAAAGCAGGAAAATTCCGTTATACCGGTATCTGAAAGAACCTTTAATAAGGAAATACGGGGTAGCATGGTATCAAAAACTGGAACTGGCAGCCCGTCATCTAAATGAAAAAGAAAACGTTTAAACAAAGTCATTCCCTTTTTTCATCTTCACATCCACGACGAATTGTCTGATCTGCTGTTCATCCTCTTTTCTGCAAACCAGGAGGGTATTGTTTGACTCCACAATAATATACCCATCCAATCCCTGCAAAACGACCGTTTTTTCTTTGGGCATATTCACAATGCAGTTTTTTATTTCATAAGAAAACAGGTTTTCGCCAATCACCACATTCCCGTTTTCGTCTTTTTCTTTGTTCTCATACAGGGATCCCCACGTCCCCAGGTCACTCCACCCAAAATCAGCGGTCAGCACAAAAACATTATCGGCTTTTTCCATTATTCCGTAGTCAATGGAAATTCCTTTGCATTCGGAATAAATCTTATTGATAAAAGCTGTTTCATCGGAGGTATTGTAAAGTTTTGACCCTTTAGCAAAAAGGATGGATAGTTCGTTCAGATGGGTTTTAAAAGCATGAAGAATGGAAGACAACGACCAGATGAAAATTCCTGAATTCCAGAAAAACTCTCCGCTTTCAAGAAACAGATTCGCCATTTTCACATCGGGTTTTTCTGTAAATGTTTTTACTTCAAACAGATTTGTGAGGTTTTTGAATTGCCTGTTTCTGTTCACCTGAATATATCCATACCCGGTTTCAGGGCGGCTCGGTTTAATCCCCAGTGTCAATAAAGCGTCGTTCTCAGAAACAAAATCAAGTCCGTTGTTGATCTGTTTTATAAATTCATCCTCTTTGAGAATAATATGATCTGAGGGCGCTACGATTATACGGGCTTCCGGATTCAGGGTTTTTATTTTGTAACTGGCATAGGCAATGCAGGGAGCCGTATTTCTGCGTAAGGGTTCGAGCAAAACCTGATCCGGTTGTATATGAGGCAACTGTTCCAGTACGAGATCTTTATAGATGACACTGGTAACCACAAAAAAATTCCGGTCCGGGACAATTTTCGAAAACCGGTCATAGGTTTGTTGAATAAACGTCCTTCCCACACCAAGAATATCAAGAAACTGTTTGGGTCTGTTTGTACGGCTCAGGGGCCAGAAACGGCTGCCAATTCCTCCAGCCATAATAACACAGTATGTATTTTCCATGCTTACAGAGTTTGGTCTTCTCTCTCAAATATACACAAAATTGATCAAAATAGCGGATGCTCCTCCTACATTCCAAACGGCAGGAAGGGTCGATTCGTATTGAAAATCGCTGCAATTTTTTTCCATATCCTTCAAATCCATTCATTCATGGGAATAAAATAAATTTAAGATCTTGTATAACTGGCTTATAACGGAATCAATGCATGTTCAATTTCCATGGTTTGTGGAACTCCTCCCGTCCCGATAGCTTTTCGGGGACAGGACTTGCTTCATACACAGCAATACGCTGGGGAAAATCCGAATGAGAGACAAACTTCCGATTTTTTTATGGATAAATATTATTGTAATTTTACCCTAAAAACCAGAAATGAAGTTTTTCTTTCATGTAGGACGTTATTTTTATATGCTTCACAGGGTTTTTGGGCGTCCGGAGCGGCTCCGGATCTATCTCAGGCAGTTGTTTTCTGAAATGGACGGCCTGGGAGTAAACTCAGTAGGCATTGTGGTGATTATATCCCTCTTCATCGGGGGGATAATGACCATCCAGTTTGCCTATAGTATGTCCAATCCCATTTATCCAACCACCCTGGTCGGTTTGGGAACCCGGGATACATTAATTCTTGAATTTTCCTCCACGATGCTGGCATTGATTATGGCAGGGAAGATCGGGTCCAACATTACTTCGGAAATCGGCAGCATGAAAGTAACCGAACAAATTGATTCGCTGGAGGTGATGGGAATCAATTCAGCCAGTTATCTGATTCTTCCAAAGATCATTGCTGTGGTATTCATTTTTCCGTTTTTGTTTATCTTGAGTGTTTTTTGCGGGCTCCTCGGAGGTCTGTTTACCGGTCCTCTGGTGGGTGTTATTTCAGTCACGGATTATCTGGATGGCATTCAGTATCTTTTTGAGCCTTATTATATAACCTTCTCGTTGATTAAATCCTTGTTTTTTGGGTTTCTGGTTGCTTCCGTACCTGCCTATTTTGGCTATTATGTCCAGGGAGGAGCACTTGAAGTGGGCAAAGCCAGTACCAAAGCCGTTGTAAACACCAATATATTGATTCTTTTATTCGACCTTATTTTAACCCGTTTGCTATTGACATGATCGCTATTGAAAACATCATAAAATCCTTTGACGGGATCCGGGTCCTGGACAATATTTCAGCACGTTTTGAAAAAGGACAGACCAATTTGATCATCGGGCAGAGTGGCTCGGGAAAAACCGTTTTGCTGAAATGCATCCTGGGCCTTCATGAGGTCGACGCAGGAAACGTGATGTATGACGACCGGGACCTTACTCGGATGAATGAAAAAACCCGAAAAAGTCTTCGCCAGGAAATCGGCATGGTCTTTCAGGGAGGAGCGCTATTTGATAGTCTGACCGTGGAGGAAAATGTACGTTTCCCCCTGGATATGTTTACTTTCCAGTCCTCCAAAGAAAAACAACATCGGGTGGATTTTTGCCTGGATCATGTGAATATCAAAGGAGCACACAAACTACATCCTTCAGAAATCAGTGGGGGCATGCAAAAAAGGGTTGCTATTGCACGGGCAATCGCCCTCAATCCCAAATACCTGTTCTGCGATGAACCCACCTCCGGCCTTGATCCGGAAACCGCAACCCGTATTGATAAACTGATTCAGGAAATTACCAAAGAATTTACCATTACAACCCTTATCAACACCCATGATTTGAATTCCGTTCTTGAGATCGGAGAAAGGGTCTTCTTCATTTGTGACGGGAAAAAATGCTGGGAAGGATCCAAAGAGGAACTTCTCACACACCCCAATCCTGAACTCAATAAATTCATCTTTGCCAATAAATTGTATGCTCAATTCAGGAAAAAAACATCCTGAGATCATTCATCCATGATCTCGGTTTGTATTCTCACGGAGTCTTCATGAATAAACTGAAACAAGGTTTTTGTAAAAATCTCATTCAGATTCATATCCCTGCCCAGCTTCACCCGGTTGTTTATCAGCTGAGTCCACCGGTTGATCTGAAGGGCTGTAACATTATTTTCTTTTTTATATTTACCGATCTCCCTCACTATTTCCGTTCTCGAGGAGAGCACTTCAATCAGTTCTTTATCCAGGGCATCAATGCGTGAACGAAGCAATTCAAGCTGGTTTTCAAACTGAGGATTATCGGTATTTTCATGGCGGATGACCAATTTATCCAACAGGGTATGCAATCCCTCCGGGGTTAGTTGCTGCTCTTTATCGCTCAATGCATGGGAGGGATCAATATGGGATTCAATCATCAAGCCATCCAGGCCCATATCAAAGGCTTTCTGTGCAATTTCGAGGAGGTATTCCCGTTTTCCTGCGATATGACTGGGATCACACAAGATGGGCAAATGAGGAAACTGCCTTTTCAATTCAATAACAGTTTTCCAGTTGGGATAATTCCGGTAGGGAGTTTCACTGAAGGGGGTAAATCCGCGATGGATCGCAACCAGGTTTTTTATGCCGGCCTGGTTTACCCTTTCCAATGCACCTACCCAAAGCTGAATATCCGGATTAACCGGATTTTTGATCATCACGACCGAATCGGTTCCTTTTAATACATCAGCAATTTCCTGCACTACAAAGGGACTGGCCGTTGACCGTGCTCCGATCCATAAAACATCGATGCCGGCCTTCAGCGCTTCTTCCGTATGGTGTGCATTGGCCACCTCCGTTCCAACCCATAGTCCGGTTTCCTCTTTTACCTGTTTCAACCACTGAAGGCCAACAGACCCGATTCCTTCAAAGGAACCGGGACGGGTACGGGGTTTCCAGATCCCTCCCCGGAATAAAAAAATCCGGGGATCCTTAGCCAACTGTTTGGCTGTTTCCAACACCTGCTCTTCCGTTTCCAGGCTGCAGGGACCCGCAAATATGAGCGGATTGTTGATTTGCGGAAGCCACTCCCTGACCGGGTTTATTGTCAATTGCGGTACCATGGTTTATTTTGTATATAATTTAAAATTCGTCTCTTTGTTTCTGATCAGGGAAGAATTTCCTCCTTCCAGCACCCCCCGGATCCGGCTGGCACTGTTGATCAGGCTCACCATCTTTTCATCTTCCTGCATTTCCAGACTTTTCGTAAACTCTGTTAAATGTTTAATATAAACATTCAATGCTTCCACCACATAATTCCTGTTTTGTTGAAAAATAGGAATCCACATTTCCGGGGAACTTTTTGCCAGTCGGACTGTCGATCTGAATCCTCCACTGGCCAGATCAAAAATGATCTGGCGATCTTCTTTGGCTAACACGGCATTTGCCAGTGCATAGGCTGCAGCATGGGGAAGATGAGAGACAAAAGCAGTGCTATGATCCTGTTCATCGGATGTCATGTAGGCAATTTCCATCCCTACAAGATGCATCATCTTCTCTACCAGTGCCATATGCTGAGGACCGCTTTCCTCATAATCACACAAAATGCAGATCTTCCCCCGGAATAATCCTTCCATCGCTGCCTGAGGTCCGGAGTCTTCCGTTCCCGACATGGGATGTGCCGGAACATAATTCTTCCTCCTGGGATGATCCCTGACTGTTTTGGTAATCTCCCTTTTGGAAGATCCAACATCCGTAACCGTGGCTTGCTCCGGAATACGATCCAACACGTTAGGCAATACCGTTGCTATTTTATCCACCGGAATGGCTATGATTACCAAATCGGCATCCGATACGGCCGTTTCCAGTTTCTCCACATGATCGACCAATCCCAGACGAAGCGCTTCCTGTGCGTTCTTTCGGTTGTTTTCCACTCCGGTAATTCGTTCAGCAAACTTCCGTTTCTTTAGATCCAATGCCAGAGAACCACCCATTAACCCTAAGCCGATTACGGTAACTTTCATTTGTTTTCCTTTGTCGTTATTTTTCCTTTCACTCCATTTAACTCATAAAAAAAAGGCCTTTTACCGGGCCTTTTTTATCCTAACTATATATTCATTCTACCCGATCTTTCTTCGAAAACCGAAATAATAATACCAGAAATAATACGTACGGTAAACCCTTTTCATGTGAATACAAATAATTTAAAACTATGTATATCTGGCATATAAAACAATCAATGCATGTTCAATTTCTATGGCCTATGGTACTCGTCCTGTCCCGATAGCTATCGGTATCGGGAAGCGTTTCCTACAACAAACGATTGTTTCTTCTCCGTCCTCTGGCCTGTGTAATTGTATAAACAGTCTTTGTTTCTTTTAATCTCTCAGCAAATATAGAGATATATTTTAAAAATGTCCCTTTCGGTGAGCATAAAACCATTCCCGTTGGAGCAATGAAAAATATGCTCTGCTTTCCATGCCATTATTTCCTTTTAAGGATCTTTCCCGAAAACAGATATTGTTTACCGTCAGAAACCCGTACCATATACATACCGGGTGGAAGTTTTTCGAGACTGAGATTCTTTCTGAATCCGTAGTTGTAATCTTCAACCGGTACACAGGTAATCAGCTCACCCATCATGTTATATAAACACAGATTCATCGTTGCCTTGTGTATATTTGTTCGTAAAACAACGGTCACTTCGTTGACTGCAGGATTGGGATAAATGATGAATTCTCCGGGAGATATATTCGTTAATTCTCCGGCTGTCACATTGGTCTGGATACGCAGGTTATCAATGATCCATCCCCATCCATTGGCATAGGGATCAGAAAAAAGCCTGAACCGTATTAAAATGGTATCGCCGGCTGAAAAGGACTTCTTTTCAAGTAAATCGATGCTTTTTCGGAAAAACATTTCTTTTCTTCCGATCGTGATTGAATTTCCCTGATTATTGATTCCGTTGTTGTATTCGATTTCCCAGCTTGGTTTGCTCCGTGAATCGTATCCGTCTACCAGCGGCAACCATTCATTTCCTCGATCTTTGCTTCCTTCCACGATCACATAATCCCAGAATTCAGGATCTCCAAAAATCGTCCCCTTTTCCCCGGGTTCCACCAAAACAATCTCATCGTAGTACATTTCTCCTCCTTCCAGCAAAACAATCGGATGCTTCAACTGGGAAGTATAATTGTAATACCGGTCGTCTTGTTCGGGACTTTGGTAGGGATGAAGGGTATGCAGGGCACCGTCAGAGAACAGTTTATAGTCTCTGATCGCAAAATTTGAATGTATAAAATCTTTGGTTTCCAAATTGTTAAAGTCGTTGCTATAGGATGTCAGCGATTGGTATATTTCTTCAACAATGATGGCATAATAACCCGTTTCAGGCAAGGAAGTAATATTCTGATTGACTGACTGATCCCTGGCTACGATCCGGTAACGAAGGGTATCGTTCTCCATTAAATCAAGGGAAGACACCTTCAGTACTGTCGAATAAACGGATGCCGAGTCATTCTTCATTCCGACGGCACCCACATAGGTATCATTGTGCAGGTATTCCACCCAGACTGAATCAACTCCTATGTTGTCATCCACGACCGCTGTTACAGCAAGATTGTCTGCCCTAGAGAGTATAAACTCAATGGATTCATGATGAATGGTAGGAGGCGTAAAATCCGGGCCAACCCGGAATGTTAAGGTACTGTCTGGAGCCCCGGGAGGAAAGGTAAACACACGCTCCTTTTCATCGGCTGCCGATAAATAATAGGAAATCTCACCCTGAGAAACAGGAACCGCTAATTCGGTAATAAAAAGAGATTCACTTCCTGAGGAAACCATAAAAAGGGAGTCGTAGGTAGCAAAAGAATCAACCGAATAATAAACCAGCAGGGAAGCTGTGTCCAGGGCATAATCGCTGGTCACCGATGCTTCAATATGCACCGGATCGGTCACGGATTCAATGTCTTTGACCTGTTGATGGACGAATAGTATATTCTTCCAGCCGATATCGGCCAGGATGCTCATGGTGATGGGTCCCGGGTCGTGAATCACCTGCCCGTATCCGGTAAAGGGAGTCATTAAGGAGTTCGGATCGCCGATTCCATAGGTAGCTTCATTCAAATGATAAATACTCGATCCTTCATCCCATACCCCGGGGGCATATAACCTGGGAGGAGTTCCTGCCCCATCAAACAAAGTTGCCGGGCTTCGGAAATAAAGGGCATTTGATGTAAACTCCTTTAGAAGCGCCTGCGAAGGATTGGGAAAAAGGAAGGTGTCTGTTAGGAATTTTCGCGCATAATTCGCTACATAATGATCAAATACCACCGGTGGTTCATAGTAGGTTCCCCCGGCTTCATCGACATAAAAAAAACCGACGAATCCCAATCCATGGGTCACTTCATGTAAGACCGTTGTAACAAAATCAAAAGCATTATTCGGGCAGTTGCCATCGGTACCAAAATACCATTCGACGGTGCTGTTAAAGTTGGCCGTTATATCAGGCGAACTACTTCCGGTCAGTTCTTCCCCGGCCAACTTTTCAGCTATCGCCACCGGATAAAACCGGTCCGCAAAATACAAACCATCCAGGTTCCGGTAATAGGCAGAAGGACCGCAATTGGCCAGGGTATTTTTTTTATCCATGGACTTCCATTCGGCCGTAAGATATATAGGAACCTCAGACTGAATTAACTGTTCCCATAAACCAATGGCATAGTCAAAGGCTTTTTTTGCCGTATCCGGAAAATTAATGTAGGTAACTACGATATCACAGGTTTTCCCGGCTCCTGACTTTAGCCTGTTCACCAGATATTCCGGCGGAGGAATATAACTCTTCTCTATTTTCCCGGAGGCATAACAGGCTACTTCACGCGGCTTTTTATTAAGCTTCACCCAATTTTCCTGTCCCGAAACATGTTGCATTAGAAATAGAACCATCCATAGTAATAAAAAACCCTTCTTCATTTGCGAAATTATTTTGTTCGTAAGGCTATCCGTATCATTCTCCGAATCAATGCAAGATTGAATCGTTATCTGTTTCAGTTTTCCTTCTACTCAGAGACGTCCAAAATTACACATAAATACCAAATCTCAAAGTGTTGTTTTCACAATGAAAAGTATACAGAATTTTGTAGTTTAGTAGACTTTTAAAAACAGAGTCCATGAACAATCATCCGAATGTGTATGTGGTTTTTTTGCTTTCAGGGTTATTATTCCTTTCCTCAACGCCTAAAAAAAAGTACTACACAGAACTTTACAGGCCACAGTTTCACTTTACCCCTGAAAGAAACTGGCAAAGCGATCCCAACGGATTGGTTTTTTATCGTGGGGAATACCATCTTTTTTACCAACACAATCCATACGGAAAAGAGTGGGGATTTATGCACTGGGGGCATGCGGTATCCCCTGACCTGTTGCATTGGGAACACCTTCCTGTAGCTCTATATCCGGATAATAACTCTACCGATACGGTTTTTTGTACTGCCTTTTCGGGAAGTGCCATTGTAGACGAAAACAATGTTTTGGGAAAACAGACTAGTGAAGAAAAAACCCTGGTTGCCTTTTATACCAGTTATCATTGCGGACAACGATTGGCCTATAGCACCGATAGAGGAAGAACCTGGAATAAATACGAAGCCAATCCGGTTATTCCTTATGACAGCCTGGACGATGCGCGGGATCCGAAGGTTTTCTGGTATGCACCCCTCAATCAATGGATCATGATTTTATGGAGAAAACCGAATGGCTTGGACCGGCAACAGGGATTCTCAATCTATCATTCGGAGAACCTGGTTTCCTGGGTTTATAAAAGCCATATTCCCGGGTTCTTTGAATGCCCCGATCTGGTTGAATTGAATGTTAATAACAGACCGGATGATACCCGATGGGTTCTTTTTGATGGCGATGGTTCCTACCTGATAGGATTATTCACTGGAGAGATGTTTATCCCTGAAACGGGAAAAATGCAGAGTGATTACGGGAATCATTACTATGCTACCCAAACATGGAACCATATCCCGGAAGAGGATGGGCGAACCATCCAGATGGCATGGATGAAAGGGGGGAAATTCCCGGATATGCCTTTCCAGGGACAGATGACGTTCCCGGTGGAGTTATCCCTGCATAAAACGGGCCAAACCATCCGACTGGTCCGCACCCCGATCCGGGAAATCGAAACCCTCCATGGCAAAAATGATCATTGGGAAAACCGGAATATCATTCCGGGAATCAAGGATAACATCCTGAAACGATGCAAAGGCGACTGTTTTCATATAATGGGTACATTCGACTTAAAAACAGCAAACTCTTTCGGGTTCATGCTCCGCCATGGTAAGAAAACACCCGGTATTGAAGTGAACTATAATGTACAACGGGGTGTCCTGACCTGCCTGGGCAAAACGGCCCCTCTGCTGCCGGTCAACGGAAAAATTCAGCTGGAAATACTCCTGGACCGTACCTCACTGGAGATTTATGCCAACAATGGACAGGTTGTGATGACTTCCTGTATTGCTCCTCCAAAAAACAATACCAACATGGAACTATTCACTCGTGGCGGAGAGTTGTTCGTCGACCAACTGAATGTCTATGAAGTAAATACCGTGTGGCGGGATCAATAAACCGACCTTCGTAGGAAGAATGCCAGAACCCATTCAGCGCAAAACGAGAAAAACCAACCGGGCAGAATTTCATCCGGGCTTTTCGTTTGGAACCCTATTCTTTTGTACCGTAATTTAACAGAAAATGAAAATCATCGGATGCTGATAATTCCCTGGGCTCCTGACCTTTTCTAAAGATCCGGCAGGTTTTATTTCCGATAAGTTTGAGTTTCTTCTTTTCCAGTCTGAACATCGTGCCTTCGCGCAATCCGGCTACAAACACATCGGGATTTAATTCGAGGAATTCCTCAATGCGTTGTTCCCTGGATTCTCCTCCATGTCCTTCCGGTTTCCCATCAACATAATGGGGATTAATCTGAAAAGGTATCAGGTTGGTACAGTTAAAGCCTTTGGGGTTGATGATTGGCATATCGTTGGTTGTCTTTAACGTTGGGCATGCAACGTTTGCTCCGGCACTCCAACCTATGTAAGGGACTCCGGAAAGCACTTTATCGCGAATTACCGGCATGAGTTTCAATTCATTCATTTTCCTGACCAGCTGCCATGTATTTCCGCCTCCCACAACAATTGCCTCAGCATGCAACAATGCTTTCAGGGGATCGGAGAATGTATGGATGCCGGTCACCTTATGCCCGATCTCAAAAAACCGTTCATTTACCTTATCTACATAAACATCGTAGGAAAAGGTAACCGCAGCATATGGAATAAACAATGCCGTGACGGGTGCGTTGCCTAAAAATTTCCTGATTTCTTTTTTGGGATAATCCAGGTAAGGTTCACCCGGCATGGTTGAATTGCTTATCAGTAATAGTTTCATCTTACAGTTTTAGGAATTACGGGGTAAATTTCCACAATCTGCCTTACTAAATCAATGATAATTATCTGCAATTTATCCCGAAACGTTGTGGATCAGAAAAAATCTTCAAAATCCCTGTTTTCCTGTTCGGAGACTTCTTCATTGCAGTCCAGATTGATATGAAAATCCGGAGGTTTCTCAAACTGCATTTCTTCCGTAATTCCCAGCGATTTATCGGCCAGCACTTTTTTCATAAAATAGCCCCATATAGGCAACGCCATATGTGCTCCCTGGCCGTATGTAATGTATTTAAAATGAATGCTTCTCAGATCGGCGCCGGTCCATACTCCTGCTGATAATTGCGGGGTTACGCCGATAAACCATCCGTCGGAATGATTTTGTGTGGTTCCTGTTTTTCCGGCAATAGGCATGGTAAAACCTCCGTATTCCGGATTCCATCGCAACCGGATACCGGTTCCCTCATCAATAACTCCCTGCATAAGGTTCAGCATTAAATAGGCTGTATTTTCACTAATTGCCTCATGTTTCTCCGGTTGAAAGGTAGCCAGTACATTTCCGTACCGGTCTTCAATCCGTTCCACAAAATAAGGGCGGATAAACACTCCTTGGTTGACATAGGTGTTAAAGGCTCCAACCATTTCGTAAAGGGTTATGTCGGACACCCCCAGGAACATCGAATGAACCGGATCTATGGGGCTGTAAATACCCAGTTTTCGCATTACATCGGCCATGGCCTGCGGATTGTATTGTTTCATGACCCAGGTCGATATCCTGTTTTTTGAATTGGCAAGTCCCCATTTTAGGGTGACCATCTTCCCGTCCATTTCCTCGTCGACATCCGCATCATCAGGTTCATAGATCTCACCGGTGGGTAAAACAATCTGCTGAGATACGTAAGGTACTTTTGTACATGGGGTTAGACCATTTTGCATGGCCAGTGTGTATAAAAAGGGTTTAACCGTGGATCCTACCTGGCGCTTTCCTCCTTTCACCATATCGTACATGAAGTACCGGTAATCCGGTCCTCCGACATACGCTTTTACTTTTCCCGTATGGGGTTCCATCGCCATAAATGAAGACCGGAAATAACGAAGATACCACCTAATGGAATCAAGAGGAGATATGAGGGTATCAATTTCCCCTCTCCAGGAAAAAACCGTCATTTCAACCGGAGTATTAAAAATCTTTCTTATTTCGGGATCCTTAACTCCCTTTCCTCTGAGCAGACGGTATCGTTCAGTTTGCTTCATCTTCCGGGTTAAAAGCTCATTGACCTCCTGATTGCTCATGTCATCTGAGAAAGGTGGATTCTTCAGGTTTGCCAGTCCCTCATCAAAGACCGGTTGGAGATTCTCTTTCAGGTTTTTTACAACGGCTTCTTCGGCGTAACGCTGCATACGGGTATCAATCGTCGTATAAATCTTTAATCCATCCCGGTAAATATTATACGAAGTTCCATCGGGTTTAAAATTTTTGTTACACCACCCAAACAGGGGATTTGTTTCCCACTCGGTTGAATCTTCCACAAATTGTTGATTCAACCAATCTGCGTTATAATTCTTCCGGTCCGGTTTTCGAGATGTCAGAGTTATTCTTAGGTATTCCCGAAAATAGGGAGCCAATCCCAGTTTAAAATCAACTTTCTGGTAATCCAGTTCCAAGGGGAGTTCCCTCAAAGAGTCAAGTGCTTGTTTTGAAATGTAGCCGTATTTTTCCATTTGCGAGAACACCACATTGCGTCGTTTTCTAACCAGCTCTTCTCTGCGCAAAGGATTGTAAAGTGAAGAATTTTGGGCCATTCCGACCAGCATGGCTGCCTCCTGGATATTCAGGGAATCGGGGGGGCAGTTAAAATAAACATGCGCAGCCGTGCGCAATCCCACTGCATTGTTGAGAAAATCGTATTTATTAAGGTACATGGTGAGGATTTCCTCCTTGGTATAACTTCTTTCCAGTTTTACGGCAATGACCCACTCCTTTAGTTTCCGAACAGCAAAGACCAGATAATTTGAAAACTCCTGCCTCGGAAAAAGATTCTTAGCCAGTTGTTGCGTTATAGTACTTCCACCTCCCAGGTTGGTCTTTCCGGTTACAATCCCCTTTATCATGCGGGCAATTCCCCGCAGATCAATACCTGAATGCCGGTAAAACCGGACATCTTCAGTAGCAATCAATGCATCAATGAGGTAGGATGGAATTTCATCATAGCGAACTTGGATACGGTTTTCAAGATGCCAGTTGCCAATTACTTTATGATCCGCAGAATAGATCTCCGTAGCCAGAATGTTTTCAGGATTCTCCAACTCTTCAAAGGACGGCATAAAACCAAGCCATCCTTTTGCAATGGCCGTAAATAAAAGAACCACACAAAGAATCCCCGCTGAAAAAAGTATCCAAAAACTTGTGATATACTTTTTAAACGATCTGTTTTTTTTCACCATAAAAAACCTTTTGAAATCCCTTCAGCAAATATAAGGAATTAACCTCCGACGTCACTGTTTTTTATAACAAGTTAACGGTCTAAATATTGCGTTTAAAAATAAAAACATCATTTTCAGGAATATAGAAAAATCAAAAAAATAACGTTGAAATTTTGAACTTCGGGTTTCATTTCACTTATTTTGCAGAATTTTAAATTACCCTATAGTAAAAAGTATGCACGAAAATCTGGTCATTGTCGAATCACCTGCAAAGGCAAAAACCATTGAGAGAATTCTTGGAAAAGAATTTTTGGTTACGTCCAGCATGGGACATATCCGGGATTTGGAAAAAAAAGATTTTGGCATTGATATTCAAAATAGTTTTAAACCCAAGTACGTTATCTCCCCCGACAAAAGAAAAATTGTTGCCGATCTGAAAAAGCTGGCAAAAGAAGCTGAAACGGTATGGTTAGCTTCCGATGAAGACCGTGAAGGAGAAGCGATTGCCTGGCATTTACAAGAAGTTTTACAGCTTGATCCGGAAAAAACAAAGCGAATTGTATTTCACGAAATCACGGAAGAAGCCATTCGCAAGTCCATTAAAAATCCCAGGGAGCTGGATCAAAACCTGGTATATGCTCAGCAGGCAAGGCGTATCCTTGACCGGATTGTTGGCTTTGAAGTCAGTCCGGTACTCTGGAAAAAAGTGAAACCGGCCCTTTCGGCCGGACGGGTGCAATCGGTAGCCGTACGATTGATCGTTGAACGCGAACGGGAAATAATCGATTTTATACCGGTTTCCTCGTACCGGGTAGGAGCTGTTTTCGTAGTGAAAGATGCACACGGAAAAACCTCAGAACTGAAAGCCGAACTATCTAAACGCTTCAAAACCAAGAAGGAAGCAGCCTCTTTTCTGGAAAATTGCATAAACGCCAAATTCACGGTTTCATCGGTTGTTAAGAAACCAGGAAAACGATCACCGGCACCTCCTTTCACTACATCAACCCTTCAACAGGAAGCCAGCCGGAAACTGGGATTCTCTGTATCCCAAACCATGGCGGTAGCCCAACGTTTATATGAAGCCGGAAAAATTACCTATATGCGTACCGATTCGGTTAATCTTTCCAGCCTTGCTATCCATACCGCAAAAAAGAAAATTACCGAATGGTTGGGAGAAAAATACGTTAAAACCCGGAAATTTAAAACCAAATCGAAAAGTGCCCAGGAAGCCCATGAAGCCATTCGCCCAACGTATCTCAATCAGGAAATAATTGACGGATCATCTTCGGAAAAAAAATTATATGAGCTGATCTGGAAACGTACCATTGCTTCCCAGATGCAGGATGCCCTTCTGGAGCGTACTACGGTTACCATCCATGTATCAACGGTTACAGAACAATTTCAGGCTTCAGGGGAAATGCTTCTATTTGACGGATTCCTGAAAGTCTATAGGGAAGATACCGATGATGAAAACAGGAACCATTCCGGACCGGGACAGGATTTGCTTCCCCCCATACAAACCGGGGATACATTGGAAGTAACTGAAATAGAAGCTTCCGAGAAGTACACACAAAAACCACCTCGTTATACCGAAGCCTCTTTGGTAAAAAGGTTGGAAGAATTGGGAATTGGAAGACCCTCAACCTATGCTCCTACTATCACCACCATCCAAAACAGAGGATATATCGTTAAGGAAGACCGACCGGGTATCCAACGGAAGTATACCATACTTACCCTCCGTGATAAAAACATTACCGAACAGAAAAAGCATGAAATGACCGGTGCGGAAAAAGGAAAATTGTTTCCTACAGATATCGGAATGGTTGTTAATGATTTCCTTATTAAATACTTCAACCGAATAATGGACTATCATTTCACGGCAAAAGTTGAAAAGGAGTTTGATGATATTGCGGTAGGCAAACAAGAATGGGTTGCAATGATCCGCAATTTCTACCAACCGTTTCATCAAAAGGTGCAGTCGACTCTGGAAAACTCAGAACGCTCTAAAGGAGAAAGAATCCTGGGTGTGGATCCTGAATCAGGAGATCAGGTTTCTGTGAAGATAGGCCGTTACGGACCCATCGCTCAGATGGGAGAAACAGCCAATAAAGACGATAAAAAACCCCGCTTCGCAAGCCTGCAACCGGGTCAACACCTGGAAACCATAACCCTGGAAGAAGCCCTCAAATTGTTCCAATTACCCCGGGAACTCGGAGATTTTGAAAATAAAAAAGTAATCGTGGGCATCGGCCGTTTCGGCCCCTATGTGAAACACAACAATAAGTTCATTTCTCTCACTAAAGAGGATGATCCTTTGACCATAACCCTTCCCAGAGCCGTTGAATTAATTGAAATGAAACGCGAAAAGGAAAGAAAAGCAATCATCCGATCCTTTGAAAAAGAACCGGAACTGAAAATCATGCAAGGCCGATGGGGACCTTATATCTCGTACAAAAAGAAAAACTATAAAATTCCCAAAAGCAAAAATCCTGAAAAACTGAATCTTACGGATTGTATGGAAATCATCGAAAAAACGCCTGAAACAAAAAAGAGAAAAAAGAAATAACCGGAGAAAAGCAAATAATTGAATATTTGCCTGTATTTTTACCGTAAATTGTACTGATGGATATCCGTTATTATTTCAAACCGGTTCATTTTCTTAAGATTCAAAATGGAACATACCTTAAGAAGAAAAATTCCCTGGGATACACCATAGAAAAAAACACATCCCTGCTTACTTCGGAGAACCTGAATACCTTTCAGGTGGCTATCATTGGTATCTCCGATGATACAAACACCCTCAACAAAGGATGTTCTCATGCTCCGGACAGAATCAGAGAGTTTTTATATCCTCTGGCCACTGTTGATCAGAATGTAAAAATTATCGATCTTGGGAACCTGAAAAAAGGCATCCATCAAGGGGATCTTTATTATGCCGTCAGAGATGTGGTGGATTATTTAAACGATGCAAAAGTAACCGTTCTGGTACTGGGAGGAGGACAGGATCTGGGCATTGGCATTGCACGGGCCTTCAAACAGGAAAAGTACTTTCAAATGAGTACCATTGACCCGAAAATTGACATAAAATCAGGAAGGGAAAAGTTCAGTTCATCCAATTATATATCAAGAATTTTAAGGGAATCACCCGATATTTTTCATGTGAATTTTATTGGGTACCAGTCCTATTTTGTCTCTTCAGAGGCCGTAAAGAAAGTCAGGTATCATCAGTTTGAAGCGATCCGACTGGGCAAACTCAGAGAAGATATCTCCCTGGTAGAACCTTTGTTGCGTGACAGCCATTTTGTAAGTTTTGATATCAGTTCCCTTAGGATTCAGGATGCTCCAGGATATTACGATGGTTCCCCCAACGGATTGTGTAGTGATGAAGCCTGCGAAATTTCAAAATATGCTGGGTACAGCAATACTCTCTGCGTTTTCGGTCTTTTTGAGGTAAATCCACAAAAAGACATCCATGACCAAACTTCCAGGCTGGCCGCCCAGATCATCTGGTATTTCCTGGAAGGATTTACCCACCGGATTCATGCTGAACCGGAAAGAAATACAACCGACTTTATTCAATACAATGTTGAAACAGAAGATCCAGGCGCAGCCATGATCTTTTATCAGCATACACCTACCAACCGGTGGTGGATGAGACTCGAAGGGTTGGATAAGAAAAGCATCCTGGTTTCATGCAGGGAGGCGGATTATAAACTGGCATCAAAAAAGGAAATTCCCCCGAAATGGCTTATGTTCCTTCGAAAAATTGACCAGTTATTAAAATAATAAAAAACGTCGTGCGTTCTTTGCATATCCCCTTTTAGGCCGTTTGTAAGGAACCGCTTTTTTTTCTTTCTTTACAAGGCTATGGGAAAAAGCGGATTTATAACGCAGCAGAATGAGGTATGAAAAAGTTTTTTTCTTTTTTATTTTTTGCAATTATATGTAATTTCGCAGTTGTTGCGCAACAAGATCCGCAATTTACAAACAATGCGTTTTACAAACTGGGGATCAATCCCGGATATGCCGGAAGTACCGGTGCGATCAGTGGGATTATCATGAATCGTTATCAATGGGATGGGTTTGAAGGAGCACCAAAAACATTGGTCTTCAGTGCGGAAGGATCCATTGATTTGTTTGGCCACCCCGGAGGGATCGGATTGAATGTGGTCAGCGATGAACTGGGCTTTGAAGAAAACACATGGGTTAACCTTATTTATGCTTATAAAGCATCTTTAAATAACGGAACGTTGGGCATTGGGCTATCGGGAGGTTTTTTTAATAAAAGTATCAATGGGGAATGGTATATACCTGAATTTGAAGGGATCTATATTCAGCCCAATTCCGATCCCGGGATTCCCCAGAATGAGGTGAGCCAGTTGGCTTTTGATGTGGGCCTGGGATTGTATTTGAAAAGCAATCATTATTTTGTGGGAGCCTCGGTTACCCATCTGAACCAGGCTTCCATTTTGTTTGATGGCGAAGCAAGTACTTATCTTACAAGACATTATTATTTGTCCGGAGGGTACAATATTAAACTCTCTGATCCGTTATTTGAATTGCGGCCTTTGCTACTGTTTAAAACAGACCTGGCAAGCTGGCAGATAGATGTAAACGCAAACCTGGTATATAACGACCGGTTTTGGGGAGGACTCAATTACCGGTATCAGGATGCCGTTTCCCTGATAATGGGAGCTGAACTGATCAATGGGCTGATTTTTGGATATGCTTTTGATGTTACGACATCTGCCTTGGGCAGGTATGGATACGGTTCGCATGAAATATTTATTGGATATTCACTTGAACTCGAGAAAACAAGAACAAAAAAATATAAGAGTATACGCTATTTATAAGAAATGTTGTTAACGAACTCATCGCATGAAACAAGTACCTCCCGATGCCGGTATGAATCGGGACAGGACAGTGCCAATTGGTATGGAACAAATTACCTTTCTGTATCGCTTTCGCATCTCTCTTTGCTCTGCCATAGGACCATGCGAAAACGTAGTCAGTGGAGCAAAATCAACGAGGCAAACATACGACTCCTATGAAAATATACAATTATAATCATATGAAACAGATACTTTTGATTGGATTAGGATTATTAACCGCTTTGGGGTTCACCGGATGCAGTAAATCGGGAAACGGGGAACTGATAGGGGTTCAGAACCGGGGCCGTTGGAAAGAACCTACCCCCTATGGAATGGTTCATGTCCGAAGAGGAACGGTAACCATCGGACCAAACGACGAAGATCCGGCCATGATGGAGACGCCTGTAAGAACTTTCTCGGTGAATGCTTTCTGGATGGACGACACCGAAATTACCAACAACGAATACAGGCAGTTTGTCCACTGGACAAGAGATAAAATAGCACGTGAACTTCTGGGAGAACAATTCCCGGAATACCTGATTATGGAAGACCGTGACGGAAACCCGATCGATCCCCCGCAAATTAACTGGGACGAACCTATTTACTGGGATGATCCCGATTACATCATGGCCATGGAAGATCTTTTTATTCCTGAAAATGAACGTTTTTACGGAAGAAGAGAAGTTGATCCAAGGAAGTTATTCTACGATTACTGGTGGATCGATTATCAGCAAGCTGCTAAAAAATCCAATGCTTACAATTACGAAACCCAGCAATACGAGGGATCGGTTATGGATATAAACGGAGAACAACAAGCGATTCAAAACCGGTCATCCTTTATCTTTAACGACCGGGTCAATGTCTATCCTGACACCCTGGTATGGATCCGGGATTTTACATACTCCTATAATGAACCCTGGGCTTCTCGCTACTTCTGGCATCCCGGTTTTGATGACTATCCGGTGGTCGGGATCACCTGGAAACAAGCCAAAGCTTTTTGCAACTGGAGAACAAAAATCCAAACCGACTATCTTATGGAAAAAGGAGAACCTGCATTAATGGAATACCGTCTGCCTACGGAAGTCGAATGGGAATACGCTTCACGAGGAGGAAGGCTGTTGACCATGTATCCCTGGGGGAACTATTATACCCGCGATGAACAAGGGGTTTTTTATGCCAATTTCAAACCCCTGAGAGGAAATTATGTAGAGGATGGAGGAATCGCAACCATGAAAGTTGGAAGCTATGTCCCCAATGATTTTGGGTTGTATGATATGGCCGGAAATGTGGCCGAATGGACCAACGATGCATACGATGAATCGGGTTATATGTATTATAATGAACTGAATCCTTCGTTTGAATACAACGCCTTGCCTGATGATCCACCCGTGATGAAACGCAAAGTGATAAGAGGTGGCTCATGGAAAGACATCAGTTACTTCATTCGTACTTCATCAAGAAGTTTTGAATACCAGGACACGACGAAATCCTACCTCGGATTTCGTTGCGTGCGAACAACCCTGGGAGAAGATTTTTAGCCTTACTTAAAACAGATTATTATGAACTTTGGAGAAATTGTCAAAACAAAACGCTGGAAAGTCTTTATGGGCTATGTGTATGGCTGGGGAGCCTCAATTGTGATGATCGGAGCCCTGTTTAAACTCGAACACTTCGCCTATTCCGGCTATATTCTGGGCGCCGGCTTAATTACAGAGGCCGTGATCTTTTTTCTTTCAGCTTTTGAGCCCCCTCTTGAGATGCCTGACTGGAGCAAGGTGTATCCCGAACTGAGAGACGAATATGAAACGTTGGATTTCAATGAACTGAGAAGAGAAAGACCCGGACGACTGGATAACCTGATCAACAGTGCAGATATTCCCCCGGAATTGATTGACAAAGTAACCAAAGGATTAAATGATCTGAGCAATACAGCCCGCAATATCAGCGATATATCCACCGCTACCCTGGCAACCGATCAGTACGTCAGAAACCTCGGATCAGCAACTGACTCCATGGGAAAACTGGCACAGGTCAATACCCATGCCCATGACTCCATTACCCGCTCTGTTGAGGGATTGGTGAGTTCGTACAACAAAACCGCGGAACAACTGTCAAGTTCAGGGGCTCATTTTATATCCAGGCTCAACCAGACCAGCGATGAGCTTAACCATACTATTGCCCAATCAGGAAAACTGCTGGCAAACACTTATCATGAAGCCTCAAAATCACTGACTTCCAACTTACATGATATAGACCGAAATTCCAGGTTGTATACAACCAATCTGGAAACACTGAATAAAAACATTGAGGCATTAAACAACAGCTATGTCTCCCATTTGAAGTACACAGAGGACCAGTTTAAGGCTTCCAAACAATTCAGTTCCGAAATTCAGACCATGAACGACATATTGACCTCTTCGATTGATGAATTAATGAAATACAAAGAAAATGCTGAACAGCTAAATGAACACCTGGAGGCACTGAATTCCATTTACGGAGGAATGTTAGGTGCTATGAATTATAAAAAATAATACCTAAAGAAGCGCAAATATGGGTGCTGCAAAAAATTGTCCGGAAACACCGCGGCAAAAAATGATCAATATGATGTACATCGTCCTCACGGCCATGTTGGCACTGAACGTGGCTGCCGAGGTATTGGAAGCTTTCAGGGTGGTTGATTTCAGCCTGACCCAGACCATAAAAACGGTGAACATGAAAAATGAACAGGTATACAGCTCTTTTGAACAGGCCTATGCTGAAAATGCCACCAAAGTGGAGGAATGGAAAAGAAAAGCAGACCAGGTAAAGGAAAAAACCGATAGCATTGTAACACGCCTTTGGAATCTGAAAGAAGAATTGATATTCTACTCCGGAGGAGAAATTCTCGAAAGTACGGAGGATCTCAGAACCGACGATTCTTACTTTGTAAACCCCGTAAACCCCCGAGGAGATACCGTGCGAATCAGAAAAGAGGATGACCTGAATGCTCCCTCCGAAATGATGATCAAACAAAACCGGGCCGAAGAATTAAAAAACGATATTATCCGGCACAAAGAGTTTCTGGTTGGCATGATCGATGAAAAAGACTTTCAACTGAGAGAAACCATTCTTCAGGAACTGGATACCTCCGACCCGCCGGTGAAAGTCCGGCAAGGCGGGGAACGTATATCCTGGGAGGTACAGCATTTCGACAGCAAACCATTGATTGCCGTAATCACCCTTCTTTCCAAGCTTCAGATTGATATTAGAAATGCCGAATCCCATGTAATTAACTACCTGTACGCACAAATTGACGCCGGATCGTTCACATTCAACAGCCTGGGAGCCCAGGTTATTGCCGATTCAAAAATAGTTCTCCAGGGCGATGAATTCGTAGCTCATGTATTTCTAGCTGCAGAAGATACAACCCAAAGTCCGGAGATCCTCGTTAACGGGCGTCCACTGACCATTGTGGACGGAAAAGGTATTTACAGAGTGAAAGCAACCAGACCCGGGACCTTCAGGTGGAGTGGAGTCATCAAATACCGTACTCCCCAGGGCATCTTCAGGGATTACCCCTTTCAGCATGAATACCAGGTTACAGAACCCAGCTTTACGGTGGCAGCAGAAAAAATGAATGTATTCTACATGGGTGTGGACAACCCGATTACGGTGAATGTGGGAAGTGTCCCCAAAGAAAACATCCGGATTGAAATGACAAACGGCCGCATCATAGAACGTAACAACAATCTCTATGTACAACCGGAATCAGAAGACCTCCTGGGAAGAAGAACCGTGGTTTCCTTATATGCCAGAATCGGGGGAGAAGATCGGTTCATGGGCTCTACTGAATGGCGCGTAAAAACGGTTCCTGATCCGGAAGCCCAGATCGCAGGCAAATCCAGTGGCAATATAACAAGAGCCCGGTTGTTGGTTGAAGATGGAGTAGCAGCTGTCCTGGAAGATTTCGACTTTGATTTCCGGTATACCGTTACCCAGTTTGACCTCTGGATTCAGGATGCCGAAGGGTATACTTCCAATTTACCCTCCACATCCAACCGGTTTACCCAGGAACAGAAAAATCAGTTTTCACAGTTAATCCCGGGAAGTATCATATACATTGACAACATAAAAGCCAGGGGTGACGATAATTCCACACGTGACCTGGACCCAATAAGCTTTAAAATACAATAACAATGAAGAAAATAATGATCCTATTTAGTGCAATGACCATGATTCTTATCATGGCTTCAGAAAAAGGGAGCGCACAAATTATCAACGGTGCTTTCCGAAGACAGGATGTATATCAGCGTAAACCCATGCAATTGCCTTCCGTACGGGAAGCCGATGTATTCTGGTCAAAAATGGTCTGGCGAATTATCGACCTGAGGGAAAAAATGAACCAAACCCTGTACTTTCCTACGACGGAAATAGAAAACCGTAAAAATTTTGTTTCCCTGTTACTGGAAGGCATCGAAACCGAAAAAATCACAGCCTATGATGCGCGTTTTGACGATGATTTTAAGCTTCCGATTACCTTTGAGGAAGTCCGGTCACAATTTGGTGCCGAAACACGCACGGAGAGAGTTCAGGATATCGAAACAGGAGAAGTCGAGGAACGCATTGTCGAAGGAGAAGTGCGAACCGACGAGGTAAAACGTTTGATGATCAAAGAGGAGTGGTATTTCGATAAACAAAATTCCAAATTGGATGTGCGAATTATCGGAATCTGCCCCATAAGAGAATATGTAAGAGAAGATGATCCCAGTGGCCAGATTCAGCGTACTCAACTGTTTTGGGTATACTACCCTGAGATCAGGGAACTCTTATCAACCCATGAGGTGTTTAACCCTGACAATGATGGCCAGAGAATGACTTTTGATGACCTGTTCGTGAAGAGATTCTTTAACAGTTACATAACCAAAGAATCCAACAGATTCAATAACCGGGCTATATCACAGTATCTTACCGGGAAAGAAGCCATGTATGAATCCCGTCGTATTGAACAGGAAATATTTGATTTTGAACAGGACCTCTGGGAATATTAAAAAAATAAATAACAACGAGGCCTTATGGAATTGCTCATAAGGCCTTTTTATTGCAAAACCTACATAAATTATTAATCCATCTTTCCCAGATCAGAATGATTAAAAACCATAATGCGGTTTAAGGTTATAACCATACTATCCCTCCTTTTCCTTCTCTCGTGCCAGAATAGGCCGGTAACCTATTCCCCAAACGAAGTGGAAAAACGAGGGGAATGGTTTGAACCTGATCCTTTTGGCATGGCCTACATACCACGGGGAACATTCCGTTTTGGTCCCAATGACGATGACTATCATGATAATCCGAATTCCTCACGAATCGTAACCGTCGAATCCTTCTGGATGGATGACACGGAAATTACAAACAATGAATACCGGCAATTCGTCAACTGGGTCAGGGATTCCTTAGCCAGAGAACTTCTCGGCCAGGTGTATACGGACTTCCTGATTCTGAATGATGACAGAGGAGTTCCCCTGGATAATCCAATCCTTAATTGGGAAGAAAAAATCGAATGGAATGATCCGGACTACAGAGGGGCTCTTGAAGAATTGTACCTGCCTGAAGAAGAACGTTTCAGCAACAATCCGGAGATCGATACAAGAAAATTAATCTATGAATACTACTGGATTGACTACGAGCAGGCTGCAAAAAATAAAAACCGGTTTAATTATGAAACGCAAAGCTATGAGGGTTTCGTGGTGGGATTGGATGGGACAGAACAACCGATCCGGAACCGGAGTTCCTTTCTGATGCATGAAAGCGTACCCGCTTACCCTGATACCCTGGTGTGGGTCAGAGATTTTACCTATTCCTACAACGAACCTTTTACCCTGAAGTATTTTTCCCATGTAGGGTTTGATGACTATCCGGTGGTTGGAGTATCCTGGAAACAGGCCAAAGCTTTTTGCCATTGGAGAACCAATCTCTTTTCCCGTACAAGCTCCAGACTTAAGGAAACTCCTCCTCATGATTTCAGGCTTCCTACCGAAGCAGAATGGGAATATGCCGCCCGGGGCGGACTCAAAAATACCCTCTATCCATGGGGAAGTTATTATACCCGGGACCAGGCCGGCTGTTTTGTTGCCAACTTCAAACCCCGCCGAGGCAACTATGTTGCCGATAGTCCGAATAGTACAACCACCATGCAGGTTGGCATTTTTGACCCCAACGGCTACGGACTGTATGATATGGCCGGGAACGTAGCCGAATGGACCGAAGATGCCTTCTATGAGGCGGCTTACGATGTAATCAACGACTTCAATCCTTTTATCCGTTACAATGCCCGCCCCCAGGACCCGCCGGTGCTTAAAAGAAAAGTAATACGAGGAGGTTCATGGAAAGATATCGCCTTTTTTATCCAAAACGCTACCCGTAGCTTCGAATACCAGGATAGCACCAAATCCTATATCGGATTCAGATGCGTCCGCACTTCTTTCCGGAATGAACTAAAAAACAGATAACCGGTACAATCACCTAATCCGGAACATACATTTTTCCCCTGGCTTTAACAACCCGCTTCAATACATCTATACCCTCTGCTTTAATCCGTAAGAAATATATACCTTCCGTATACCTGCTGATATCTATTGACAAAGGAGATTTATCCATCTTTCGTTGAAGCATTTTGTTCCCCCCTATAGAATAAATTTCGATTTCCGGATGAATGAATCCCAGGCAATCATCCATCTCAACCCGTATCCATCCTGATGTTGGATTAGGATATACCCGGATAATCCCGGATAAATCTACAGCCGCAGATGCAGAAGGATTATCAACAACATTGACCGTAATCGTAAAAGCAAGTGTATCGGTATTCCCTGAGAGATCCTTTGCAAGATAAACTTCCGTTGTGGGACCTTCCGGGAAGAATTCTCCTGGACCGAGTCCAACTAGTTGCATTATCTCAACGCTACAATTGTCGCTGGCGTTAACCGCTGGATAATCAACCTTTGTTGTGCTTTGACCCGGTTCAGTATCCACCACGATGGAATTTACCAGATTAAATACCGGGGATATGGTATCCTTCACAGTAATTACGGTGGTACATACAGAAACATTCCCATTCCTGTCTCTTCCCTCTACCGTAAAATGCTCGGTTTGCATCC
>CAYPAW010000037.1:0-15203 GCA_964408795.1 uncultured Mariniphaga sp.
CATGTGAGAGCGAAGCGGTTCCATACGTTCTTAAATTTATGATTAAGTTATGGGACGAATTATAAATTTTAAACGTATGAATAAAGCTCAGGTTAACCCAGACTTAGATGAAGTTAAACGTTGGAAGAAAGGTTTACTGAATCTTAGTCGCTATCGGAGACAGGAATAATTCATGAATTATTCGGGTTAAAAAAGTATACCCATTCGTATTGATTATTCGGTTGAAAGAAACTACCTTTAAACCTGAGAATCAGCAAGGTTTTTTTTCACTTTGAAAAAAAAGGAATGCTCTCAAATGAATACGAACGTGTAACGTATAGAAAGACACATGAAAAACGGACTGTATCTTTTCCTGTTATTGTTCTTTTTTTCCGCCGGGAGTTGTACATCAAAAAATGAGAACTCAATGGATTTAACCCCTGTCAAAAATCTTGATCTGAATAAATATATGGGTACATGGTACGAAATAGCCCGGTATGATCATTCTTTTGAGCGAGGTTTGGTGGGTGTAACGGCAGATTACGCCCTACGTCCGGACGGCAAAATAACCGTCATCAACCAGGGATACGAAGGTTCGCTAAACGGTAAATTAAGCCGTGCCAAAGGCAAAGCCAAACAACCGGATCCCAACGAACCGGGTAAACTGAAAGTGGCATTTTTCCTGTTCTTCTTTGCCGATTATTACATTCTGGAACTGGATAAGGAATATCAATGGGCACTCATCGGAAGTTCATCCGACAAGTACCTATGGATACTAAGCCGCACACCAAAGCTTGACCCTGATACAATGGAGCTCATTCTAAACCTGGCCCGGGATCGCGGATACGATACCGATAAACTCATTATGGTTGAACAGAAATAGGTTTCTCAGAAATGCAATGGAAGCTGAAATTTTTCAACGACCTGGATATCTACGATCTGTATGATCTTCTTAAAAATATCTATAGCGCTTCGGGGACCATGAGTGAGTCGTTTGATGAAAAATTCCCGCATGAGGCAGCCTGCAGAAATTACTTCCAGGAATTGTCATCCCTTCCAGGAGCCATTGCTGTTTTTGCAGAAGCCGAAGGACAACTGGCAGGATTTCTGACCATCAGGCCCCGACACCAGGCCAACATCCGGCACACGGCAGAACTGAATATGGGTGTTCATTCGGGATTCCGTGGTAGGGGGATCGGAAAATATCTTATGCAGGAAGCACTCATGAAGGCCGAAAATACAGCAACGATCGAAATCATTTACCTCATGGTGAGGGAAGACAATATCCCGGCCATCCGGCTTTATACCCATTTTGGATTCGAAAAACTAGCCATCCTTGAAAAAGACACAAAAATTGAAGATATTTATTATAACGGCATTCTTATGCGACGGTTTGTTCATCCTTCACATACCAGATAAGCGACAAACATTTCACGTGCTGAATGATTCCTCTCATCATTCCTTACACAAACCTGGAGAAGGATCAATAAGTTTTTTAGACCATTAAAGCAGGATAAGACAGGTACATTTTTAATAACTTGCGTATACCATCCGCAAAATCATGAAAAATTTTCTGTTGAGTGTTTGTTTGGCATCCTGTACGTTGTTTGCAGGCAGCCAGAATTTTAACCGGGCCAAAATGGACAGCCTTTTTCAATTGTTGAACAACAACGATAAAATTATGACCAGTGTTTCCATATTTCACGATGGTATGGAAGTGTACCGGAATGCCATCGGATTTGCCGACATTGCGAGTCATATGAAAGCAAATTCCGGTTTGAAACTGCCCGTATTGAAATCGAGTTTCACCCTGAACAAAACAAACTGATCCTGTACCAGGGAGGCGGCACCTTTGAGATGCAGAAAGAATAAGTTGGTGGTTGGGTTAACCCATTTTTCTGTGGACAGTTTCGAGAATCTTTTTCTCCTGGGCTTTTGCTTTTGACAGGATACTCCCGGCTTCCGAAAGAACTTCTTCAGCATCTTGTTTCTCTTCCAATCCAGCAGCATTTATTTTAACATTCAAAAAAGCGCCTTCCACAGCCGTCCGGGCACACAAAGCCCCCACCCCGGCATCAGACACCGAATGGGGATTTCCTTTTTCAGCCATAGCTTGTAGAACGTCCATGGATTCAAAGGCAAGCTTCATGACATTCAGGGGGACCTCAATGGCCCTACGTGTAGCTTCAGCGATGGTTTCTTTTCGGATGGCTTTTTCCTGGTCGTTGGTTTTCGGAAGCTTGAAGGCCTCTATGATCCGGTGAAATGCCAGGGTATCTTCATCCACACATTTTAGTAGTTCGGTATGGTAGTATTTTCCTTTTTCAGCCCATTCCGCGAATTCTTCCCATCGGTCATCCCAACCCCGTTTATGTGCCGACAGGTTAGCCACCATGGTTCCCAGGGCTGCACCCAGGGAGCCGGTGTAAGCCGCTATGGATCCTCCCCCAGGGGCCGGACTCTCGGATGCAGTTTCCCCGGTGAACTGTTCCAAACTCATCGATGCCAGTTTATCTCCGCCTTTTTCATCCATCATGTATTCAATGATCTTCTTTTTCGGATCAAAAGGTTTCAGTTCATCCAGTCCCAGCGACTTAACCGCCATTTTAATGATCTCAGCATCGGGAATGCCGGTTGAGCGCTGCTGTTTACGCAGGAAGTATCTCCCTGCATCCAACATAGCCTTCAGGGGAATCACGCCCACCAGTTCCGAACCGGTCACTCTAAGGCCTCTTTCACGGGCTTTCTCACACACTGCATCAAAAGCCACATGCACCGGAGTAACCGTTATATCCGTAAGATTCATTGATATCTGGGCCATTCCGTACTCTTTGATATACCATCCGATGGCGCGTACTTTCTTCAGCATCCCGTGAATTCGAATCGGTTCCCCGTTTTCATCCCGGACAATATTCCCTGCCGGCGTGTCGCCTTCCCGTTTGACTCTTCCGGCTTCGCGCACATCGAATGCAACGGCATTGGCTCTTCGTGTGGAGGTAGTGTTCAGATTTATATTGTATGCTACCAGGAAATTTCTTGCTCCGATTGCCGTAGCTCCTGATGCCGCCACGCTGTCTGACCACTCCGAAGGCCCAAAATCGGGTTTCCATGTCTTGGAAGCCATCCGTTCCCTCAGGGCTTCATATTCTCCTGCCCGGCAGTTGGCCAGGCTACGACGCTTTTCCGAAGAAGCAGCATATTCATAACAATAGACCGGAATTCCCAGCTCCTCGCCAACCCTCTTTGCCAGCTTCCGTGCATATTCCACGGTTTCTTCCATGGTAATATTGGCTACCGGAACCAGGGGGCATACATCCGTAGCTCCAAAGCGCGGGTGTTCTCCTTGGTGCTTTTGCATATCAATCAATAAGGAGGCCTTTTTGATTGCACGAAAAGCAGCTTCCACAACAACCTCCGGCGACCCCACAAAGGTCATCACCGTCCGGTTGGTCGCTTCACCCGGATCTACATCCAGCAACTTAATGCCTTCAACATGCTCTATGACTTCGGTAATCTCCTTGATGACCTTTCTATTCCTCCCTTCAGAAAAATTGGGTACACACTCTACGATTTGTTTCATTTCCTAAATTGGTTTTATCACCATCACAATAATAACGAATGATTGTTCATTTTTTTTCTTTCCAGGAATTAGTTACGAGTTACAAGCCTGATTCTCAGATTCTCAGATTCTCAGATTCCCGGATTTCACGAATAACCATTCAACGAAACAACCATTTCACTTTTCCACCTTATTGCTTTTCCTGGTTCCTGGCTCCTGGTTCCTGATTCTTTTCTTTTTCCCCATTTTTCCTCTCTTCATTCAACCCGATTCTGTCCTTATCAATCACGACCAGCTTTTTCTTATATAATCCCCCGACTGCTTTTTTGAAATTTTTCTTGCTGATTCCAAACGTCTCATAGATTACTTCCGGCGAACTCCGGTCAGTGATTTCCATTGAACCTCCGTTCGCCTTTATGAATTCAAGAATTTTCTCTGCAAAAGCATCCAATTTTTGATATCCCGGTTTATGAATCATCAGATCGATTTTCTGGTCTTCCCTGACTTTTTTAATATAGCCTTTCAGTCTCATACCGGGTTCCAGTTCCTGGAATACTTCATTTCTGTAAAGGATTCCTGAGCGCACCTCATCAATAATGGCTTTATACCCGATAACTGATTCACTGTAGATCATCAGGTCTACCTCTTCTCCCGGTTCAAAATCCACGGGCAGGTTATCCAGAAATTTATCCACTTTTTCGGAGGCCACAATTCGTTGTGATACCGGATCGACATAGACATACACCACATAGCTTTTGCCTTTCTGCATTTTGTTCCGTTGTTCGCGAAACGGCACCAGAAGGTCTTTAGGCAGTCCCCAATCGAGGAATGCTCCGATACCGGTCACGTCCACACATCGCAGGAAGGCAAATTGTCCCACCTCAACCAGGGGTTTTCCGGTAATAGCGATCATACGATCTTCCGAATCATAATAGACAAATACGTCCAACTCTTCTCCCGGAGGCACCCCTTCGGGAACATATTGGCGGGGAAGCAAGATCTCGCCCGATTCACCTCCATCGAGGTAAAGACCAAAATCAACCACTTTCTTAACCTTCAACAGGTTTCTTTTTCCCGGGTTTACCATTTTTATTTGTTTACCTGACCGGCAAAATATCCTCGACTGGATCTACGAAGCCATGATGCCCGTGTAACTTTTTTTCTTTATCCTTTCTTTTTCACATGAAATCCTTCATTCCGCAGAATTTCCATTACCAGATCGCGATGATCGCCCTGAATCACTATTTCCCGGTCCTTCACGGAGCCTCCGGCACCGCATTTTATCTTTAGTCTTTTCCCCAGCTCCCTGAGTTCATCCCCGGGGCCCTGAAATCCGGTTACCAGAGTTACGGTTTTTCCTTTTCTTTTCTTCCGATCCATCTGTACTTGAAGATGCTGTTGTTCTGGAGGGACACTCTCCGAAGATTCCTCCTGCTCCTTATCGTATTGAAATCCGGGATCGGTAGAAAAAACCACTCCTACTCTCCTCTTCCAGCTTTCTGCCATGATCCAACTTTTCAACAAAGATAATGAATCGAACTCAGTTTTTACTTCTGGCTTTCGAGTATCCCTAAGGATACTGTTTTAGTCCTCTTTTGGGGTGCTGAAAACGATGGACATTCAATGTTATCAAAAGCCACCTGTTGAAAAGTTCATTCTATTTATCAAAATCATTTAACCGAAACCTGTCGAATGTTGTTATATTCGCATCATTATTACCGGAACGTGATTTGAAACGACTATTCAGAAATAAATACAGACAAGCCTTTCTTTTGGCCATTGTCCTTTTCTTAGGATTGATTATTCTTCAGTTTAAGAGGGTTCCCGGAAATAGTCCTGAAAAAGCAATTCTTGCCCCCGTGGCTGTTGATTCAACCCTGATAAAACTCGAACAGGATCTGAAATCATACGGATTACTCTTCGAACAAGGCATTTCCAGGTGCCGGTGTCCGGGAGCAGCACTGGTGATTGTGAAAGATACCTCCATTGTATTCCTGAAAGGATACGGCACAAAAAAAATACGCAACAACGATTCGGTGGATGAACATACGGTTTTCCGGCTGGGAAGTTTATCCAAAGGATTTGCTGCCGTCACAGCCGGGATGTTGGTTGAACAAGGTTACTTTTATTGGAATGATAAAGTGAAAAACTTCTATCCGGAATTTAAGCTGAAATCACAGGAACAAACAGAACGCATTGAGATCCGTCATATTCTGTCCCACACTACCGGTCTGATCCGGCATGCCTATACCAACCTGATCGAAGAAGGATGGAGCATCGACAAAATAGCAACAATCCTGGATGAAGTAGATCTGGTCAGCAAAGAGGGACAAACTTTCGCTTATCAGAATGCTACCTATTCCCTCATAGAAAAAGTGATCCAAAAATCCACCGGCAAAGAATACCAGGAAATCCTCGAGCATGACATATTCAACCAATGTGGCATGACCGATGCTTCCTGTACCTTTGAAGATTTTAAACGGGCCGGTGACAAATCAGTACCCCATGCTCTGGTATCACGGAATTACATCTATCATCCGACCCATATCACGCGGAAGTATTACAACTCGGTATCTTCCGGAGGGGTGAATGCTTCGGCTTCCGATATGGGTCAATGGTTGAAGGTCCTCCTGGGCAACCGTCCGGATATCATCACCAACAAAACCCTGGATCGTATTTTTCAACCGGTAATAAAAACCCATGAACGGAGGTTTTACGATTCCTGGAAGGAGACATCCGGGTCCTGGTATGCCATGGGATGGCGGGTCCTTGACTTTCACAACCGTCAAATAGTCTATCACGGAGGCTATGTGAACGGGTACCGGAGCGAGATTGCCCTCGACAGGGAAAATGGCATTGGCATCTGTGTGCTGTTTAACGCCTCCTGTGATTATGCCAAATGGGCCATCCGTGACTTTTTTAATTTCTATGACACACAAATTGAAGCGCCACAGAAAATGCTGATCGCTCATGAGGAGTCACCTACTCTCCCTCCTCCAAACGGAACCTGAACCGTTTACTTCAGATGCTGGCATAGAAATCATTTCCCTTGTCATCCACGATAATGAAGGCAGGAAAGTTTTCTACTTTAATCTTCCTTACTGCTTCCATTCCCAGTTCCGGAAAATCCACTACTTCAACAGATTTAATGCTGTTTTTAGCGAGAATCGCTGCCGGTCCGCCTATGGAACCGAGATAGAAACCCCCGTATTTTTTACAGGCATCGGTAACCTGTTGGGAGCGGTTTCCCTTAGCCAGCATGACCATTGAGCCTCGATGGCTCTGGAACAGCTTTACATAGGGATCCATTCTTCCGGCTGTCGTAGGACCAAAACTTCCGGAGGCCATTCCAGGGGGTGTTTTTGCCGGGCCGGCATAATACACCGGATGATCTTTGAAATAGGGAGGCATGGGTTTGCCCTGGTCCAGCATTTCTTTAATCCGGGCATGAGCAATATCCCGTGCGACAATCAACGTACCTTTCAGGTTCAGACGGGTTTTTACCGGGTACCCGGATAGTACCTTCAGGATGTTCTCCATGGGCTGGTCCAAATCGATTTCCACAGCCGGTTCCAGGTGGGGTGCCTTTTCAGGTAGAAAACGGGCCGGGTTCTTTTCCAGTTCTTCCAGGAAGATCCCTTCTTCCGTGATCCGGGCTTTTATATTTCTGTCGGCACTGCAACTAACCCCCATCCCTACAGGACAGGAAGCGGCATGCCTTGGCAGGCGGATCACCCTTACATCATGAACAAAATACTTGCCTCCAAACTGTGCCCCGACACCCATTTCCTGGCATATTTTTTCTATTCTGGCTTCCCATTCCGGATCACGAAACGCCTGGCCTCCTTCATTGCCTTCGGTAGGGAGGTGATCGTAATAACCGGCCGAAGCTTTTTTAACGGCTGTCAGGGTTGCTTCCGCCGAGGTTCCCCCGATGACCAGGGCCAGATGATACGGTGGACAAGCCGCAGCCCCAAGATCCCTGACTTTCTCGCGGACAAATTTTGTCAGATTCTCTTCCGTAAGCAACGACTTGGTTTGTTGATACAAGTAGGTTTTGTTCGCAGAACCTCCTCCCTTGGTGATAAACAAAAACTCATAGCTATTTCCCGGCACTGCAAAAATATCAATCTGCGCCGGTAAATTGGTTCCGCTGTTTTTCTCTTCAAACAAAGAAAAAGGGATAACCTGTGAATACCGGAGGTTTTTATCCCGGTAGGTCGTGAAGATTCCTTGTGAAAGATACCTGGCATCTTGCACACCGGTATAGACATCCTCTCCTTTTCTCCCCATAACAATGGCAGTTCCTGTATCCTGGCATGTCGGCAGTTCCCCTTCAGCAGCCACTACCTGGTTCATAAGCATGGTATAGGCTACAAATTGATCGTTATCGGAAGCTTCGGGATCCTCCAGAATATGAGCCAGCTTTTCCAGATGCGATGTCCTGAGATAAAAAGAGACATCACTGATCGCCTCACGGGCTAATAACTCCAGGCCTTCCGGGGCAACCTGCAGGATTCTTCTTCCATCCAGTTCCCTGACGGAAATATATTCTTTGGTTAACAAACGGTAACGGGTTTCATCTCTCGTGATTGGATACGGGTCCTGATATCTGAATTCAGCCATTTCTAAAGATGTTTTAAGTTTAACGTTACAAACAAATATAAAACGATCTTCCCGGCTATTTTATGACATTTGAGCTGTTTCTTCGTTTTATACCGGTTCCGCCTTAAAAACTCCCAGTTCCTGTATCACGGGGCAGGCTTTGGCAGCTGTTATGGTAAACCGTACTTTTGTTGTGGTTATATCCGGAAACCGTAGTATTCGTTTAGTCCCGATGGTTGTTTCCGATGCAATATTTTTCCATTTATCCTCTATAAAAGCTTCCAGTGTAAACGCCTGAACCCGTTGGCCCAGAGGGATATATTCCTGAACCATGAAGCGGTTGAAGGTTGTGGGTTTTCTGAAATTCAGGGTCAGCGAACCGGTTGTCTGGCCGTCATTGGTAGCCCAGTAGGTTTCGTTATTCCTGTCAAGAACATTGGCTGGTCCGAAGTCAGGACCTCTGCCCCGAACTTCTGAGGCGGATATTTTTGCTTCGGAAGCCAGGTTTTCCGAAAAATCAGCCCGTACTGTTTCTGCCAGTTTCAAAACCTGCTCTACGTCTTTCTCATGAATCAAACCCCGGGGATCAACAGGAAAATTAAGAAGAAGGTTGGCATTTCTTCCTATCGAAGAATAATAAATATTCAGCAATGTCTCCCATGATTTCACCTGGTTGTCTTCTTCAGGATGGTAGTACCATCCCGGGCGTATGGATACATCCACTTCGGCAGGGACCCAGTGGGATCCATCCTCCTGTCCCTCCTGAAGAAATTTCCGGTCGGAAACTACCCCCGGGGCAAAATCCTTACGGTTCAGGGTACACCAGTTTGTTTCTCCGGCATATCCTTTCTCATTGCCTACCCAGCGCACATCGGGTCCACCGTCGCTGAATATACAGGCATCGGGCTGCAGTTCACGAACAATCTTCCATGTGTTCTCCCAGTCGTAATAGGTACGGTTATCAATTTTCCGGTTTTCATTGGCTCCGCCATACCATCCTGTACCTCCGTTGGCTCCATCGAACCATACTTCGAAGATATCGCCGTAATTCGTCAGCAGTTCACGTAACTGGTTCCGGTAGTAGGTCAGGTATTCCGGTTTTCCGTAATCGGGGTGATTTCGATCCCATGGTGACAGGTAAATTCCCATTTTCAGACCGTAGTCGCGGCATGCTTCCGATAGCTCACGCACAACATCTCCTTTTCCGTTCTTCCAGGGCGAGTTTTTCACGGAATGTCTGGTATATTGCGAAGGCCAGAGACAAAAACCGTCGTGGTGTTTGGCTGTGAGAATGATCCCTTGCATGCCCGCCTCCTTACAAATCCTGGCCCACTGCCGGCAATCAAGGTGTGTGGGATTGAACTGTATGGGTTTTTCATCGCCATACCCCCATTCTTTGTTTGTGAAGGTGTTCATATTAAAATGAACAAAAGCATAAAACCCTGTTTCATGCCACGCCCGTTGCCTTTCACTGGGCACCGCACCATAGGGTTCCGGAGGGGGAGCCTGGCTGCATCCAGCCAGGAGAATTCCTGAAAGGCAGAAATAGAATATTTGTCTCATCGTATGAATCATTTATTTTTTTTTTAAGATCTGCGAATGGCGTCATTCGTGAATCCCGGATGCTCATTGTTTTCCCGATTCCAGCAGGGTAACCACCACATTCCGTTTGCTGCGGGGACCGTCAAATTCGCACAGAAAGATATTTTGCCAGGTCGACAGGCCTATTTTACCGTTTATGATAGGAATGGTCTCTCCCGGCCCCACAATACCTGCTTTCAGATGGGAATCTCCGTTATTGTCCTGCTTGTCATGTTCCCACACCCCGGAAGGTATCCACTTTTTGAATAGCGTTATAACATCGTTCTGAACAGACTCATCCCAGTTCTCCTGAATCATGATCCCGGCCGTGGCTCCCTGAACATACACATTCACAATCCCATTAAGTATGCCAGCCGATTGAACGACCTCCTCAACCTGCCCTGTGATATCATATAATCCGTTGTGTTTGTCTGTACTGATTTGAAAAGATTTTTGCATCACGAAGAAATACGGTTTTCAATGGTTATTTTAATGTTCCGGTAAAATTCAATGACGGTTTCCGATTTAGGCAGAAACTGGTAAATTCTTTCGATGAATCTTTTTTGAGCCAGTTTCTGAAATGCAACCCTGAAATGGATGTCGTAGACCCATGACATCTGAAGCGCTTTAATATCGTGTTTGTTTTTTACCGCTGTTTTAGGGACTATTTTTTGTTGTCTCAGGTATTCAGCCACCTCATCGGATACTTTATGCCCTTCAGGCAATCCCCACGTCAGGGTATGGTTGGGGTTGGCATCTCTTCTTTCATAGTAGTTGCATAGTACCTCCAGGATATCCAATTTATCGGCATCACGAAGAAGATAAGCCAGACATGTTACCTCACGAGAAAGATTCCCGGGTATGTCATATTTGTTGTGATAAAAAATAGCCCTTTCCACTGTTTCAACCAGGGAAGGATCCACCAGCTCCCTCCACCTGTTTTTTTGAAGCTCCACAATAGAAAGGGCAGCATGATCCTCTGCAGAAGCTTTATACGTACTATGCCGGATATAAAGTGGGAACCAACCCATATCATGAAACAATCCGGTGCAATAAGATACCGATTTTATATTCTCAGGCAGGCACTGTTCCACTGCCATTTCCTGCATCAGAGAAGCTACCCGGTAGGAATGCCCTTTCTTTATTTCGAAATTCCTGCGCTGTTCGGCATTTAGCCCCCTGAATGAATCATAGTACGACTCAAAAAAAGTATGGTATTTCTCCAGGCTTTGTTTTGTTTTCATACACGCTATAATAAATGTAAAAATAACCATTTGATTTAATCCTTAAACGGGTAGTTAAGAAATTTATTTATACTACAAATGATGAATTTTACCAAGAAATATACCGTATTATAGTATGCTAAAGAAAAAGAATTTAATATTTTTGTGCCCTTTGAGGGAAGGCCCCATAGTTCAATGGACAGAATACAAGATTCCGGTTCTTGCGATCTGGGTTCGAATCCCGGTGGGGTCACCAATGCCGTTGTACTGGATTGTTTTACAACGGCATTTTTTTTATGCCTGATGACAAAAAATTGTTTCGCAAGAAACCCGGAAAAACACTCATTCTTTTTCATGGATCTTTGGTACCCTTTTATTTTAACCTGAGCTATTCATAAATTTTAAAAAATATGAATAAAGCTCAGGTTAATCCCGACTTAGATGAAGTTAAACTTTTGAAGAAAGTTTTACTGAATCTTAGTCGCTGTCGGAGACAGGAATAATTCATGAATTATTCGGGTTAATAAGAATGATATCGCTACAAAGAAGGAATAAGTGTTCGGTAATAAAATAATCCCCGCCAGGAAAAATGGCTGAATGTGAGAGGTTAATTTCTGTTAAATAAAAGGAACTTTGGTATTTTTTTTGTATATTCACGTTCCGATTATCCAAAATAAATGCTGGAAGGATTCAGGGTTTGATTTTTTCAATCACTGAAAATAGTTTCGGAGTAGATATAATCTTCTGCAGGATTTAGTTTTTTTTAATAAAGGGCATGGGATATGTAAGACCTGCCCGCTGTATCTTTATTCTGAAATGCAGGAGAGAAGCCAGTCCCTGATACAGGATGGTATAAAAAATATGGAGTTTATGATGCAATCAAAGAGACAACCGAATTTTAAGTCCCCTGACGTATCAAAGATGCAGGAAGTAATCATCGATTATAAAACAAGGATTTATATTGATGCCAATGCGGATCCTGAAGAGGCCAAAAAGCGCTACCGTTCCCATCTTGCTACAAGAAGATAAATGACTGAGAAAAGAAATTTTAACCCCGAATTTATTTTCACAGCCTCGCGCAGCAGCGGACCGGGAGGACAAAATGTGAACAAGGTGAATACACGGGTCGAACTGCGTTTTCATGTAGATTCATCGCTTCTGCTTACGGAGGAGGAAAAAAAACAAATTCACGCAGTTCTGGGCAACCGGATAAATGCAGAGGGAGAACTGTTGCTGGCTAGCCAGTCAGCACGTACCCAACTGGAAAACAAAGAAGCCGTAACAAACCGTTTTTATAAGCTCCTGGCAAAAGCCCTTACACCCCGTAAAAAACGAGTAAAAACCCAACCCACCATCGCATCCCAACACAAAAGACTGGACAAAAAAAAGAAAACCGCTCAAAAAAAGAAAAACCGACAAACCCCGGATGTGTAACGAAAATCCAGTTGCGAGTTGGATGCTCGGATTTTCAGACTATCGGATTTTCGGATTATTGGATTAATAGAACCAAGAACCAGGAGCCAGGAGCCAGGAATTAGTTGCGAATTATGAATCTCGAGTTACAAATTTCGAATTGCGAGTTGGATTTTCAGATATTCGGACATTCGAATTCTCGGATTCATAGAACCAGGAACACGCGACATGTATCAAATATCCAACATCCATTCATCCGTTTCTTCTTGTAAACAATTCCGCTTTTATTCCTGTTTGAAAGGTATACACAGGAAAAGAAAAAGAACATCAATGTAACCTAATCCCTTGATTCGGGTATACCCGAATCAAGGGTAGTAAACAAAGAATTATGGAAAGATTAATCATCGCTTCAAACAGGCTTCCGCTAAATATACAGGCAAAGAAAGAGGATATTCAGGTAATTCCAAGCGTAGGTGGACTGGCAACCGGCATGAAATCGGTCTATAAGAAATACCAAAGCAAATGGTTCGGATGGCCGGGCTTTGAAAAATCAGAAATTGATGATCAAACCCGGAAGGAAATTGAAAAAATACTGGCTCAGGAAAAATGCCATCCGGTATATTTCTCCCGGGAGGAAAAGAAATTATATTACTCAGGGTTCAGCAACAAAACCATTTGGCCTCTTTTTCATTATTTTCTGGAGTATGTTCACTTTGAGGATCTTTATTGGGATACCTATGTGAAAGTCAATGAGAAATTTGCAGAGGAGATGATCCAGTATATTAAACCTGGAGATAAAATATGGATTCACGATTACCATCTTATGCTTCTTCCGAAAATGATACGCGACAGGGTTCCTGAAGCATTGATTGGATATTTTCTACATATTCCCTTTCCCTCCTTTGAGTTATTCCGTGTTTTACCCTGGCGGAGAGAAATCCTGGAGGGATTGCTGGGAGCTGACCTGATTGGGTTTCATACGTACGATTATGAGCGCCATTTTTTAAGTTCGGTTCGCCGTTTGTTTGGGTACAACACTTACATGAATCAAATCCGAATGGCAACCCGGATTGCCAAAACAGAGTCTTTTCCCATGGGCATTGATTACGAAAAATTCTACCAGGCTTCCCTGGAAAGCAAGAAGAAAACTCCGGATAAACAATCGGCATTAAAAACCGAGATTGACAAATATTACCGGGAGGGTCCCGACCGGAAGCTCATCCTGAGCATTGACCGCCTCGACTATTCCAAGGGAATTCCTCATCGGCTAAGAGCCTATGAACATTTTCTGAATAAATATCCGGAATACCAGGGCAAAGTCACTCTTCTGATGCTGGCTGTACCTTCACGGATTCATGTGGAGCAATACCAGGCCATGAAAAGCGAGATCGATGAACTGGTGGGAAGGATCAACGGAAGGTATTCGTATATCAACTGGACTCCTGTATGGTATTTTTACCGTTCTCTGCCCTTTGAGAATCTCATTGAATTATACCATTCCTGCGATGTAGCATTGATTACTCCGGTTCGCGACGGTATGAACCTGGTAGCCAAAGAATTTATTGCCACCCGGACCGATCAATCCGGAGTACTCATCCTGAGTCAGATGGCAGGTGCTTATAAGGAGATGAGTGAAACACTGAATATCAATCCGCACAATAAAAACGAAATTGCAGATACCCTGAAACAGGCCCTCGAAATGCCTGCTGATGAACAAAAAGAGATCATAACGCTTCTTCAGCAAAGGATAAAACGGTATGATGTAAAACGGTGGGCTTCGGAATTTATCGATGCCCTGGAAGCCATGTCCATCATCCAGAAAAAATATGTATCCAGGGAAATTACCCAGGCCGATCAAAAACGGATCCTTGCAGCCTATCAAAAAGCCGGAAAAAGGGTACTCTTCCTGGATTATGATGGCACCCTGGTAAACCTGGAAAAAGACCATCTTAAAACGCGTCCGGACAGGGAACTGTATCAAATCCTCGATAAACTGGCTCATACCAGGCATACGGATGTCGTTCTGGTAACCGGCAGGAATAAAAATTACTTTGATAAATGGTTTGCATTACAGAAGTATATTCTGATTGCAGAACATGGAATATGGATAAAAAAACCGGGCACTGAATGGCAGCGTACGGAGAATACCTTTCTGAATAATCAGTGGAAACAACAGGTACTTCCTATTGTTCAGGCATATACTGACCGTACCCCAGCCAGCCGGTTTGAAGAAAAAACGCATTCCCTTGCCTGGTATTACCGCAATACAGATCCCGACCTGGCTTTATCCAGAGCCGTAGAACTGAAAGATGAACTCAGCAGCATGACCTCAAACCTTCAACTGGAAGTCATTGAGGGAAACAAATGCCTGGAAATAAGAAATATGACCCTGAATAAAGGAACCGCAGCAACCGCTTACCTGCAAGAGAATCCAGCGGATTTTGTTTTAGCCATAGGCGATGATTACACCGATGAACATCTCTATGAGGAACTTCCTGAATTCGCAGTTACCATAAAAGTGGGAATTGATAAAACCCTGGCAAAATATCACCTTACCTCCTTCCGGGAAGCACGCGTTCTTCTTAAAGAATTAACTGGATAAGGCTTCACGAAAGAGGTTAGAGCATTACAGATTCCATGAATCCATACGATTTGCTTGATGTTTTTTTTGTAGTTTTTCATTTGGCGGTTATCGTATTTAACCTTTTCGGTTGGATATTCCGGCCCCTCCGCAAATGGAACCTGGGCTTATTGATCGCAACAGGACTCTCGTGGGTTGTACTTGGTTTTTTTTATGGATTTGGTTATTGTCCTCTTACCGAATGGCATTGGGATGTTCTTGC
>CAYPAW010000038.1:0-3058 GCA_964408795.1 uncultured Mariniphaga sp.
TGGAGATACCGAAATTACCGTAACGTATACACTGACCGATAATTAATATTGTAAACAACACCAAATGAAAACAGGGCTGCATGCCCTGTTTTTTTTTGTATGCAATGAACGGGAATCAATTTAGGTTCTGCAACTGTTCGGAAATCATGGCTTGTAATTTTATATCCCCATCGTTGTAAGTGCCTTTTTTTCGTTTCTCGGATAAAAAGGAAGCCAGCTTTTCCAGATCTTTACGGGCTCCGTCATAATCTTCCAGGTTGATTCTCAGGATCGCCAGATCATACAGTCTGTATGAATTATTCTTTGACAGGTCCTGTGCCGTATTCAGATCTGCGACAGCCTGCTCCCGGTTACCCAGCATGATATTGGCATAGCAACGATTGAAATAAAAATCGGATTGAGGCACAAAGTTTTCAATCAGCAGGGTATGGGTTCTTTGGGTCTCCTGCCATTGTTTCCGTGCATACTCAAGCTGGGCTTTCCGTGTTAATATCTTATAATTCATCGGCAGGAAAGTCAGAATTTTTTCATAATCAAGAAGGGCATGCTCCACATCGCCCATTTTCTCATAGAGTTCCGATCGGAACAAGAGAAACTCCAGGTCTTCCGGATTTTGTTCGATTTGTGCTGTTAACAGGACAATGGCTTTTTTAAAATCCATCTCCGCCAGATCTTGTTGTTTCTGTGTTTCCAGGAACAAACCCCGTTTAAGGTATCCTTCATAACTCGCTGGATTTTCCACGATTGCCTGGTCCAGGATATTTCTCACTCCCTCATTGTCGCCGGTCATATAGAGCAAATCGGCTTTCAGTCCATAAAAACGTGCCTCGTCCGGAAAAGAATGAATCAACTCATCGGCCAGCCGGTTTGCCGGATCAAGGTTTCGTTGGTTCTTATAGAAAAGAGCCAGATTGAATTTCGTGAATTTATCGTTGGGATTTAAATCCAGCAATTTCCGGTAGGCATTCAAGGTTCCCTGATGATCTCCCTTTTTCTGGTATAGCAAAGCCAGCAGTTCATAGCCATCGTAATACCCGGGATTCAATTCAACAGCTTTCAGTACATCGTTTAAGGCTTCTTCCTCTCTGGCGGTATAATACTCCAGGTTGGCTCGTTTCAGGAGCAGAGACGGGTCGTCCGGTTTTTTCTGCAGACGTTCATTGATTAACCGATACGCCTTTTCCTGGTCCAAGATATTTTCCTCCCGACCGGTTTGTCCCAACCGTACATCCAGGGTAATTTTTTCCAGGTAGGCATCAAAGTAATTGCTGTCAAGTGCGATGGCTTTTTCCAGGTTGCGGTGTGCGCTAACAAATTCCCGGTGTGTAATTTCGCTTCGGGCCATGCTCACATAGTAAAAAGCCGATTGCGAAAAGGAATCCACCAAAGCGATGAGTTTCCGGTGACTGTCGTCTACAAACTCGGGAATGTTTGCGGCCTGCTCCGGGAAAACCAGATTTTCCAGCAGAACCGCCGGTGAGTCGTTTCCCTCTTCATCAATATGGGTCAGATACAACTGGGTGTAGGGCCCCCGTTCCTTGGAGGAAAAAACCAGCCATCTCCCGTTGGGCGACCACGAATGCCAGGAATTCATGTTCCCGGTATTGCAGTTCATCAGACGGGGAGTCCCTCCCTCTGCCGGCATGATATAGAGTTTGCTGTCGGGCTGCAGAAGCATGAAATTCTCCGCCTGGCAGAAAACAACCCATTTCCCATCGGGTGAATAGCGGGCAAAGAAATTGCTCAGGTTGTTGTGGGAAGCTCCCGGCACCGGCTGAGGCTCTCCGCCGGAACCCTCATTGAAAGGCAGCCGGTACAGGTCAAACTTAAAATCCTTTTCATGGTTGATAAATTCCATGACATCCTCCGGGTTCACTACAATATCGTCTGATTTAGCCAGGGCAGCCGAGTAATACCGGGAAGCACGACTGAACAGAACCTCCTTTCCGTCGGGTGACCAGTTGGGATTGCTCTGAACCAGCGACGGATCATCGGCTCCGGGAAGCGCTTTGAAGACCTCCTTCTCCGAGTCATAAAAAGCCAGAATTCCCTTAATGGGAAAGAAAAGCTGCGAATACATCAGATTATCCACCGGAACAAACACAGAACGGTCTTTGACGGTCGACAATACATACCTTCCATCGGGGGAGATCTGCGACAACAACCCGAAGGTTCGTTCCCCGTCTTCTCTCTTATAATCACTCCAGGTAATGATCTTATCAAAAGTCATGTTGATGGTATCCTCCACAGGAGCAACTATGTAGGAACCCTTGTCGTTGGCATAATCCACATCCATGGCAATGTGGGAGCCATCTTTGGTAAAAGAATGGCAGTTGGCACAAACCGGTATGTTGGCCAGTACTCTCCGTGGTTTCCCTCCATCCACACGTCCCATGTACCATTCAATTTCATCCACATGGTTCACGGCATACCCAAAAGGCAGGGGAACTTCCCGGAAAAAAACCGAAGCTCCTACCGAATCTGAAGAAAAAGAGAAAGAGATCCGTCCCGAGGAAAGGGTATTTTTGAGGATTCCTTTGCCCTTACCTGCAAGGGTGAAAAACAACGTTTCATGCTTCGAAACGGATTTCAAGGTTTCCCAAACCTCAGGTTCTGGTCTCCAGTTGCGTGAGGTTACCCTTTGGGTCACGAGCTCTTCCCCCTCCCGCGTAGTCACTGAAAAAAGGTATTTCCCCTCCCCGGGAAATGGATCGTGCCATAAAAATTCAGGCGCCGGCATCTCCGGTGGAAAAATAGTCCCGTTTCGCGGATAATCCACTACAATACCCGAAGGTTCAGCACTCCCACGGTTCAGTTCGGCCAGCTTTTTGTCAAGCGCCTGATGGCACGCAACGAAAAACAGCATCAGCAAAATACCGGCCAGCATCCCCAATGCCCTTACCTGCTTCTTTTTTTTCTCTTCCCGGCAAGGCTCTCCCCCAAAATCCCGGCGTACACAAACTCCTTGCCTGCTTTTTGCTTTGTTTCTTACTCTTATCATGCGATCCTCATCTAAAACATTTCGTGCGTTGAGGATTTCTCCCAAATTCCCGGGGAA
>CAYPAW010000039.1:0-29217 GCA_964408795.1 uncultured Mariniphaga sp.
CCCATGGTAGGTAGCGCCTCCAAAAGGACCTCTTCCTCCTGCCGGTATCGACTGGTGTGCGCTGTATAACATGAGTCCCGCAATCTCTTCAACCGACATCCTGGAAGCCAGATCTTTAGCCCGCTCATCGAAAGATAAACGCCAATCCTCATAGGCATCCAACATCCCGTTTTTATTCAGATCCTTAAAAGCAAATCCTTTATCCTCAAGGATTGTAATACCCGACTCAGGAGAATACCCCAGGGCTTGTCCTCCTGAATTGCGAACCAGAATAAAATCTCCTTTATCCTCTTCCATCCATTTGGGACCACAGGAAGACATCATACAAAGAAGAAAAAAGGCAGTAACAAGCCATAGGTAACAAGGGTTCGTTCTTATCTTCATCTCTTTTATTGTTAATGGTTAATTTTCATATGATTATAATTGTTTATTTTCAAAGGTATCATATGGAACTCGCATAAAATTACAATCATACTCTTTGAGTGTTTAAAAACATCATGCTCGTTTCATAAAAAGGCAATTTGCCTGCTTTAGTAGCCATCCTGTGAGGAATAATATTCTTCGAGGAAATCCAGGAGTTCAGCATTGGGTAATCCGGTACATTCTATTTCCGTATCAAAGATCATGGCTTTCAGGTTGTCGGGTGTACATGCTTCCCAATGGGGAAGTCCGTTGCCATTTGGATTTCCGGTTGCTGCGAAGTTTACCCAGTAATCCGACATCCTGGCAGCCAGTTCATAATCCACGGTTTCCCAGGGACGGGGACTCATTTTTAAGTTGTTGTAGGCATAGGGTACTTCTCCGGTGTGGAAAGCTCCGTGATCCTGCATGCCGTCGGCATAGGGCAGGTCCCTTTCAAACCGGTAGAGATAAACATCGGCTGTGCCGGTTTGATGCTGAAGCAACATCCATTTATACGATTGCACACCAAAGATTTGCAGAGCCCCCAGGTCATTCTGAAGGGCAAAGGCATCGTCGTCTGATTCAATGGGAAATCGGGATAAAAACTCCCCGGCTTTTTCTCCGAAGCGTTGTTTTACCTGTTTTTTAAATTCTTCCGCCGGCCGGGGTGGTCCTCCGAATCCTTCGTCTTCATTCCATCCCAGGATGAGAGGAATATCGTTTTGCTTTCCTTTTTCGAAGATCTCTTCCACCGGTTCCGGGATCACATAGCCATCCACGATGGGTTCTCCGGGGCCGGCAACCCCCGCAATTTTTTCAGCAGACAGGGCTCTTGCTTCAGCAAGGGATTTGATTCCCAGTGCTTCAGCCCATCTTTTGCCTGTTTTCTCAGCCTCCGCCAAACCCTCACCCCGCAGGGAATTTCCTACCCGAAGCACAGTACCCCCGCTCTCAGCTATGGCGCGGTGTATCAACCCTTTGGTTAAAGGTGAAGCCACCAGGTAATTCACACTAAAGGCACCTGCCGACTGACCGGCAATGGTCACATTGGAAGGATCTCCCCCAAAGGCTTCAATGTTTTTATGCACCCATCTGAGCACTTCCACCTGATCCAGCAAGCCGTAATTTCCGGAAGCCTGATATTCCGATTCCGCGGTTAATTCCGGATGGGCCAGGAAACCCAGGATCCCAACCCGGTAGTTGAAGGTTATAAAAACCAATCCTTTTTTTGCCATTTCTTCTCCGTCATACACCGGCACAGCCCCTGATCCGCTGTTGAATCCACCTCCGTAGATATAGACAAATACCGGGCGTTTTTCGCCGGCTTTTTCGGCTCCGGTCCATAGATTCAGGTAGAGGCAATCTTCACTCAAGGGTTCCCGGGGAGCTATGAATTCCTGGGTCCACATCATAAAGGGAACCGGTGTAGATTGCATCGGGCTTGCAGAAAACCGGGTGCATTCTTTTATTCCCTCCCATTTCTTCACCGGCTGAGGCGCTTTCCACCGCAGATCCCCTACCGGAGGAGCCGCAAAAGGAATGCCTTTGAACACAGTAACTCCCGACGAATCAATGAACTCACCGCTGACCTTCCCGCTTTCGGTGTGAACAGTTTCCCTTACCGGAACAGATTGGGTGCACCCAAAGAGCAAAAACCCCAAACAGGCAGTCAATAAACCAAAGGAAAAGCGTTTCATGGTTGTAATTTTTTTATGGTTTAACAAACAACAACTTTCTCTTATAAATCTCTATTCTTATTTCCCCGTGAGTCGATCAAAATCCCGTGTGGGCACCAGGGCTTTGGTAACCTTTCCGGCATTCATCGGATTCATCAGCTGAAAGGTCGCTTTTTCTCTTATATCCAGGGCAGAGGCCCCTACTTTAATTGTATATTCCCCGGCATCGGCGATCCATGAGGATGAGGATGCATCAAAGGAAGCCAGTTCTTCGGTTGTTAGTGCAAATTTCAATGTTTCTCCGGCTCCGGGTTTTAACGGTTTTGTTTTACCAAAAGCCACCAGTTCGAGCTCCGGCTTATTCCGTGTTCCGGAAGGAGCACTGACATACACCTCTACCACCTCACGGCCGGTAACCTTTCCCGTATTCTTTATGCGCACAGAAACTTCCAGTTCTCCTTGAAACTCTTCCGTGTTTAATTGCAGTTGGCTGTACTCAAAATCAGTGTACGATTGTCCGTAGCCAAATTCATAAGCCACCGGAACGTCAAAGGTTGTGTAGTAACGGTACCCCACATAGATATCCTCTGTATAAATTACCTCCCAGGGTGTGCGTCTCATGAACGAAAACCCCGACATATCGGGAGCGTCATCTGCTTCGCCCTCCTGTTTTATTTCATGTCCCGGGAAATATTCCGCTGTAGGTGCATCCTCATAGGAAAGGGGAAAAGTGACCGCCAGTTTCCCGGAGGGATTGACCTCTCCGGTGAGGATATCTACAATGGAATTTCCTGCTTCCTGGCCGGGTTGCCATGCACACAGGATCGCATCGGGCAGGTCGCGCCAGCTGGCTGTTTCAATGACTCCCCCAATATTAAGAACCACCACAGTCTGTTTTCCTTTTTTGTGAAAAGCCTCCGAAACAGTACGGATCATCCCTTTTTCTATATGGGTAAGGTAAAAATCCCCGGGTTCGGCTTTGCGGTCTCCACCTTCGCCGGCATTCCTGCCGATGGTGATCAGGGCTATATCATTCTGTTCGGCCATTTTTTCTGCCAATTCTGCGGATACGGCCATCTCAGCTACCGGTTCTTTGCCTCCCATCAAAGCAGCCAACGGATTGGTAGGTCGTTTGTTTTTTGCTTTTTCGGCCTGTATATGCTCCTCATAGATACCAGCCAGTTCCCTGTCGGGTGTAAGCCCGTTGTTTACCAATCCATCATACAAAGAAAGGGTGTATGCTTCATTTACATCGCCACTTCCTGTTCCACCTGAAATGATATCCAGCGAAGTAGCTCCAAAAGCGGCTACTTTTTTAACCGAGGCACCAAATGGCAAGGCATTTTTTTCATTTTTCAGAAGTACCATACCGTCAGTCGCTGCCTGGTGTGTAACCTCCGCGTGCGCTTTCAGCTCCGGATCTCCGTGTTTGTGTCCGTTGTAACGCGGTGTTTTTTTCATAATTTTCAGCACCCGCACAAGGTTGCGGTCGAGTACGGTCTCATCCAGTTCCCCCTCTTCAACAGCGGCTATCAACTCTTCAATTTGGTTTGGTGAACCTGGCATAATTACATCGTTTCCCGCTTTCATTTGGGCTACTATATCGCTGCCACCTCCCCAGTCGGTCATCACATACCCTTCAAAACCCCAGTCATCCCGTAAAATTTTGGTCAACAGATCGTGGCTCTCAGAAGCATAGGGGCCGTTGACTTTGTTATAGGAAGACATGACGGTCCAGGGTTTACCTTCCTTAACGGCAATTTCAAATCCTTTCAGATACAATTCACGCAATGCGCGTTCGCTGACCATGACATTGACTGACATACGCATGGTTTCCTGGTTGTTCACGGCAAAATGCTTGATGGATGTCCCTACCCCATTGGATTGGATTCCCCGGACCATTGCTGCTGCCATTTCACCGGTTACCAGCGGATCTTCCGAATAGTATTCAAAATTCCTTCCACAAAGCGGATCCCTCTGGAGATTCATGCCCGGTCCCAGAATCACATCGGCTCCATATTCCAGCACTTCTTTCCCCATAGCTCGTCCCACCTGCTCAACCAGCTCCGTATCCCAGGAAGAAGCCAAGACAGTGGCTATCGGAAAAGCAGTGCAATAATACGTATTATCATCGCCCTCTCTTGACGGGGAAATACGCAATCCCGCCGGCCCGTCGGCCAACACCTGGGTAGTAATTCCCTTCTCAGGAAACTCCGCCGTGAAACCTGCAGCCCCCGGCAAATAACTTCGTACCTTATCCACCATCCGGGAATAATCGGTTTCTTCGGTTTGTCCCAACCCAAACATGAGAGGCATGTTCTGCCGTAACGAATCCGGTATCGGGAAAAACATCCCGGTACCAATTAACAACTGCGCCTTTTCTTCCAGTGTCAGGGAAGAAATGATCCGCTGAATATCCTTTTCTTTAGTCCCTGCCTGCTGTGCCTGAAGACAGCCAGGACCGAATAGAAGCACTGCAAAAACAGTGACAACAAGCATTGTTTTAGCCCGTCGGTTCAATTTGTTCATGGTCGTATTTTTAAATTTTATGAATCGTTCAGATACCTCTGCTCTTTGCGCTAAATAATTCTCCGATCCCCATTGGTACCTGGATACCCGGGAGGTTCCCTAAATTCTCTCCTGGCTTGCCTTGTGGATCGTTAACCTTACCTTTTTTCTTGATTTGTGTCCAACAGACACAATAATAGTTTTTTCAGGCAATATATCAAAAAAATCTGTTTATTTTGTTTCTTTGCAGATAGAAACCTAACAGTCTTACAGACCCATGCGTTTTAACCCGGAAAAATATTTGAACCATATATCACTCGACTGTGTGGTTTTTGGTTTTCATGAAAATCGCTTAAAAATTCTGTTGCTTCAAACAGGGATGACCAAAGAGTGGGCTTTGCCGGGCGGTTTTGTTGAATGGGAGGAAACGCTCGAAGAGGCTGCCAAGAGGGTTTTAAAAAGCCGGACGGGTGTTGACCATGTTTTCCTGCACCAGTTTCATGTTTTCAGCGCACCCGACCGCTCCAGAGCCAATCCGATTGTTCAGGATGTAAAACGATTGGGCAGAAAATCAAACGTTGAGTGGTTTAACAACCGGTTCATCTCGATCGGTTTTTATGCGCTGGTTGAATATACGAAAGTGGTTCCTGCCCCCGATGAATTTTCCATCGCATGCGAATGGAAAACACTATCTGAGGCAAACTCTTTGATCCTGGATCATAGCTTAATTGTCCAAAAAGCCAGGGAAGCCCTCAGGTATCAGTTACAGTTTCAACCCATAGGCTACAACCTGTTGCCTGACAAATTCACAATGCCTGAATTCCAAAAACTGTATGAGACTATTTTAGGCAAGAAACTCGACCGCCGCAATTTCCAGCGGAAAATACTCACCTATAAAATTCTCAATAAACTGGAGGAACGCAAAACCGGCGGGGCATTCAAATCCCCTTACCTGTATGAATTCAACCTTGCGAATTACAACAAGGCTCTTCAGGAGGGCCTGAAGGGAACCTGGTGATGAAGGGTTCTTATTTAACCCCTCTGTCAGCCTTCCAGCTGGCATCTCCCCTGAAAATCAGGGGAGAATATAAGCAAACCCCGAGACATAGCCCCGGAGAATTATTCTAATTCAAAAGACCCTTCCAGAACTTCCTGTGAATCACCTCCTATAAAAACGGAAAAATCGCCTTGTTCTGTAATGAAATTTTCGTTGGCGTCATAAAATCCCAGGTCTTTTTCGCAAAGCTTGAAACGAACTTTTTTTGTTTCTCCTTTGGGAATTCTCACTTTCCGGAATGCTTTCAGTTCTTTTTTCGGGCGGGTAACCGAGGCGACCACATCGCGGATATAAAGTTGCACCACCTCTTCTCCATCGTATTCTCCCGTGTTCGTCACGTCCACTGAAATCTCCAGGGTATCTCCGGCTGAAAGGCTTTTTTCACTCAGGGTCAGGTGTTCATACATAAACCGGGTATAACTGAGTCCGAAACCAAAGGGGAAAAGCGGTGAATTCGGCACATCGAGGTAGTTCGACTGAAATTTGACAAAGGTATCACCGTCTTGTGGGCGTCCGGTATTTTTCATCCGGTAATAAATGGGAATCTGCCCCACGCTTCGCGGGAATGTAACCGACAGTTTTCCGGAGGGAACCTTATCGCCAAACAATACATCGGCGATAGCATTTCCTGCTTCCACACCGGGATGCCATGTTAAAAGGATCGCGGATGCATGTTTTATTTCTTCATCCAGTACCAGGGGGCGTCCTGTCATCAGCACCAGCACCAGCGGTTTTCCTGTTTGCGCCAACGCCCGGATCAGTTTCTTCTGGCTTTCGGGAAGCGAGATATCGGCACGGCTTGCCGACTCACCGGTCATCTCGGAGGCTTCTCCCACTACTGCAACGATGGCATCTGCATTTTGGGTCACCTGGAGTGCCTCCTCCAGGAGACGCTCCGGAGGCCGATCGTCTATTTCAATGCGTAGACCAAGAGCATTTACTTTCGCTGCCAATTCGGGATCATCCGAGATATTGGCTCCCTTGGCATACCGGATTTTGACATAGTCCCCAACAACATTTTCAAATCCCTCCCATACCGTAACGGACCATTCCGGATTCCCTGTTGGGGCCCAGGTTCCCAGCATATTGTTCCGGTTGTTGGCCAGAGGCCCCACCAGAGCAAGAGTACCCGTTTTTTTCAGGGGTAGCACCTGGTTTTCATTCTTCAACAAAACAAAAGTGCGGGCTGCTGCCTCCCGGGCAAACTGCCTGTTCTCAGGAGTCATGATCTCTTTTCCGGGACGTTCCGGATCCAAATAGCGGTAGGGATCCTCAAAAAGTCCCAGTTTGTATTTGGCCTCCAGGATCCGGCGACAAGCCCTGTTAATAGCCTCTTCTGTAATGATTCCTTCGTTTAACGATTTCTCAAGGGTTGTTAAGAATCCTTCCCCCACCATATCCATATCCACTCCTGCTTTCAGGGCAAGGGTTGAGACCTCCTGTAAATCACCCATTCCATGGGCTATCATCTCATTGACTGAGGTATAATCGGAAACCACGAATCCGTCGAACCCCCAACGGTCTCTCAGGAGGGTTGTCAGCAACCATTTATTTCCGGTTGCCGGAATTCCCTCAACATCATTGAATGAAGACATCACACAGCCCACACCGGCATCTATTGCTGCTTTGTAAGGAGGCAGATATTCGTTATACATGCGGAGCCGGCTCATATCCACGCTATTGTAATCACGGCCTGCCTCGGAAGCTCCATACAGGGCGAAATGTTTGACGGTTGCCATCATGGTATGATGGCTGCTTAGATCGTCATTCTGATAGCCTTTTACCATAGCACGCGCTATTTGGGTCCCGAGGAAAGGATCTTCGCCGCCGCTTTCAGCAATCCGCCCCCAACGCGGATCACGGGAAATATCCACCATGGGAGAGAAATTCCAGCATATCCCGTCGGCTGTAGCTTCCGTGGCAGCCATCCGGGCTGCTTTTTCAATCAGTTCCATATCCCAGCTACACGACAAGGCCAGAGGCAAGGGAAAGGTTGTTTTATAGCCATGAATCACATCCGACCCGAAAAGCAGGGGAATGCCCAGGCGACTCTCTTCCACAGCCAACTGCTGGGTTTGCCTCCCTTTTTCCGGTCCATACACCCCAAAAATGCCCCCAACCTTCCCGGCCCTGATCTTCTCTTCCACATCGGTGCTCACCGCCGATCCGGTCGGAACACCCCCACCCTGGGTTACCAGATTCAACTGCCCAATCTTCTCCTGAAGAACCATCTCATCCATTAAATCGTGAATGAAAGAATCCATTTCAGGATCGCCGGGTCCGGTGTTGCTGACCTGACAGGAAACAAAAGCAATGAGGGGTAGGAAAAGTAATTTTTTTATTCGCATACCTATTTTATTTATCTGTTTTGAATTAGCACCTTAGAATGAATCTCCTTTTCACCATTTGACAAATGAATAAAACAGACCCCTCCGGTTACGAAGAGATCGTTTATCTCCAGGGACAGAGTGGAAGGGATGGTTTCCTCATAATAAACCCGTTCCCCGCCGATTCCGAAAATTTGAACGGTGATTTTTTTATTCCGGAAAGATGGATCCAGATCAATAAAAACCGTCTGGAATGCTGGATTTGGATACACCTTTACCGTTTCATTGTTTTCAATTTCAAGGAAACGGGTTTGCGTTTCATACCGGAATCCCAGCTTATCGAGCCCGGTCTGAACATCCGCATCCTTCATTACCACATCCCACAAAAGCCCGGTACGATAATTTTCAATCATCACAACAATGGGTCCCTGGTCTATGCCTATATACGATTCTTTCACCCACTGGAGGTTATCATTGAAGGCATCAAAGAATCCATATCGTCCGAAAAGGTCAGCGCCCCGTTCGCGGTAGAAGTATTTCAGCGCTTTCATTGATTCTTCGGGGGTATAGGGAAAACTCGACAATGCTGCAGTTGGACTAATCGTTCCGTTATCGTTATTCATCGGACGATGGGCGGTGTAACCATAGGGATCATCGCTGGCCGTCAGACCCCAGCATTGTTCGCTGTAATTCGTATGATTCAAAGGATTCGCCCTGGCGTATTCATAATGAATTTCAGCGGTATTCACATGTTCCAGCCAATAATCGGCATATTGATCTTTTAACCCCTGCGGATTGATACCCAGATGGGAATAATGAATAAAAAACAGGGGGCCACCCCAGTTGGGTGAAAGGTTTATTTCATGGTTGTAATAGGTTCTTTTATTCACCATGCTTCCATTGCGTGCCCACCCTTGTTGGTACACTTCTTTGGGAATTCCGTATGTTGGGGATGCGGCTGCCATGATGTAGGTTACCAGGCACTCATTCCATCCCGTCACTTTCATGTTTTTCTGAAAAGCATAATTGGGCGACCAATGCCAGTACAATACATACTCCCCGTACTTTCGGTACCAGTCCCAATCGATTTCTTTCCAGAGGGTATCGGCTTTTTGCCGTATTAGAACCGATTTGGCATCGTTGCCGGTAAAATAATTCTTCACGGCGATCAGGCCCTGGGCTACGTAGGATGTTTCAACGAGATCGCCTCCGTCGTCTATTTCCGAAAAGGGCTGGGTTTGATAGGTATCGGCCTGGTACCAGTGCGACCATGCTCCATGGTGCCGTTCACAGTTGGCAAGAAAATCCAGGATCTTTCCTACCCGGTCTTTAATTGCTTCCCGGGATTCATATTCCCGTTCATGGGCTGCAACCATAGCCATCAATCCCATGCCTGTTGCCCCGGAAGCAGCAGTCTGCCCATTGCCGTTCGAACGCTCCAGGGCCATCCCCGAAGCCTGGTGTGCTCCTTCCCAAAAATACCGGAACGTGTAACGCTGTACCATATCCAGCAGTTCTTCGTCGCTGAATTCCCTGATCTCAGTCTGCTGTTCCATGCTTTCCGATTCTCTTCCCTGATGAAGGGTTACCACCCTGTAAATCACCGTACCATTTCGTTCCCTGGATGGAACAAAATCAAGGTAGTCATTTTCAGCGGTTTCACCCCGTATTTCAAAGGTCGATCCCTGATCAAAAGAAGCATAGATCCGATAGATCCTGTTGGGCGACGGAGGATCCCAGTTCAACTCCGCATGGCTGTCGTAACCGGTGACCGTAAGATGCTCAACCGGAGGAATCTCATCCTCACTCCTGAAGGCAACCATTTCATCAAGGTATAGCTCCCGGGAAGTATTGTTATTCTCCGACTGATTGAATAGGATTCCTTTGACCGCTTCTCGGGTCAGATCATTCTCATTAAAAAGGATGTCAAGCGGAAAAACAATGCGGTTCCAGACACCCGGATTGAACTTGCTGTTCCAATCGGATAAGCGGTAAAAGGAAGAGGTTATTTCTCCGGATCCACCGGGCCCGACAGTTTTTATGGCAACAAGCGGTAAAGCCGTTGCCGGAAACTCATCTTCTGAATAGAGGTAAAAAGAGAGCGAATCGGTTGGGGTAAGATCCGCTGTACTCCAGTCATTGCGATAAATAGACACTTTCCAGTTTCCATTTTCAGAGGAGGTATAGGAAAACTTCAGGGAAGTAGTTCCCTTGAAAGCAAATGTGGAACAAGGTACTTTATCGTTCCATTGGGGTCCTCCCGGAGGATGGGTATAGGCAAAAGTACTTTCCCCCAGGTTATTCACATCAACAATTCCCTGATCATAATAAGTCTCGTCTGTTCCTTCAGAAAAAAAATATACTTCCTGAGCGACCCCTGTATGGATCAGGATGATCAACAGATGGAATATACCGATGAATCTGACCACTCTATTCCTTTCCTTTGCTGGTTGGTATGTTTTGTTGTGCGAAACAAGGCTTTTCACCTGAGGTGTATCCTTATTTCGTCGTCTTCCTGCTAAAAAGAGAATCCCAATGTAATCAATCCCTGCTGAATTTCCGGATTTTTCATAAAAAGATTCCACAATAATCCGGACCGGTAATTTTCGATCATCCCGACTATGGGTCCCTGGTCAATAGCGAGGTATTTTTTCGGCCACCAATTATACGCTTCGCTGAAGGCGTCGTAAAACCCATAAGGACCCCAGAGTTGATCCCCGAGGTCTTCGTAGAAATGACGAATCACGGGCATCACCTCTTTGGGTGCATACGGAATGGAAGAAAGGGCAGCCGTTGGTGCGATAATCCCCAGGTCGAGGCTGGGTTTATGACCGGCATAACCACTTTCAACCGACAACGAATCGGGGTTCGGTTTTTGAAGGGTATTGTCTCTGAAATATTGGGCAGCCCCCGGAACGGAATATGAGGAAGTAAGACCCCAGCAATCAGCTCCGTATCCCTTGTAATGATAGGGATTTTCGATACAATGGGCCCGGTTAATCATGGTGTGCGCCACATTGTTTTCCCAATAATTGGCATACCGGTCAGCCAGATTTGTTGGATTGAGACCTAAAAAGGAATAATGGGCCCAGAACAGGGGTCCTCCTTTTTGGGGATCGGCATGATGTTTCAGGGTGAGGGCATACCCATCGGTTGAATGGTTCACTTTGATATCCCCGTTTTGAGCCCATCCTTCATGATAAGCTTCCGGGGAGATTGGATGTGTAGGAGATGAAGCACCCAGAATATAGGTGATCAGGCACTCGTTATATCCTGTGATCTTATGGTTCATGCGCCATCCATAATTGGGAGACCAGTGCCAGTAGAGAACCTTTTCTCCTTTCTGATGCCAGTCCCATTCCACCTCACGCCAAAGGGTATCAATGGCAGCAGCCAATTCTTTCTCTTCAGCATTGCCATTCAGGAAATACTGCTTGACGGTCAGCAATCCCTGCACAAGAAAAGCGGTTTCCACAATATCGCCACCGTCGTCATAGGTGCTGAAAGGTTTGACTTTTCCTGTTTCTCCGTTTAACCAGTGGGGCCACACTCCGTGAAACCGGTCGGCATTGGCCAGGAAATCCACTATTTTTTGGATCCTCCTGAATCCCTGTTCCCGGGTTATAAAATTCCGTTCCATACCTACCAGAAGAGCCATCAGTCCAAAGCCCCCACCTCCGGTAGTTACAATGTGTTTATCGTTTTGCGGATAAACATCGTCTACATGATACCGTTCCCGGGCCATTCCGGAATTGGGCTCAGCCCCATTCCAGAAATATTGAAACGTCCGGTATTGTACTGAATCCAATAAGGCTTCATCGCTCAGTGATTCCGCTGTTTTTTCTGTTCCTTCGTGGGTGGCTGATTTTTGTTTCGACGGACCACAGCCTGTCACAATACCTGTCAGCAAGAGACCAATGATTATGCGTTTCATCTGATTTTGAATGTTAATTTATAAAAAGATCGGGAAGTTATTGTTCCGTTGGGATGTCTCCATTCTGACTTTATCCGGGAAAAAGGCTGTCCGGAGACTCCCGGGCAGCCTTTCGCTTTTTTGGAATAACCTAACGAAACAATCTCCTGAACATTTCGGAATTTGTTAAATTTCATCATTCATGATGGTTTGTACATCTTCCTGGGTGAGGGCCTTATTAAAGAGGCGCAATTCATCCATCAGGCTCTCATCGGATCCATGGTCCCATCCGGTAAAGCGGGGAGCTCCCGACATGACCGAAAGCACATCGCAGCCCTCCCAGCTGATTCCGTCGAATGCACCCTGGCTCACTACGGCACCATCAATATAAACTGTGCATTCCGTTGCGGAGATAGAAAAAGCGAAGTGATGCCATGCATTGGCTGCCGGATCTACCTCGGCGGCGGTTCCTCCGTCAAACCAGCTGTCTGCAGTCCCGGTTCCGGCATTGAGTTTAACCCGTTGATTGTCTCCTGCCTTTTCACGGAAAAACCGGAATCCGCTGTTTCGGTTGTTTTGTTTCACCGGATATTCGGCATTTTCGGTATCCTCGGGACCCATAACCAAAATTCCGGCCCGGTCGGGAACTGGATTTATTTTCATCCAGAATACTGCACTGAACTGATTTCCCTGCAAATCCCCGGTCGGGAAGGTCAGATATGCTTCCGGAGCTCCCGCATAGGCTTTTCCAACTTTCCCGTCGCTGCTGAATCCGGGTGTTCCCACCGGGGTTGCTTCACTTTGCGATACATATTCCAGGAAATTATCTTCAAAAGGCATGTAAAAGATCTCTCCTTCGTATTTTGGGGTGTAGGTAAAATCTTTCCCGGACTCCTCGGTAATGATATTCTGTATTTCTTCCTGAGAGAGCGCATAATTGAACATGCGAAGTTCATCCATCAGGCTTTCATCCGAAAGATGGTCCCAGCCGCTAAACCGGGGTGCTCCGGACATGATGGAAAGCACATCGCACCCGGTCCAGTCAATACCATCGAAAGCCCCTTGCTTCACTATCTGCCCGTCAATATAAACTACGCATTCCGTACTTGAAATCGTAAAGGCCATGTGCACCCACTCGCCGATGGTCTGATCGACGGTTGCAGTTTCACCCCCGTCGAACCAGGAATCGGCCGTTCCGTTTCCTGCATTCAGTTTAAACCGTTGTTTTCCTCCGGCATTTTCCCGGAAAAAACGAAATCCGCTTTTCCGGTTATTCTGTTTCACCGGATAATCGGCATTTTCCAGGTCTTCTGGACCCATAACCAAAATGCCTGCGCGATCCGGGACAGCATTGATTTTCATCCAGAATAGGGCAGTCAGCTCATTGCTTTGGAGTCCGTCAGCCGGGAAGGTCAAGTACGACTCAGGAGCTCCCTGGTACGCTTTAAGGCCCCCCATGGCTTCATTGGCAAACCCAGGGTTGCCGATAACCGTTGGTACTTCGAAAGTAACCATATTCATAAAGTCTCCCTCGAAAGGCATATACAAAACCTCCCCCGGATACTTGGGAATGTAAGGTGGTATCTTTTCGATATTGATTTCAACCGTGGTTGTTTTGTTATCCAGGTCGGTAGCTTTAATGGTAATGGTATGGGTTCCATCCACCACCTGATCGTAGACCAAATCATCAACCACCAGCCGGCGGTAATCCATAAATTCCGTGTAGGTGGCAATGTTGGCTCCATCGTAGAGCACTTCAACTTTTGCCAGCTCCATGTCATCGGTTGCTTCAAACTGTATATTGATCGAAGAGACCGTTTCCGGTAACTGAATTTGCGTTCCCTCAAGAGGGAATGCAACAGTCACCCGGGGATTGCTTGCATCCGCACCCGGATCTACTTTTGTTATTTCATCGATGAATCCATCTTTACAGGCAAAAACAGCGATTGTTAATAACCCGATTGCTATATATTTACTTTTTTTCATTGTACTAACATTTTATTGAACCATTTCCATTTAATTTTCCAGATTGGGTAAAACATCCACCTGGTTTTGCGGATAAGGCAGATAGGTTTTATCATCGGTAAACGTTCTGCCATCGTAGCTCAGTTCATTTGTTCTGCCTAAGCGGATCATATCATAATAGCGTATTCCCCACTCCATGGCCAGTTCGGCGAATTTTTCATCCATAACCTGATTGAGGGTAACGCCCGAGAGGGGTTCCATGCCGGCCCGTTCTCTCACTGCATTCACTGCCTGGTCGGCCGTCATTCCCGAACCGGAGGCTCCGTGGGTGAGTGCTTCCGCATGCATCAACAGGATCTCTGCATACCGTATGCACCGGAAGTTGTTGTTTGAACCGTAGGAGGTACGGCCCGGTATCAGCTGATCGGACGGCAGATAATGTTTCCCGCTGGCAAACATAGCCCGGGGATAATCCAACACAATATCTCCGGAAGGGGTTTCATTGGAGACCCAATCGGGAAGGGTAGCATACTCCGGGTCGGATTGAATCTCAGCGATGCCGCGGGGAGTAAATAGTACACTGGTTTGCAAACGGATCACCTCACCCCGTTTGAGCATGAATTTGATCCATTTCAGACTGGGCTCATAAAAACCCCAGCCGCCACCGGCTCCGGTCACTTTGGGTTTATAAAAAGCTCCCTGCGGACCAAAGAATGCATACAGATAGGACTTGCTGTCGCCCGAGCCCTGGCCAAAGTCGGAATACTGCATCTCCAGAATGTTCTCATCGCTAAGTTTGCCGGGTATTTTAAAAAGATGGTAGAAGTCTTCTTCGAGGCTGAACTTCCCGGATTTAATGATGGCTGAAGTAGCATCTGCCACGGCCTGATAATTTTTAAGTTCCAGGTTTGCCAGTGCTTTTATGGCCAGTGCGGTATATTGGGTGACCCCTCCGGGTATATCGGTACGTTCTGCGGGATGCACCCCGGGAAGGTTGGCTGCCGCCTCATCCATCCGATCGGAAATGTGCTGCATGACCTTCTCTTTCGATGCCGGTTCCGCAACCAGCAGATCGGTCGGCACCGAATTGGTGGGAATAAAGATCCTTCCCCAAACGCGGGATAACTGAAATAGCAAAAAGGCTCTCAACACCTGGGCTTCCGCAATGTACTGCTTCGCCAGTGCATCGTTGTTGGCATACTCCCTGTATTTCTCCACTTCCTCCATGGCCGAGTGAAAGGTAAAAATATCACGGTATTCATTTTGCCATACCGAATTGTACATCCAGTAATCCTTGTTGTAATTGAACTTATCCGTTTCAGCAAAGTCCTGTTGGTCGCCCAGTCCGCCATGGTTCACATCATCGCCCCGAACCGATATGAGCGGAAACTCTTCCCAGCCCCGGGTGTAAAAAGCTTCATAGGCGCCAATAACGGGCAAAATCATATTGTCTGAATTGGTATAATCCACATCTTCCGTAAAGGCTGTATTTAACGGAGGTTCATCCAGAACACTATGGCAGGAATAGATCCCTGCCAATGCAAAAATCAGGATGGCTATTTTTACTAGGTTTATTATCGTTTTCATTGTCATCTCTTTTATGAATTAGAATGTAACATTTAATCCCAGGGTATAAACAGCCGGAATGGGATAGGTCTGTCTGTCAATTCCATCGGCCACTTCAGGATTGAATCCGTTGTATTTGAATAGAGTAAGCGGTCGCTCGGCTGTAAGGGTAACCTTTAAGTCCGGCATTGCCAGTCCGAACCATTGTTCACCGGCCAGATTGTATGCAAGCTGTACATTTTGAATTCTGAAGAACGAACCGTCTTCCACGAGGTAATCGCTCATTTTCTGGTTCCAACCTTTCCTTAATCCTTTGGATGAAGGATATTTTCCGGATTCAAGGACACGCACTACATTGTTTGTTTCATCCAGTTCAATTTTTGTCCGGTTTGTTGCCAGGTCGGCATCCATATTCAGGTCAGCGGTCCAGATTATTTCCCCTCTTCTGCGGTTGAGGATTTTGTTGCCAGCCTGGCCAAAGATGCTTGCTGAGAGTTCCAGATTCTTATATTTTAATCCGAGGTTTCCACCGTAGGTCACCTTTGGCAGATAGGATCCCAGGATCACCCGGTCTTCGCCGTCGATGACTCCATATCCTTCTTCGCCTTCAGCCTGCTGATCTTTATACCGGAAATCTCCGGGTTCCAGGTTGTTATCTATCGCTATCGGGTCGTTGCTTATTTCTTCCCACGACTGGTATATTCCATCGGTTTCCCATCCAAAAAATGCCAGCAACGGCTGTCCGACCATGGTACGCTGTCTGAATTCGGCACTTCCGCCATCAATGTATTCCTGGCCGTAGAGGTCCAGCACTTCATTGTTTAAGGTTGACACATTCCATCCCACCCGATAGCTCAAATCGTTGGATATTTCATTGCTCCAGTTCAGGCCCAGTTCAAATCCGGAGTTTCGTATGACGCCCAAACTACGTCGTACGGTTTGCCCGATCAGGGGTACCTGGATGGATATTACAGCGTTTTCCGTATCGCGTATATAATAATCGGCATCCACGGTCAGTTTGCTATCGAACCAATGCGAGGTAAGCCCCACATTGGTTTCCTCGGTAACTTCCCATTTCAGATACGAGAAATTGCTGCTTGTGGCTGTACCCGATGTAAGCACATCATTCAGAGCTACCGTAACAACGGAAGTAGTACTGGCTCCGTCACTGGCCGGCACACTGTTGTTTCCCAGTTTCCCCCAGCTTACACGTACCTTCAGGTAGTCCATCAGATCCACATTCTCCATGAAACGCTCTTCCGAGACCACCCATCCGACACCCACTGTAGGAAAGTATCCCCATTTTTCCTGGTACTTGGAAGTTCCGTCTGCACGGAATGTACCGTAAAGAAGATACCGGTTCATGTAGTTATAGGATATCCTTCCGAAATACGACAAACCATAGTATCGGCTTCCGCCGTCGCGTATACTCTCTTCGGGTTTGGTCAGGGACTGATCGATGAACCACGATTCCTCGTTTTCATAGGGAAATTCAAGTCCTCTGGCCGTCAGGTAATCCCAGGCGTCATCCCTGTATTCACTTCCTGCCATGACCGTTACGTTATGGTCTCCGAAGCTGTCGTTGTATGTCAATACATTATCCCATATTTGTTTGAACCAGGTATTGTTCGATTTTGCTATGGAAGCATCCCCTATATCCCGTTTATAATCTTCGGTAATGTAATAAGGCAGCCGTACATTCCGGCTCATGGAATTGGTAAAAATGGAATTGTACGATGTTTTAAATGAGAGCTTCTTGGGAATCAGTTCCAGTTGGGCATAAAAATTAGCCAGTGTTCTTCTTTCTTTCACCTGGTCGTTGCTAAAATCCAAGCTTGTAAACGGGTTCTGGGATCCCCGGTAGCCCAGCACCTGGGCATCGCCATAGGGTACCGGCCAGGCATCCGTATTTAATTCATCGATCGCCGGGAATACCGGCACCGCCCAGTAGGCCCGGCTCCAGGCGCTGTTGTCGGGTTGATATTGTAATGCATTGCTGAATAATACATTGCCTCCGATGGTCAGCCAATCGGTGGCATCGTAATCCAGTTTGGAACGTAAATTAAACCGCTCATATTCATTTTTCATATCCAGGATCCCCTGTTCTGAAAAATAATTGGCTCCGATGGAGTAGGAAGCCTTTTCGCTCCCCCCTGCAACACCCAGGCTGTGATTTTGCTTGTTGCCAACCCGCAGGATTTCATTGTACCAATCGGTATTCACATCCGGCACATTGGGGTTGATGCGGCTTCGTCCGTACCGTTGCATCGCGTTCAGGATATAGCTTACATCCGGATCGGAACCTGATTCCAGGGCCATGGCCGTAAACTGCTCCGCATTGGCCATCTTAACCATATTCTGAGCCACCTGAATTCCGTAATATCCGTCGTAGGTGATTCGGGCCTTTTGATTTTTCTTTCCCGAGGTTGTTTCAATAAGAATGACCCCATTGGCTGCTTCAACCCCATAAATAGCGGCTGCCGAAGCATCTTTCAATACGGATATCGTTTCAATATCGGCCGGATTTAAAAATCCGATATTATCCAAAAACATCCCATCCACAACGTATAACGGATTGGTATCGCCTATTCCCGGATAGGAGCCTATTCCTCTTACACGTATAGTAGGCGAACCCCCCGGTTCACCACTGCTAACCACCTGCATGCCGGCTACCTTGCCCTGAAGAGCCTGCATGGCATTCGAAGAGGGTGACCTGGCAATATCTTCCGAATCAACGGTGGAAATGGACGAGGTCAGGTCCTTGACTTTTATTTCACCGTACCCCACAACAACCACTTCCTCCAGGCCCACTACGTCCTCCTGCATTTCAACAGTAATTGTCGTTTGACCGCTCACAGGAATCTCCTGCGTCATGAAGCCAATAAAGCTGAATACCAGCGTGGAACGAGGGGAAACGGAAAGCGTGAAATTCCCGTCAACATCCGATACCGTACCGTTGAGAGTTCCTTTCTCAACAATGGATACTCCCGGTAATCCCAAGCCTGTATGATCCGTTATATTTCCGGTTACCGAAATGCGTTCCTGCGCAATAACAGAAAAAACCAGGAAATACAGCATAAAAAATACAATAGGTTTTCTCATAATTTTACATTTGAATTAAATTAGTTTCTGTTGCTATTGAGTAAGATTAAAAATACCCTTTCCTGATGCAAACAGGAATGGAATTTCTACACTTCTGATTCTCCCTGATTGGTGAATCAATAAATAAACCTCATCAAAACCTCATCATGCGATTTTTTGAAATATAATAGACTGACAAACAATACCATACAATAGCACTTATTCTATTTTTTCTAATGAAGATTATTTGATAATGAGGGATATATTGTGCTGAAACAAAGAAAAAATCGTATTTTTATTTACAAAAGTTACGCAGTTTCATCGTATTCTGATAAAAGAAAGCCGGCATTGAGAACAAGTTACAAGTACATCGTATTTTCTGCCCTGTTTACCATTTTTTTCAGCGTCAGTAGCACAGGAGCTTTTCCTTTGCAGGAAGTCAAATCCTTCGAAAAACAAACCTACGGGGCAGCGAGTCAGAACTGGAGTGTCAGTTGTGCTTCCGACGGTTTTCTCTATTTTGCCAATCACCAGGGATTGCTTGAGTTTGACGGAACGACGTGGAAGCTCTATCCCTTGCCCTCCCAAACCATTTTACGGGCGGTGCATGTATGCGCTGATACGGTCATTTACACCAGTGGTTATATGGAATTGGGTTATTGGAAACCAGACCGTTATGGCTCGTTGTATTACCATTCTCTTACCGGGAAAGCAAACGAATATTTCTCTCAGAACATTGAATTCTGGAACATTGCCCTATCAGGGGAAACCGTTTATTTTCATTCCTTCAGTCGTGTTTTAGCCTACCGTTCAGGTGCTTTTGCGCTAATTGACCTGCCAGATTTTACTTCGGTGATGAACAAAGTGAACGACAAAGTACTGATCGCTGTCAGGAATAGCGGTATTTATCAACTTGTTGGCGATCGTGCAGAACCCTATCTTATCCGTGATTTTTTTATCGATAAACTGGTCCGGTTTCTGATCCCCCTCGATGAAGAGAAACTACTCATCGGAACGGCTTCCCATGGAATCTACGTTTGGGATGGCAAGGAGATTTCGGTATGGAATGCCCCCTGGAGGGATTATTTTATCCGGCATGAATTAAACCGTGGTTTCCGAAGCGCCAACGGCCAAATCATTCTCGGCACAATCATCGATGGCATGACGGTCTTTAACAGGGAAGGTCAGTTGATAAAAAAAATCACTATGGATAACGGGCTTCCCAACAATACGGTCCTGGGTATCGATTGCGATAACCTTGGAAATACCTGGCTGGCACTCGATAACGGCATTGGTTTTGTTTCCGGTCAGGAGAAGAGAAGTTACACCATTGAACCAGCCCCGGGTGTGGGAGCCGTTTATTCCATTGCTCTTTTTCAGGATCAAATGTACTTAGGGACCAACCAGGGACTGTTTACCCGGCCTATTCCCCCCGGAAACGAAACATTTAGACTGATACCCGGAACACAGGGACAAATATGGGATTGCACAATCATCGATGATAAACTCCTGGTAGGCCACAACCAGGGAACTTTTCTCCTGGATGAAACCGGAATGAAAACGGTATCCCGCCAGTCAGGCGGTTTTGCCATTAAAAAAGATATCCTGAATGATACCCTCTGGATCCAGTGTACCTACTCAAACCTGGTGACCTATAAAAAACAGGGGAATAACCTGACATCCAAAAGCATGAATGGTTTTTACGACCTGATACGATACATCGAAACAGACCATCTGGGCAATATCTGGGCCAGCCATATGCACCTGGGAATCTATAAGATCCAAACCGATGAAAGAAGAGAGCAGATTACCCATGTTACCTATTATGGGGAAGAGTCCTTTGGTACGGAATATGCCATTCATGTTTTCAACATTGAAAACCGGATCGTTTTTACCTCCGGAGAAAAAATATTTACATACGATGATCTGAACGACTCGATCATTCCGTATGATCTGTTGAACAAGAAACTTGGAAAATACAGCAAATCCCATCGGATTATTGAAGCACCAAACCACCATTACTGGTTTATCTTCAACGAAGGAATCGGCCTTTTTGAGATCAACCAGGAAAAAATGGATTTAATCAGGGAATATCCGGCTTCCCTGTTTTCAGCTTTCGGACCCGTGTCGGGATTTGAAAATATCCTTCCTTTATCGGAAAAAAAAGCCTTGTTTGGTCTTCAGAACGGAATAGCCACCCTGGATGCCTCGGTACCTGATTCGCTTGCCCTGATCGAAGAATTCAAGCCACAAATACGCCAGTTCTCCATATATACGGCCAGGGGAAAATCGGAACTGCTGCCTCTTGAAGCATCCGGCATAAAAATTAAAAACAACTATCACAACCTCTATTTCCGCTTTTCATTTCCCCATATCAGTGAATTGCCGATCGCCTACCAGTACTATCTTGAGGGGCTGCACGCAGACTGGTCTGAGGACACCGAAACCCCTGAGTTCCGGTTTGAAAGGCTGCCCAAAGGGAAATACACCCTTAAGGTGAAAGCTATTGATCTGTGGGACAATGAGAGCCAGGTAAGCCAACTGCAATTCGAGATCCTGCCGCCATGGTATACATCCGGAATAGCCTTAATCCTCTATCTTATAGGGGGCATGTTGATGCTTCTCGGATTCCGGAACCTTGTGATCAGACAAACAAAACGGAAAGAAAAACTCCGGCATGACCTGAAAGAACAGGAGCTGATCCGGCTCAGAAATGAAAAACTCCGGAATGAAATCGGGTTTAAAAGCAAGGAACTGGCTAATTCAACCATGGCATTGATTAAAAAGAATGAATTCCTGATGTATTTAAAAAAGGTCATCAGCAAACAAAAATCCGACCTGGGATCGCGCTATCCGGATAAGTATTTCAATTACCTGAATGAAAAGATCGATGAGAATATTTCGAATCAGGACGACTGGCAGCTTTTTGAGACCAATTTCGAACAGGCCCATGAGCAGTTTTTCAGAAAAATCAAAGAGAAATATCCTGAACTGACATCCAGTGATTTACGGCTTTGTGCTTTTCTCAGGATGAACCTTTCCTCGAAGGAGATTGCCCCGCTTCTTGGTATTTCGGTCCGGGGCGTGGAGAACCATCGTTACCGGCTCCGGAAAAAACTCAACCTGGTCCACGATCAGGCCTTGACGGATTGTATCCTTGCCATCTGATCGGCACCGCTTATCCTGCCTTTCCCAATACATCGGAGATGATCGCAGCAAATGAAAGGACGAGGGTAGATTCAGTGAAACAGTTGTCGGTTGTTCGTGACACCCGGCATTTCAGAGCGTAGCGAATGAAATGACGAGGGTGGAACCAATCCCTGCCTGTCCCGATCCATCGGGGCTGAATGCAATGAAGCGGGAAGGGTTGCCAGTTGTCTGAAAAACTGAGAATCTGACAATCTTTTCACTTTTCCACCTTTTCACCTTATCACTTTTCCTGGTTCCTGGTTCTATTGATCCGAAATCCAACTCGCAACGAATTCTTCTTACCAGATCTTACAGCATTTCTCTTCCTTCCCTGTCGGGGTCCTTTTTCACTTCGCACACATCGTTCAGGATCATGGTTTCCCCGTTTTCCGGGGTATATTTTGGCCATTCGGGCAAGCTTGCGCAATTCGGATCGCCGGTTCTCATGAAGTGAATCAGGGCATCCGACATTTTCTCCGAGAGTTTTCTGGGTCTTGCGCCGCCTCCTGTGTGGGTCAGCATCAGGTCGGTATTGTAGTACCAGAACGAGATATCCAGGCAGTGGAAAGCGCGCATCCGGTTGTCGAATAAAGGCGGTTCCCAACCAAACCATGCCACAAACACCGGAGCCTGTTCCCGGATTTTGGCATTGGCGGTTTCCACCACTCCCTGCCGGTTGCTGGCTACCAGGGTCATCACTTCAATGGGTTTGGCATCCGGAAAAGCCCTGGCGTAGGCATCGTACACTTCCGGTGCCTTATCGCCCAGACCGCCCCTGAAACCGGCTCTTTCCTTCAGCATTTCCTTTGCTTCTTCCGCGGTTATATGTTCCAGTTCAGGATTGGTGCTGGCCATCCCCCATTCATGAAAGGTACTGCATATCAACATGGGAACATTGGTTGAAACACTATTCTCCGGAGAATAGAAAGAGCCTTTTGGAATGTGTATTCCATCGGCAACCGGTGCAAACCCCCCACGCATCATTCCGCTTTCTCCGGATTCTTCCCTCATTTTCCGGCTGGCTTCGTTTGCAATGAGGATGTACTCTTTCCAGGGTATCTCCTGAAGTTTATCTATTTCTGAAGGTTTCAGTCCGGCTTCATTCAGGACATATTCACCCAGTTTACGTGAATACTCCTGGTCCAAAGCACCAGTCGTCGAACCACTTAATGGGACCACTTTATGCACCAGTCCTTTGGCTGCCGGCATAGCTGTGAGCACACAAACCTTGGCGCCGCCGCCCGATTGACCCATGATGGTCACATTTTCCGGGTCGCCTCCAAAATGTTCGATGTTCTCATGAACCCATTCGAGAGCAGCCACCATATCGAGGGCTCCCACATTCCCTGAATGGGCGTATTTTTCGCCTCCTACCCCGGACAGATCCGTAAATCCAATGGGTCCGAGCCGGTGATTAACGGAAACAAACACCAAATCGCCTTTGCGGCTTAGGTTTTCTCCTTTGTATCCGTCCTGTTCAATGCCGTTTCCGTTGGTATATCCCCCTCCGTGGAACCAGACCATCACTGGCCGTTTTTTTCCGTCCGCAGTGGCAGGCGTCCACACGTTCAGCCGCAGGCAATCCTCGCTCACATCGTCATAATTCCAATGATCTCTGAACGAGGAATAGGCATTGGCGTAGCGCTTATCCATAATCTGAGGAGCTGAATTACCCCACCATACGGCCGGGAATATATCCTCCCAGGGTTCGGGTTTCCGGGGTGGCATAAAACGGTTTTTGCCGCCTGTGTCGGCCCCATAGGGAATGCCCCGGAACTGGTAAATTCCGCGAAGAATAAATCCTTTGACCTTTCCATATACCGTTTCGGCGATAGCAATGTCATCGCCAATAAACAGAACCTGTTCATCGTTGTCTGTCCCTTTCCGGCCTGCATCGGAACAGCCGGTTAAAGGCAATGCCGAGGCCAGGCCCAATCCGGCAGCCCCGGCTCCCATAGTCTGAAAAAAATCTCTTCTGTTGGTTTTCATCTTTTGTTGTTTTTTTTATTGAATGGATTATCCCAATACCTTTTCCCACATTTCCCGTTCTGCTTTGAACCGGTCAGGGATCACTTCGCAGTGAACATCAATCCGCATCGTGGGGCGTGAAGTGAGGTTGTATGCCGGCCATGAAGCGTGTCCCGGAGCTGACGGTTCTCCGCTTTTTGCAAAATTCGTCCAGAAAGCAGTCATGTTCTTTGACGCTTCATACCGGTCGGGCCGGGTACCCGCCATACCCTCTTCCACATTGTAAAATTTAAACGGAATGTCCAGAGCATGCATTGAACCGAATTCAAATTCAGTTTCGGGTATTTTAGCATTTGATTTATATCCAAAATTATAAAGGTATGCAGGAGCACCTCCTTGCATGGCTTTTCTTTCTGCGATGGTAATTGAACCAAGTCCCATCATCGTTATAGACCGAATGGCAATATAAATTTCCCCGGGAGTTTTTTCCGGATTGGCCTCATGATACGTTTTACGGATGAGATCTGCATTTTCTCCATAATCCCTTTCAAGTCGTTCTTTCAATTGTTTTTCGGAAAGCGTAAAAACTTCTGTATCACCGGATGTCATGGCAAAAAAGATGTATTCATCTTCGTTCCAGCCCACCATCAGGGGTTTCATTTTAGAGATCCCGGGAGGGGTTGGTTCAAACGGGTGATCAGGAATTACGTATCCATCTTTCACTGCTCCGAAACTTCCGGCTCCTGAATTGCCAATACCCCGGAATCCTCCGGAAAGGGGATTGGATGTTTTAGGGATTTTTTCCTGTGCCTCGAGCAATTTATCAGCCGGCACTTCCAGCAGTTTTCTCCAGTTTCCGGGTGAAATGTTCAGGTATTCGAGCACCCTTTGTGTTGTTTGCCTGGCCTTTTCTTTCAGGATAATCTCCACTCCCGGTCCGCTTTCTATGGATGCTTTGTTAAAAAAGGGTTCCGCCTCCGGCATGGCATAGAGGCAGGACGTTTTCATTCCCCCACCCGACTCGCCGAAGATCATCACATTCCCGGGATCGCCTCCAAACTGAGCGATGTTTTCATGGATCCACTCCAGGGCTGATGCAATATCCTGGACCCCGCGGTTTCCGGAGCCTTTGTATTCTTCTCCGCCCAATTCATCGAGGTAAAGGAAACCGAGGATTCCCAGGCGGTGGTTGGTAGCCACGACCACCACGTCGTACATGCGGGCCAGGTTGGCACCATCCTGGCTGACGCTTCCACCTGAGCCGGTCCGGAATCCTCCGCCATGGTTGTATACCATAACAGCCCGTTTTTTGTTGTCATTGGCCGGTGTCCATATGTTCAGCACCAGGCACTCCTCATCCGGTTCCGGCTCATTGATACCATAGGTCTGGTTCGGGGGTTGAATGGAAGGAAATCCCAGCTGGAGAGCATCTCTTATCCCCGTCCAGGGCTTTACTGGCCCTGCCTTCAGAAACCGGTTCATCCCGGATACATGCCCGGCATACGGCACTCCCTTGAAGATATTCACGCCATTTTCACGGTATCCTTTGAGTTTGCCGGCCGCCGTTTCCACCACCCTGTAGTCTGCCTCCCGGCTACGAATGCCGTAAAAGCTGTGGGGAAACAGGATACCAGGCACAACAACCAGGGATGTGGTTTTGAGAAATCTTCTTCTCGAAAAAGGATTCATATTTTTTCTATCGTGTGGTTCATAGCTTCATGGGGTGAAAAAACGGTGTATAATTCGCATAAACACCAATTTTATATGGACTGAAGGCCGACCTGGGTTTTCACTCTGTTGCAACCCGTTTGACATCTCCGGGAAAAGACTATTGAAACAGCCGGGGAGCCAGTTCCGATAAATAGAGCCTCCAGTTGGCCCAGGTATGTCCTCCGGAGCTTTCGCGAAATTCATACTTCAAACCCAGGTCATCATAAAATTTACACAGGTTGATGGCTCCTTCATAGAGGAAATCCTCCTTACCACAACCTATCCAGTACAGTTTAATGCCGTTTTCTTTTAACGTCAGGATCTGTTTTTTGTGTTCTTCTTCGTTGTAATTTCCCCGTCGCGGGTCATTCATCAGGCCCATGCTCATCACGCCGATGTAGTCAAACATCCCGGGGTTGGTGTTGGTAATACTCTGGGTATGCATTCCTCCCATGGATAATCCTGCTATCGCGCGGTTTTCCGGATTGGAGAGCACGCGGTAATGATCTTCGATATAGGGGATCACATCGTTCACCAGGCTATTCTCGAAACCTCCCTGTGTTCTTTGTGAAAAACCGGGTGTTTCGGGTTCTCCGGTTGCCGGCTCTTCACCGGGAGCGGCTGCTGCCCAGGCATTTCCGTTGGTCATCACCACGATCATGGGTTTGGCTTTGCCTGCTGCGATCAGGTTATCTATGATCCAGGGTGTACGTCCCAGGGTAGTCCACGCATCCTCATCGCCTCCTGCTCCGTGCAACAGGTAAAAAACAGGATATTTTCCGTTTCCTTTCTCATAACCGGGGGGTGTATACACATACATCCTTCGGTTTTTATTGAGTGTTGGCGAAGGGTACCACACCTTCGAAAGGATTCCGTGGGGCACATCCTGCACCGTATACACTTTCGATGCTTCTCCCGGAACGATCACCGCATTGTCAAAACGGGAGCCATCACGCACTACCTGAGGGTTACCAGGATCCAGGGTTTTTACTCCGTTCACATAAAATGAATAGGTATAATAATCCGGATCCAGGACACCGGTGGTTACTGACCACACGCCGGAATCTCCCTTTATCATGTCAACCTGTGTACCCCAGCCGGACATCCAGCTGCCGCTGACGGTTACCTTTCCGGCCTCAGGAGCCAGCAACCGGAAAGTGATGGTTTGGGTTCCATTCACCTCAGGTGAAACAATACGCGGCCCCCGGCCAAACTGAGCATTTACCTGAAGGATAACCAGAAAAAAGGCCGTGAAGGCACTTAATCGTAAAAGAGTATGTTTTTTCATCATTGAAATTATTTTGGTTGTTATGATCATTTGTACGTTCATCACCCACTCGTAAAAACGTTGAATCCAGTTATCTGTGGGGATATTGTTTTTTTGCATTCCGAATCCATGTCCTCCTGTTCTGTAAATAGGCAACGCAGCGGAGCGTAAAGAACTTTCTTCCGTTCTTACCGGATATTCTCTATTGAAACAGGAAAGGAACGAATTCTGACAAATAGACCCGCCAGTTTTTCCATATATGGCCGCCCTCGGTTTCACGGTATGTATATTTCATGCCGAGGGTATCGAGTTTTTCCCGGTATTCCGTAACTGCATCATACAGAAAATCCGTTTTCCCGATGCCGATCCAGTAAAGGCTATAACCGTTTTCCATCTGCTCTTTAAGGGTTTCGTCGATGTTGTTGTAGACCTTGTGTGAAACATTCTGGTTGGGTAGGATGGCTGCGGAAAACAATCCGATATAATCAAAGGTATCCGGATAGTAGCGTGAAATGTGGAGGGAATGAAATCCGCCCATGGAGAGACCGGCGATGGCACGGTTTTTCTTATTGCGAATCACCCGGTAATGAGCTTCCACAAAATTCAGGATATCCGGAAATGCTGCTTCATAGGTTCCGTCCATGGTTTTGGGCACCATAAACTGCGGTTTGTAGAATCCTTCATGGCCTTCTCCGGGAGCGGCATCCTGGATCACATTGCCGTTGGGCATAACCACGATCATGGGTTTTGCTTTTCCCTGTGCGATGAGGTTATCCATGATTTGAGCGGTCCGCCCGAGGGTTATCCAGGCTTCTTCATCGCCACCGGCTCCGTGCAACAGGTACAAAACAGGGTATTCTTCGTTGTTGTTTTCATACCCCGGCGGGGTGTAGACGGTGATCCTGCGGTCCATGTTCAGGGTTGGAGAATTGTACCAGCGACGGCTAACCGTACCATGGGGTACATCTTGGACCTTGTAGAGATCTGCCTGCTCCCCTTCGATGATGAAAATATTCATTACCGAAGCCACATCGCGTACAATAAACGGATTATTCGGATCCACCGATTTGAAACCATCCACTGTCAGGGTATAGGAATACAACTCGGGAGACAGCACCCCGGAAGTATAGGTCCAGATATCTTTTTCACCTTTCGTCATTTCTGCGGATCCCGGAACCCACCCTTCGGCGGGCATCCAGTCTCCGCTGATTTTTACCTCTTCCGCGCCGGGAGCTTCTACACGAAACGTAACGGTCTTATCCCCATGGATCTCCGGAGACACAATGGACTGACTCCCGGATAACGACTGTTGACCAAAGGTTAATGATCCCAAAAACATCATAACCCCTGTGAATATCCAATTTTTCTTCATACGTGTATATTTTATTGTTTCTCTTTTACGGTATTTTTTGTGAAATCACCGGTATGAAATTTCCAACCAGGGGCTGGTAACTTCTTTCCGATCCTGAAAGTTCGTTATTTAATTCGTTACTTTGTGAAATAATTTCCGTCTTTTCATCCAACGGACTTTAAAAATAGAGATTGAAAAGCAGATCTGAAAATTTTTTGTGTAAAAATGACACATTGCCGTTGATAAAAGCGATATAATAGTATAATCACTCTACCCGCATGGTTGTAACGAAAAACAAAAGGGCCTTTGTTCTTGTTCTTTCCCTCCTGTTTCTTTTGATTGGGATTGGTTGTGGAACGTTGCATGAATTAAGAAAGTACGAAGGGCAGCCGGTTTCAGTACTGGAGAAGAATCTTGGGAAGCCGGCCACCGTCATTCCCACATCGGAAGGAGAGCTGTATGTATACGAGAAAACCGAGGAGTTGAGTGGAATGGAGATCAGCAAGGGACAGGGCACCCTGGATCCGATGGTCACACCGGCAACTCTGAAAACAGAAAAGGTACTCTTCAGGGTGATCAAAGGAGTGGTGGTGGAGGTAAGCCGGGAGGTGGAATACGAACGAAAGTAAATTTCTCCAAAAGCACATGCAGTAATCATTTTTTTTTTAGTTTTGCGGAACAAAAGCGGGGCCGGGATTGTAAACAGCTCATATCCCGGAAAAACCGCGAAAGATGCGTTTCCAAAAAAGTGGATTGATGTTTGTTCTTTGATTTATGCCCAGATGGTGGAATTGGTAGACACGCCAGGTTGAGGGCCTGGTGGCCGTTTTTGGCTGTGCAAGTTCGAGTCTTGTTCTGGGCACATTCGTTAAGGCTATCCTGTTGCGTTTATACAGGGCAGCCTTGTTTTTTTTACAGCATTGGTTCATAAGAACAAGATCCCGATGGCTATCGGGAAGTCTTGTTCTGGGCACATTCGTTAAGGCTATCCTGTTGCGTTTATACAGGGCAGCCTCTGGAATAAAACTCAAATTCCACGGGTTAACCCTCTGGAAATATATCATGCTACACTTCTGTTAATTCACCCGGAAAATTTGCATTTTAAACATTTTTTCAGAACTTTTACAGATGTGTGCACATGCTCATGTTGGGGACACACATTGGGTGTAAACACAAGCCGTTGACAGCAATTGGAGAAATGAATAAAATGGAAACCAAATACTTTACAGAAAGACAG
>CAYPAW010000040.1:0-15517 GCA_964408795.1 uncultured Mariniphaga sp.
CCCCGACTTAGATGAAGTTAAACTTTGGAAGAAAGTTTTACTGAATCTTAGTCGCTGTCGGAGACAGGAATAATTCATGAATTATTCGGGTTAAAAACATAAAATATGCAGGATTTACCAGAAAAACAGAAAATAAAAATCCATCCCGGGTCACTCTGAAAGCTTTATCAATAATACCCTTTGACGGATCTCTGACTACCAACGAATCCCTCCCCGCTCCTCTGTTCATCCACGGGGGTATGAAATAATCATCTTGATTGTTAATAAATTATTGCTAATTTTGGTGACCTTTTTTTATAGGATATTTTACCTGGAAATGAATTAAAACAATATATTTAACCGGTAAGATTAAGGCATTATGAAACGAGCATGATAACATTTAACATTCAAAGAGTATGATTCATCCCGATAGCTTCCGGGATGCGAGTTACATAGAATACCTTTGAAAATAAACAATTATAATCATATGAAAGTGTATACAACAGAACAAATCCGCAACATTGCCCTGATTGGAAATGCCGGCAGTGGGAAAACCACCCTCACAGAATCCATGCTGTTTGAGGGTGGAGTTATTAAAAGAAGAGGAGATGTTACCGCCAAGAATACGGTATCAGACTTTAATGAGATTGAACATGAGTTTGGGAACAGTGTATTTTCCACCCTGCTCTATACTGAGTACAATGGATGCAAGATCAACATCCTGGACACACCCGGAATGGATGATCTCTGTGGAGGGGTTGTATCTTCATTGCATGTTGCCGACCTTGGGGTATTTGTGATCAATGCCATTAATGGTGTTGAAGCAGGTACTGAAGCGGCATACCGGCATGCCGAAACAACCGGGACTCCTCTTGTTTTTGTTTTCAACCAATTGGATCATGATAGTTCGAATTTTGATAAATCGCTGGAGCAGTGCAGAGCCTCCTTTGGAAACAAAGTAACCGTTGTACAATATCCGGTAGATGCAGGCCCCGGATTTACTTCCGTAATCGACGTTCTGAAAATGGAGATGTTTGTATACAAAGGGGAGGGGGATAAACCGGAAGTCATGGATATTCCTGATTCGGAAAAAGATAAAGCCGAGAAGCTGCATAATGAACTGATTGAAATGGCAGCTGAAAATGAAGAAGCCTTAATGGAACGCTATTTTGACCAGGGATCTCTTTCGGAAGAGGATATGCGCAAAGGAATAAAACTGGGAATGCTGCAACGGGATCTTTACCCGGTCTTCTGCACCTGCGCCAGAAAAAATATAGGAACCGGCAGATTATTGGAATTTCTGTCCAATACCGCTCCGGCACCCAATGAAGTCGCTATGCGCGAAATTGTGGCCGGCGAAAAGGTGAAAATGGATGCTAACGATAAACCCACCCTTTTTGTTTTTAAAACAACCATCGAATCCCACGTCGGGGAAATCACCTTCTTTAAGGTAATGTCCGGAACCGTGAAGGAAGGCCTTGACCTGATCAACTCCAAGACGGAAAACAAAGAGCGCCTGTCACAAATATTTATCACCGCAGGAAAAAACAGGGAAAAAGTAGAACAGCTGGTTGCCGGTGACCTCGGATGTACCGTTAAATTAAAAGACACGAAATGCAACGCTACGCTGGCTCAAAAAGATACCGATACGAAATTTAAAGAGATCGGGTTCCCTTCGTCACGCCATGCCATTGCTGTGAAAGCAGTAAACGATTCAGACGATGAAAAAGTGAGCGAAATCCTGAACAAGATAAAATTTGAAGACCCTACCTACATAATTGAATATTCCAAGGAACTGAAACAACTGATTGTACACAATCAGGGGGAATACCACCTGAACACCCTGAAATGGTTTTTTGATAATGTCCATAAAGTAGACATTGATTACATAAAACCGAAAATTCCTTATAGAGAAACCATCACCAAACCGGAACAATCCGATTACCGCCATAAAAAACAATCGGGAGGTGCCGGGCAGTTCGGAGAGGTGCACATGATCATTGAACCCATTACCGAGGGTTCTGAACCCAAGAAAATGTTTAACCTAAAAGGAAAAGAAATCAAAATTTCCATCCGGGATGTTCAGGAATACCCCTTGTCATGGGGAGGAAAACTGGAATTCGTAAACAGCATTGTGGGAGGATCCATTGATGCCCGTTTCCTGCCTGCTATCCTCAAAGGTATTATGGAAAAAATGGAAGAAGGACCCCTGACCGGATCCTATGCCCGCGATATCCGCGTCTATGTATACGACGGGAAAATGCATCCCGTGGATTCGAACGAAATATCCTTTAAACTGGCAGGAAGAAATGCATTCAGCAAAGCATTTAAAACAGCAGGACCAAAGATCCTGGAACCCATTTACGATCTCGAAATACTGGTCCCCAGTGATCGCATGGGAGATGTGATGAGCGACCTCCAGGGACGCCGCGCAATTATCATGGGAATGGGATCCGAAAAAGGATTCGAAAAAATCTCCGCCAAAGTTCCCCTGAAGGAAATGTTTAAATATGCTACTTCCCTAAGCTCCATAACGGCCGGAAGAGGACTGTTCTCCATGAAGTTCTCCAGCTATGAAAAAGTACCGGCTGAAGTTCAGGATGAACTGCTTAAAGCCTACGAAGCAGAACAGGAAGAAGATTAATACCTGCACGTACCTACAGTTGAAAAATCCCGGGGAAATTCCCCGGGATTTTTTTCTTTTCAGAATCCCATGTTTCAAAAACAAGAGGAAATCCTTTTCGGGTATTGTGAGATTTATTCTATACATTTATCCTTTTGGTTTGTAAGAGAACTCGATCTTTCGAAAAGGATGGAATCCTTAGCCGGCACATGGCATACTTTTTCGCTCCCGGTAGAGCAGGACCGGCAGCAGGATCTATTCAACGATTCAATCATAAAACACAATAAACGATGAAAAAATGGCTTCATCTCCTCCTTCTTTTAGGGATCCTTTTTTGCATGAGCAAGCTATCTGCGCAATCTGAAAAAAAACCGTTCCGGGTTCTCCTACCGGATCTCTTCCCCTCCATCCCACGCCCATTCCAATCGTTATACAGAATAAAACCGTCTCTATGAAATTACACAACCTAATTCTTCTTGCACTTCTGTTGTTTGGCTTTTCATGCCAACAAAAGGAGAGTCCGGGAATCAAAACCAACGGTCCGGAGGTCATTTCATTTAAAGTACTCCCCTTTGAATTGTCGGATGTAAAACTACGGGATGGCCCGTTTAAACATGCCACCGAACGAAATGTACAGATGTTGCTGAACTACGATCCGGACCGGTTCCTCGCTAAATTCAGAAGCGAGGCAGGCCTGGAACCAAAAGCCGAACATTACCATGGCTGGGAGGACAATACCATTGCCGGGCACAGCCTGGGGCATTACCTCAGCGCATGTGCATTGATGTATCAGACCACCCGGAATGAGCAATTTCTGAAACGCGTAGATTATATGGTCGACGAATTATACGAATGCCAGCAAGCCGATGGCGACGGATATATCGGAGCCTTCCCCGATGGCAAACGAATCCTGGCAGAAGAAGTGGCAAAAGGCGATATCCGCGCCCAGGGATTCGATTTGAACGGAATCTGGGTTCCCTTCTATACCGAACATAAAATAATGGCCGGACTGTTGGATGCCTACGACCTGTGTGGAAATAAAAAAGCCCTGGAAATCAACATCCGTTTTGCCGATTGGCTTTACACTATTATTAATAATCTATCAGACAGCCAGATACAGGATATGCTGCATTGCGAACATGGCGGAATCAATGAATCGCTGGCGGAGCTGTATGCCAAAACCGGAAAAGATAAATACCTGAATATGTCCCGGGTATTTCATCACAAAGCCATCCTCACTCCTTTATCAGAGGGAAGGGATATCTTACCGGGAAAACATGGAAACACCCAAATACCCAAGCTGGTAGGTCTTGCCCGCCGTTACGAACTTACCGGCGATCTCACAGACCGTAGAACCGCAGAGTTTTTCTGGAACACGGTAGTGAACCACCATTCGTACGTAACCGGAGGAAACGGAAACCATGAGTATTTCGGACCGCCTGACACCCTGCGAAACAGACTCAGCAACGAAACGACGGAAACCTGTAATGTATACAACATGCTGAAGCTGTCCCGTCACCTGTTCCTTTGGGAAGCGTCTCCCGAAGTAGCTGATTTCTACGAACGGGCTCTCTTCAATCACATCCTCTCCTCACAGAATCCTTACGATGGCCGGGTCATCTACAACCTTTCCCTCGAAATGGGATGGCACAAGGAATACCAGGACCCGGAATGGTTTACCTGCTGCATCGGAACCGGAATGGAAAACCACTCAAAATATGGAAGGAATATTTATTACTACAACGATGAGGAATTGTATGTCAGTCAGTTTATTGCCTCCGAACTGAACTGGCAGGAAAAAGGGCTTCAGGTCACGCAAGAGACAGCCTATCCCGAAGAACAAGGCACAAAGCTCACATTTCATTGTGAGACCCCTGTTCAGGTTACCCTCCAGATACGCTATCCTTTCTGGGCTGCAAAAGGCATTGAGATAAAAGTAAACGGGGAAAAACAGCGCGTAAAAGAGAAACCAGGCTGTTTTATTGCCATTCCGGGATCCTGGACCGACGGAGCTGTGGTTGAAGTCTCTTTTCCTTTCACGTTGCGACTGGAAACCATGCCTGACGATACAAACCGAATCGCTGTGTTTTATGGTCCGCTGGTCCTGGCAGGAGACCTGGGTCCGGAAGACGACCCGAAGGTTCACGACCCTATGTACGTACCGGTGATCCTGACAGAAAACCGCGATCCACATCGTTGGCTTACCCCGGTGAAAAGACAAAGAAATGCTTTTATAACCCAGGGTGTAGGCCGTCCCCGGGATATCAGGCTTCAACCTTTCTATGCAACCCACCACCGCAATTATTCGGTCTATTTCGACCTGTTTACCCAAAAAGCGTGGGAAACCTATCAACAGGAATACCGGGAAAAACAGGAGGAAAAGAAAAAACTCGAAGCCGCAACCATCGATTTCTTCCAGCCGGGGGAGATGCAACCCGAAAGAGACCATGCCTTTACCGGTTCGCAAACCTGGGTCGGCGAAAACAAAAACCGGAAGTTCCGGGAAGTCGACCGCGGGGGCTGGTTTTCATGTGAAATGAAAATCCGGAAAAACCAGCCTGCTACCTTAGTGGTTGAATACTGGGGCGGATACACCGGAAGCAAAACGTTCGATATCCTTGTGGATGATCAATGCATTGCCACGGAGAATATATCCAATAAAAAACCGGGTGAGTTTATTGACATAGCATACACAATCCCTGAAACATTGCTTGCCGGCAAAGAAAAAATAACGGTCAAATTTGTTCCTCATCCGGGACACCGTGCAGGCCCGGTCTTTGGAATCAGAACCCTTTAGAAGAACAATCACTCTTTTCCCCGAAAGAGATGGAAAAAACCATGGGCCCACCGGTTTTTGCCATCACGGCCTTTCCCTTCGGCCACATAATAGTATACACCCGGACTGGCATAGCGTCCTCCAATGCGGCCATCCCACACCGACTCCATCCAGGTTCCTTCAAACCGGTTGATGTTGGTTTTTTCCCAGAAATGAACTTTCTTGCCCCACCGGTTTACAATGGTAACTTTCGCATCCATCATAGACCAGAACTTGACCACAAATTGGTCGTTCGTACCATCCCCATTGGGTGTAAATACATTGGGAACATCAAAATACGAAGTGTCGGTGACGATGAAATCCTCCATATAGACAGTATCCGTGCAGACGCCATCAAAAAGACTGTCTTTATGAATATGGTAGGATGATATCTTTTGGGAAACCAGTTTTACCATATAGGTTCCTGTCTTTTCATAGGTATGAATCAATTCATCGTTATAGGCAATAAACAGAAAGCTATCTACGGGTTGGCTGGTCGTTTCCGATTCTTTTTTGATTTCATCCAGATTCCTGAAAAAATACCATTCATAGGCACCCGGAGTTCCGTTTTCCGAAGTGTTTATGAAAGTAACCTCCATGGGTGCTTCCCCCTGCCACTCCCCGGAATTAAAATCTGCTTCCACTTCAAAAGCTGCCCGTGTCACAATCGAAATGTAGGTAACCCTGGCTTCCCCGCTGCACCCAAACCGGTCATAAACAGAAAAGGTATACTCGGTATCGCGGGTCGGCGGATCAAAAATCTGTGGATTGTAAACCCGTGCCACACCCGTATGGCCTTCCTTCCATTCAACCTGAATGTCTTTATACAGTTCTATCCCGGTATGGCTGATCAAATCATAATAAATAAGTTCTGCCGTTCGAAAAGAACTTTCCAGTTTAAAGTAATCGCAGGTAGATTCCGTAACCTTCGCTTCGGCCTCAAACCAGTTGTTAAAGACCCAGGCACGATGCGTTTCTGTGGTATCTTCTTTGGTAATAACCACCCTGAAACAACCATCGGGTAAACCCGAAATCCGGGAAGAACTGCTTTCGGTTTGTTCTGAATAATAAAACTCAAAGTCTTGTGTTATAGGATTATACTGTTGCCATTCATAGGTTTTTAACCCGGAGAGAAAGGTTTCGGCAACCAAGGCTGCGGCCTGATAATCTTCTTCTGTGCAAAAAATATAGATGCTGTCGGTTTCTTCAAAAACCGGGTAACGGGTCTGTTCGGTAAAGGCCGAAGCCGGGGCTGAAATCTGAGCATTCACAACACCCGGAATCATCAGTCCCAAAATAAAAACAAAAAGAATTGTGTGTATGAATCCCTTCTTCATTTCTGTTTTTTATGACACAATATTAACGTATAATTTTTATTAAATTGCCCCCTTGATTGAAAAAGTCAAAGAAATGTTGCCACCCACACACCGGATAACAATGTTGATAAAACTTCTCCGGGAACTGCATTTTGCATTGGGTAACTTGTATTTTTGTACTCCTGAACAGAAAAACAAAAAGCGTGTTTGATTATTTGGAAGGATTGAATGCTTCACAGAAAGAAGCGGTATTAAAAACGGAAGGGCCAACGCTGGTGATTGCCGGTGCCGGATCGGGAAAAACACGCGTACTCACTTACCGGATTGCGCATCTGGTAAAACTGGGTGCCCGGCCTTCAACGATTCTGGCCCTGACCTTCACCAACAAAGCAGCCCGTGAAATGAAAGAACGGATTGCTGCCGTCGTAGGGGAAAAAACAGCCCGTTATCTCTGGATGGGGACCTTTCACTCCATCTTTGCCCGCATTCTCAGGGTGGAACATGAAGCCACCGGATACCCCCTCAATTACACCATTTACGATGCCGCCGATTCAAAAAACCTGATCAAAACAATCTGTAAAAATCTCCAACTGGATGATAAAACGTATAAACCCGGTGTGGTTGCCAGCCGTATTTCCAGGGCAAAAAACAACCTCCTGACTCCGGGGAAATATGCCGAAAGCGAAGAATTCCGCTCGTTTGACCGAAGCATCCACATGCCCCGGATAACGGAAATCTATAAGGAATATGCCAAACGGTGCTTCCTTGCCGGAGCCATGGATTTTGACGATCTCCTGCTTCTTCCGAATATCCTTTTCAGAGATCATCCCGGGATCCTGAACAAATACCAGCACGCCTTTGATTACATTCTTGTGGATGAATATCAGGATACCAATTTTGCTCAGTACCTCCTTCTTAAAAAATTGGCAGCTATTCACAGAAACATTACCGTAGTGGGTGACGATGCCCAGAGCATATACTCTTTCAGGGGAGCACGCATTGAAAATATTTTCAGTTTCAGTAACGATTACCCGGACCATGCTCTCTTTAAACTGGAACAGAACTATCGTTCAACGCAAATCATTGTGAATGCTGCAAACAGCGTGATCGCGAAAAACAAAAACCGGATACCCAAAAAAGTCTTTTCCCGGAAAAATACAGGAAGCAAGATAAAAATCATCCAGGGATTAACAGACAACGAAGAAGGATTTCTCGTAGCCAACGAAATTGCCGAAACCCAGCTGCGGGACCATTTCAGGTATGAAGATTATGCCATTCTCTACCGTACCAATGCACAATCCCGGATCTTCGAAGAATCCCTCCGGAAACGGAATATTCCCTACAAAATTTACGGGGGACTCTCGTTTTATCAACGAAAAGAGATCAAAGACCTGCTGGCTTATTTCAGAATGGTGGTCAATCCGGACGACATTGAAGCACTCAAACGGATCATCAATTACCCCGCCCGCGGAATCGGCGCAGTCACACTCTCCAAACTCGAAAAGACTTCGGTTCAGCATGAATGGTCCCTATGGAACCTGATCAAAGCGCTGCCGGAACAGAATCCGGCAGAACTGAACCAGGGAACCATCCGTAAATTACTCGGATTCAAAGAAATAATCCTGGACTTCAGAAAACAGACCGGAGAAATGGATGCTCATACACTTGCATCAACCATAGCAAAAAATACCGGAATCCTCACGGATCTGTACAACGATTCATCACCCGAAGGAGTCAGCCGCTACGAAAATATCCAGGAACTGCTGAACGCCATCAAGGAATTCTCCGTCTCCGAAAAGGAAGAAGGACGCCAAAACCTCCTGACAGACTATATGGAAGAGGTTTCATTGCTTACCGATATGGATAATGAAAAACCGGAAGACAAAAACAAAGTTTCCTTGTTGACGGCCCATTCAGCAAAAGGGCTCGAATTCAAAAATGTTTTTGTGGTGGGACTGGAAGAGAATCTGTTTCCCTCGAATCAGGGAGAGGAGAACAAAAGAAGGGAAAGCCTGGAAGAAGAAAGACGTCTTTTCTATGTAGCACTCACGCGTGCTCAGGAAAATGCGTATCTCTCTTTTGCCCGTCAACGCTACCGCTGGGGGAACCTTGAATACTGCAAACCCAGCCGGTTTCTGACTGAAGTGGATGAAAAGTATATCCATACACCTGTCCAGGAAGATCCTGGCTCCTTCGAAAAAGAACATCCTTATCCGGGGAAAAACTTCTTCCGGCGAACCCCAAAACCTCCTCCCAGCATTTCTGTTGTTGACGGACAAAAATATTTCAGCAAAAAACTGGTTCACCTTAAACAAACATCCAACATGGAGAACCCGTTTACAGGAGAAGACCAAAATAAAATTGTGCCTGGAACGGTGGTTGAACATCAACGGTTCGGAAAAGGAAAGGTGCTGAAAACGGAAGGAACTCCGCCGAATGTGAAAGCTACCGTGTTCTTTCAGCATGCCGGTCAAAAACATCTTCTGTTGAAATTTGCAAAACTCAAAATCCTCTCCTGAAAAAATGCCGGACATTCCGGCAGACGCCGGAGTGGACCAATTATTTTGATGAAAAATGGATTTCTTTAGCAGGGACTATGGATAGTTTATTGAAATTCATTAAATTTGTGCCGGCTTTATCTTCATTTGAACCTGACGTATTACCTTTATTTTAAAGCCCTAATTTTTTTCAGACTTATATATTTTAATAATGGATTACAATTCAAAACGTAAAAAAATGCCTCTTCCTGAGTATGGGCGAAACATTCAAAACATGGTGGATTATCTGTTAACGATTGAAGACCGGGAAACCAGGAAACGGGCAGCACAAACCGTTATTGACGTGATGGGAAATTTAAATCCCCATCTTCGTGATGTCTCTGATTTCAAGCACAAACTGTGGGATCATCTGGCGATTATGGCCGATTTCAAACTGGATATTGACTACCCGTATACTCCCCCCAGCCCAGCCCTTCTTCATGGAAAGCCCCAGCGTGTTGAATACAACCAACACGATATTCATTACAAACATTACGGATATACCATGGAGAAAATGATTGAGGAAGCCTCACGATTTGAAGAAGGAGAACTGAAAGAGGAATTAATCAAACTGTTAGCTGACCACATGAAAAAGAGTTACCTGGTGTGGAACAAGGATGCGGTTGCCGATGAGAAGATTCTTAAAGATCTGTATGAGCTTTCCCGGCGAAGGATCAAAAGAGAAGACATGGAATTGACCGATGCCAAAAGTTTTTTGGGGAAGACGAAAAACAAAAAAAACGGAAGCCAGCGAAACTATAAAAAAGGGAACGGTAAATACTAATGCAAAACCAGGCTGTCTATGTCAACATTCCGGATTGAAGGGGGACACAGATTAAAAGGGAACCTACTGCCTCAGGGTGCAAAAAATGAAGCATTACAGGTACTTTGTGCCACCCTCCTCACTTCCGAAGAGGTAACCATTCATAACATACCGGAAATACGGGATGTCTCCAATCTGATGGAGATTCTAAAAGGACTGGGAGTACAAATTAAGAGACATTCCAGGGGGAATTATACGTTTCATGCTGCCTCGGTCACGATGAATTACCTTCGAACCCATGAATTTTCACTTCATGCCTCGGCACTGCGTGGGTCCATCATGATCATTGGTCCTTTGCTGGCGCGTTTTGGGGAAGGAACCATACCCCAGCCCGGGGGCGATAAGATCGGAAGACGAAGACTTGACACGCATTTTTTTGGCTTTGAAAAAATGGGAGCCCGTTTTGCCTTCAATGCCCGGGAGCACTGTTTCACTATTCATTCCGAAGGCCTCAAAGGCACGTACATCCTCCTGGATGAAGCATCCGTAACCGGAACAGCCAATCTGATTATGGCTGCTGTATTGGCTAAGGGAGTAACCACACTCTACAATGCTGCCTGTGAACCTTATATACAGCAACTCTGTCGCATGCTATGTTCCATGGGAGCTAAGATATCCGGCATCGGATCCAATTTGCTGACAATCGAAGGCGTTCATTCACTGAAAGGGTGTCATCATACCCTTCTTCCGGATATGATTGAGGTCGGAAGTTTTATTGGCATGGCAGCACTTACAAATTCCGAAATAACCATCCAACAGGTTAGTCTTTCGCACCTGGGAATTATTCCTGAATCCTTCCGCAAGCTGGGGATCTCCCTGATTCAACAAAATGACGATCTCTACATACCGCCAAACGAAATCTATGAAATTGAACCCTATATCGATGGTTCTATTCTGACCATTTCCGATGCTCCCTGGCCGGGGCTCACTCCGGATCTGCTCAGTGTCTTCCTGGTTGTGGCAACCCAGGCTAGGGGCAGTGTGCTGATCCACCAGAAAATGTTTGAAAGCCGCCTCTTTTTTGTGGATAAACTGATCGACATGGGAGCACAGATTATCCTTTGTGATCCCCACAGAGCAACGGTTATCGGCCTGGACCGGAAACACTTCCTTCATGCAACCCAGATGACTTCACCCGATATCAGGGCCGGAATTGCACTTCTTATTGCAGCCCTCTCAGCAAAAGGAACCAGCATCATTCATAACATCGAACAAATAGACCGGGGGTATGAAAATATCGATGGCCGTTTAAATGCCCTGGGAGCAAAAATCACCCGGATGTAAAAAACCCTTTTACATAGAGCCTGTAATCATGGAAAAACATTGTGCCCACTTGTCTTGTTCTTTGTTGGAATCTCTAACGAATTATGGAATGAACAAAAGGATGAGCAGAAAAAAAAAGTGTATCGCCGGATTAAGTGCTGTCATGATCGTATTCCTTGCAACCATTCAGTTATCAGCCCAATCGGAAAGCAGCAAAACTGGAATCAATATCGGAAATAAGGCCCCCGAGATAATCGAAAAATCACCGGATGGAGAGGTGATCAAATTATCCGATGTGAGAGGTAAGGTTGTGTTAATTGATTTCTGGGCTGCCTGGTGCGGGCCTTGCCGCCGGGAAAACCCCAACCTGGTAAAAGCCTACCATGCATTTAAAAACAAACCATTTCAGGAAGGAAATGGGTTTACCATCTTCAGTGTATCCCTTGACCGGACAAAAGAAGCATGGACCCATGCCATTAAGGCGGATAAATTGGAGTGGCCCTATCACGTTAGTGACCTCAATCACTGGCAATCAAAATACGCCAGAATCTATGGCGTGAACAGCATCCCGGCCAATTTTCTGATTAACGGAAAGGGAATAATTATCGCCAGGAACCTGAGAGGATCCGGATTGGAAGAAGTTCTGAAAAAAATAGAAAAATAACCGTTAGCCGCCGAGAAACATCCTTTCCTTCAGAAACGAAATTGACACGATGATACCGGCAGGGTGTCAATTTGTCTTTCTATATTTGCATGGCAGTATTTTTGATCTGCGCTTGAAACATTTTAATCGAATAAAAATATGACAGAGAAAAAGAATAAATCCGTAGAACAAAAAAAGACCGAATCTGCGGCAACCACAAAGCAAAAGAAAGAGAAAAAGAAATCCCAGCCTCAACCCAAAAAAGATAAAAGGGATGAAAAAATTGAGAACTTGGAAAAAGAACTGGAATCGATGGCTGATAAACACCTGAGACTTCAGGCTGAGTTTGATAATTACCGCAAAAGAACCCTGAAAGAAAAAGCCGAGTTGATACGTTCCGGAGGAGAAAATGTATTGACTGCTATTTTACCGGTAATTGACGATATCGACCGGGCCATGGAAACCATGAAGGAGATGGAAAATGAACATCCGGCAAAAAAGGGAATCATTCTAATTATCAACAAATTCAAGGAGTTTTTGAAACAAAATAATGTTCAGGAAATCGATGCGCTGCATCAGGAATTTGATTGTGATTTTCATGAAGCCGTAACCAAAATTCCGGCTGATTCAGAAGAGTTAAAAGGAAAAAACGTCGATGTGATTCAAAAGGGGTACACATTGAATGGCAAAGTTATTCGTTTTGCGAAAGTAGTGGTGGGAGAATAACCTTCCATGTTGAATTACCAAATTATGGCGAAAAGAGATTATTACGAAGTTTTAGGAGTCAGCAAAAATGCTTCGGCCGAAGAGTTAAAAAAGGCATACCGTAAGAAGGCCATCCAATATCATCCCGACAAGAATCCCGGGAACAAGGAAGCGGAAGAGAAATTCAAGGAAGCAGCCGAGGCTTATGAGGTATTGCGGAATCCTGAGAAAAGGCAAAGGTACGATCAGTTTGGCCATGCAGGGGTTGGGAGCTCGGGAGGCTTCAGCGGAGGCAACATGTCTATGGACGATATTTTCTCCATGTTTGGCGATGTATTTGGCGATGCCTTTGGATTTGGGGGTTTCGGTGGTTTTGGGGGAAGCCGGAGCCGGGGCCGGTCACGAAAAGTCAGCCGTGGTTCTGATCTTCGCATAAAAGTGACGTTAACCCTCAAGGAAATAGCCCACGGAACAGAAAAAAAACTGAAGGTAAAAAAATATGTAGCCTGCCCACACTGCCAGGGAACCGGGGCCCAGGGAGGAAGTTCCTATTCAACATGCAGTACCTGCCACGGAACAGGCCAGGTAACCCGGATACAGAATACCCTGCTGGGACAAATGCAGACTACATCAACCTGTCCTTCCTGCCATGGGGAAGGACAAATCATCACCAATAAATGTACCCACTGCGCAGGCGAAGGAGTGATCCTGGGTGAAGAAATCATGAAAGTGAAAATACCCCCCGGGGTTGGCGAAGGAATGCAACTCAATGTTTCCGGAAAAGGAAATGCCGGCAGACGAGGCGGAATCAACGGCGACCTCCTGGTCATCATCCACGAAGAGGAACATCCACAATTGGTGCGCGACCACAATAACCTCATATATAACCTCTTTCTCTCTTTTCCAGAAATCACCCTCGGTACAACCAAAGAAATACCCACCGTGGATGGAATCGTAAAAGTGAAAATTGAGGCTGGATCCCAACCGGAGAAAATCTTACGACTTCGCGGAAAAGGCCTGCCCGATGTAAACGGATACGGACACGGCGACCTCCTGGTGCGTATTCACGTGTGGATACCCAAAAAGCTTACCCCCGAAGAAAAAAGAATCCTCGAAAAATTGATGGACTCCCCCGGATTCCAGGACGGCCCCTCAAGCGCTGAAAAAGGTTTTTTTGAGAAAATGAAAAACATGTTCTGATAATTTCCTGACTTTTCTGTTGCATAGATTGGAATTAATAACTATACTTGCCGGCAGAAACATAAAATGAAACAGAAAAATTTTTGATTCTTTGCAGGTGAAACATACGATCGGACATAACGGATCTCATTGGATGCTCCTGAATTCAGGTAAGCCCTAATTTTATTGTCTGATTAAAAGATATTCATTCACAATGGCTTGCCTTCTTTCGGCAGGCCATTTTTACTTTATCATCATGCGTGAAACATTAAAAATTGCCATTCAAACCAGAGGTCGGTTAAACGAAGAATCCTTGAACCTGATTTCCGGTGCCGGGATCAAACTGATCCCCGGACGAAGAAAACTGATTTCGGCTGCAAAAAACTTCCCGCTGGAAGTGCTATTCCTGCGCGACGACGACATTCCCCAAACGGTAGCCGACGCAGTGGCCGATGTGGGCATCGTAGGTGAAAACGAAGTGCTGGAGAAAAAACTGGATGTTCATCTATCCAAACGACTGGGATTCAGTAAATGCAGACTCTCCCTGGCCATTCCCAAAAACATGGATTACCCGGGACTTGCATTTTTCAACGGGAAGAAGATTGCGACCTCCTATCCGGTGATCCTGAGTGACTACCTCAAAAAAAATACGATCCATGCGGATATACACCGCATCAGTGGATCGGTTGAGATTGCCCCCGGAATCGGATTGGCAGATGCTATCTTTGATATCGTTAGCTCCGGATCAACCTTGATGAGCAACCGCCTTAAAGAAGTCGCAGTGGTTGTTACTTCCGAGGCGGTCCTGATTCAAAACAGGCACCTTTCACAGGAAAAAAAGAAGATCCTGAATGAATTTATTTTCCGGACCGAATCCGTTCAGCGGGCTGAAGGAAAAAAATACATCCTTTTAAATGCCCCCAATGAAAAAATACAGGACATTGCAACCCTCCTGCCCGGAATGAAAAGCCCGACGGTTTTGCCGTTGGCTCAGGAGGGCTGGAGTTCCGTGCACTCTGTGATCGAAGAAAACGATTTCTGGGAGGTGATCGATAAATTGAAAAAAAACGGCGCCGAAGGAATCCTGGTGATTCCCATTGAGAAAATGATCTTTTAATCCGGAATCGTCAACTGGAAAGAACCAAAAACAGAAAAACCGATCGGCCGGTCTATGAATGAAAAACCTGAAAAAAATGAAGGATACAAACCCCGATTCTGATAGCTATCGGGACAGATTCCATAGGATACCCAATATATTGAACACTTTAATCACATGAAACGAACATGAACTTTTTTAATCAAAAGTTCGCCAAAGGCAATGATTAAAAGAAGTTCATGTGAGAGCGAAGCGGTTCCATACGTTCTCAAATTTAGAGTTAAACTATGGGACTAATTATAAATTTTAAACGTATGAAAACAATCTTTACCTTTTTTTAATTTATTACTCTTTCGGCTGGAATTTCTTCTGCAGTTGATCTTCCGCTTGATTTTGAATCAGGCTCATACACCTTTAACGATTTTGACGGTGGTGTAGTAACAATTATTGACAATCCCCAATCGTCAGGAATTAATACCAGTACAAAAGTTGGCCAGATGGTTAAAAATGCCGGGCAATCATGGGGTGGAAGTTGGAT
>CAYPAW010000041.1:0-62688 GCA_964408795.1 uncultured Mariniphaga sp.
AACTCATATACGACGCTGCATAGTTCCCGTCACATGTGATGAATTTTTTCTGTTTTGTCATTTTTTTTGATTTTCGATATTTGATTCTTTATTTTTAATAGTAGATTTTTGATATTCGATTTTTAATACAAAAAACCAAACAGCCACAGGGGAATTTTATTTCCCTTTCCGGTTTCAATCATATCCGCTGCGGCAAAGGTCTTTTCTTCCGGTTCTGTTTTTCTTCCGCCCACGGTGAAGCGGTATTTTTCATCCACCCAAAATCCGGCTTTGTCGGAAGCTTTTATTTTATGGATGGCTCCCACCTGGTTCAGAAAAAATGTATGCCTGAGATTCAGGCTGCCGACATTTTCAGGAGCTATGGCATACAACATATTGGTGTTATGCATATAGATCCTGACGGGTTTAATTAGTTGATCCGGTTTGTTGTTCTCATTTTCGTAGAGTAAATTGATCAACCTGGCATTTTTCAGGTAACGCAAATAATTCATGATGGTTGCCCGGGATGTTTCCACAGCGGCTGCTAATTTACTAATATTCGGTGTAAGTGGCGTTTTTACAGCAATGATATATAACAGTTTTCTGAGTTTTGAAAGATATTTTAATTCAACCATGTTCAGATAGGGAACATCGATCTCAAGCGCGAGATTCACATTTTTCAGTAATTGAATGTTATAGAAACTGGAGCCGTCCATAAAATACGGAAAGTATCCGGTCTGCAGGTACTCCTTAAAATGAGCCAGTGGCTTTACCTTTGAAACAACCTGCTTTGAAAGTTCCCCATGGTTTGAAAGTATCTCCGTGAGCGAATGGATTCGGAAGTTATTTTTTGTTTTGTAATTCAGAAATTCCCGAAACGATAAGCCCTCAAGATGATATATTTTTGCAATTCCTCTTAAATTAGGATTTTCTTCAGAAACACGGAGTACAGGAGATGAGGTAAAAACAATTTTCAGATCGGGAATTTTGTCATAACACATCCTGAGCTCAGAAGACCAGTTCGGATATTTCTGAATCTGATCAAAAAACAACACTTTTCCCCCTAGTTTTGAGAATTCATCGGCAAAGGAAAAGATGGTTCTTGTGGTGAAATAAAAATTATTCAGGTTAATAAACAAAACCGAATCATCCCCCGGATGCATTTTTTTTATGTAATCCAGAATAAACGAAGTTTTCCCAACCCCCCGGAATCCTTTGATGCAGATCAGACGGTGTGACCAGTCAACCTGCCTTAGCAATTCCCTTGAAAATATAAAACGTTGATCTTCAAGTAGGGTATTATGTATCACCTTAAAAAAATCCATAAAAGGCTATTTGACGGCAAAAATAGCCGCTTTTATCCTTTTTTTGTAATACAGAGATTACAAAAAAACAGAAAATATGTGATTTAGAATTATTAAAAATAAAACAAAATTTCATTTCCAGAACCGGATGATGAAGGCTTCAAGGGCAATAAACAGCAATGACAATCCGATAAACCATTTCCACAATTGTTTTCCGTTTTGTATTTCTTTGAAAATTTCAGAAAAAGGAGTGCCGGTATCTTCTATGACGGAAAGTTGGGATAGTCCGGCTGCAGAGATCTGTTTTTCCAGTTCATCTTTTTCAAGACAGGTGAGGTCCGATTCTGAGCGATCATAATTAAAGGCGAGTACAGAGATCAGGCTATCTTCCGCTTCAACTGCATAAAATCCGGATTTTTTGATTTGGTTTTCCAGTCCTATGCGCAGTCTGTTTTGACCACTAACCTGTATATCCGGTATAAATTCCAGGTCGTCTTCTCCTCTGATTGTCAGGGAAGACAGACGGTTCATCCCGTGATTCTGGTTCACCAAAAGATACGGATCTTTTCCGATGGTGTAAAACGTTTGTTGTTTGGGAATGCTGTTGAGTATGAGACTGTAAATTGTGGGAACAAAAAGGATATCCCGGGCAAAGGAATCATTTTTTTTGTTCACAGGAAAACTGAAAACATGGACAAATCCGTTTCCATGCGGAGTAGTTCCCAGGGCTTTATCCTGGTTACGAAACCAAAGAAGGTTCGTCTCGGGAATATGGGTCTGGATGTTGAATTTTAAATGTCCGTGGATTTCAGGATATTGAATATGGTCTTCCGTTTCCCTGAATATACCCTGATAAACCGGATTTTCAAGAGCAATACCTCCAAGGGCCTGGCTAAAAGTATCTATTCCCGCAATGGTGTTGGTCCCTGTCCGGGACAGAAACCGGTTATAACTTTGGATATCCCCCGTGAGGGATGGAAAAAAGAGCACACTTGCCCCGTTAGCAACCACTTGTTCCAGTTCTGTGATAAATCCACTGGCCAGTTCCTGCAGATTTACCAGAATGAGGGTGTTGTAATCAGCTAATCTGCTGACCTGAAGATTCCGGATATCTGTTACCTCCAAAACGGCATACGGATCCTCTGACATAAGTGCCCGGAAATATTCCACGCCATTGTTTGTTCCGGATGTCTCCGTAACAGCCAGCACGTGAACCTGGGGTTGCACATGATAACTCAGAAACCAGGTGTTATCATAGGTCATCGGGTAATCGGTGAGTTCGGCTTTGCCTCGCTGAAAGCCGCTTTTCAGGTTGGTATACTTCAGACGGGTAATGACCTCCTCATGGGCAGAAATAGTGAAACTGGTCAGCGACTTCAACGAATCATTGAGGTAAAATTTCAACGGAAGGTCCTGATAATCCTGGTCTGAGTTGTTGGTGATTTTTATAAATAACTCCTCTTCATCGTTCAATTTCCGGGATGGGGTTTCAAACCAGCATGAATCGATATACAGATTGTCTGAAGCCTGGGGAGTTATAGGAAACAGATAAGCCCAGATCGTACTGTCACTGCTGATCGCTTCCATATCGGTTGTTTGACGTTGAAAATCTGAGAGAAAATAAAAACTTTTATCTACATCCGTTTCCAATGCCTGGAACGATTCTTTTAAGCGGTTATACATCCGTGATAAAGAAATTACCTCCGGAGAAGAGATCACCTCGCTGACTTCCTGAATAAATTGCTCGCTGTTCAGGAAATGGGTATGAACAGGCAACCGATCGTTGGTGATCAGCATAAACCGGGTTCCCGGTTTAAAGGCCCGGACAATCTCAATGGCCTTGTTTCGCGCCGTTTCAAGGAGCAGACCCTCTTCACCGCGGGCATTCATGCTGAAGGAATTATCGATATATACTGCCACTGCCTGGTTTTCGCTTTTTTGTTCGCGTCCCTGCAAAGGAATATAGGGTTGGGCAAAAGCAAATACCAAACTGATGATTGCCAGGATCCGTGCAAGTAGAATCAGCAGTTGTTTAAGCTTCGATTTGCGCCGGGATTCTTTTTTGATGTTCTTCAGAAATTCAACATTACTGAAATAGACCGTTTTATATCTTCGGAAATTGAAAAGATGAATAAGAATCGGTACAGCAACAGCTGTCAGTGCAAACAGAAAATACGGATACAGAAACTTCATAAACTTCCCTTCAGTTAAAATGCTTTGTGTTCATCCGCAAAAATAGCAATTTCTTTTTCCCCGGTCGATTTTATATATCCCCGAAACATACCGCTGGTATTAAATTCCATGGCAATATTCCCTTGTGCATCCATGGCAATCACTCCTCCGGTTCCGTTCATACTGGAGAGTTTTCCGATTTCTTCCCGGCAGGCTTCCTGGATGGTTTGTTTTTGGTATTCCATCAAAGCCGAAATATCGCGTGCGAAACCCAGTCTGATGTAATATTCACCGTGGCCGGTACAGGAAACGGCACAGGTTTTATTGTTGGCATAGGTCCCGGCACCAATGATCGGAGCATCCCCAATTCTTCCGTATTTTTTGTTGGTCATGCCTCCTGTGGAAGTTCCGGCACATAGATTTCCGTATTGATCGAGAGCTACACAGCCTACGGTTCCGGTATCGTCTTTTTTTTCACGCTTCCGCTCGTTTTTCTGCAGGCGTTTAAGCGATTCATAGCGGCTTTTGGTGTGAAAATACCGGTTGGAAACCATTTCGAGTCCCTGTTTCTTGGCAAACTCCGAGGCTCCTTTGCCGCTCAGAAGAACATGAGCAGAATGAATCATCACTTCTCCGGCCGCGAGAATGGGATTTTTAATGTCGGTAACTCCTGCAACTGCCCCTGCATTCAGATCGTCTCCTTTCATGATGGATGCATCCAGTTCAATGGTTCTCTTGTTGGTAAAAACGGCTCCTTTCCCGGCATTGAAAAGCGGGGAATCTTCCAGTATGCAAATCACCTGAATGACGGTTTCTGTACTGGTTTCCCCGGCTTGTAGCAATGAATCGCCCACCATCAAGGCTTTTCTGAGGACCGACCGGTATTCTTCTTCGGCCTCGCGGGTCATATGCTCCCGGGAAAGAACTCCGGCACCTCCGTGAATAGCCAGTGCATACTTCTGAGCCGGCACTTTTGTACTATAGGTTACGAAAAGTAAAATTGCAGAAAAAATACAGATTGTTTTTTGCATGGTACTTGTTTTAACGTTCTTACTGCTACGGATATCCCCTGCTGCGTTGGACCTCCGGAAGAAGATATTTCGTTTTTCTGGTCTTTTTATGGCAGGTGAAAAGGCAAAAATAAGAAAAATGGCAAAGAGAGGCATCCGGTTAAAAATCGATGGAGAGTTTCAGGTTGAATTTCCGGCTGGTCAGGTAATTGGGAACTGCAAACAGGTCCCCCCAGTTGCTGGATACCCAGAAGTAGGATACGGTATTGTTGATATTTAGCAGGTTAAAGACTTCCAGGCTGATGGCCACATTTTCAAGGTGTTTCACCAGGGTATTTCCGCTTTTGTTTGAGGGGCTGATGAGTACTTTGGAGAATCCCATATCGATGCGGCGGTAGGGAGGCATTCTGAAAACATCCTGCCAGCGTTCAGCGTTTGGAGGCCCTGTTGGAAGACGGGATCCGAAAAAGGCCGACATATGCAGTTTGTAGGAGGGATTACCGGGAAGATAGTCCTGGAAAAAAAGACTGAAATTTACCCATTGATCGGTAGGGCGGGGAATCCATCCATGGCCATCGTCCCGGATGTTTTCCATGGTTCGCATCAACGACAGACTGGCCCATGATTGCAGACCGCTGACAAACTCTCCGTTTACTTTCATGTCAATGCCGGCGGCATAACCCCGGGATTCCTGATCGGAAAGGTAACGAATGCGAACATTATCAACCTGATACGGAATCAAGCAGGGCATGTGCTTGTAATAGATTTCCGTTGTAAACCGGAAGGGACGCTCCCAGGCTGTAAAAAGATAATCACTGCCCAGGACAATCTGGTAGGACTTCTGGGCTTTTGTGTCGGTATAGATTTGCCCTGACCGGTCTCTGAGTTCCTTATAAAACGGAGGTTGATGATACATACCTGCTGAAAAACGAAAGGAGACATTGTTTTGCCAGTCCGGAAAAAAATGCAAGGCAGCCCGGGGACTAAGGATCCATTCCTGATTATAATTCCAGTAATTTGCTCTTATCCCGGCTGTCAGAAACAGTTCGCCCCTGGAAAAAGGAATGTTGTAGGTATCCTGGATATACCCCGTAATCCGGGTTGAATGGATGTGAGCTTCCCCGTTGATCGTACGATAGAGGTATACATAGTCCGGTGAATAGGGAATGGAATAACCCGTGGAGTCACGGTAGATCCATTCATTGATTTTATCATCTATGGTTTCAACGTTCAATTTTGCTCCCCAGTTAAGCAGGTGGTTTTCAGAATTCCAGGCTCCCCGGATGGAAAAGCTGGTTACCCGGGCATCCAGGTAATTCCTGGCATGGTTGATAAAGGTGCCTATGCCAAGGTTCAGTATGCTGTCGCCATACTCCTCAACAGACATATCCCTTTCCAGTTCGTTGAGATAATATTCCCCCAGGATATCGTAGGTTTCGCGTTCGCGAGCCAGATAGGCTGAGGCGGTGAATTTAATGTTCAGGTTGTTGGTGGGATGAAAATCCACAGAGAAAGCACCCAGATAGGTCGAAAATTCATCCGTTTCATTTCCCTGAAAATAGATGGTTGTATTCAGGGGTACATCCCACGTTCCAAAGGCTGTTTCACGGGTCTGAGGTATAAAACGGTACTGGTTCCGGGTGATATTTCCCAAAAAGGAAAGATCCATTTTTTCGGAAACCTGATAGGTTAGGTAGGTTTGCAGGTCGAGAAACCGTGGGTCATATTCCCCTTCTGTATCCAGGCTGTTTAGCATATAACGGTTGCTTTTATAGCGAATTCCTGTGATATGCGACAGTTTTCCATTCAGGGTCCGGTCCTCTATATGAACCGTTGTTCCCAGGAGGCTTACCGATGCGGATCCTTTAAAATCGATCGGTTTCCGGTACTTGATATCCAAAACCGAGGACATTTTATCGCCGTATTTGGCATCGAAACCACCTGCTGAGAATTCAATGGATGAGACCATATCGGAATTGATAAAACTGAGTCCTTCCTGCTGACCTGAGCGGATCAGAAAAGGGCGGTATATTTCAATGCCGTTGACATACACGAGGTTTTCATCGAAATTGCCTCCCCGTACGGAATATTGGGAGCTGAGCTCATTGTTGGATGAAACCCCGGGCAGGGTTTTCACCAAAGCTTCTATCGCTCCGGATCCTGCATCCGGCAAAGATTCTACCAATCGGGCATCAATACGGGTCAGACTACCGCCGTTTTTCCGCTGTTCATTTACGGTAATCTCCTTGAGTTCAAGGTGCGTTGAGGTTAAACGAATATTCCAGGTAATTCGTTCCTCAGGACGGGCAGTAAACAAGCGTTCTTCGGTTTTATACCCAAGGAAAGAAACAACCACTAAAACTTCCCGGTTGGCCGGGATCCGAAGAAGATAGTTGCCTTCACGATTCGAGGATGTACCCAGAGGTGAGTCCTTGATTGATATGTTAACCAACTCCAGGGGATTTCCTTCCCTATCGGTTACCCTGCCCCGTAACGTGGCATTGTTCCCCTGTCCGGAAACATCCGTGAAACAAAGAAAAATCAGTAGTATAAAAGGGAATAATACAGTTTTAACCATCGGCACAAAACTAATAAACCAATCAAATAGAAAACACGGAAATTTGAAATAAATTGTGAAACCTGTTGGAATTTGATACGTTAAATAAAATGTATTTACCGGAAAGAAAAATGGCTTGACAGAAAAATTTTTTCTATTAATAAAAACTGAATCTCATGAAAACTAATTTATTATTGCTTGATTCGTACAAGAACATAGCGCATCTAATAGCCTTTGCCTTTTCCTTCAGTAACCGTACCCAACGGCATTTGAAAATCGTGTATGTTTTTGATTTTGAGTGGATGAAGAGTTCCTATATGATCACAGCCTCGGGTCCCGCAGAGGCGAATTTGGTGGCCGTGGAAAACGATGTGCGTGAAGAATATGAAGTGGCAGAAACCAAAGTGAAAGAAGTGTTGGCTGAGTATATAAAAGTCAACAAGGTGAAAATTCCTTTTGAGTTTAAGGTAACAGAAAGTAACCGCATCGACATGATCCGTGAAGAACAAAAAAAGAACCCGGAACTACTGCTTATAATGAGCAACCAACAGAGCTACTCCTATGCATCAGGGGGATTTGTCGGTTATCCGGATCTGATCAAAGAAGTGGATTGCCCCGTGTTCATTATTCCGGATGAGCAGAAGATGCCCGAAATGAACCATGCTATGTATGCAACCAGCTATCATGAGGCGGATATTCCCGCCATGAAACATGCCTGTTCGGTACTGGGAGAAACTGAACATTTCAAAATGACGGTTTTGCATAATGTGAGGAACTTCAATTTTGAAGAAAAACTGAAATGGGAAGGTTTTCAAACGATGGTTAAAAACGCTCTTCCAGGGGAGAAAATGGATTTTCAATTAAAGACCTGCAAAGAGTTTACAAAAGGTGTCGAAGAATTTATTTCTGATAAAAATCCTGATCTGCTGGTTGTTCTGAAAGAAAAGAAAGGTTTTTTTGAGCAGGTTTTTACCTCCGATGAAACCAAATATGTGATCACCCATTTTCATAAACCGGTATTGGTGTACCATGAATAACAACCAGCAGGTTGTTTTATTTCAGCTTATGTTTTAAGACAAGCCCGGTATGGGAATCTGTTTTTTTTGCCAGATCTTCAGGGGTTCCTTCAAAAAGCAGATGGCCTCCCATATCGCCTCCTTCAGGTCCCAGGTCAATGATCCAGTCAGCGGATTTAATCATTTCCATATTATGTTCAATGATTAGCACGGTATGTCCCCGTGCGATGAGGGCATTCAGGGAATCAAGCAGTTTGCGTACATCATGGAAATGAAGACCGGTAGTGGGTTCATCAAAAATGAAAAGGGTGGGAGCGTCTTTTTCTTTGGCCAGGAAGGAGGCCAGCTTAACCCGTTGGCTTTCACCTCCCGATAAGGTGCTTGACGATTGTCCCAGGGTAACGTAGCCCAGACCGACATCCTGCAACGGTTGCAATCTCCTGCAGATCTTCTTTTCAGTGGAAGCGTTTCCTTTTTTAAAGAAATCAATGGCCTCATTGACCGTCATATTCAGGACATCATCGATATTTTTTCCCCGGTATTGTATCTGCAGTATTTCTTCCTTAAATCGTTTGCCTCCGCAGCTTTCGCACACCAGGTATACATCGGCAAGAAACTGCATTTCCACTTTAATGATTCCTTCCCCCTGGCATTCCTCACAACGTCCCCCATCCACATTAAATGAAAAATGGGATGGTTTGAAGCCCTGGTATTTTGCTGCTTGTTGCTGAGCAAAGAGTTGTCTTATTTCATCGTAGGCTTTCAGATAGGTCACCGGGTTGGAACGGGAAGATTTTCCGATGGGAGTCTGGCTAACAAATTCTACGGCTGAGATTTGTTTCAGATCCCCCAGCAATGCATCATGATGGCCGCTTTTTTCGCCGTATCCTTCCAGGATTTTTGTCAGGGCAGGGTAGAGGATTTTACTGACCAGGGAGGATTTTCCGGAGCCACTGACACCGGTAACACAGGTTAAGGTGTTCAAGGGGAATTTCACCCGGATATTTTTCAGATTGTTTTCGCGTGCTCCGACCACATCAATGTAGTTATTCCATTTCCTGCGATACGGGGGGACCGGGATTTTTTCTTTTCCTGTCAGGTATTTGGAGGTCAGGCTGACGGGATTATTTTTCAGTTCTTCGTGGGTTCCCTGAAAAACCAGCTCTCCCCCATGAACTCCGGCAAGAGGTCCGATATCTATAATCTGGTCGGCAGCCCGAATGATGTCTTCGTCGTGTTCAACCACCAGAACTGTATTTCCCGTTTTTTGCAGCCTGGAGAGAACCCCGATCAGACGTGCTGTATCTCTGGGATGCAACCCGATGCTTGGCTCGTCGAGGATATACAAGGATCCTACCAGACTACTCCCCAGGGAGGTGGCCAAATTAATGCGTTGTGATTCACCCCCGGAGAGCGTAGATGAAAGGCGGTTCAGGGTAAGGTAACCCAGACCAACATCCATAAGGTAACCCAGCCGGTTCCGGATTTCGGTAAGAAGCCTCTCTGCAATGTCAAAATCCTGTTCGGGTAACCGGAGGGTATCGAAAAAATCTTTTAATTTATACACCGGCATTAAAACCAGCTCCTGAATGGATTTGCCCGCCACTTTGACATATCCGGCTTCTTTCTTTAGCCGGCTTCCGCTGCATTCCGGACAGGTCGTTTTCCCACGATAACGCGACAACATCACCCTATACTGGATCTTATAACTTTTCTCTTCCAGGTAGCTGAAAAACCGGTTCAACCCTTTGAAATAACGGTTCCCGGTCCACAACAGATTTCGTTGTTCTTCGGAAAGCTGATAGAAGGGCTTATGAATCGGGAAGTTGAATTGATCGGCGTTGAAAAGAAGACGGTTTTTCCATTTTTGCATTTTTTCCCCTTTCCAGCAGACAATCGCATCCTGATAGACCGATAAGGATTTGTTGGGAATCACCAGATCTTCATCGATACCGATCACTTTGCCATATCCCTCGCAGGTAGGGCAGGCTCCTAATGGATTATTGAAACTGAACAAGGTTACCGAAGGTTCTTCAAATACCATCCCATCGGCTTCAAAACGGTTGCTGAAAGATTTGGATTCAATGGCGTCAGACTGGAAAATTTTTATCAGACATTGTCCGTTTCCTTCATAAAAAGCGGTTTGAACCGAATCGGCAATCCGGCTCAGGGTATCCGGGGTATCCTGAACGGTGAGCCTGTCAACAACCACATTACAGGAAGAAGGGCATAGGGTTTTGTCTTCAGAAGCAAGCAGCTCCTCTATCGGATAAACCGTATCGCCAATTTCAATGCGACTGAATCCCTGCTGTAGCAATAATTGGGCTTCTTCTTTGATGGATCTGCCGTTTTTTGTCTGAAGAGGAGACCCAATCAGAAACCGGGTACCCTCAGGAAAAGTAGAAAGGTAATTCACTACATCCGTAACATCATGGCGGGTTACTTCCGTTCCCGATTTCGGAGAATAGGTCCTCCCGATACGGGCATACAACAATTTCAGATAATCATAAATTTCTGTCGAAGTCCCTACCGTAGATCGTGGATTCCGTGTGTTAACCTTCTGTTCGATCGCTATCGCCGGGGGAATGCCTTTAACAAAATCTACATCGGGTTTGCTGATTCTGCCCAAAAACTGACGCGCATAGGCCGAAAGACTTTCTACATAACGGCGCTGGCCTTCCGCAAAAAGCGTGTCAAAAGCCAGGGAGGACTTTCCTGAACCTGAAATACCTGTCATGACAATGAACCGGTCACGCGGAATCGTAATATTCAGATTCTTTAGATTATGTACCCTCGCTCCCTGTATCTCAATTGATTCATGAACCTCCCCCGGTTTCGCCATCCCTCCATTAAGTTTTTTGTGAATAATTTTGTGTTTTACAAAAAAAAAACACACTTTTGCCAATGACAAAATTATAAATATCCATTAAAATCGATCGCCTATAGCAGAAACTTTACTTTTTTATTTACATACAACTAAATAGAAAGTAATGTATAAAACAGATTTACGGAGCGACAATGAGCTCGTAAAGAATTTTACAGAAGGGGATCGGAATTCCATTGAAGTTTTAATTACCCGACATAAAAACAGGGTTTTTTCCTATATCCTCTTAATTGTGAAAAACCAGGAACTGGCTGAAGATATTTTCCAGGATACATTCATTAAAGTTATACGTTCCCTAAAACGCGGTAAATATACAGAAAACGGAAAGTTTGTTTCATGGGTTCTGCGTATAGCACATAACCTCGTTATCGATCATTTCAGAAAAGTAAAACTGAATGGAACCGTATCCAATGATGCCTCCGAAGCTGATCTCTTCAATTCCCAGAAATTTTCCGAAGAAAATATTGAAGACCGGTTGGTTTACGACCAGATCTTAAACGAAGTGAAAGGTTTGATAACCGAGTTACCCGCTGATCAGCAACAGGTAATCTTTATGCGCCATTATTTAGGCCTTAGTTTTAAAGAAATTGCAGAGCAGACAGGCGTTAGCATAAATACAGCACTGGGAAGAATGCGGTATGCATTGATTAACTTGCGGAAACTGGTTGAAAAAAAGAAGCTTAACTTGACAAAGATTTAACGCTTTTTAACACAATATTCCTCTCCGGAAGGCGTTAGTAATTCAAACGCATAACGTGAAACGCCTATGAGGAATACTTCTACTTTCTTTACGTATTTATTTAATGATTTCGAAACAGAAGCTGAAAAATTTGAGTTGGATGCCGAAACAGAAGAATTATTAATGTCCCTGGATATCGAAAATTTTAGTCCGAGGGAAAGTACAGTAAATCGTATTTTGAATTTTGCCCGCTCCTATGAAATAATTAAAACGAAAAATGCCGGAGTGGTTGAAATGAATTTAAATTGACTTAATCGTGAGAAAAAAAAAGCCTGGAGAATTTTCTTCAGGCTTTTTTTTTGTCTGTGTCTTGACTTTTTCAAAATTATCGCTTATGTTTGTGATATCATATTGATATTATATTAATTTAAATTTAAAATTATGGAAAAACAAAACTCACCTTTGTCGGGCTACATTTTTCTGGTTATTGAACTGGTTGTTTTAGCCCTGATTGTTTTTGGTTTTATGAGGGGATTCATCTTTCCTTCTTTGGTCCTGATTGTTGTTTTTATTTTTCTGGCCATTGGTTTTACGGTTGTTGATCCGAACCATAGCTGTGTGTTGGTTCTTTTTGGTGCCTATAAGGGGACTATCAAGAAGAATGGTTTTTACTGGGTAAATCCTTTTTATGTCCGAAAGAAGTTTTCGTTGCGGGCGCGGAATTTTGACAGCGATACCATAAAGGTCAACGATAAGATTGGGAATCCCATAATGATTGGGTTGGTATTGGTCTGGAAAGTGGAGGATACGTACAGGGCGGCTTTTGGTGTAGATGAATACGAACATTTTGTTGTGGTTCAAAGTGAAGCAGCTTTGCGTATGCTGGCGGGCATGTATCCCTATGATAACATTGAAGATGAGAATGCAAAGATAACTTTGCGTGACGGAGGTGAGATTGTCAATGAGAAGTTGGAAAATGAGATCAGGGAGCGTTTGGATATTGCGGGAATTCATGTGATTGAGGCGAGAATCAATTACATCGCCTATGCACAGGAAATTGCCCAGGCTATGTTAAAACGCCAGCAAGCCACGGCCATTGTTGCTGCACGCTATAAAATTGTTGAAGGGGCCGTTAGTATGGTTGAGATGGCCCTGGATGAATTGAGCAAGAAAGAGATTGTCGATCTGGATGAGGAGAAAAAAGCCACCATGGTAAGCAACCTGATGGTTGTACTGTGTGGTGATAAAGAGGCTCAGCCGGTGGTAAATACAGGATCACTCTATCAGTAGATGGAAAAGTTATATTTCTCGGAAGAACAACGGCACAACCAGTGGTGGCTGTGGGTAATCCTCGTAGCTGCCCTTCTGGCTGTTGTCGTTCCTTTTTCGTACGGGATTTATGTGCAGGAGGTCATGCATAAACCTTTTGGGGAAAATCCCATGAGTACGGAAGGATTGATCGTTACCGGATTGGCTTCACTCCTGGTGATGTTGATCATTTTTTTGGTAATGGGAAAAACCAGATTGGAAACGAAAATTACTTCAAAAGGAGTAAGGTTTCGTTATCCTCCTTTCTACCCTAAAGGAATGCTAATCACTCCGGAGGAGATCGAGCATTATGAGATTTGTACCTTCCGAACAATCCTGGAATTCGGGGGATATGGAAGAAAAAAAACCCGAAAATATGGAAACGCTTTTATCGTGGCAGGAAATACGGCTGTGCATATAAAATTGAAAAATGGAAAGAAATACCTGATCGGAACCCAGAAAAAACAAGCGTTTGTCCATGCAATGGAAAAACTGATGAAGGAAATATAACCCCCCGGGTGACACCAATACAATCAGGGTAATCATATGTATTACACTGAAAGCCTGTACGGTTACCCGTGAAAAAGAGTTGAAACACGAAAAACAGGAATTATGGCTAAAAAGAGATCATTTGTGTTGAGGATTGATCCGGAGATGATGCAGGCAGTGGAAAAATGGGCTGCCGATGAATTTCGCAGTATCAATGGACAGTTGGAGTGGATTATTCATGAAGCGCTCAAAGAATCAAAACGATTCAACGGAAAGGGAAAAAAGAGTGGATAAATATGTAATCCGTAAGGAATTCGTGTACTTATTAAAAAATCAACCATACGATATAATCATGAATCAAAAAGCCTATTTGTGTCCCAAATGTGGAAACCGGAAAGCAGAAATTGATCAGATAAGAACCACGGGTTCAGGATTTACCAAATATTTCAATATTCAGAACCGCCGGTTTACGGCGGTATCCTGCAGCCGGTGCGGATATACGGAATTATACCGGGGAACTCCTTCGGGAGGAGCCAGCAATGTACTTGACTTCCTCACCAATTAAAGAGGATCACCGAAAGGATGTAAAGACCACATCCCCTGTTTTTTATTTCGTTTATCTCTGGATCTCCCGTTTCAACGGTTGTTTCATACGTTTAAAATTTATAATTCGTCCCATAACTTCATCCTAAATGTAAGAACGTATGGAACCGCTTCGCTCTCGCATGAACTTCTTTTAATCATTGCCTTTGGCGAACTTTTGATTAAAAATGTTCATGTTCATTTCATAAGATCAACCGTGTAAGGTATTCATTTCGTTCTCTTCTTCCTGTAATAAAACGGACCCTTTGGGTACAAATCATGTATACAAAAAATGTCTCATTCATTAAACGAACCTAACATGAAAATTTTGTTGAATAAGCGGTTATGGATTGCATGCCTGTCCATCGTATGTATCGGTTCCTGTGGAACCCAGAATATTCTCACCAAAGCACGTAAATCAGGCATTTTAATGGAGTACACTTTCCCGGAAAACGATCTGAATTATTCGCAGACTCAGGATGTTAAACAGGAAATCGATGCCATGGGGCAGATCATTGATATTGATATGACCCAGGCGATTTACTTCTCGGCCAGAAAAAATTCAATGGAAGGTCCCCACACCAAACTGGATATGAAGGTCCACTCCATGGATATGGAAATTGATGCCATGGGCCAAGGGATGAGTCCGGATCTTTCATCCATGAAAGGCAAGGAATTTCAAATGGTGGTTTCAGCAACAGGGAGGGAGGTCGACACCCATGAACCCGATGCGATTGTTTATCAGGTATCTCCCGATGAAAAATCAAACTTCGGAATGATCTTTAACAGCATGTTCACGGATCTTCCGGGGGGCACTGTGAAAATTAACGACAGCTGGACAAGCCATGACTCTGTAACATTCAAAGAGGGCGAGAAATTCACTACCCTGGTTATAAACGGTACACACACCTTGAAAGATTTTTCGGAATCCAAGGGGGTAAAATGTGCAGAAATAGCAGCAGTATATGACGGTAGCATGAGAGGTAAAGTGATCAGCAATGGAATGGAGATGGACCTGAAGGGTAAAATTACCGGCACCGGGACCTGGATTTTTGATATTGAAAAAGGACAGTTGGTTCAGGACAGTACTGTGGGAAAAGCTGCCGGAATCCTTTCCATGTCCATGGGAGAATTGGGATATACCCGCACCTTTACCAATGTGACAAAACGCCTGCAATAGATACTTTTAAATAATCATTAAATAAATCTTTCACGAAAAAAGAAGTCTTTCTTTTTAGCCATTTTAATGTAAATTTATGCCTTCAGCAAATGGCATTAAATCATGTAAAATGGCTAAAATAAGTGCACTTCAGCTTGAAAGAGCAAGCTATCAACCCAAGCTTCCTGAATCCATCTGTGGAGTTGTTCAATTAGTAGAAGGAGAGAAAACCCGGTCGGTGGCCAATCAGGAAGAGATTGCCCGGTTGTTTCCGGTAACCTATGGACTTCCGATCATCACGTTTGAGAAGGGAACTGAAAAATTGGTTTTCCCCCCTGTGAATGTAGGGGTTGTTCTTTCCGGAGGACAGGCTCCCGGCGGTCATAACGTGATTTCCGGTCTCTTTGACGGCATCAAAGCAGTAAATCCCCGAAGCAGACTATACGGTTTCCTGGGAGGACCCGGAGGACTCGTAGAGCATAAATACATGGAACTTACTGAAGAAATTATTGATGCCTACCGGAATACCGGTGGATTTGATATCATAGGTTCAGGAAGAACCAAACTCGAGGAGGCAGAACAGTTTGATAAAAGCCTGCAAATACTCAACGATCTGAATATCCAGGCACTGGTTATCATTGGGGGAGATGATTCCAATACCAATGCTGCAGTCCTGGCTGAGTATTATGCTGCCGGGAAAAAGGGGGTTCAGGTAATCGGTTGTCCCAAGACCATCGATGGCGACCTGAAAAATGAAATGATCGAAGCTTCTTTTGGTTTTGATACGGCCACCAAGGTGTATGCTGAACTGATCGGGAATATCCAGCGGGACGCCAATTCCGCAAAAAAATACTGGCATTTTATAAAACTTATGGGGCGTTCAGCTTCCCATATAACCCTTGAGTGTGCCCTGAAAACACAACCAAATATTGCTTTGATCTCGGAAGAAGTAGCTGACCGGAAACAGACCCTAGAGGATATCGTTGATCATATGGCATCGGTCATTGCTGCCCGGGCCGAAGACGGAAATAACTTCGGAGTGGCCCTGATTCCTGAGGGTTTAATAGAGTTTATACCGGAGATGAGTATTCTCATCGGGGAACTGAATGAGCTGCTGGCCGAAGGATCAGCCCTGGAAAAAGAATTTAAGATGTTGAAAAAGTCACGCAGGAATGAATGGGTGGCCAGCCAGTTGACAAAAAAATCAGCCAATGTCTTTAATTCTCTGCCTTCCGGTATTCGTACCCAGCTTACCCTGGACCGAGATCCGCACGGAAATGTTCAGGTCTCCATGATAGAAACGGAAAAATTGCTGGGGGAGATGGTGAAAGATAAACTGGAAAAAATGGCCAGGAAAGGGAAATATGTCGGTAAATTTGGGATTCAATATCACTTTTTCGGTTATGAAGGCCGATGTGCCGCTCCGTCCAATTTTGATGCAGACTACACCTATGCTTTGGGCTATACGGCTTCCGGACTGATTGCCCACAAAAAGACAGGGTATATGTCCTCTGTGAGAAACCTCACAGCTCCCTCTTCTGAATGGATTGCCGGGGGAGTGCCCATTACCCTGATGATGAACATCGAACGCCGAAAAGGACAAACCAAGCCGGTGATCCAAAAAGCCCTGGTCGACCTGCAGGGAGCTCCTTTTAAATATTTCGTATCAAAACGCGGGGAATGGGCTCTGGGAACCCACTTCGTTTACCCGGGTCCGATTCAGTATTTCGGACCATCTTCGGTCTGCGATATTCCAACAGAAACCCTGTTATTGGAGAAAAAATAAACGGACACAGAAAGGGGTCATACGGAGATCCCCCCAAAATAGAAGCCCGGTTTAAGCAAATCCAAAAAAGACCGGAAATCCGAATACCACTATGAAGACCCAGACTGCATAAAATGGGAGGTAGTTGGCTATGGTTTGTTCTACCAGCTGAATGTCTTTGTTTTTGAAGTTCACCCGGTATAAATCCCGCAATATAAGCACCAAATTTACGAAAATCAATAAGTTTGAAACAAGAATTGCAGTTCTGTTTGGAGTAAAGCCAAATTCTCCAAGGCGGTAAAGGATGGCAGATAACGCGATCAGATCAACAAGCAATGTGACCAGGGTAAGGGAAAAAAGAATCCACCCGGTAAATTGTTGCTTCCGGTTTCTCGAGACTTCAGAAATAGAAAATACAATAATCGCCATGACCCCCAGCAACATAAGGTTGAATACAATCAGGAATTCACGGTCATTGTAAGGATCTTTGCCGGTAATCCCGATACTGATCAGGTATAGGATCAGAGTGATTAAAACAAGCGGGCTGAACATATGGGCAATGATGGGCGCAATCTTGTTGGCAGCCGAGGGAAAAGTACGAATGATGAATGTCGCAACAACCGGAACGGAAACCAACCCCCACTGAACAATGTAATCCATATAAAACGGATCAATTTTCAGTTCTATTGCAGAAAATAATCCAAGGGTTACAGCCGTTAACATCCCGCCTGCTATGACGATAACGGCTATGAAAACAGCCAGATCCCCATTGTGCTTGATGTATTCAATCCGTTTGTATTTGTCCGATGTATCAAAGTCAATGAAGATCAAACCGTAAAGACACCAAAGCATGAGAGGCAGGTGAAGGGATGCCAATGCAATGGAATCGCTTTCTTTGTTGGCCGGCAGGAGATTCATATAAACTGCGGAAAGGATAAAGAGCGAAAGAGGAATCCATACCGACCGGACTCGGGTGATTTTCCCGGTCAGAAACGCGTAGAGCGAAAGGCCCAGAAAAACAATCAGCGCAGCATTTCTCATGCAATATTGCTCTTCCGGGATGCGAAGATCAAACCACTGCGGTAATTTAATCAGAAAACCGGCAATAATGCAGGTCCCGATTAAGAACAGGATGTCTGTTCTGCGTATCTTCGTCACATCCATTTTCTGCTGTTCAAAATCCAACCGGTTCTTCCAGAAAGATGCAACTTCCTTCTCTGCAATATCCGGGTAGATGGCATAGAATGCTTCTTCAAATCTTTTTTTGTCCGATCTGTACAATATTTCAAGCTGTTCAGAATTGCCGATATGCGCTTTGATCTTGTTTTGCATAGGTAAGGATTTAAATAAAACATTTGCCATTCATACCGGGCATCCACATCGTGACAAATCAGATGGATGCTCGTTTCAGAACAATCGTTTTTATACGCCAAATAAACGGTTTTTTGCAGGGATTTATTGCAAGAGGGCAAGACTCCGGGACCCCGGCAATCGATTGTGTGAATTTCGATGTTGGAAATGCCGTGAATCCAATCCCTAGAGCGAAGTGTGAGTGGGTGTCATTAATCTACGGACCATTTCCATGCACATCCGGCTATTGTGGTAGGGTCCTTTCCACCCGTTTACTTTTTCAACCGCCAGAGGATTCAGGGATTGATCGACTCCCCAGAACCATTCGCCGTGTTTTTTGTCAATGATATATTCTTTGATAAACTCCCAATTTTTCAAAGCAATGTTGAGGTATTTCTTATCCTTTGAGATTTGCCAGGCATTAAAAAAGCCGATGACGCTTTCCGCCTGGGGCCACCAGTGAAACTCCTCATGGAGCTTTCCGTTTTCCTTTTCATAAAGCAAGCCGCCGGTTGTTTCCCTCCAACCCTCCTGGATGGTCGTATCAGCCATTTTTATAGCCACTCTGTTTACCTTTTCCAGGATTGTTGTATTGTTCAATGCTTCAGCCGCTTCCACCATCAGCCAGGTGCCTTCAATATCATGTCCGTACGAATCTACATCACCGACATTTTTCCAGTTCTTGTCAAAAAACAGCTGAAAATGCCAGGTTTGTGGATTAAGAATTTTCTCCAGAAACAAATTCAGTAAATTTGTTAACTGCAGTTTCAATTCGTTGTTTTTCCAGATTCTGAATAAATTGGTGTAGGCTTCCAGAATGTGGAGGTGAGTGTTCATGGTCCATGTATCGGCCATTTCTTTTTCACTGAGACGTAAGCCGCTGATCATTCGGTAATCTCTTGAAAGAACATCGATGTATCCGTTGTTGGAAGGATCGAATGATTTCATTTCAAGGATACGGTAGAGGGAAAGAGCCATTTCTCTGGCCTGTTCATTGCCAAAGGCCAGGTAGCATTCCGAACAGGCATAGATACAAAATGCCAGAGCATAAAACTGTTTTTTTGTATTAGCAGGGGAGTGATTGCTTTGAATCTCCCAAAAGATGCCCCCGTATTCTTTATCCAGGAAAAAAGTAGCTAGGATCCGGAAGGCTTCTCCGGCCATCTGTTTGTATTCCGGGTTGGGGTACATCCGGTATGCGGCTGAAAAGGTCCACAGAATACGGGTAATGAGAACGGCCGATTTATTAGCCTGTTGGTCCGGTTTCCCGTTCAAATCAATCCTTCCGTAAAATGTTTTGTTGTCAGGGTCATACACCTTTTCAATCCAGAAGGGAAGGATGTTGCCGATCAGTTCTTGTTCAAATTCGTGTTTAAGTTGCTTTTTGTCCATGGGGTATTTCAATATTTTATACGATTAAAATTGTTTATTTTCAAAGGTATTCCGGATATTTATCGGGAGGAACTCTCCCGTTCCTTTTTTTCTATTCTCCCCTTTTGAGGGGAGATTCCGCGTAGCGGGAGAGGGGTGTCCCCATCGGGGCTCGTTTCATGCGGTTGCAAGTCTGTTGAAGGATGCTTTGGATTGCAAAGGTTCTTTTTTGCAGGCTGCATGTTGCGTAAGAAGTGCTGTTCAATCTCTTCCCGGATAAAAAGCTCCCACTTCATCCCTGATGCGGTCGAGAGTTTCCATCAGGTCAAGGCTAAAGGAAAGGGGGAGCAGGTTGCTCTCTTTTTTGTGTTCATCCAGGCATTTCATCACATGGGCGGCTTCATACTGATATCCGGCACCCGGGTCATCCGAGAAGTCGAGGATTTCTTCCTTTCCGGTTTCATCGCGGTAGATCGACAGGGTAGTTGGCGTGTGCCATTGCCTGTTGAGGCGAATGAATCCTTTTTCGCACCAGTATTCGGCCTGCACCGATGAGAATGCTGCAAAACTGGATGCCAGGGATGCCATTTGACCGGTATGGTATTTAAATACCATCGCGATGCTTTCTTCGGATCCGGTAGAGGAGAAATCAGCCAGGGCTTTCAGACGATCCGGTTTACCCAGTACACGAAGGGCGGAGAATACCGGGTAAATGCCAATATCAAGAAGAGACCCAGCACCCAGAGACAGGTTATACAAGCGGTTGGTAACCTCGAAAGGCCCCTTGAAGGCAAAGTCGGAACGCACCATCTTCACGGCTCCCAGTTCTCCGGATTTTAAAAGGTCCAGCGCTTTCAGAAAACCAGGCTGAAACTGGGTCCAGAAAGCTTCCATCAGAAAAGTGTCATTGTTTTGGGCGGCCCGGACCATTTCCAGGGCTTCTTTTTTGTTCAGGGCAAAGGCTTTTTCACATAATACCGCCTTTCGGTGGTTCAGACATAGAAGGGCATGATCGCGGTGATGAGAGTGGGGAGTGGCAATATAGACGATATCCACCCCCGGATCAGCAACCATCTCTTCATAGCTTCCGTAAGCTTTCTCAAAGCCAAATTCCCCTGCGAAAGAGCGCGCTTTTTGGATATCCCTCGAGGCCGCTGCATAAAGCCTGGCGTTGGGTAGAAGTTTCAGGTCATTGCTGAATTTCCGGGCTATTTTCCCGCAACCCAGGATCGCCCAATTGTAGCTATTTTTCATCTGTTTGAAATTTTATAATTATTTGAAAATAAATTAATTAAAAATTTGAGAACCGATGTAACCACTCCGTTCTCCCATGAACCTTTTTAAGCATTCTTTTTTGTGAAATTTTTGTTTTAGCCCGAATAATTCATGAATTATTCCTGTCTCCGACAGCAACTAAGATTCAGTAAAACTTTCTTCCAACGTTTCACTTCATCTAAGTCGGGGTTAACCTGAGCATTATTCATGTTTTTTAACATTTATGAATAGCTCAGGTTAGAAAGTTCATGCTCGTTTCATTTTTATAGTTTTAAGTACGTTACGTGTCAGATTCTCAGATTTTCGGACAAAAGAACCAAGAACCCATATCTAATATCCCATTCCGCTGAATGCAATGAAGCAGAATTAGTTTTACCATCATCTTTCAGTTCTCCGGCAAATGCCGGATCCTGAAAGCCTTGTGGCACCAACCGCTAATATCGACCCTTATTTTTATCAATCAGGGCATTGATTATTTTCACACTTTCAGCTGAACGAAGACCATCTTCCGGTGTATTCACACAATAATCGATCAGTTTGTCGATGGTGGTAGTGGCCACATGCATCCGTGTATCGGAGGATCCGTAATAGATAAACACCTCGTCCTTTTCATTTCGTATCCATCCGTTAGCAAAAACCACGTTTGACACATCGCCTATGCGTTCTTCCCCTTCGGGAGCCAGGAAATAACCTCCCGGGCGTGCGGTGACCTCTGAGGGATCTTCCAGACGGGTCATGAACATATACAATACATACCTGAGGCCTGCGGCGCATCCGCGTACACCATGTGCCAGGTGAAGCCATCCCCGGGATGTTTTCAGGGGTGCCGGTCCCTGACCGTTTTTTACCTCTTTGATGGTATGGTATATTTTTTCATCGATGATTTTTTCTTCCGGGGCTTCGGCATGGGTAATGTCATCCACCAGGGCCCAACCGATACCTCCTCCTCCTCCAACATCGATAAATCCGTCCTGAGGACGGGTGTAAAAGGCATATTTTCCATCCACCCATTCGGGATGTAAGACCAGATTGCGTTGTTGGCCATGATGAGAGATAAAATCGGGAAGGCGTTCCCAGGTTATTAAGTCTTTGGTGCGGGCTATACCGCCACTTGCTGTTGCCTGTGAGGTATCCCCCTGCGGGGCTTCCGGATCTTTGCGTTCCGCACAGAATATTCCGTAGATCCACCCATCTTCATGTTGTACGACCCGCATGTCATAGCGGTTCGTGTCCGGTTTTTCATATTCCGGCAGAGTCACCGGTCGTTCCCAAAAGCGCCAGTTATCTATCCCATTGGGACTCTCAGCAACTGCGAAAAATGACTTGCGGTCCCAGCCTTCCGTGCGCACCAACAACAAATAACGCCCGTTAAGATAGATCGCTCCACTGTTGAAAACGGCATTGATGCCAATCCGCTGCATTAGGTAAGGATTGGTTTCGTAGTTGAGATCAAAACGCCAGTGCAAGGGAGCATGCTCCCCGGTGAGAATAGGCCTTTTATACCTTAGATAAATGCCGTTGTACATCTTCTTCAACGGTTTGTTTTTCCGGGAAAGAAGCTTTTCATGTTTCAGACGTAGTTTTGTCCGCTTCCTGTTGAATTCTTTTTGGGTTGGTATCATTTTACGAGTTATGAGTTACGAGTTGATCGATTATCTTCTGCTATCTTTCGGGCAGCTTGTTCCACCAGGTTTTTTTCAGGATCACTCCGCATACAAGGGTGATAATGATTGTAATCCAAATGGGCAGACTTTGTTTTAGAACAATATAAATGGGCAGTGCTACGAGTGCTGTCTGAGCGATGGTTCCCAGTACGACGTTGAGCATATCCCTTTTGAAATTTTTATTGGGACTGAAATCCGGATTTTCAGCCATTACTTTGGCTTTTATGGGGCCCCAGAAACCCCATGGATTCACTGAACGGTAAAATTCTTTCAGTGTTTTTTCATCGGTTGGTTTGGTCAGGAGGGTACCTGCTACGGCTCCGATAATGGAAATGATCAACAGCCATGGGAAATAATAAAGGTCGAGGGTTTCAGAGAATACATAGGGGAAGATCAGCGCCGGTATAAGGCCGGCAACCATACCCCAGAAATATCCATACCCGTTAAACCGCCACCAGTACCATTTCAATACATTGGAAACCACGTAGCTTCCATACAATCCGGAGACGATCCATTGGAGCATGCTGTTCACATCCTGGGCAAACACCCCGAATATAATGCTGATAATGACCACGCTAACTCCTGTGATGTAGTTGATATTTTTAATTTTCCGGTTGGAAGCTTCGGGTTCGATATAACGCAGGAAGATGTCGTTGACGATGTATGCCTGTGCGGCATTGAGAGTGCCGGCAAAGGTCGAGTTAAAGGCTGCCAGGAGTCCCGCCAGCAGCAAGCCCATAAATCCTATCGGTACAAATTCGCTAATTGCTGAAGGAAGAATCTGCTCAAAATCGATTTGCCCGCCCACCAGGAGCTTCAACCGGTCGTAATACAAGAGCCCGAGGATGGCAAAACCGGCAATCATAAAATATCGAACGGGCATTAAGACAACCGATACAAAACCACTCATTTTTGCCGCTTCTTTGGGTGATTTTGTGGAAAGGATTTTTTGGAGATCATAGGTAGGAGCCGGTCCGGCCAGTGATACCAGAAGCCCTTTGAATAGCATCATCATGAAAAAGATGGAAAACAGGGAATACCCGTCACTGGCAATCTTGGCGTTCACTTCATCAATAATCCCCCGCCAGTCCATATTCAGGTTCCATCCAAAGAACGGAGAATGCCACCCTTCGGGAACATTCAGGGTTTCCACACTCAGGGCTTTCATAGCCAGAATACCGATCAGGATCGCCGAAATAGTCATGATAATGTATTGAAGGAAATCGGCCCACACAATACTGCTCATGCCTCCCAGAACAGCATAAAAAACAGCAAACAAGGTAAAGGCAATGCCATAAATGTGGGGAACATACTCGGCAGGTACATGAAAGGGTATATAGGGAGCAATCACATCCCATGGTATAAAGATCATCACAAATTTGCCCAGCCCGATAAAGCCGTATGCCAGATAGCCCAGACAAAGAATCAGCGCGAAGATCACAACGATCCCGTGTGAAAGACTGCTTTCACGACTTCGACCAAAACGGGTGTTGATCCATTCTGCACCTGTCGTAACATTGGATCTTCGAAGCCAGATGCTTAAGAACACCATTAAAAAGATCTGGTTAAAAACCGGCCAGAGCCAGGGAATCCAGATGCTCTTGAGTCCATAGACAAACAGCAGGGTGACCAGCCACATGGTTCCTGAGATATCAAACATCCCGGAAGCATTGGAGAGGCCCAACATGTACCAGGGCAGTTTATTCCCGCCTAAAAGATAATTGGATTTGCTTTTTTGTGCAACTTTCTTGAGAACCAGTCCAATGACCACAGTAGAAGCCAAATAGGCAAAAATGATCACTACGTCGATTGTTGTTAGTTTCATGGTGCTGTTTATTGTTAATTGTGAGATTGAAGGCATAAATATATAAATATGTTGTGAATGAATAAACCGATCTTTGCATTTATTCCAGGGAAATAAAAGCCGGTGTGTAAGTCGTTAATGGGTGATAACTTGCCTGCTACAGGGAATGAACCATGCAAGCCGCATGAAGGTCCCGAAGGGTAGGAGATGATGCACGCCAAACCGGTGTGCTTCCTGATACGGATTCATGAGAAGCATGTTGTGAGCCCTTTCCTTTTGTAGTCGAAAATAAACGAAGATCACCGGATTTTCCGGGTTCTCCATTAAAGTTTGAATATGATAATAATTTTTGTAAATTACATCGGTAAAAATTTAAACTGCAGCAAATAGGCAACGAGTTTCACAGGCCACGGAAATGGAACATGCATGGATTACATTACATGCCAGATATACAAAATTTTAAACGAATATTACACACATGAAAACCTATTCCATTGTTATTCTGATCTTTTGTGTTGTATTTGTCCGCGTTTCCGCCGAAGAGCCTTATCCGGTCAGGGGATTGTGTATCGCAGCTCCAACGGTTGAGGGTGTGGATGAATTTGTTGATTTTATTGATGAGGAACTTGCTCCTGCCGGGGTAAACACGCTGGTTCTTCGTGTGGATTATGGTTACCGGTACCAGTCACATCCTGAATTAGTTAATGGTCATCCTCTTGAAAAAGAGGATATTAAAAAGCTGGTGGCCGTATGCAAGAAGAACCACATCCGGCTTATGCCTCAGGTTAATCTGCTGGGACACCAGTCATGGGCCGGTTCTGTAGGGAAATTGCTCGAAGTGTATCCCGAATTTGACGAAACTCCGGAGGTTGAATTTCCCGATGAATACCAATGGCCCAATGAAGACGGTTTGTATTGCAAAAGCTATTGTCCGCTTCACCCGGAAGTTCACGATGTGGTTTTTGATATCGTTGATGAAATAACGGAGGTTTTTGAAGCCGATGCCTTTCATGCCGGTATGGATGAAGTGTTTTACATCGGGCATGAACAATGCCCCCGTTGTTACGGAAAGGATAAAGCGGAACTTTTTGCTGGCGAGGTCAATAAAATAAGAAACCACCTCAAAGAATCAGGCCGCGAGCTCTGGATATGGGGCGATCGTCTTATTGACGGAAAAACCACCGGTATCGGATTGTGGGAAGGAAGCTTCAACAATACACATCGTGCAATCGACTTGATTTATAAGGATGTAATCATTTGTGACTGGCATTATGAGAAAGCCCATCCAACAGCTGCTTTGTTTGCAGCCAAAGGATTGACGGTAGTAACCTGCCCTTATCGTAAAAGCGATGTGGCACGGGAACAGGATCTTCTGTTGCGTTCCCTGATCAGAAACGCCTCCGAAGAGATGAAACCCCGGTATGCCGGAATGATGCAAACGGTATGGGGATCCGTGAAAGGATTTATGAATTCTTACTACGGAATCGCCATCGGGGAGCGGAGAGATGCTTCGGCTGATTGCTTCAAGGCTCTTTCTGAGATCTGGAACAAGTAGACTACCCGTTTTTCCGATCCACACAGCCTTTCTCATCGCGTGTATATAAAATGGAAGATACGCGGCATAAATTGTATTATTCGTTGTATATGCTTCCTTTGAAGATTTGTATCTTGCCCCCATTAAATTAAGTTACCGAATCAATCATTTATGAGATATATCTGTTTTCTTCTTATTGGTATGCTTTTCAGCACGGGAGCTTGTAAGGGTCAATCCCTTTCCCAACTGAGAGTAGAAGGCAAAAACATCGTCACGGCGGAGGGTCAAATCATGCAGCTCCGGGGCGTCAGTTTTTCGGATCCTGATAAGCTGGAACATGACGGGCAATGGAATAAGGAATATTTTACCGAAGCAAGAAGCTGGGGCTGCAATGTAGTGCGTTTTGCTGTTCATCCCACCCGTTTGAATGACCGGGGATGGGATGCCTACTTCACTCTGATGGATAAAGGCATTCAATGGGCTGAGGAACTTGGTATGTATGTAATCATTGATTGGCATTCCATAGGGAATCTGAAGGAAGAAAAATGGTTCCGACCCATGTATACCACCTCCTGGGATGAAACAGTGAAGTTCTGGAAGACGGTAGCTGAGCGGTATAAAGAAAACCCTACTGTGGCCGTTTATGAACTGTACAATGAACCAACAGAAGCCGGCGCTCCTTTAACATGGGCTACCTGGCGGCCTACACTGGAAAAACTGATCGATGAGATTAATACGGTCGACGACAGCAAGATCTACCTGGTTGCCGGATTGAACTGGGGATATTTCCTGGATGAAGTAGGTGAAAACCCCGTCAACCGTAACAATGTGGCCTATTGTACCCATCCCTATCCACAGAAAAGAGAAAAACCGTGGGAACCTAAATGGGAACAGGATTGGGGATATGTCGCGGATACCTATCCGATAATAGCTACCGAATTTGGTTTTATGAATGCCCATGATCCCGGTGCCCACATACCCTGTATTGCCGATGAATCGTATGGAGAAGCTATCATTGCCTATTTCAATGATAAGAACATATCGTATACCGTATGGTGTTTCGATCCCGACTGGCCGCCCACTCTCATCAGGGACTGGGATTTTACCCCAACCGTACAGGGAGCCTTTTTCCGGAAAGCCATGCTGGAAAAGAATTAATTTAACCTAAACTTTAAATGAACCTAAAAGAGGCCGGGATGTATTTCCCGGCTTTTTTTCTTATTTATCCTGGTTTTGGTTTTTCTTGATTCCCAGAATTCGCATTTTCAGTTTTTCCTTCTTTTTGTCGAATCCCACAGAGATGGTGTCCCCCTCGGAAATAGATGCTTTGATAATGATTTCAGCCATTTCATCTTCCAGGTATTTTTGAATGGCTCTTTTTAAGGGGCGAGCTCCGAATTGCGGATCAAAGCCTTTGTTGGCAATGAAATCCTTGGCTGCATGCGATATGGATAGTTTGTAATTCAGGCTTTCAACCCGTTTGTAGAGGTCTTTGATTTCAATATCGATGATTTTATGAATCTCTTTTTGACCCAATGAGTTGAACATAACCACATCATCCACCCGGTTCAGGAATTCCGGGGCAAAAGCCTGTTTTAAGGCTTTTTGTATGATGTACTTAATCCGTTCATTTTCATCTTCAGGGGTTTTATTGAAAGTAAATCCCACGCCCCGGCCAAAATCTTTCAACTGCCGTGAACCGATGTTGGAGGTCATGATGATGATGGTATTTTTAAAATCCACATTTCTTCCGAGGCTGTCGGTCAGTCTGCCTTCATCCAGGAGTTGCAGCAGTATATGGTATACATCGGGGTGGGCCTTTTCGATTTCGTCGAGGAGTACCACCGAGTAGGGTTTTCTTCGCACTTTTTCAGTCAATTGTCCTCCTTCTTCGTAGCCTACATATCCCGGAGGAGCACCCACGAGTCTGGAAACGGAGAATTTTTCCATGTATTCGCTCATGTCGATTCGTATCAGGGCATCCTGGCTGTCAAAAAGAAAGGTTGCCAGCACTTTAGCCAGTTGGGTTTTGCCTACTCCGGTAGGTCCAAGAAAAATAAAAGAGCCGATCGGACGGCTTGGATCCTTTAACCCGGCCCGGTTCCGTTGAATGGCTTTGACAATTTTTTCAATGGCTTCATCCTGGCCGATTACCCTGCTTCTTAGCTCATGCCCCATATTCATTAATCTCTTTCCTTCTGCCTGGGCAATTCGCTGTACCGGCACTCCGGACATCATGGCGATTACTTCAGCCACTTTGTGTTCATCGACTGTTTCCCGGTGGTTGATCAGGTCCTGTTCCCATTTCTCCTTCTCCTTGTCGAGTTGCTGTAACAGGGTTTTTTCTTTATCACGAATATCCGCAGCTAATTCAAAATTCTGGCTTTTAACTGCTTTGATTTTCTCGTTCTTTGTTATTTCAATTTTTTCTTCCAGTTTAACGATGCGATCGGGTACGTTGATATTGGCGATATGAACTCTTGATCCTGCTTCGTCAAGTGCATCAATGGCTTTATCCGGAAGGTACCGGTCGGTGATATACCGGCTGGTCAGTTTTACACATCCCTCGATAGCTTTGTCTGTATAGGTTACATTATGGTGGTCTTCGTACCGGCTTTTTATATTGTGGAGAATTTCTATGGTTTCATCCATGGAAGTCGGTTCAACCATCACCTTCTGGAATCTTCTTTCCAGGGCTCCATCCTTTTCAATGTGTTGTCTGTATTCATCGAGTGTTGTGGCTCCGATACACTGGATTTCGCCTCTTGCCAGGGCAGGTTTCAGCATGTTGGCAGCATCGAGCGATCCGGTTGCACCCCCTGCTCCCACGATGGTGTGGATTTCGTCAATGAAGAGAATTACATTCGCAACCTTTCCCAGTTCATTCAGAATAGCCTTCATGCGTTCTTCAAACTGTCCCCGGTATTTGGTTCCTGCAACAATGGAAGCGATGTCCAGGCTTACCAGCCGTTTGTCGAACAGCAACCGGGATACTTTTTTCTGTACAATACGCAATGCCAGACCTTCCGCAATGGCTGATTTCCCCACTCCCGGTTCTCCGATGAGAATCGGGTTGTTTTTCTTTCTGCGACTTAGAATCTGAGCCAGCCGTTCTATTTCCCGTTCCCTTCCGACAATTGGATCCAGGCTGTTTTCTTCCGCCAGCCGCGTAATGTCAATCCCGAAGTTGTCAAGAACCGGAGTATCTGATTTGGAAGGTCCTGCTTTTTTGGCTGAAGAAGAGCCGGTGGGTCCTTTGGCCATGGCATCGTCATCTTCGTCATCCTGATCCGGAAAGTCCGAGCGGGATTCCGGTTGTTTGTAGTCCTGAAGCTGAGATCTGACCAGGTAATAATTCACTCCCAAATCATTCAGCATACCAGTAATCAGGGTATCCTTGTCTTTTAAAAGGGCCAACAACAAATGTCCACTGTGGGCTGTTGTACTCTTGAAAGACCTTGCTTCCAGGTAGATTATTTTTAATGCCCTTTCGGTTGATTTTAGCATTTGAAGTTCAGCCTGTGGATTGAGGGATTTATCGGTTCGTATCTTTTTTTCAATTTCCAACTTAAGCAAAGGAAGGTTAATTCCATAACTTTCCAGAATATCCGTTGCAATACCTTCACCATCTCTCAGAATACCAAGAAACAGATGTTCAGGGCCAATAAATTCATTTCCTAGCCTGATCGCTTCCTCACGGCTGTAAACCAATATATCCTTTATTCTTGGCGAAAATTGAGAATCCATAAATTATTCTGTTTTTCCTGTTTTCTTAACAAATATTGTTCCCATTGGGATGGAAATTACTAAAATAACGAAAAATAAACAGGCAAGGTTTATTTTTCTCCGGAAGTTATTCAATATGGCATACCGGGGCCTGAATTATTGTCAGTTTATATGTTAATATCTTCCACTTTTTCCGTGATTTAAACCCTGAGTTTATACTGTTTTACCAGAGTATTTTGCTATTTTTGTATTTTTAGAAAAAACATTATAGAATTATTGTAAATGGCAGAAGGAGAAAGAATTATAAGAGTTAACATCGAAGAGCAGATGAAGACCGCCTACATTGATTATTCCATGTCGGTGATTGTATCCCGGGCTCTGCCGGATGTCAGGGACGGATTGAAGCCTGTGCATCGGCGAGTCTTGTTTGGTATGAGTGAATTGGGTATTTTTTCCAACCGGCCGTATAAAAAATCGGCCCGTATTGTCGGGGAGGTACTTGGCAAGTATCATCCCCACGGTGATTCATCGGTTTATTTTACGATGGTACGGATGGCACAGCATTGGTCGTTGCGCTATCCCCTGGTGGACGGACAGGGTAATTTCGGTTCGGTAGATGGTGACAGTCCGGCAGCTATGCGCTATACGGAAGCCAGACTGACGAAGATTGCAGAGGTTACCTTATCGGACCTGGATAAGAATACCGTTGATTTTCAGCCAAATTTTGATGAATCTTTGAAAGAACCGACTGTTCTGGCAACGCGTATTCCCAACCTTCTGGTGAATGGTACTTCAGGAATTGCCGTAGGCATGGCTACGAATATGCCTCCCCATAATCTTTCAGATGCCATCCATGCGACCATTGCCTATATCGACAACAAAGAGATAGATGATGATGCATTGATAGAAATAATCAAAGCTCCGGATTTTCCGACCGGGGGAATTATATACGGGTATCAGGGGGTGATTGATGCTTACAAAACAGGAAGAGGCCGGATTGTAGTTCGGGGCAAAGCCCATATTGAAAATGAAGGAGGTCGGGAAAAAATTGTTGTGACAGAAATTCCGTATATGGTGAACCGTGCTGAGATGATACAGAAAACGGCTGACCTGATCAACGATAAAAAGATTGAAGGTATTTCAAACATCAACGATGAATCGGATCGAAACGGAATGCGCATTGTGTATGACCTGAAACGCGATGCCATGAGCAATGTGGTGTTGAATAAACTGTACAAGTATACTGCACTGCAAACCTCTTTCAATGTGAACAACATCGCTCTTGTAAAAGGGAGGCCTCAGATGCTGACTCTGAAAGATATCATCGCCCGGTTTGTGGAACACCGCCATGAGGTGGTTACCCGAAGGACCCGGTTTGAGTTGGAACAGGCTGAGAAAAGAGCCCATATTCTGGAAGGTTTGATCATAGCCAGCGATCACATCGATGAAGTGATCGCCATGATCAGAGCTTCCAAAACACCCGATGAAGCCAGGGAAAACCTGATGAGTAGATTTCAACTCTCTGATATACAGGCACGTGCTATCGTTGAGATGCGTTTAAGACAATTGACCGGACTTGAACAGGATAAATTGCACAGTGAATTCGAAGAGATCCGGAAACAGATCGAATACCTGAAATCGGTACTCGAGAGTCATGAATTACGCATGCAAATCATCCAGGAAGAACTCCTTGAAGTGAAAGAGAAATTCGGGGATGAAAGACGTACAGAATTGGTTCCCAATGCCGAAGAATTTAATCCGGAAGATTTTTATGCCGATGAGGATATGGTGATTACCATATCCCATTTGGGATACATCAAACGTACCCCCTTAACGGAATTCAGGACCCAGGGAAGGGGAGGGGTCGGATCAAAAGGAGGAACAACCCGGGAGGAAGATTTCCTGGAGCATGTATTCATTGCTTCCATGCACAATACATTATTATTATTTACAAAAAACGGAAAATGTTACTGGCTGAAAGTGTATCAGATACCGGAAGGAAGCAGGTCCTCAAAAGGAAGGGCAATACAGAATATCCTGAACATTGCACCGGACGATAAGGTATTGGCGTATATTAAAGTTAAAACGCTTGACGATAACGAATTTATAAACAATAATTTTATCATCCTGGGAACGCGCAAGGGAATCATAAAAAAGACAAAACTGGAAGCTTATTCACGACCCAGACAAAACGGAGTAAACGCCATAACTATCAAAGAGGGGGATGAATTGCTGGAGGCCAAACTGACAAACGGAGACAGCGAAATCATGATGGCCGTAAAAAGCGGAAAGGCAATACGTTTTTCCGAAAACAAGGTACGGGCCATCGGAAGAACAGCCGCCGGAGTGAAAGGTATAACCCTTGGAAATGAAGAGGATGAGGTAGTTGGCATGATTTGTGTAAGTAATGTGGATGAAGATGTGTTGGTTATCTCGGAAAAAGGATACGGGAAGCGTTCTAAAACAAAAGATTACAGAATGACCAACCGGGGTGGGAAAGGAGTAAAAACCTTGAACATTACAGGAAAAACCGGAGCTCTGGTGACCATCAAAGCTGTAAGCGATTCAGATGATCTGATGATCATTACCCAGGCAGGAATAACCATCCGGGTAGCGATAAACCAAATCGGTATATACCGAAGAGCTACACAGGGCGTTCGACTGATTAACCTAAAGGAAGGAGATGAGATCGCATCGGTTGCCCGCGTAGTACGGAATGAGGAGGAAGAAGAGCAGAATACAATCGAGGATAACCAACCCAATGAGGATGATAATCAAAACCTGAATGAGAACTAAACGAAAGGTTTGTATTCAGATTGTACAGAAAATAAATTATTCTATATTTGTTAATAAATAAAAAATAAAATTTTTTACCCATGAAAAGATCCGTTCTATTATTGACGTTTATATTGTTAGCAAGTCTGACTTACGCTCAAAAAAGAAATGTAACCAGTGCTGAGTCACTAAAAGAAGCCGGAAAACTGGAAGAAGCGCTGGAAACAATTGAATTAACCGTGGACCCAAACCAGAATAAATCGGATAAGACTCTGCCATGGCCAAAAACCTGGCTCGTACGGGGAAGTATTTTCCATGCGATTTACAAATCAAAAGATGAGAATCACAAAAAGCTTTCGGATGACCCACTGTATGAGGCACTTAAATCCTATAAGAAAGTCGAAGAACTGGATGAAAAAGGACGATTCGAAAATGAACTGAAAATTTCACTAACTTTTCTTCAACCGGATCTGACCGACCAGGCCATCAATGCATTCAACAACCAGGATTATGATAAAGCGCTTCAATCCTTCGAACATCTGCTGGAACTCGGAGAGATTTCTGTAATTAAGCAAGATAATCCCGGTGCAAAGGATACAGTGATCATGTTTAATGCCGGTCTTGCTGCCTACAATGCCGAAAAATACGATAAGGCGATTCAATATTACAGAGATGTGGCTGAATTAGGATACAACGAGGGACGTACGTATATTCTGATATCTGCTGCCTATAAAATGAACAAAGATACAGCCAGTGCCCTTGAAGCACTCCAGGAAGGATTTGAAAAATACCCCGACGATAATGACATTTTAACAGAAATGATTTCTATTTATCTGCAGAACGATCAGAAAGATGAAGCCATGAGATATCTGAACCTTGCCATCGAAAAGGATCCTTCCGAACCGCAATTTTATTTTGCACGGGGATCGTTGTATGATGCACTCGATGAAGATGAAAAGACCATTGAAAATTATAAAAAGGCCATCGAACTGGATGATGAATATTTTAATGCTCATTTCAATATGGGGGCTTTTTATTACAACAAAGGTGTGGAACAATACGAAAAGGCCATTGCGATACCTGCCAATGAGAACGAAAGGTATGAGGAAGAACTGGCTAAATGTGATCAGTGGTGGGATCTGGCATTGCCACATATGAAAAAATGCCACGAAATAAAAAGCGATGACAGGTCTACCATCGAAACATTAAAAAACCTGTATTATAGAATGATCCCCAGAGATGAAGACAAATATCAACCCTTGTATCAGGAAATGGACAGTTTATTAAAAAATCAATAAAACAAAAATGGGGGCGAACGCCTCCATTTTTTGTATATACCCTATTTAACTTAATATCAATTATAGGACAAGCGTATATATTTGATTATTCTGGAATACTTTAGATTATACGTCCAGCTCTGCTGGTTTTGCATAAAATCAGATATATGGCTTGCAAAGTCATATATCGTAAAGGATTTTATGTAAAAGTTAATCTGTAGTTCCCCATGAACTGTTATCCCTATAATTCATATTAAGTCTGCGTTCGTTCCTCACTTGCCCTCACCAAACCGTTCGGGTAAAACTATATTTTACTGCTTCAGAATCGGCTAATCCTGTAAACCGGGTTAAAAAATATTTTTATGCGATTCTCAGGGACGTTAAATGATGCCATAAAATGGAATATATTTGATCAAATAGATTGCTGGATACCTTGGATCGTTTGAGAAGGATGTATTCGGTTTGTTTCAGTGTAGTTCAATTCATGGTTTGATTCTGAATATTCTGCCATTTTTCTTCCAGTTGTTTCAGGTCAGATTCCCGGTCTAAGATGATGGCTTTTTGTTCTTCCTGTTCCAGTTCGTTGGATACAATAGCGGAAAGGTCTCTTTTAATCCGGCTGTTTAATTTTTTGATTTTTGTCTTAAGCCGTTTATTCTGCCGGTTTAATTTTCGAATTTCCTTTTTTCTTTCTTTCAAAAGATCGTTCATATTTTCATATTGAATGCTTTCCTTTTTATACCTCAGGGATTGTTTTTTTATTTCATTCAGATTCTCATTTACTCTGTCTATTTGTTTACGGTTCAAAAAAACAGTAGATTCACATTTGTCAATCTCTGCTTCTGCTCTGGCAATCGACTGATGGTATCGTTCGTTTCTTGAGACCATATTACGTAGTACTACATTGCTTCTACGAAGTTGTCTATCAGCTTCATTTATTTGATTGTGCACAACTTCGGAATAGGCTTCAATGCCAAATTCAAAAATGTAATTTTTAATGGATAACCAGGTATCTTCGTCTGTATTTTCTTCCGATAAAAAAATGGAATCAGCATACTGAAAGAAGGTACTGATTCTGGTTCCGCCCTGGAAAGGTACCACGCGGGCATAAATGTTCAGGATTTCCTGTGTAAGATGCTCATGTACAATGTTTTCAATAATTAATTCATTGTGTTCCCTTTTCATTTTCAATCGATTCCGTTTTTTTTTCAGTTCGGTATCCGGAGAAACGGCATTGGCAATGGTTTTGTATGTGTTTTCAATCAACCTTCCGGCATGTTTTGTTAAGGTTTTGATAACCGGTCGGTCGTTGGCATATTTTTCCCAGACTTTCTCCGTAAGGGATACTTCGGCTTCCGGGATCAGAACCGTAAAAGCAGTTTGCATCCCCTGTGACATTTTTTTGTCTTCAATCACTACCTGTATTCTTTCCTGGCCTGAACCAATCAGGCAGAATCCAAAAAGCAGAAACAAAACAGAGTATGTTTTCATCTGTTTAAAATTTTATAATTGATCGTATTTTGGATTACACAATGCATCCAATCTTTTCCGGCCATTACCATCTGTCGGTTGGTATCGGATTGCCGGGTCATTCCTAAGGTAGTATAAATTTTACGAAAAGGAAAGAAGAACTGCATATTTCATTACGAAACGGGTCAATAAATAATTTCGATGCAGATCCACAGGGTATGTTTGTTTTGCATCCAGTATGTTTCCGGTTCGGAGGATCGGAGAATGAATCCGCCTTTTTGCGTCTGCTGATGCGAACGCAAAGAGAGAGATGGCTTTAGTCTTTTGATTGGGTGTGCAGGGTATAGGAATAAACCGTGGGGTGTTCCGAAGGTTTTTGGGATTCCCCCCTCTCCTTTTTGTATGAATACGTGTAGGTAGTTTCTTTCTTCTCAGGTAATCGAAAGGATATTTTAAACTTTTTCCGGGTTTTTATTTTGACTCCCCGGTTTTTTGCACCTCCGAATTTCATGAGGCTTACCACGCGCGTGGCTTCTTCATCGCAACCATAGCCGATTCCTTTTTCTACCCTGATATGCATTACCTCGCCTTTGTGCGTTATTTCAGCACTCACGTATACAATCCCCTCAATGTTATGCTTCAGGGCCTCCTGGGGATATTGTAAATGCTGCCTGATAAATTGTTTGATGGATTCCTTGCCCCCCGGATATTCGGGCAATTTTAGAAAGGTGACGGGTTTTGTTTGCATGGATCAAAGGTAGCAAAATTGCATCGGATAACCGGACTAAAGCTCCAGATTTCGCGTAATATAAGCAGAGTAATCTTTTACGATCGGCACATACTCATCATGAAATAAAGAGGAAGAGATCAGAAAATCAGCGGTTGACCGGTTTGAAGCCGTTGGGATGTTGTATAAAACGGAAATTCGCAACAGAGCTTTTACATCTACATCGTGGGGCTGCGGTTGCATCGGGTCCCAGAAAAAAAACAGCATATCGACCTTTCCGTCCGAGATCATGGCTCCCAGTTGCTGATCTCCCCCTAACGGCCCCGATTTCAATACGGTTATGGAGGGAGGAATTTCATTGTTTTCCTTGCATTTTTCCCGGAGAAGCTCTTCAACCAGTTTCCCGGTAGTCCCTGTACATACCAGACTGTGTGGAATCAGTTCTTTCCAGTTCCAGGATACCCATTCCAGCATATCCAATTTCCGGTTGTCGTGCGATACAATTCCTATGTTCTTTTTTCGTTTCATGGCTGTTTTCGTATGGTTTTCGGGGCAAAGATACAAAAACCAAAAATCCCTATTGTATGGGATGTACCGTGAGGGCTAAGAATTAATAATTTGATGAAATGGGTTCCATCGCGATTTCCATTTTTTCAGAACGTTAGAGGTACAGGGAATGGTCGGATGTACTCCTCTCCTGCCAGACAGAATCCCGATTCAAAACGGGATTAGGGATTTGTATAATCAGGTGAGGAGAATGCCGGGAAAAACAGCCATCATTGTGAATTATGCGATGAAATGCTTTTTTATGTCAGCCACCCATTTTTTCACTCTTTCGGTGGTCATCCGTGGCTGGTTTTCCTGATCAATCACCAGACCGAGGAACCTTCCGTTATCCAGGGCAGCAGATGATTCGAACGTATAGTCGTCTGTGGAAGTACTGCCTATGATTTTTCCTCCGCGGTCTGCTATATGTTTTGCCATAATGCCGATGCCATCGGCGAAATTTTCCGGGTATCCCTTTTGATCGCCGAGCCCGAACAAAGCAAAGGTTTTACCGTTTAAACTCATCTCTTCCAGGGCAGGAATCCATTCATCCCAATAGTGAGGTAACTCCCCGTCGAACCACGTGGGCACTCCCAGAATATACATATCATAAGATAAAAACTCTTCTTCCGTTAAGGCATCGGCATTTATTTTTGTAATTTCTCCTTCGGAGAATTCACTGGCTATTTTCTCAGCAATCCGCCTGGTTTTATTGGATTTAAAACTAAAAATCAATGCTGTTTTCTTCATGCGATTCAGATTATTCATTTTTACAGTTCTTTCATTCAGTAAGAGCGAATTTTATGTATGGCTTGCAGGATCTTTTCGGTATTAGGCAGGATGGCCTGTTCCAGGTTTTTATGGAATCCAACCGGGGTAAAAGTTGCTCCCACTCTGTAGACCGGTCCGTCAAGATATTCAAATGCTTCTTCCATGATCAGGGAAACCAGTTCGCCTCCGAATCCTCCGAACACTTTGTCTTCATGGACCACCAGTGCTTTGTTTGTCTTTTTTACGGAATGGATTATCGTTTCTTTATCGAGGGGAATCAACGACCGAAGGTCTACCACTTCGATATCGTACCCCTCTTCTTTGGCTAGGATCTCTGCTGCTTCGAGGCACATAGGAATTGTATTGCCATAGGTTACGATTGTAAGATCATTTCCTTCTCTTCGGATCCGGGCTTTTCCGAACGGAACCTCAAAATCATCCGGAACAACGGTTGCAGCGAGAGGATTCTGGTACAAGGCTTTTGGTTCCAGAAAGAGGGTCAATCCTTTTGAACGCATGGAAGTACGCAACAGGCCGGCTGCATCGTCGGCAAAGGAAGGATAGACAATCCTGACTCCCGGCAACGAGGCCAGGGCCCCTTCAATGGTCTGTGAATGGTACAATCCACCTCCTATGTAACCTCCGGATGCCAAACGAATGGTTATATTGGGCGCAAATTTTCCGTTTGAACGCCAGTAATCATGGCTGGAATCTACATACTGTTCCATGGCCGGCCAGAAGTAATCGGCAAATTCTGCTCCCTCCACAACGATTCTGATTTTTTCATTGTACCGGGACATTCCGTTGGCCGTTCCCAGAATAAAATCTTCCGCTATCGGGGCGTTAAAGACCCGTTTCGGGCCAAACTCCTGCTGCATGCCCTTGGATACATTGAATATTCCTCCTTTGTCTTTATTGGCCATATCCTGGCCCCAGATAAAGGTATCGGGATTGTATCTGAATTCAGCTTTCAGTGTTTCGTTTAAGGCAGTGATGTATTTTTTCTTTTCTCCTTTTTCGGAATGAATGCCCTCTTTGTATTTTTGGGGTTTATAGGGTTCGGGAAAAACAAAATCATGCACCGACCGGCTATCCGGTTCCGGAGCCTTTAATGCCGCTTTGTGGGCTTTCTTAAGTTCTGCTTTTGCTTCCTCCTCAATGGCTGTAACTTCTTTTTCACTCAATCGTTTGTAGCGTATCAGCAATCTCCGGAATTTCGTCAGGGGATCATACTCCTTCACGTAGTTTCTTTCGGCATCGCTCCGGTAAAGCAGATGGTCATCTGAGTTGGAGTGCGATTGAATCCTCACACAGTTGGCCTGAACGATCACCGGCATCTGCTCCTCAAGAGCCAATCGTTTGGCTTCTGTCATGGCATTCAGGGAGTCAAAGACATCCTTTCCGTTGCAATGAATGATCCGCAGGTTTTTGAATCCGGAGAAGTTATTGGCCACTTTGCGTGTTGCGGTTTGGTCTTTTTTGGGTACACTGATCCCATAGCCGTTATCCTGGATGACAAAAATAACGGGCAGCTTTTCTTTGGATGCACCGTTGATTGCCTCATAAACGAATCCTTCGCTAACGGCTGATTCTCCCGTGCTGCTGATGGCTACTGCTTTCTGATTGTAGTATTTGATGGCTCTTGCCACCCCGGTAGCATGAAGGGTATGGTTTCCTGTCAGCGAAGAGACGTTGTGTATATTCCATTCGGGTTTGGCAAAATGGTTCGACATATGCCTTCCTCCGCTTGCAGGATCTGTAGCCCGTGAAATGCCGTTGAGAAGGATCTCTTCGGAGGTTAATCCACACGATAGAGCCGTTAGCAGGTCTCTGTAATAAAGAAAAATATGGTCCTTTTTCTTTTCGAAAACCTGACCGATGGCCAATTGGATTCCATCATGGCCGGCATGGGGCGCATGATAGGACCATCCGATAGCCTGTTTCAGGTAATTGGGCGCTTTCTCGTCAATGGCACGTCCCAGGGCCATCAAACGGTACCATTTTGCAAGCTCTTCCTTTGAAGAGGTCTTTATGGTATGTTTCTTCGGTACTGTATGCTGATTCATTGCGGTTTAATTTATACGTTTCGTTCAAGGTCTGTCTGTTCGAGGAGATCGGCAATCCGCCTCAGAAATGCACCTCCCAGAGCACCATCAATGATCCGGTGGTCGTACGATAGCGAAAGGAACATTTTATGCCTGATTGCGATCACATCTCCTGTGGGAGTTTCCATTACAGCCGGTTTTTTTTCTATGCTTCCGGTGGCTAAAATGGCTACCTGAGGCTGGTTGATTATCGGTGTTCCGATCAAATTTTTAAAGGTTCCGAAATTGGTAATCGTAAAGGTTCCTCCCTGAATTTCGTCCGGAGTAAGTTTATTGTTTCGTGCTGCTTCAGCCAAACGGTTCAGCTCCCGGGTAATCCCCAGGAGGTTTTTCTGCTCGGTATTGCGAATGACAGGAACAATCAGGTTCTTATCCGGTTTTGCCACGGCGATACCCATGTTAATGTCTTTCTTCACAATGATCCTGTCTCCGTCGACCGAAGCGTTCAGAAGAGGAAATTCCGTGAGCGCCTGCGAAACAGCTTCCGTGAAAAGATGCATGTAGGTTAGCTTCTCGTGGTATTTCTCCTGGAAAATGTTTTTATTCTTTTCCAGCCACATTACCAGGTGGGTTACATCGGCTTCTACAACCGAAGTTACGTGGGGTGATACCTGTTTGGATCGAACCATATGACTGGCAATCAATTTCCGGACCCTGTCCATTTCAATAATCTGATCAGAGGCTCCTGCTTGTACGGATGGATGCCCGGGTTCAGGGGTCTTGGACGTTGTAGTCACTTGTTCTGATGTTGGTTTTGTCCTTTTCTCCAGGTATGCAAGGATGTCTTTTTTTTGAACCCTCCCATTGGTACCGGAGCCTGTCAGGGATTCTAGTTCTTCGAAGGATATCTTTTCCTTGCGGGCAATATTTCGTACCAGGGGAGAATAGAAACGTTCTGATTTGATCCTTTCCGTGGTATCGGTTATTTCATTGTCCGACGGTGTTTCGGTACCTGCTCTTTCCCGGGAATCTGGTTTCTGAACCTCGGGTTCTGTTGGCTCATCCTGGGGATTCTTCGCTTTCTGTGCCTCTGAATCCTCACCCTCGGTTTGAATGATTGCTAGCAATTCACCAACCGGTAGATTGGCGCCTTCCGGCTGAAGAATTTTTGCGATTACTCCATCTACCGGAGAGGGAATTTCTGAATCTACTTTATCGGTTGCTACTTCAAAAAGATGATCATCTTCTTCTACCCTGTCTCCCTCTTTGACAAACCATCGGGTCAGGGTCGCTTCCTGGATGCTTTCCCCCAGTTTGGGCATCACTATTTTAAATTCTGACATGGGAATTCTTTCCTTATTTGGTTTAAAACAAATTTTTGTTAAAATAACAGGAATTTTACAGGAAATGTTCACCTGTTTTGTTTTCCCTGATTTCTTTGTTAACCCGAATAACACATGAATTATTCCTGTCTCCGACAGCGATGAAGATTTAGCAAGACTTTCTTCCAACGTTTCACTTCATCTAAGTCGGGGTTAAAAAGAACCCCTGAATTTCAAGGATGAATCAAGCGTGAGGATGAAAAGGAAACACTCTTTCCGGGGCAACCGGTACAAGTTTACATTTGTAAACCACCGGTCAGGGTGCGTACACTGGATAATCCATGACGGGTGAGGTAATTTTTGATACCGTCCATTATTTTCAGGGGGGCGAATGGATCGATAAAAAGTGCTGTTCCTACCTGTATGGCAGAAGCTCCGGCGAGCAAAAATTCAATGGCATCGGAAGCGTTTCTGATTCCTCCCATGCCAATGACCGGTATTTTTACGGCTTTAGCAACCTGCCAGGTCATTCGCAAAGCAACGGGTTTAATGGCCGGACCGGAAAGGCCTCCGGTGTAGGTGGAAAGCAGAGGAATTCTTTTTTCGGCATCGATTGCCATTCCCAGCAGGGTATTTATCAGGGATACGCTGTCAGCTCCCTGGTCTTCCACGGCTTTGGCAATTTCAGCCATATCGGTTACATTGGGAGACAATTTCACAATCAGGGTTTTAGACGTTGCCTTTCTCACGGCATGGGTTATGGATCCGGCTCCTTCGGGAGTTACACCAAAGGCCATTCCCCCCTTTTTTACATTGGGACAGGATATATTCAATTCGATAGCAGCAATTTTTTCCAGTGCATTGATCTTTTCTGTCACTTCCACATACTCTTCCAGGGTTGATCCATTCACATTTGCAATCAAAGCCGTATCATAATCCCTGATTCGCGGGTATATATTTTGGATAAAATCGTCCACTCCCTTGTTTTGTAATCCTACAGTGTTCAGCATCCCAGAGGCGGTCTCTGCCATACGGGGGTACGGGTTTCCATCGCGGTTTTTGGATGTTATTCCTTTGAGTACCATTCCTCCCAGTTTCGCAACATCGTAAAAATCGACCAATTCTTCTCCATAACCACAGGTTCCTGAGGCGGTCATGACCGGATTTTTTAATTTCAGGTTATGGATTGTAACGCGTAAGTCTACCATTTCAGCAGATTGATATTAAAAACAGGACCTTCGGTACATACCCGGAGGTTACCTTTGGTTGTTGGTTCAATACAGCACAGGCAAGTTCCATATCCACAAGCCATTAAATTCTCCAGAGAAACTTCACAAAATACCTTTTTTTTCTTTGCAGCAAGCCCGACTGCTTTCATCATTTCGATCGGACCGCATGCGTACACCTTGTCAAATTCTGCCAGGTTGTTGCTGATAAGAGGGTGTTCGGTGACCCTTCCTTTAACGCCTTTGGATCCATCTTCCGTCGTGCTATGGATTCTTCCATATTTCAGGTAATTCTTCCAATCCATGGTATCTTCAGCACTGCGGAATCCCAGAAGAATATCTGTCTGATCCGCCGGGAGCCCGGATGATTTTGCCAAAAATAAAACCGGAGCAATGCCACTGCCTCCACCAACCAAAAGGATGCGGTCGTTTTTTCCGGGCAGGGTAAATCCTTTTCCGAGTGGATAGATCAGACTGATCTTTTCAGCGGGTTTTGCCTGAGAGAGCTGGAGGGATCCTTGTCCCAAAATCTTGACGATCAGACTCAGAGTCTGCTGTTTGTAATCTACATCAAAAACAGAAAAAGGACGACGCAGAAATACTTTGTCCGTGTGGTTGATCCGGACATTTACAAATTGACCCGGTTGAATCTCGGGCAAGGGAACAGGCGATTGCAGCCGTAAAAAATGAAGTGTGTTATTGAATCGCTGATTCTCCAGAACCCGAAAGTCGTCAACTGCTTTTTTCACTCACTAAATATTAGATTACAGGCGTTTGTTTTCTTGGGTACGAAGATACATAATATTTCAGGATAAGCTACATACAGGTCAAAATCGATGCCCTGAGTTGGAGCCAAAAAATAGCTTATTGGGGGGTGTAGATGGTAAATGTATGGTTATCATGAAAAAAAACGATCTTTTTGATCGCAGTCCGGTCCAATGTGCCTTGTGTTTCCGCAGAATCGGACGGAATGGTTTTTTCGGTGGCCACATGCTTTTCTTTTTCATCCTCTTTCTTTTCCTTGCTTTTCTGCAACCGGGTTTCACCATCAATTCCTGAGAATAGGTCCTCATTTCTATTTTTAACCGGTTGGTTCAACCACATATTCTCCGATGTTCCAAAAAGCCAGTTGGCATTTAAATCGGAGTAGGTTGTCAATAATTTGCGGATAAAATCAGCGCTTGGATTGTTCCTTCCGTTCAGGATATGCGAAAAACTGGATCGTTGTACTCCAATTTTATCTGCAAGCTGTGCCGCTGTAAGCCCGCTTTGTTCCAGGAAAATTTTGATCCGATCTTTCATGGGATTAAAATTTGTTTATGATTTTGTATATCTGCCATTTAATGCAATTGATGCCTGCTTAGTTTCCATGGCCATTGGAACTCATCGCGTTCCGATAAACCCGTACCAGCGTCGTTTCATACGTTTTGCGTTTATCAGGATCATTGGTTATTCGTAGAATTCCCTATGCGTCCGGATTGCCTATAAGTTTTCAATGAAACTCCTCCGGTTTTTGCTTCAAAACGTTATTACAAATGTAATAAGCTAATCAGAGAAAAACAATGCATGCATGCAATTAATCCCGATCAATACGAAGATACAATTGTAAACATGTCTTGTTTGTTTGTTTCAATGCAATAATTGAATAAATCATTGAATAAGATGAAGATAAAAGTAATTGATTGCTTGTAATGTTATGGTTTAGATAATGTCATTGAACACACTGAATAGTAGAGTGATAAAAATCTAAAAAATGCAAAATACAATCCATTGGTTACATAAGTGAAAAAATTCTTAATCTATAACGTTAGATTATGTTGTTTTATATACTGATTTTAAGAACTTAAAGATATGATTATAATCGATTATTTTTTATCCTCGCAGTACCCCGATTCAGGGTATAAATGAAGTGCGAATAGTTTACATTATTGATTTATTTTGCCTTCAGTAGGTATTTACAAATGTAACTATCGCTCTCCTACCCGATTCGTAATAAAGAAAAAAGAAAGAAGAAAAGAGCCGGGGAATCTCAGATCATATTCCCTGATCTATTGGGACACAAAAAACATTTTGTTTTGCTACAATCAATCAGCCACCGCATAAATAACCGGAAATAGTAGTATAACAATCAAGATAACAATGCATTGGACTTTAATTTCTGTTACTTTTAAGATTCATGTTCTATCCGTGTGTCCTTGATTTTCTAACCAATGGCTTTATCAGTTGGAGAAAACTTCCACAGAGGTATAGGTCGTGGCAACCGCTATTGTTGCTGTGCATGGAAGGTTGATTCGCTTTGTTAACCGGAACAACGGAAACGGAAAATAGATCCAGACTAAATAACCGAAGGCTTTGATAATCCATTGAATTATAGGTAGTAATAATTTTCAGATTCAATTCATGCATCCCTTTTTGCCAGTAGTTTTCCATCTTGTTTTTTCACCGAAAGAGAAATCAGGAAAAGAAAACAATGTGTATATTTGAATAATTTAGCGATATGAGAAGCATTTCTTTTGAAATAGTGATTGGTTTTCTGCTGATTTATTCCCTCCTTTCCATCCTTGTCTACAAGAATATTTCCGTGTTAACAGCTTTGAAGAGAAGACTGGGGAGGTTCCTTCGTACTGCCTATATTGCTTCTACCATTCTGGTGGCACTGTTTTTTATCCTTCTGTTTGTTTATCCTGGCAATACACGGCAAGCAGGAACCTATATGTATTATTTTCTTTTCAATGTAGTTCTTACGGCCGATATTCTATGCAAGATGGTTATGGCTGTTTGTTCTCTTCCCTATTGGATTATGCGTCTTTTTCGTTTTAAAGTCCGCGAGTTTTTAATGGCTGGTATCATTCTTTCAACCGGGATTTTGTTATCCATTTTTTTCGGAGCTTTTATCGGCCGCAACCAGTTGCGTGTGGTTACGAAAGAGATTTCCTTCAGGGAGTTGCCTGTTTCCTTTGATGGTCTCAGGGTGGTTCATTTATCGGATATTCATCTGGGAAGTATATACACTCCGGGATTGTTGGAACGCACTGTCACGAAAGTCAATGAGCTATCTCCTGATCTCCTTGTTTTCACGGGGGATCTTGTTAACAATTTCAGCTATGAAACCAAAGGGTGGGAACCTCTGTTTTCAGCATTCCGGGCAGGGATGGGAAAATATGCTATTCTGGGAAATCATGATTACGGGGATTATTCCGAATGGCAAAACAACGATCTCAAGGCTGCCAATTTCCAGGAGGTTACAGAAGCTTATGCCCAATTTGGTTTCAGGCTTCTCCGCAACGAGTCGGCCGACATCGTCAAGGGAGTGGATACCCTTCGTCTTGTAGGAGTGGAAAACTGGGGGCATCCTCCCTTTCCGCAGTACGCAGACCTGAAAAAAGCTTTGCAGAAGGTGCCGGAGCAACGGTTTGCGATCCTGATGACCCATGATCCGGCTCACTGGAATAGTCCGGATGTTACGAAGGAAAAAATTGAACTGACTTTATCGGGCCATACACACGGATTGCAATGGGGAATCAAACCGGCAGGAATTGAATTCAGTTTGATGGCTCTGATCAACAAATACTGGGGTGGCCTGTATGAAAGAAACGGTTCATTCCTCTACGTAAACCGGGGAATCGGGACCATTGGACTTGTATTCCGGCTTGATATGGCGGCTGAGATAACGCTGCTCACACTCAGAAGGAAGTAAAATCCACCGAAAACAAAAATCCGCTGTAAAAGTTTTTCTCACCGGGCAAATAAGCCATTCTGACTCCCATTTCCACCGGAGCATAAAAACGAAGAAAATGCATGTCTCCTGAAAGCTCAACCCCATAGGATGAGAGGGAACGGGAGAAATAACCGGTTTTTTCTCCCCGGGTGTATAAATCGCCTTTCTGAGAGGAATAATCGGCAAACAAAGAAGCTTTTAACCGTTTTAGGTATACCAATCCACCCAGGCTCCAATCGGGGTAAAACAGCGGCAATTTGTAATCAGCAGAGAAACTGTACATAAAGTTGTTTGTATGGGTGCTATAACCGCGGGGAATTCTGATGGCATCCGAAAAAACATATCCGTTTCCGATTTTTCGTACCTGCAAACCGTTGTAAAGAACCAGTCCCTGATTTTTTGTCATCCCGGGAAAATAACCGATGATCTGCCAGGCTGTCAAATTTCCATATCCGGAAGAGCTTCCCGGAGTATGCCGGTATGACAGTTCGGTAATCAACCCGAAATCCGGAACCAGGTCCTGATAGGCTTTTCTGATGATCTGGTGGTAGTAAAGACTGTAAATCAGTGAATGAATGCTCCCCTCAGTAAACCAGTCGGGAGAGTCGGCAGCATTTCTCCTGGATGTAAGATTGTATTGCACTTCCGGTTGCAGGAGCCTGTAATATTTTCCCCGGGACAGGTTTAAAGGCATCTTTGCTTGCAGTTCCAGGGTGGTCTCCCCCCAGTGGAATTCCATCCGGGTTGTATCACTCCATTCAATCTCATTCCGCTCGTTGGTATAATGGGTAACCGATAGATAATGCGATCTGCGTTTTCCGTTGTTTACCTCCAGACTTAGCAAGGGATACCAGCCTTTCCAGGAAAACTTTCCATAAATTTTTCCGGTTTTTTCATGAATATCCCATCGATAGCCTATGGATGTTTCAGCTGTTCCTAATTTATTTTGGGAAAGAAAACTTACTCCGGGACTGAGGTCGTAAGAGTTGACATCAAAATAACCGGGTAACCAGCTATGAAAATGAAACAGATTTCCCGGTTTGCTGTATTTTTTCGATTCAAATCCATTCCTGGTGATTTCCGAAAAATCGGGGATTCCTTTTTCCTGGGATGCCAGTTTATCAGCCAGTGGATAGGTTCCTTTTTTTACTTTTTCCAGGGATTCCCGCTTTGTTTTGTCATCTGTGATTTTTATAAGCCTGAAGCCTTCTGATGTATAATCGCTTAGTACCACCTGGTTGTTTTTCCCGGACACAGCCGGAAAGGCCACTCCGAAGCGGGAATTGCAAACCCTGAAAACCTTCCGGTTGGTGGTATTCAATACGTACAAATCATTTTTGCCTGCATAACTGCTGATAAAGTATACCTCTTCCCCTTTTACTACCGGGTGTTCTATTTCCCCCATGTTTTCCGTCAGGATGGTTATTTCTTTCCTGAAAGGATTGACCAGCACAAGTGATTTTCCCCGGTCATTGAGTCTGATCATCACCAGTTCATTGTTGGAAATCCATTTAGGAGTGATCAGGTAGGGATTATGGTCGGCTTGATACCGGGTGATGCATTTCCCGGTGGATAGTTGGTATATCGACAGGTAATAATTATTGGTTGCATCCACTTCTATCAGTGCGATTCTTTTTTCATCGGGTGAAACATCCGGACTGAATCCCTTATAATGCGGTTTTAACTTTTGTTTTTCACCTGTTTCCAGATTCAGGATATGGATTAGCGATCTTCCGCTGTGTTCCCATCGGAGATCGGGTAATTGTTCGGACCAGCATAGCCAGGGACCTGATTTTCCTACCGACTCATTGAAAATGGTCCCGGGTGTTAACAGCTTTTTTTCCCGGCTATCAGGGAAGACATAGGTAAAATGGGGTACTTCGTTGAATGCATCTTTCAGGGTAAGTACCGTATCGGTTCCAGCCATGAAGTTATACCTGTAGTTAGCTGGTATTTTTACAGGTTTTGTGACCCGGGTAAACGAAGGATTTTCAAAGGCTTCATCCTTCTGTTGCCACTCCTGCCTTAAACGGTCAAAAACCCTTTCATACAATTTTCTTTGGTTCATTCCGGTCACTTCTTTCACAGCCGATCGGAAAGGAGTAAAGGAAAAGGGTTTTTCCCCAACCCGGGTTACGGTTTTTTCCCACAGTTCCGGTCCGTAGAGGGAGCGGGCTTCTCCCACGAGATAATAGCCCATTTTGTAATGATTGGGTACGAGGTCTTTATAGGATCCAAGATAGGCTTTATCAAAGCCATAGATTCCTTTTTGGACAGCTTGTGCCCTGATTTCCATCAGAAAAGAAGGCAAACGGCCCCGGCCGGCTTTGCTGAGCGCAGTTTCAGTGACTACGGCATCCCCTTCCAGGAACCAGAAAGGCAGATACGCCCCGGTAACCAGAGCGGTTCCTTGTTGAGCCAGCAAGAAGGGAATAATCCGCGGAAGACTTTGTGCAACCTTATCCATCTGAACCACATGCCGGAACTCGTGAATAGCCAGTTGTTCAAGCCAGTCCTGGGAATACATCGACTGATGAGGTATCGTGTACATCTCCACTCTTTTGGGAGCCCAGGCAAGCAGTCCGTTGGATCGTACCGTATGCGTATGAAGGATTACCGGAATTTTTCGCGGAACATGATTCAGGGAATAACCCCCGTAAGGGTACACTTCCTCAAGAATACCGGCAATTCTTTGGGCCGGAACTTCGTAATCACCAGGATAGATAAGCTGGAAATTTTCCGTATTGACCTGCCTCCAACGAATGAACGCAGGATCCTGACCGGTCTGGAAATACTGGCCGGCAGAATGCAAACCCCAAAGCAGCAACAGAAAAAGAAATCCTCCTGGTTTGAACATGCTTCAAAAATGCAAAAATATACTAAATTGCCCAACCTAAAGAACAAATTCGTAACAGATAAACGAAGCGAAATAAGGAGATACCTCTTATTTGACCTCGAAAATAAATCCTACTCCTCTTACAGTATTCAGTTCCACGGCGGGTTCATCGCCGATGTATTTTCTCAATCTGCTTATAAATACATCCAGGCTACGACCCATAAAATAGTCGTTTTCACCCCAGAAACGGGTTAGGATTGTTTCACGCGGAACCAGTTCATTTTTATGATCCATGAGAAAAGATAACAAATCTGCCTCCTTTTTTGTCAGTTGATGAACTTTCCTGGTTGTTTTCAACCGGAGCATTCCTTTGTCGAGCACCAGGCTTTTTATTTCTGTGATCGGTTGTTCTTCCTTAGCCGATCTGCGCAGAATGTTTTTTATGCGCAAGAGAAGTTCTTCCACTTCAAAAGGCTTGGTTATATAATCATCGGCTCCCAGTTTTAGTCCGGTCAGTTTATCGGCTTTCTGGTTTTTGGCTGTCAGAAAAATAAAAGGAATCTCGCGTCCGGATTTTCTGATCTGGCGGGCCACTTCGAATCCGTCGGGTCCTGGCATCATCACATCGAGGACACACATATCCGGATGGCAGGTTTTGATTTTTTCCAGCGCTTTCATTCCATCTTCAGCGAGGTGCACTTCATATCCCCGCATCCGAAGAAACTGGGCCAGCACATTGCCCAGATCGGGATCATCTTCAGCCAGTACTATTTTCATGTTCTTCTGTTTTAACAGGTATTTCAATGGTAAAGGTACTTCCTTTATCCGGGTTGCTTTCAAGGGTAACCATTCCCTGATGTGCTTCCACAATTCGCTTTACAAAGTAGAGTCCCAGGCCCAGTCCTTTCACTTTTTTTGGCAGGGATTGACTGCATCGGAAAAACTTGGAGAACACTTCTTTTTGGTCTTCTTTGGGGATTCCGATTCCGTTGTCCGAGACCTGTATTTTCAGGATTTTGTTTGTTTCAAACACCCGAACCCTGATTTCCGGTTTCCGGGTACAGTATTTCACGGCATTTGAAAGCAGGTTATTCAAGACACGGGTCATCTGAAAGCGATCCAGATCAACCATTAGTCCGTTGTTTACCCGGAATTCCGTTTTTAAAACAAGGGAATTTGTGTCCTGGCTCAGCAGGTATGCTTTGGTTACCTCTTCAATGAAAGGGACGATCTCTACCGGTTCTTTGTGAACCGAAAAACCGCTTCGTTCCAGGGTACTGATATCGAGTACCTGGTCGATCATCTGGTTCAGGAGACGGTTTTGCCGGTTGATGATCGCCGAAAGCTCTTTTGACCGTTCCTTGTTGGTCAGGATCTCATCCAGCGTAAGACTCGAACTGGCTACCGCAATGGTGGATAAAGGCGTTTTTAATTCGTGGGTTATGTTGCTGATAAAATCGGATTTTAAATCCGATAATTTCCGTTGTTTCACCATAGTACGCAAGGTTAAAATATACACTATCAGTACAATACAAACGGTAAATGCCAGAACGGCAAGAATAGAACTCATTTCGGTTACAATGGTCCTGACCCGGTTGCTGAAATCCACATAATAGGAAACCTCCATCTCAAAATAATTGTGCTCCTCCCGGAAGGTATAGAGGTAGATGTCGTTCTTGTGCACTTTCCCCTGTGTATACATGGGATCCATGCGGAGAGTATCTGAAAAAACAGGATATTCCAGCACAAAATCCCGGAGATTGAAACGATGGATCCTGAAGAATCCCTGAATATCCGAATCCAGCTTTTTTTCCTGAAGGTATCTCTTCAGGTAAGAAGTGATCTCTTCCTTATTTGTAAGAATGGTTTGAACATGCAGAAGAATATCGTGTTTCACCGTATCAGCCTGCAATTGTGTCCCCGGCATCTGAAAGAGCAACCCGGAAGAAAAATCTTCCAGTTCAGCCGATACATTCTCCAGGAGGTTGATGCCTGCCTGTTCACGGGCCAGGCTGATGGCCTGAATAATGATCTCCTGATAATTTTGAATAAACTCCTTGTTTTTGAGTTTATAAACTTCAAAAACTACATACACCTGAGCTGCAATCAGGATAAGAATGGCCATAAATGCCAGGGCAATACCGGGCTTTCTGTTCACTGGTTAAAATTAAGTAAAACAATTAAGTATCCCCGTAAACTCCATCTGGCAGGCAATACTTTTTCATGCCACAAATTTACAATTATCCGGCGGGGAATGGAAGGATTAACCTTGCATTAACCGAATGTTAACCAAAGTGTATGGCAAATCGCTGTATTTTTGTTTCATAAGCATATCAAACCGTTAAAGTGTATGTAAAAAGAAAATACGATGAATTACAAAGTTTTACTTATGGTTTTTCTGGTAACGGGATCTGTGATGAACCTGAATGCCCAGACAAGCAAAGAAAAGGAAAAAGAGGAGGCGAAGAAACAGAAAGAGGGTGAAACGGAAAGCAATTACGGATTATGGCATTATTCCATGTTCAATCCCCGTTCATCGCAAAGGGTATCCCTGAACCTTTCAAAACATTTCATGGGGGAAACCATTTCTTCAGAAGTTGATTTTGAGGTTGCTGAAGACCAGTCCGATATCAGCATAAGCCTGACCGGATCATGTAAAAACGGTGAAATTACGGTTACTATAAAATTGCCGAACGGCGACATCTTAAAAAGCCAGAAGATAACGAATGCTGCAGATATCGGATGGTCGGCGGTAATTCCGATAAAAGAAGAAGAAAGAAAATACGTAGGAACATGGAAACTTGAAATAAAAGCAGAACGTGCAGAAGGACATTATAATCTACATTTAATCAGCAAATAAAAGAGTTTTTTATCGATTAAAACAATACCAAAGACCACTTTATTCGTAAGCGGGGGTTCTGAGAGGGCTCCCGTTTTTTTGTATTAACCTACACACAACAGGTTCCGGAAATAACCCAGGAACCGGATTATGAAGAGGTGTTGGAAAATCTTTAACCGATTCATTCAATCCACATCTTTACCGTGTTTGGCTGAATTCTTCGCCACAGGCTTTGGCTTCCGGAGGAAGCTTAAGCAGAGGTACAGGGCGTAGAAAGGGTTTTGTAGCTTCGCAGGATGGTGCGGAGACGGAAGCAGTTAATACTTCGGACTTCAGACGAAAAGAGTTAGCCCGAATAATTCATGAATTATTCCTGTCTCCGACAGCGACTAAGATTCAGTAAAACTTTCTTCCAAAGTTTAACTTCATCTAAGTCGGGGTTAACCTGAACTTTATTCATATTTTTTAAAATTTATGAATAGTCCAGGTTAAAAACAACATCAACCAAAATGAAACGAGCATGATATTTTTAACACGCAAAGAGTATGATTCATCCCGATAGCTATCGGGATGCGAGTTACATAGGATACCTTTGAAAATTAACAATTATAATCGTATGCAAAAAACAAGCACCTTTGTCTTTATTTTGAGCATTCTCCTGTTTTCTTTTGTATCGTGTGAAAAGGAGGAGGAAGAGCCAACGCTTTACGGATCCTGGGTCCTGTTGATAACTGATTCTGAGGGCCTCAAATTCAATGCGGAATTACTGATCAATGCAGATAATTCGTATAACTTTATTGTTCTGGATCAAAATACAACCCATACCGATTCGTATGCAGAATTTACCCTTCAACAGGATACCATGAAAATTGCAGTGGATGCCGATTGCGATGGTACCGGTATTTACGAATATATGGTATCGGAAACTCAGCTCTCCCTGATCGCTGTCAGTGATCCGTGTAGTCCAAGAATAGCTGCCTTGCAAGGCGTATGGGATAAAAAATGATTTTAAAAAAGCAATCATGAAGAAGAAAGATAGGAACAAGATCAGACATCCTTCAGGAATGGTTATTTTGCTGGCATGGGCTATTTCCACAACGTTAATGAATACAGGTTGTGAGCGCAATGCTTTGGGAGCTCCGGAATCCGGAAGAACCCGAAAGCGGGTGATCGCTGCTTCGGATGCTCCGGCGGCTATCGGTCCATACAGCCAGGCCATCGAAGTGAACGGAACCCTTTACATCTCGGGCCAGATAGCGATCGATCCCTCTACAGGAAAAATGATCTCCGGAGGGATCACTGAACAAACCGAACAGGTCATGAAAAACATTGGCGCCATACTCCGGGAAGCAGGATATGGGTATGACCACATTGTCCGATCAAGCTGTCTGCTTGCTGATATTGCAGATTTTCCGGATATGAACGAAGTCTACGGCCGCTATTTCATAGAAGGCCCTCCTGCACGGGCAACCTATGCTGTAAACGGACTTCCCCTGGGAGCTTTAATCGAAATTGAGACCGTTGCAGTAAAATAAAAAACCGGCCACAAAAAAAAAGTCTTACAGCCGGCAATCGTCTCCATCCCTTTGGACTTAATGGATCCCAAGGGGTTTCATGTTCAGCAACTCTTCCGCGAACGTCCAGGTAGCCTGCTCAACCTCCGGAATGGCTCCCGAGGTCAGTTCACAGGCAAGAGTATGTACCCCGGCATCCGGGAAAGCTGTTTTCATTTTCTTTCCAGGCAGGGTTCCCAGTTTATCGAACATTTCAAGCATGGCATCCACCTTCACCACCGGATCCTGATGCTCCTCATCTTTGTAATAGTATCCCAGAAAAACAGGAGCTGTGACCCGCCTGTAGGTTTCGGGCTTCATGGTAGCTTCCACCAGTTGCTGCAGGTAAACCACGCCTTCCAACCGGTATTTGCAATACCAGTACTGGCATTCTGTGGAAGCAGAATCAGGATGCGTTATCCGGTATTTCCCCCCGGTTTTTTTCCGGGCAAATTGGAGCCCCCAGGGTTGGGTAAGCATAAACGTCCCCTTGTTGTTGATCCGGATGTTGGGAGAATACAAAATCAACCCTTCGACATATTCAGGAAAATCAGCGGCCAGTTTCAGAGACAAGGTCCCTCCGGTGGAAGTACTCATGATGATCACCTTCTTTCCCAGGGTACGGGCTACCAGCAAAGCTTTCTTTGCATCTTCCCAGAGGCACTCCGGAGTCATATCAATCAGCGGATCGTCTGTGATCAACCCATGGGAAGCCAGCCTCGGGAAATAAGCATTGCACCCGTACCTTTCAGCAAAATCCTTGTGCACAGGATATCCTTCATACCAGGATGCGGAAAAACCATGAAGGTAGAGAAGGCAATAGTCGGTACGCTGCCTTAAACGGTCGTCAGCCCAGAAAATCCGGGCTCCATTATCGGGTTTGATGTTGTGTTCCGATTCTTCCTGAAGAATCGTCTGTTCGAGAGTGCGCAGGCTCCCCTGAACCACCGGCAGATCGTTATTCAATTCCGGTGCAGAAGGCTTCGGACCCAATAGGTACCCTGCAATCACTAAAACCAAAACAATCAGTAAAAAGCGCTTGATTCGCCTCATATCCTACTATTTTCCTGCAAAATAACCTTTTTTTACGGAAAACAGAATAACCGGTCGGGGAATAATACGACAAAAAATTCCGGTGCGTTCTCGCTTCCCGCTATTTCTTGTTACTTTTACACGATAGATTCCCTGATGTGGATATCGTTTTTTAGGAAAAAACTATGAGATACTTTCTTTTTCAGCTGTTATTCATCTTTTGGTTTCCGTTCTTTTCCGGAGCCCAGGGGCTCCTATCCCCTGAACTTCCGCCGGTCGACACTTCACTGCGGAACGACACTCTTCTGGTCCCGCAAGCAATCCTCTGGAATGAACCGGTCTGGAAAGATCCCGGTCTGCTTTTCCCGGAGTTTTCCTCTTTAAACCTTCCTGAATTTGATTTTAACCGGAAACTCCTGAATATGCGCGAGGCGTATAGGTATTCTATTTTTAATCCTTCCGGAACCGATGACTTTGCTTTTCGCAACAGTGTCATCCCGTTTGTCCATTCAGCAACAATTTTTCACCGGGCTGCCTACCAAATTACAGACAAACTAACGATAGGAGGCAGCAGTTTTGGGGGCAACTCGATTTTTTCTTCACCTCTCCCCTCGCGGGGTGCCAATAGCTATGATTTCCGGGGTGCCTCCATGTTCTTTCAATACAAGGTTTCCAAAAACATAAAAATCGAAACCCATGTTAACGTTACAAACCGGCAATACTAAACACTATGTTCACCGTATACAAAGCCTCAGCAGGATCCGGGAAAACGTTCAGACTGGTAATTGAATACCTCAGGCAGATCATCCTCAACGAAAAGGCGTATCGTCATATTCTGGCCGTTACCTTTACCAACAAAGCTACGGCTGAAATGAAGGAAAGGATTGTCAGCCAGTTGTATCAAATTTCCCATAAAACAGAAGAAAATCCCTATGCCCGGATCATTTCAAATGAAACCGGACTTAAACCGGAAGAGATTCGAGAAAGGGCCGGGAAAGCGCTTCGTCACATCCTGCATGACTACAACCATTTCTCTGTCAGTACCATTGATAAATTCACACAAAAAGTAATCCGGTCGTTTAACCGTGAGTTAGGACTCACCCCCGGGTATATCCTTGAACTGGATAACATGATGATCCTTCAGGAAGCAACCGACCGGCTGATTCTCAAAGCCGGCAACGACAAAGACCTGCTGCAATGGCTTACCCTGCTGGGAGAGAAAAGAATGCAGGAGGATAAAAGCATCCTCATCCACCAAACCATCGTGACCCTCGGGGAAGAATTATTCAAGGAAAAATTTCAGCATTCCTTTATGGAAGTAAATTCGGATTTGTACAATCATCAGAATCTAAAAAACTACCGGAATGAACTTCAGAAGATCATCCGTTCCTTTGAGGCTGTTTTAAAAGAAAAAGGAAAAAAAGGATGGCAAATCCTGAAGAATAACGATCTTCAGCCGGATGAGTTCAAAGGAAAATCAAGAAGTGTTGCCCAAACCTTTGAGAAGCTGCTCCAGGCCAATTACACCTTTGGAACAACGATTGAAAAAGCGTGCTCCGATGTGAACGAATGGATTACCCCCCGCCACTCTCCCACCCTCAAACAACTGGTTTCCGAACAGCTTATGCCCCTTTTGAATGAATCAATGACTTTTTATGAACAGGGAAAAACAAATTATAATACCGCAACACTGATCCTGGATAATTTGTATACACTGGGTCTTTTAAACGATCTTCAGAAGGAACTCGAAGCCCTGTGCCGTGAAAAAGAAATTATCCCCCTGTCGGATGCCAATCTGCTGTTAAAAAAAATCATCCATGGTAGCGATACCCCCTTCATTTATGAAAAAACCGGAAACTGGTACCATCACTATATGCTGGATGAATTTCAGGATACATCGACGATGCAATGGGAAAATTTTAAGCCGCTGATTGATAATTCCCTGGCTGAAGGACATCAAAACTTTGCGGTAGGAGATGTGAAACAATCGATTTATCGGTGGCGCAACAGCGACTGGAAAATACTGCATTCCGAAGTGGAAGCTCAGATCCATAAAGAGCAGCTTCAGACGGTAACCATGCAACATAACTGGAGAAGCGACGGACGCATTATTCATTTCAACAATCTGCTGTTTCCGGAATTGATCAGACAGGTAACCCAAATACTGGAACACGAACGGAAGTTGGATGAAGCTTCCCGTCGCATACAGAAAATGTACCATGATATCATCCAATTTCCGGCCAAAATGGATGGAAAAGAGCAGGGACTGGTCCGGATGCGTTTTTCTGAAACTAACGGAAAAGAAGATTTCCATCAACAATCGCTGCATTGGCTGCTTCAGCAGGTGAAAGCATTTCAGGATGCCGGCATGGCAGCCAGAGATATCGCCATTCTGGTGCGCCGGAATTCCGATGGCAGCGAGATCATCCGTTATTTCCTGGAAAAAGCCGGACGCCCCGAAAACAGCTCCTATAACCTGGAGATCATCTCCAATGAATCGCTTTTTTTGCGTGCATCCAAGAGTGTGACCTTTTTAATCCAGTTGATAACCCACCTGGTGGATCCCGAAGACAAACTAACCAAGGCAAATATCCTGAATGAATATAACCTATACATAGGCCCGGAACTGGCTGCCCTGGGTAAAAATCCGCTTCACCATGCCACTGCAAAACCGGAAAATCCCGAAGAAGACATCTACAACGGGGAATCCCAACTGGATAGTTCCTATGAGGAACAATTCGATATCCTCTTAGCTCCTCAGATTGCTATCCTGCGTACTCAAATTTTGAATGCTTCCATTGATGAAGCCATCACCTTGCTATGCCACCATTTCAACCTGTTTGAACTAAGAGATGAACTTCCTTTCCTTATGGGACTCATTGACCAGGCAGCCCAAATCCGGTATACCCTGTCCAATGATCTGTCCGGTTTTCTGAAGTGGTGGGATGACATAGGATTCCAGGCGAAGGTACATGTGAACGAAGATACCGATGCGCTGACTGTTCTGACCATCCATAAGGCGAAAGGACTGGAATTCAAGGGTGTACTAATTCCTTTCGCAGATTGGGAAATCACTCTCTCCAGGAATGTCCCCATGCTTTGGTGCATCCCCAACCGGAAACCGTTTAATCAACTACCCCTGGTGCCGGTTCAGGCAGTAAAAAAAATGGAGCATACGATCTTCAGCCCAGACTACGCGGAAGAAACCACAAACACCTATATCGATAACCTGAACCTGATCTATGTTGCTTTCACACGGCCCATCCATGCAATCTGCCTTCATGCACCCCTGGAAATAAACAGGGGAAGAAGCATAAATAACGTGAACACCCTTTTGTATGAATCGCTACTGAAGATTGTCGAAGAGAAGCAATGGCCGGGAACGTACAATCCTGAGATTTCGGAGTTTACCTATGGTACATGGCCGGAAAACATATCCCTCAAAGAACCAACTAAACAACGACTGATCCCAGAAAAATACCATTTCTCTGCTTTCAACACACGGTTAAAACTGCGTACTGATTCAGAAGACTTTTTTCCTGAAACAGCATTATCGGATAAAAACCTGGGTAAAATTCTCCACGAAATACTGGCTGTAGTCGAATATGAAACCGATGTGGAAAAGGCTTGCATGCAAGCCCTAAAGTTGCAAAGAATCAACCGGAACGAATATACCCTTTTGTTACGGTGGTTGAACGAAAGAGTCCGTTCTCCCCAAACAAAACAATGGTTTTCCACGGAATACCGGATTCTTAACGAACGAGATCTCCTGTCTCCCGAATGCGTCAGACGCCCCGACCGGATACTCATCAAAGACAACAAGGCGGTTGTGATTGATTATAAATTGGGTCATGCAATGCCTGACACCTATGACCGGCAGGTGGCTAATTATGCCGGAATCCTTAAAAAAACAGGATTCGAAAAGGTTGAAGGATACCTGTGGTTCCTCCTTCCGAACCGGGTGAAACAAATCTGCTGAATCACCGGAAGAGAAACCATAAAATTCGTATTTTTACCCAAAATTTCATCCATATGATCCAACGAATTCAAACCATTTACATATTTTTTGCTGCCGTATTAACCGGCTTGTTATTTTTTTTGCCTTTGGCAGAAATTTCCGTTGCTGGAGAGATCTATGTTTTCCGATCCAGGGGGATTCTTCTGGGCGAAGAAGTTATCTTCAATGGATTGCCCATTCAATTGTTTCTGGGATTGATTGTTTTGCTCCACCTGGTCATTATTTTTCTGTACAAAAAACGAATCCGGCAAATACGAATGCTCACGTTTACCCTTCTTCTTCTTCTGGGGCTCCTGGGTCTTTTTTTCTATTTCATTTATGCCAATTTTGAAGAACAAACAGTAGCTTTTAAGGTAAGTATGGTTTTTCCTTTAATAGCCATTGTTCTTGATTATCTGGCAATTCGTAATATCGGCAAAGACGAAGTGTTGATACGCAGTCTGAACCGGATCCGGTAGCCAGCATATTTTGTGTATCTTAATCAGGAAATTTCATTAAATGATCTTTTCCGCACGGTTTTTTTGTAATTTTGCCGTTCATAGAAAAAGTATTTAATTAACAGTCTATGCGTGCGGGTTCAAACCTTAGGCAGCTGTACAAATAATGAACCATGAAAAAAAAACAAATCACCTGGTTTCTTCTTTTTCTTTTCACTTTTCTGATTCATCTGCCGGGTAAAGCCGATGTTCGTTTGCCAAAGATTTTTGGGTCCAACATGGTACTCCAACAAGGCATTGCGGTCCCGATATGGGGATGGGCCACTCCGGGAGAAAGAATCGTGGTTACGTTCAATCAGGCTACAGAGAGAACACGGGCTGACCGACAGGGCAAATGGCGGGTGAACCTTCCGGCCCAGGAATACGGAGGACCCTTTACGCTTACGGTGAAAGGCAACAATACCGTAACCTTTGAAGAGGTGATGATCGGGGAAGTATGGATCTGCTCCGGCCAGTCAAACATGGAATTTCGGGTGAGCCAGGGAATGCATGCGGAAGAGGAAATACAAAATGCCCAATACCCCATGATTCGTTTCTTTACCGTTCCCCGGGCTTTGGAACAATTTCCGCAAGACGATATCTCTTCGGGGGAATGGCTCCCCTGCACACCTGAAAATGCAGGAGCTTTTTCGGCCGTAGGCTATTTCTTCGGCCGAGAGCTGCACAAAAAACAGAACGTTCCGGTTGGCCTGATTCACACTTCATGGGGAGGTACCGTAGCCGAAACATGGATCAGCCCTCAGACAATCCAGCAAGATCCCGACTTCTCAGAGAAACTGATCGAGCTCCAGCAACTGGATATGAAAAGCCTGCAGGAACAAAAAATGAACGAAATAAAAAAAATCCTGGGGGGAGAAATCCCTCAGGAAGACCTCGGTATACGCAACGGAAAACCGGTATGGTCTGCTTTTGACTTAAACGATGGAAACTGGAAAAACATACGAACGCCCGGACTATGGGAACAACAGGGATACATCGATATCGATGGAATCGCCTGGTACCGGAAGGAAATTTACCTGTCGGAAGAACAGTCTAAAAGCAACCTGACCCTTCACCTGGGAAAAATTGATGATTCCGATATTACCTGGATGAACGGAATGGAAATAGGAAAAACAGACGACTACAGCAAAGACAGGGTTTATACCCTGAATTCCAGCTACCTGAGACCCGGGAAAAATATGCTTGTGGTGCGCGTGAACGATACAGGCGGCGGAGGAGGAATATATGGCGATCCCAGGAATCAGTTTATCATGATCGGAAATGAGAAAATGGATATCTCGGGAGACTGGAAATTTAAAATATCCAAAGCTTCGGTCAGCTCAGTGAGCCTGGGACCCAACACCTATCCCTCTTTGTTGTACAACGGAATGATCCATCCCCTGATACCCTATGCCATCCAGGGAGCAATCTGGTACCAGGGAGAATCAAATGCCGACAGGGCCAAACAATATCAACGGATTTTTCCGTCTTTGATTACCGACTGGCGGCAAGAATGGGGACAGGGCGATTTTCCTTTTCTGTATGTTTCTTTGGCCAACTATATGGCCCCCGTGGATCAACCTCAGGAGAGCAGCTGGGCTGAACTGAGAGAAGCGCAGACCAAAACCCTGAAACTACCCCATGTGGGCATGGCCCTGGCCATTGATATCGGAGAAGCCAATGATATCCACCCAAAAAACAAACAGGATGTAGGGTACAGACTGGCTCTCAATGCTTTTAAAATAGCCTATGGCATGGATATTGTCCACTCGGGACCTCTGTATGCTTCGGCTGAGTTTAAAGACGGAAAAGCCTGGATTACATTCAGCGAAACAGGAAACGGATTGATCGCCCGCGATAAATACGGATACCTGAAAAGTTTTACCATCGCGGGTCCAGACAAAAAATTTCACTGGGCCAAAGCAACCATCCAGGATGAAAATACGGTAGTGGTATACTCAGAAAACGTCACGGAGCCGGTGGCAGTGCGTTATGCCTGGGCAAACAATCCCGACGATGCAAACCTGTACAACAAAGAAGGATTGCCGGCAGTACCCTTCCGGACCGATGATTGGCCGGGAATAACCCGCTAATTCCGGGACCTAAACCTCCCCTTGCCGGGGAAAGGTCCCACCCTAACCATCACTAAAGAAAGATCTATGTCATTAAGCCCGCGCATAAAATATTTGCTACGCAACGGACTAAAAGGAATCGCCTGGCTTCTCATTATTTTAACGTTCTATTTTCTGTTCAGAGACATTATTTTTGAAGAAAATCCGGAAATCTGGGTGGAGCGTTTCTACGGAAAACCTGCGATAATCTATCTGATCTATCTCTTTTCGGAATTCTTCTTCGGTATCATCCCCCCCGAATTATTTATGATATGGGCTTTTAATAAAGGAGGAATGGTTCATTATATTCTGAACCTGCTGTTTTTTGCGGGTATTTCCTATGCAATGGGGTATATTACTTTTTTGATTGGACAATTTATCAGCCGGCTGGTCACTTTCCGTTACCTGCGGATCAAATACCTGAAAAGCACATGGCATCAACTTCACAAATACGGGCTTTTTCTGATTATTATTGCCGGGTTAACACCCGTGCCCTGGTCAGCTTCCTGCCTGCTGATAGGATCAGCCGGATACCCTTCCACCAAATTCCTGAGATTTGCCTTGTTCCGCATACTTCGATTTGTGTTGTACGGATTCATTATCTTTCAAACCCATCAGATCGGATAACAGAAACACCAATGCTTGCATCAAACCCATGGGTTCTTTTAAACAAACAACAGATACGGTTGTTTTACCCCAGAGAAAGCACATTTCAAAAAAGGGGAACGCAGGATGGATAAAAAATTGGTTATTTTCGTATTCATAATCCTAACTGGAAACAGCATGAGTCAACAACGGGAATCAGCTACACTCGGAGGAGGATGCTTCTGGTGTACCGAAGCCATTTATCAACAACTTACAGGAGTTCAAAAAGTTACTCCGGGATACAGTGGAGGGCATATCCGGAATCCTTCCTATGAAGAAGTGTGTACCGGAAATACAGGCCATGCAGAGGTGGTTCAACTGGAGTTTGATCCTTCCAGGATAACGTTCACAGAAATCCTGGAGGTCTTTTTTAAAACCCACGATCCGACCACCCTGAACCGTCAGGGATCCGATGTGGGAACCCAGTACAGGTCGGCAATCTTTTATCATTCCGTAGAACAGAAACAAACAGCCGAAGCGATCATTCGTCTGCTGGCACAGGAATCGGTCTATCCGGATCCGATTGTAACCGAAATAACGCCATTTGAGAACTTTTATCCGGCAGAAGATTACCACAAAGAGTATTTTGCCCACCATAAAAACCAGCCCTATTGTCGTATGATTATTCTGCCCAAGCTTGAAAAATTTGAAAAAACCTTCTCTGAGAAGTTAAAGAAGTGACCTGAGTATGGTTCCGGTGAGGGTATGACGTATACACCCCCTCCCGGAGGAAAAAATACAAATCATCCGTAAAAGGGAACAACCATGAAAGCCATGATTTTTGCAGCAGGGCTGGGAACCCGGCTTCAGCCTCTCACCAACAAGAAACCCAAAGCATTGATTGAAGTCGGCGGGGAAACCCTCCTGGAAAGGATCATAAAAAAGCTTCAGTATTACGGTATATCGGAGATCGTTATTAATGTACACCATTTGGCAGACCATATACTTGCCTTTCTGAAGGCAAAGAACAATTTTGGAACAACGATTCATATTTCCGATGAACGCAATCTGCTCCTCGATACCGGGGGTGGATTAAAAAAAGCAGCCCCTCTGCTTGCAGGAAATGAACCCATATTGATCCATAATGTAGATGTACTGAGCGATACCAACCTGAATGAACTGGTTGATTTTCATCTCAGGGAAGAAGCCCTGGCAACCCTGTTGGTCCGTAACCGGAATACAGAACGGTATTTGTTGCTGGATCAAAACCACCGGTTGACAGGGTGGGAAAATATCCGTACCGGAGAAAGAAAATGGGTGAATCCAGGAAAAGCTGGAAAAACCAGATCGCTTGCATTCGGCGGAATACATGTTATCCATCCAATCTTTTTGAACCGTATCCGTCCTACAGGCCGGTTCTCCATTATCGACACCTACCTTGAACAAGCCCGGGATGGTAAAATTGTCGGATTTGAAGACAACCAAGGCAGGTGGATGGATATCGGCAAACCGGAACAACTGGAAAAAGCCCGCAGGTTGTTTGGAAAAATTGCCGATTAAAAAAAGGATCCGTATCTTTAGCCTGAGCTATTCATAAATTTTAAAAAATATGAATAAAGCTCAGGTTAACCCCGACTTAGATGAAGTTAAACGTTGGAAGAAAGTTTTACTGAATTTTAGTCGCTGTCGGAGACAGGAATAATTCATGAATTATTTGGGTTAGAGGGTTACAT
>CAYPAW010000042.1:0-20556 GCA_964408795.1 uncultured Mariniphaga sp.
ATTTGAGAACGTATGGAACCGCTTCGCTCTCACATGAACTTCTTTTAATCATTGCCTTTGGCGAACTTTTGATTAAAAAAGTTCATGTTCGTTTCATATCTCTTGTTTCATCCATAATCCGGATAAGCAATATCTACCAGGAATAAGCCGTGTGCCGGTGCCGAAGATCCGGCTTTTCCCCGGTCTTTTGCTTCGATGATTTTTCTGAAATCCGTAGTGTCGATTTTTCCTTTTCCCACTTCCAGGAGGGTTCCCACGATAGCCCGAACCATATTCCTGAGAAAACGATCGGCCTGAATGGTGAAGAGGACCATGTTTCCATCCTCTTCCCAAACGGCTTTCAGTATTTTACACCGGTGGGTTTTAACCTGGGAGTGCAGTTTGCTGAAACTACTGAAATCGGAGCAATCAAGCAAGAGAGAAGCAGCCTGGTTCATCTGATCCATATTGAGGGGATGAAGAAAACGGAGGGCTGTCTCTTCCCTGAAGGGATTTTTTTCTCTGGTAAGGTAGTATTGATAGGTTCGTGAAAGCGCATCAAAACGGGCATGGGCATGATTCGGGACTTTCCGGATGCCATGAACGGCAATGTCGACCGGGAGGATCCCATTGAGGTTGTATTGAAAAGCAGGATGATCCAGCTCCCTGTTTGATGAATCAAAATGAGCCACAAAAAACGAAGCATGCACCCCGGTATCGGTGCGCCCTGCTCCCGTGACGGAAATCGTGTCACGGAGAAGCGTTGAAAGCGCCTTTTCAAGCTCTTCCTGAACCGTGATCGAATGGGGCTGAATTTGCCAACCATGATACCGTGTGCCTTTGTAGCTTATTTGTATGAAGTAGCGTTGCATATCCATTTTGCAAAAATAAAACAATTGGCTGAAAATTCAGATTGCATGGCAGTCGATCATCCGTTCTTTCCGGATACCGATTGCACGATGCCCTCGCTGAAAAGGATGAAATCCTGTCAAAATTTCATTCTTAACGCTCAGATCCTGAAATTATATCAGTGTGGAATGAAATAGTGGCATCCTTGATGAATGCTCCGGATCCGGCCCGTTATCCGTAATTTTTCTTAAAAAATTGAATGACAAGGAAATGGTGAAAAGGGTCCGAAAAAGGGATGGATCATGGTATTTTTTTTGCTTGAACAGGAAATAAAAGAGAAATTTTATCAATCAATGTTTAACGAAAAAATGAAGGAGGACGAAGCCATGACATTAATGAAAAGAACCAGCAATTTGTATCCATCATTGGGTAGTTTTTTCGACAATTTTTTCGGAAATGAACTGATGGATTGGTCGAATTTGAATTTTTCGAATACCAACACGACACTCCCGGCAGTCAACGTCAAAGAAAACGACGATTCGTATGAAATTGAAGTGGCTGCCCCCGGGATGGAGAAAAAGGATTTTAGGATCAACCTGGAAAATGACCTCCTGACAATTTCCTCAGAACGCAAAGAGGAAAAAGAAGAGAAAAAAGGCAAATACAGCCGCCAGGAGTTTAGCTATCAGTCATTCCAGCGTTCGTTCACGGTTCCGTCGGATGTGGTGGACGGAAACGACATCAAAGCAAAATATGTTGACGGAATTCTGACCATCCTTTTACCGAAAAAGGAAGAAGCCAAACCCAGGCCACCCAAGGAAATCAAGATTTCATAACATCGCTGAGGATGGTTTGAAAAGTGTTTTTATTCAGTAACCGCAATGTGAGAGAAAAAAGCGCAAAAGGCACAACGTATATACATTCCACAAGGTAATACGCGATACCTTTTGTGCTTTTTTTGTGTTTTTTGTGCTTTTTCCTTTTCAAACCGTCATTTTTAATTGAAACCCCGGAAACAAAAGAGTGAGAATCTCCCGGGGGCTGCTTAATAAAAATTAACAAAAAAAAACAGGATTTATCTATCCATTGTTATAGTTTTGTGGGTCAAAAAAAAAACGAGTAATCACGATAAAATAAGCCATATGGAGCAGGCAGTTGACATTAAAGAATTAAACGAACGGATTCAGAAAGAGAGCTCTTTTGTTGATATGATCAGCATGGAGATGAATAAAGTGATCATCGGACAGAAGCATCTGATAGACAGTCTGCTGATCGGGTTGTTATCGAACGGCCACATCTTGCTGGAGGGGGTTCCGGGGTTGGCCAAGACCTTGGCCATTAAATCACTGGCTCAGACCATTCATGCGAAGTTTGCACGGATACAGTTTACTCCGGATCTGTTGCCCGCCGATCTTTTGGGAACCTTGATATACAGCCAGAAGAAGGAGAGCTTTTCGGTGAAGAAGGGACCTATTTTTGCTAATTTTATTTTAGCTGATGAGATCAACAGGGCACCGGCCAAAGTGCAGTCTGCCCTGTTGGAAGCCATGCAGGAACGCCAAATCACCCTGGGTGAGGAGACATTCCATCTGGAAGAACCCTTTCTGGTGATGGCTACCCAGAACCCGATTGAACAGGAAGGAACCTATCCGCTGCCCGAAGCCCAGGTTGACCGTTTTATGATGAAAGTGGTCATTACCTATCCCAAAAAGGAGGAAGAAAAAATGATCATCCAGGAAAACCTGCTGAAGCAGTTCCCGGTAACATCTACCATCCTTCAGCCTGCCGACATTCTGAAAGCCCGTGATGTGGTCAAGGATGTGTATATGGATGAGAAGATCCATAAATACATTATCGACATTGTTTTTGCAACCCGCGAACCGGGGAACTACAACCTCGAGAAATATACCGACATGATCGCTTATGGGGCATCGCCCCGGGCCAGCATCAATCTGGCTCTTGCATCCAAGGCCTATGCATTCATCAAACGCCGGGGTTATGTGATTCCGGAAGATGTCCGTGCGGTATGTGCCGATGTGATGCGTCACCGGATCGGATTAAGCTACGAAGCAGAAGCCAACAACATTACTTCCGAAGATATTATTACGGATATTCTGAATACCGTTGAAGTTCCCTAGAAAGCCTGGAATAGCCGGATAACCCCTGTTGACAGCAAAAAAGAAAAGAAGTGGAGACAAGCGAGCTATTAAAAAAAGTACGACGGATTGAAATAAAAACCCGGGGCCTTTCACGCAATATATTCGCGGGAGAGTATCACAGTGCCTTCAAAGGAAGAGGGATGGCTTTCGCCGAAGTGCGCGAATACCAGTATGGAGATGATATCCGGAATATCGACTGGAATGTAACAGCCCGCTACAACCATCCCTATGTTAAGATCTTCGAAGAAGAGCGGGAGCTGACAGTGATGTTGCTGGTTGATGTCAGTGGATCCCGGGAGTTCGGAACCACCGGAAAACTGAAAAAAAATATCCTGACCGAGATTGCTGCCATCCTCTCTTTTTCAGCCATTCAGAACAACGATAAAATCGGAGTGATCTTTTTTTCCGAAATCATCGAGAAATTTATACCTCCCAAGAAGGGCCGAAGCCATATCCTGAGAATTATTCGTGAGTTGATCGATTTTACGCCGAAAAAGAAAGGAACCGACATTACGGAGGCGGTACGCTACCTCACCCATGCCATCAAAAAACGGTGTACGGCCTTTGTTCTCTCCGATTTTATGGATGATAATCCGGCCCTGGAACAGGCATTGTCGATTGCCAATAACAAACACGATGTGGTCGCCCTGAGGATCTATGACCTTCGGGAAAAAGAACTTCCTCCCATTGGAATGATCCGGTTCAAAGATGCTGAAACAGACCAAACCCTCTGGGTTGACTCCGGTAGCAGAAAGGTCAGGGATTTGTATGCGCAAAACTGGAGACAACAGAACGAAAAACTGGATCGGCTGTTTAAAAAATGTGGAATCGATTATGCTTCCGTAAATACCAGCGAAGACTACATAAAAACACTGGTTTCCTTATTCAAAAAACGGGCTGTTGGGTAAAATGAAAAAGGGATTGTTTTATATATTATCCGGGTTGATGCTCCTGACAGGAATGTCTGGAAAACTTGCAGCACAGCGGATCAAGGCAACAGCAAGCCTTGATTCGACGCATATTCTCATTGGCGACCAGGTGAAAATGTTCCTGCGTCTGGATAAACCCGTGGATCTCCATGTGGAGTTTCCAAAAATAGGGGACTTCATTGATGAGAAAATCGAAGTGCTGGATCGTTCCGGAATCGATACGATCCACACGGAAAATGAAAAACTGGAAACCCTGATTCAGGCTTTTACCATCACGGCTTTTGACAGCGGAAGATATTTCATTCCCAACTACTGGTTTCCTTATGAATACAATGGACGGGTGGATTCAACCCCCTCAAACCGTTTGCTTTTGAAGGTTGAGACTTTGGTTATTGACACAACCAAAGGTCCTGCAGACATCAAATTACCGTACGATGCTCCCGTAACCTTGAAAGAGGTCATGCCCTGGGTGCTGGGTGTGATCCTGATTGGAGCCCTTCTTTTTTTCATCTTGTATTCCATAAAACGGAAAAAGCAGAACAAGCCGGTGTTTTCCATTCCGAAGAAGCCCCCGGAACCGGCTCATGTGATTGCCCTCAGAGAGCTTGACCGAATCCGGGGAGAGAAACTCTGGCAGAAAGATAAAATCAAACAATATTACAGTGAGGTAACCGAAGTGCTGAGGGAATATATCGAAAGGCGGTTTGGAATCCCGGCCATGGAACAGCCTTCCGAAGAAACCCTGGCGGAATTTAAATACAGACGGGACCTCCTGGATGAAAAAAATTACAACAGCCTGAAACAGATGCTAAGGCTGGCTGACAAGGTGAAATTTGCCAAATTCATTCCCTTGCCCGATGAGCACAACGGAGTGTTGGTGAATGCCTATTTTTTTGTGAATGAAACAAAACAGGAAACAGAGAAACCGGCTGAAAAACCGGAGCAGCAAGATGCGGAAGAAGGAGTGGAAGAAGTTGCATTAAAATAAGGGAAGATGTTCGAAGGAATAACCTTTAAAAATCCGGAATTTTTTTATCTGATGCTGGTCTTGATACCCATGCTCGGATGGTATCTCTTGAGGCATACGAAAAATACGGCCAGCATTCAGGCTTCGGGTACAAAGGCTTTTTCACAGGCTCCGAAGACCCTGAGGTATTATTTGCGTCACCTGGTATTTCTTTTCCGGATGCTGGCCATGGCTTTTTTTATTGTTGTCTTGGCGAGGCCGCAATCTTCCAGCAGCTGGGAGAATGTTACGACCGAAGGCATTGACATTGTCATTGCCCTGGATATATCCAGCAGCATGCTGGCACAGGATTTTTCCCCCGACCGGCTGGAAGCAGCCAAAGAGGTGGCCATGGAATTCATCGCAGGAAGGCAGTACGACCGCATAGGACTGGTGGTTTTTTCGGGGGAGGCTTTCACCCAGTGTCCTCTGACTACAGACCGGGCCGTATTGATGAATCTTTTTAAAGACATTGAAAGCGGAATGATCGAGGATGGAACCGCCATTGGGAACGGACTGGCAACGGCAGTGGCCCGTCTTAAAGACAGCGAAGCAGTAAGCCGCGTAGTGATCCTGTTGACCGATGGTGAAAACAACCGGGGGGAAGTGGCCCCGGTGACAGCCGCTGAAATTGCCAGAACATACGGAATCAGAGTCTATACAGTGGGCGTAGGATCCCACGGAACAGCTCCCTATCCGGTACAGGTACAGACCGCTTTTGGCATACAAACCCAGATTCGCGATGTTGAAGTTAAAATCGATGAGGAAACACTCCAGGAAATTGCCTCCATTGCCGATGGCAAATACTTCAGGGCAACGAACAATACAGCCCTCGAAGAGATCTATAAAGAGATAGACCAGCTTGAAAAATCAAAAATTGAAGTGCATGAATTCAGCCGTAAATCGGAAGAGTTCAAGCCTTTTGCTATAGCTGGAATTCTTTTGCTGATTATCAGCTTGTTGTTACAGTTAACCTTGTTCCGGAATATACCTTAAAGGAAGAATGCGTATGGAAATGTTTCGATTTGCCAATCCGGAGTTTTTAGGGGGATTCCTTCTGCTTCCCCTGTTGATGGTTTTTTTTATCTTTTCCCGGATAGCAAGGCGTAAGGCGATCAGGCGTTTTGGCTCAGAGAGTCTTTTGAAAAGCTTGATGCCCTATGTATCCGGAGTGCGGCCTCAGATTAAGTTTATGGTTGTGCTTCTTTCGCTGGCCTTTTTTGTGGTTGGTCTGGCACGGCCTCAGTTTGGCTCAAAGCTGAAAAAAGTAAAACGCGAGGGCATAGAACTGGTGATTGCCCTGGATGTATCGAACAGTATGTTGGCCGAAGATATCGAACCCAACCGCCTCGAACGGGCTAAACGGGCGATCTCAAGACTCATCGACCGGTTGGATGACGACCGGATCGGTCTGATTGTTTTTGCCGGTGAAGCGTTTACCCAACTGCCGATAACAACCGATTACAACGCTGCCAAGATGTTTCTGGCATCTGTTGATACGGATATTGTTCCTGTTCAGGGAACCGCTATCGGTGCTGCTATTGAACTGGCATCCCGTTCGTTCACCCCTACAGGCGAAGCCAACAAGGCAATCATTATCATTACCGATGGCGAAAATCATGAGGATAATGCCGTAGAGTTAGCCCAACAGGCTACTGAAAACGGAATGATCGTTCATACCATAGGAATGGGGCTTCCACAAGGGGCTCCTATACCGGTTTATCGAAACGGACAAAAAGACTATAAAAAAGACGGCCAGGGAAATACGGTAATTACCAAACTGGATGAAACCATGCTGGAGAAAATCAGCGCCGCCGGAAAGGGAATTTATGTCCGGGCAAACAACGCCCAGGTGGGATTGAATGCCCTTTTTGATGAAATCGGAAAAATGGAAAAAACAGAAATGGAATCAACCGTGTTTTCAGAATATGAAGACCAGTTCCAATATCTGTTTGCCATAGGACTGGCATTATTATTGATCGAGTTCCTGATACTGGAACGAAAAAACAGGTATCTTAAAAACATCCATCTGTTTGGAAAAACAGAGGCGCAGGCATGACATGCATTCCGGTAGATCCGGATCGGGGAATGGAGGAGAGTTCCCGCTGACAGCCAGACAGGGAATCTCTCGCCTCGCAAGGAAAAAACGAAAGAACAGACGATTATGGATAATACATACCGAAAGAAATAAACCATGATAAGAATATGAAGTACCTGGGAATATTGATGCTCTTGTTGTGTTCCACAATACTGGCAAACGGACAGAATGAACGAAAGTTTGTCAGGAAAGGGAATGACCTTTTTATGGATGCCGTAAGGGATACCACAAAATTGGACACCTCGAATTTCAGGAAAGCAGAGGTGGAATACCGGAGGGCCCTGGATAAGAAACCAGACCATCCCCAATGGAATTTCAATCTGGCCGACGCACTCTACAAGCAGATGAAGTTTGAGGAGTCAGCCGATAAGTTCGACCAACTGGCCAACAAATTTGAAACTCCCGAAGAAAAAGCAAGGGTGATGCACAACAAAGGAAACAGCCTTCTTTTCAATCAGAAACTGGAAGAGAGCATCGAAACCTACAAGGAAGCCTTGCGCCTGAATCCGGAGGATATGGAAACAAAATACAACCTGGCCTATGCTCAAAGCCTGAAACAGCAACAACAGCAACAACAGCAACAACAGCAACAACAACAGCAGCAACAGCAGCAACAGCAACAGCAACAGCAACCGCAGGACCAGGATCAAAACCAAAACAAAGAACAGCAGGATCCACAGCAAAACAAACAGGATCCGCAGCAGCAAAAAGAAGAGCAACAGCAACAGCCTCAGAACAAGATATCAAAAGAAAATGCCGAACAGCTTTTGCAGGCACTTCAAAACGATGAACGCAAAATTCAGGAGAACGTAAAAAAAGCGCAGGCTGCGAAAGCAAAAAAAGTGACCATTGAGAAAGACTGGTAATAAATAGAGTAATTTTGTAACTTTTGGGGAGATGATAAAACGATTGCTGGCATTATTGTTAATAGCCTACCCGGTATGGATTTTTGCCGATGGGGTTACCTTTGAGATGTCGGCACCTAACGCTGTGGAAACAGGTCAGCAGTTCAGGTTAACGTTTTCCTTAAATGAACAAGGGGACAACCTGCGGTTGCCTGATCTGAGCAATTTTGAAGTTTTAATGGGTCCCAGTACCTCCACATCGTCGAGCACCCAGATCATAAACGGACAGGTTACAAGTTCCGTGTCTTATTCCTACACCTATATTTTGCGGGCAAAAAATGAGGGAACCTTTGAAATACGACCGGCTACCGTTGAAGTGGATGGTACGATATATGAATCAAATTCCCTGAAGATTCAGGTTGTGAAAGGAAAAACGCCGCAACAAACCCGGGAGGACAACCAGGCAGCCGAGGGAGCAGCGGATGTGGGGAAAGAGGATCTGTTTGTACGGGTTGTATTCAGTAAATCGAGGGTTTACCGGGGAGAACAGCTTCTTGCTACCGTGAAGCTGTATGCTGAACCCAACCTTCCCATTCAGGGCTTTGAAGAGGTCAACCTGCCTGAATACGAAGGTTTTTATTCTCAGGATATCGATATGCCCCAACAGATCAGTTTCACCAGGGAAGTTTATAACGATCGGATATACAAAGTGGGGGTGCTAAAAAAAACCCTTCTTTTTCCGCAACAAAACGGAACCCTTTCCATCAAACCCTTCAGTCTGACCTGTCTGGTGCGGCAGCAGATTGGCCCCCGCAGTTTTTTTGATGATTTTTTCAGTGGGTACCGGACTGCACGTGCCCGGATAACCAGCGAACCGGTATCACTACAGGTAAGAGACCTGCCTCCGGCTCCGGCGGAGTTCACCGGAGCTGTCGGAGACTTTTCGGTCAGCGCCAAATTGAGCAAATCCCTTGTGTCAACCAATGACGCCGTAACCCTGGAAGTTACGGTTCAGGGTTCCGGAAATATCCGCTTAATACGGAATCCGGAGTTGGTATTGCCCACCGACTTTGAGGTGTATGATCCCCGCTCTACAGAAAATATACGAACCACCGACCAGGGAATGTCGGGGACCAAAATCGTTGAATATTTGTTTCAACCCCGTTTCGAGGGGGACTATACGATCCCGGGAGTTCGTTTTTCCTTTTTTAATCCGGCTTCAGGACAGTTCGTAACAAAATCAACTCCGGAATTTACCCTGCAGGTAACCAAAGGCGATGAAGAACAATCAGCTACGGTCGTCAGCTCTCTCCGCAAGGAAGATGTGCAGTTGATCGGACGGGATATTCGTTTCATAAAACAAAACGAACCGAAGCTCCGGCAAAAAGGATATACTTTTTTTGGTACCCCTGGTTTTTACTCAATCTATGGGGGTGGAGCCCTGGCTTTTTTCATTCTTTTTATGGTATACCGGAAGAAAGTCCGTGAGAATGCCAATCGGGTATTGATGCGAAATAAAAAAGCCAACCGGATTGCCAGAAAACGCCTCCGGGAAGCAGCCGGTTTCATGAAGAATAACCAGGATGAACAGTTTTACGAATCGATCCTTAAAGCGTTCTGGGGATATCTCAGCGATAAGCTGGGGATCGAGGTAGCTTTCCTGAACCGGGAACGTGCCGTGGATGAACTGAAAAAGAGAGAAGTAACAACGACTTTAATGGATGATTTCGTGAAGATCATCGAGCAATGTGAATTTGCCCGCTATGCCCCTTCCGGGGGAAGCAAAGCCCGGCAGGATCTGTATAGGCAAGCTGCATCGGTAATGAGTAAAATGGAAAGTCAGATAAAAAGATAGTACTACCATGAGGATAGGAATCACCATATTGGGAATCATACTTGCCCTGCCGCTCTTCGGTCAGATGGAAAAAATGAAAACGGCAGACAGCCTCTATACAGCGGAAAAATACCAGGAGGCCGCAGAACGGTATGAAGAGATCCTGAAGGATGGCAAAGAATCCCCGGAACTCTATTTTAACCTGGGAAATGCCTACTTCAAAACCGGAGATATCAATCGTGCCATTCTGCATTATGAAAGAGCCCGCTTGCTGGATCCCAATGATGAAGACATTGCCTTCAACCTGCAGATTGCCAATCAATATGTGGTAACCAGTGTAGATCCTTTGCCCCAGCCGTTTTTTGTACGGTGGTCCCAGGCAGTGATCAACCAGCAATCTGCGGATTCCTGGGGCAGAATCAGCCTTCTTGCCTTTTTTCTTTTTCTGGTATCCCTGGGATTCTTTCTCTTTGGTAAATCGTTCGGAATCAAACGTTTCTCCTTTGTTTTGGGAATTCTTTTACTGGTTGTTACCCTGTTGACTTTCTCCTTTGCCTCGAAGCAACGCTCCAGGATCCAAAACCGCAATCATGCCATCGTTTTTTGCCCCCGGGTGACCGTGAAAAGTTCCCCTTCGGAATCGGGTACCGATCTTTTTTTGATCTATGAAGGCGTAAAAGTGGAAATTACCGACAGCCTTGACAGCTGGAAAGAGGTTAAACTGCTGGATGGAAACCTGGGATGGCTCAAAGATTCATGTCTGGTGAGAATTTGAAAAAAGAACCGTATCGGGTCCCAATTTTGTCAGATCACTTTGAGAGGTGTAAATACTTCAGCCAGGATCTTTTCTTCTCTGTTCCAGGTGAGTTCGGAAGATGCTTTTCGTAGATTTTTTTTCCACTCTGTTCGTAGATCCTGATTGTGAAGGGCTTCTGTCAGTTTCTCGGCAAGTTCTTTCGGCGCGTGGGAATCCATGATCATTCCGATCCGGTAGTGTTTTACCAACCGGGCCATTTCCGGCAGATTGGAAACCAAAACCGGAACTCCGGCCCCGATATAGTCAAAAAGTTTATTGGGAAGAGCATACCGGTAGTTCAGTCCCATATCCTGTTCTATGGATAGCCCCAGGTCTGCCTGGGCTGTATAATATCTCACTTCCTGTACCGGCAATCTTCCGGTGAAGAGAACTTTCTCTTCGAGGGAAAGATCCCGGACCTCTTTCCTGAGATCCTCCAGAATATCTCCGTTGCCTACAATAAGAAGGAGGGCTTTATCCATATATTGCATGGCAGAGATCACTTCCGGAAGGCCCCGACCCAGGTTTACAGCACCCTGATACAGAATGATCTTTTTGTTTGTAGGAAGGATTTTTTCTGTTGGAATGGTAAAAGATGCATTTTTTTCCGGAGCATTGCGAATGACCCTGAACAGCACGTTGTACTCCTTTTGGTAGAGGTCTGCAATGGAATCACAAACCGTATAGGCATATTTTATATGAGGGAGGATTCTCCTTTCAATGGTTTTCCATATTTTCTGTGTCCGCGGCCTGTGGATCAGTTCGGGAACCTCCGTGAAATATTCATGACTGTCGAAAACCAGCTTTTTGTTCCGGATTGTGGATGCCAGGTAATTGGCAGGCAGCGTATCCAAATCGTTGGAAAGCAGAATCTGAGATCGTTGAAAGAAAAGAAAAAAGAACAACCGCAGGTTGTAACAACCATAAAAAAAAGGCCCTTTGGTGAACAACAGATGGAAACGTCTGGTTTGATAGGTTCGTTTTTCTATTTCCGGACTGTCCGGAAGTTTCCGGCCGACAAGCAATACCTCAAAACCAAATTTTACCAGGGATGAACATACCTTATGCACCCGGTTATCGGTCGCCAGATCATTGGTTACCGAAACAATTACCCTGGTTTTTTTTGCTTCTTTCAAATTTCCGGATTGGTATTTTTTCAAAGATAGAAACTTGAACCCACTCCGAAAAATAAAAAATAAGAAAATACCACAAAAGGACGAAATTACGAAGATTCACAAAGCGCTGATATTCAATTGGAAAAGATTTGACTGAACGTTGTGTTTGACAGACTATTAAGGCTTTCAGGAGTGGGTTCAATCTTTTATCTTTACCCCATCGTTTACTGGAAAATGAAAAGGAACGGAGTCTGTCAGCTTGGTCAGGACGGTTTTATTTAAAGAATACAGGATATGGGAATTGAAAAAGATTATCTTATGCGGCAGTTGAGGATGCTCTTTGAAGTCATTGCCCGGATGATCAGGCTTCGGAAAGCCGGGAGGACGGCGGAAGCGGAAGAACAAATCGATGCCTTTTATGGGTACCTGAAAATGGATAGGAAGTTTTCGGAACGATCGATCGAGGAGTTGATGGATCATCTGGAAAATGAACAGCAGTTTACAATCGAACAGATCGAACTGGTGGCTTTTGTTCTCAAAGAGCAGGGGGAGATGGCTCAGAACAGGGATGCGCAACAGGATTTTTTCAGGAAGGCATTTTTTCTTCTTGAGAAGGTGGAACGGGAAAGCCTTGTATTTTCTATGGACCGGCAGATGAAGCTCGCGGAATTGAGGGAGTTCATTGGAAATTAAAGGAAAAAGAGGGCAACGCCTCCCACAGTAATAAAGGCTCCGACAATCTCTTTCCAGTTTATTTTTTCATTAAACAGGATGACGGCCGGGGGGATGATCAGTACCGGAACAATGGCCATCAGGGTAGCAGCGATTCCTGCTTCGGTATGCTGGACGGCCAGCAGAGAGAAGGAAACACCCAGAAAAGGACCGAAGAAAGCTCCCAGGGTGATGCGTTTCATTGCCGACCGGTTTCTCAGTGCACCATAGACGCGGGGCCATCGCTTTAGAAGAAAAAAGAGAAGCGAGAAACCTGCGATTCCGGTCAGCACTCTGATTTGAGATGCCGAGAAAGCATCGTAGGTTCCCATTCCTTTTTTGCTCAATACCAATCCGGCTGCTTGTCCGAGGGCTCCTCCCAGGGCCAGCAGAATGCCAGTTACCGAATAACCGGATTTCAGGGTCCGGATGATCTGTCCGTTTTCGGATCTTTTTTCCCGTTTGAGGATTACCAATACAATCCCACAAAGGGTAAGGAACATACCGAACCAGTTCATCAGGGTGAGGATTTCTCCCAGCATCAGCCAGCTAATAAAAGCGGTAAAGGGAGGTGTTAGCGCCATGATGAGCATGGAAATGCGGGCTCCGATAACCACAAAGGCTTGGAAAAGAAGAAGATCCCCGATAACAAAGCCAATTACCCCCGAGAGAGCCAGCCATTTCCATTGGTACAGCGTGGCATCGGCAGGGAAGAAATAACCCCGGGCAACGTAACTGTAGATGCCAATAAAAAAGAAAGCCATAACCAGGCGGATTAGGTTTACCGCCAGGGAACCTACCTTTTTGCCGGCCGATTCAAAAGCCAGACTGGTGACTGTCCAGAATAGGGCCGTCAGGATTCCGGCTATTTCTCCAAAATGTTCCTTCATGGTTTCTACAAATGATGCTCAGGCTCCCGGATTGAGAAGGCAAACATTCACCGACCGGCGAGGAAGGGTTTCATTCATCCAGCAGTTCGGAAATTTTATTGCGCAGATCCTGACCCCGGAGGTTTTTGGCTACAATGGTTCCTTCCCGGTCAAGAATCAGATTGGACGGAATGGAGTTTATGGCATAGAGTTTAGCGGCTGTGCTGTTCCAGTAGGAAAGGTCTGAAACATGTTGCCAGGTCAGTCCGTCTGCTTCGATGGCTTGAACCCACTCTTCCCTGGTGCGGTCCAGGGAAATACCCAGTACACCGAATCCTTTGCTTTTATAGTCGTTGTAGAGGGTGACAATATTTGGGTTTTCTACACGGCAGGGACCACACCAACCGGCCCAGAAATCCAGTAAGGTATAGGTGTGGTTTTTGTATACTTCCGACAGGGTTATGGGATTTCCTTCCGGATCGTTGAGAGTGAAATCAGGGGCTTTCTTTCCTACCGCTACGGTTTTGAGCTGGGAAACCCTTTCGCGGAGCAAATGGATGATAGAGGTTTCATTGAGCCTGGGATCCAGGTTATCCAACATACCTTCCAGCTCTTCCAGGGATTTTTCGTACTGGATGTTGGCCAGAAAAGCCGGGGTCACATAAGAAGCGGGGTTGTTTTTGATAAAGTCTTCCTGTAGGGTCCCCACACTGGTATACATGCGATTTACCTGTTCCATCAATTCATCGGCTTTCTCAGTGTTTCCCTGAGCCCGGAGCTGACGTGATTCCTGGTATAAAGCCAGATATTCATCGCTCAGACGTTGGATTTTTTCAACAACGGTATAGTATTCATCGTGCACAGAGGAGCCACTGACGGTGGCATCGGCAATTGAATCTACGGTTCCGCTCACAACAATATCCGAATTTTCAATGAACAGCGTGAGTTTGTTTCGGTCGCCGTTGAGGGAGAGGTAATACATCTCCGGGATGTCAACCGATCCTTTCATCACCGCTTTTTCCCCGGAAAAAACCGCCGAGTCTTTCGCGATCCATTTACCGGAATCTCGTTGTTCCAGGAAAACCATACCATGGGCGCCTTTGAGATCAACCGTAATTTTGTACCCGGATTCCGTGTTGCAGGCAACAACCAGAAACAGTAAAACAACAAACAGTACACGTTTCATAGGATTCTTTTTGGTAAATACTCATTTTTGAAGGGCGCAAGATAGAAAAAAATAGGGGAAAACAAGGAGAATCCCCGGGATATGAAGGGCTAGTTTTTATACATTGAACCGGAAGTGCATGATATCACCGTCCTGCACAACGTAATCTTTTCCTTCAATGGCTATTTTTCCGTTATCTCTGCATGCATGTTCTGATCCGTATGCAATATAACTTTCATATGGAATGACTTCAGCGCGGATGAACCCTTTTTCAAAATCCGAATGGATCAGTCCGGCAGCCTGTTGGGCTTTTGTACCCCGGATGAATGTCCAGGCCCGGCTTTCATCGGGGCCGGTGGTGAAAAATGTTTGCAGGTCAAGCAGTTTATAGGCTTTTGCGATTAATTTATTGACTCCTGGTTCTTCGAGGCCCAGTTCTTCCAGAAAGAGCTGTTTTTCTTCATAGGTTTCCAGTTCTGCGATATCTGCTTCAGTGGCTCCCGCCAGAATCAGCATCTCAGCGTTTTCCCCTTTAATGGCTTCCGTTAGTTCCCGGGTGTATTTATTTCCATTCAGAGCAGAAGCTTCATCTACATTGCCCACATAGAGCACGGGTTTGTTCGTGAGGAGGAAAAATTCTCGAGCCATCCTGGCTTCTTCTTCAGAGAGGTTCACTGTGCGGGCTGACTGCCCTTGTTCCAGCGTTTTTTTGTAGCGAAATGCCAGATCTACCATTTTTTTTGTTCTGGGGTCATTCCCGAAACGGGCTTGTTTTTCCATCTTCTCCATTCGTTTTTCCAATGTTTCAAGATCTTTCAGTTGCAACTCGGCATCCACGATTTCCTTATCCCGCACCGGATCAATGGATCCACTGACATGGGTAATGTTATCATTTTCAAAGCATCGGAGAACATGAATAATTGCATCGGTCTCCCGGATATTGGCCAGAAACCGGTTTCCCAGGCCTTCTCCTTTGCTGGCTCCTTTAACCAACCCGGCAATGTCCAGAATCTCTATTGTGGTAGGTACCACTTTCTTAGGATGATCAATCCCGGCGATTTTTATAAGCCGTTCATCAGGAACCGTAATGGTCCCTACATTGGGGTCAATGGTACAAAAAGGAAAATTCGCTGCCTGGGCTTTCTTACTGGATAAACAGTTGAATAGAGTGGATTTCCCTACATTGGGTAATCCAACGATGCCGCATTTTAATCCCATACTTTTTCTGCCTTTAAAACGGAGCAAATGTAGTGGATAAAAAACCAAATGCCGTACATTCCGGCCAAAAAGTCAACCCTGGGATTCATACCCTCTGAGGAGAATCCACCCCATGGAACCTCGGATCAGGCTAAAAGCGTTATACGGGAATATGCAATTAAAAAAAAATTCAGTGCCAACGTTCAAACTTGTTTTATATTTTTGTTCCCGGAAACGAACGGGATAGGAGATGGTTTTTGGGCGCAGGGAATGAGGCGAATGAAGAAAGGAACCATGGATGATTCATCCGAGGTAAAAAAACCTTCTTTTAAACCAATCCGTAAGGTTGAATGTCTATCCATATAAACAGATTACTATGCACAAAAGCGACCAGCAGCTTATTTCTGATCTCCGGGAGGGCCGAAATCAGGACCGTGCCTTTCAGAAGCTGGTCGGAAAATACCAGGAACGTTTGTATTGGCATATCCGGAAAATCGTCATGGACCATGATGATGCAGACGATGTATTGCAAAATACCTTTATCAAGGTATGGAAAAACCTGAAAAATTTCAGGGAAGAGTCTACGCTGTTTACCTGGCTATACCGGATAGCCACCAATGAATCGCTGACTTTCCTGAACGCCAAAAAGAGACATTCGCTTCTCCCCTTGAATGAAAGCATCGATTACCTGATGGATCACCTCGAAGCAGATCCCTATTTTGAAGGGGATGCCATTCAAAAGAAACTGCAGAAAGCCATCTTAACCTTGCCTGAAAAACAGCGGTTGGTGTTTAATATGAAATATTTTGATAACCTGAAATACAACGAAATGGCAGAAATACTGGATACATCGGTAGGGGCTCTGAAAGCTTCTTACCATCATGCTGTTAAAAAAATTGAAGACGCCATAAACAATGCGGAATAATGGGTTGAACGTTAAACCTTTTTTCAATCATAGAGTCAAAAATGAAAATCAACGAGGAAATGAAAAAGTCTGAAAATAAAATCACGAAATTATCGGAAATCAGGAAGGAGAATCCCTTCAGGGTACCTCCTGATTATTTTGATGATTTCTACTCTAGGCTTCAGCAGAGACTCAACGAGGAAACCGTGGTTAAAAAATCCAATTCGGCATTTCGTATTTTGAAACCTGCTTTCAGCATTGCTGCCACTGTTGCCCTTATTTTTATGTTGATCTATTGGCCGTTAAACAGATCCCGGAACCTGCAGACAGCAGAAAATAACAGTGAATTCTTTGAATACAATGTGGAGAGTGTTCTTATCGGCCTTATGGAAAGAATGGATGATAATTCCCTGTTAACTTTTTTTGAAGGGGAACCGGAAGAAGATACTTTTAGCGATGAGGAGCTTATAAGTTATCTGAGTTCAAATTTAAGCGATTACGATCTTTATCTTATGGAATCGACCGAATAAAAATTGGATAAAATGAGAATAATAAAGTGGTCATCGGTATGGTTGTTAACTCTCTTGTTTGTTGTTCCCTCATGGGCTCAACGCAAAGGTCCTTCGGAAGATGAGATGGAACGGTTTCGCGCCAAAAAGATTTCTTTTCTGACGGATAAATTACAGTTAACCCCTGAGGAAGCGGAAAAATTCTGGCCGATCTATCATCAGTCAGAAGAGGAGAACTGGGAAGCACAGTTTAAAAGGCAGCAGATTGAATTCCAGGTTCAAAAGGAAGACAGAAATCTGACCGATAAAGAGATCATTGCATTAACCAAGGAGATGGTTGAGACCCATAAAGCGGAAGCGCTTGTCAGGGAAAAGTACAATGAGAAGTTTCTCAAGGTGCTGCCACCCCGCAAAGTGTTGATTTTATATCAGGCCGAGCATCAGTTTCTGAGGCAGATGTTGCATGATTTTCGGAACCGGCGATTGGAGAGGGATTAAACAACATCGGGTTCATGCTCGTCAGGGGGAATTTCCGTTTTTGAGGCATCCAGGAAATGGATGGTTTTATTGATGCCTTCATACATAAGGGTATCTTGTTCCATAAAACGTACCTGTTTGCGGTAATCCTGAAGAAAATCAAACAGGAAAGGCGAGGTTCTCTCGTTTTTTCTGAAATCAATTGCCTGGGCAGCATTGAATAATTCAATCGCCAGTATTTCCTGCACATTCAGCACTACTTTCAATGCTTTGGTCGCTGCATTTGCGCCCATGCTCACATGGTCTTCTTGTTCATTGGAGGAAGGGATGGAATCTACCGATGCCGGAGTGCACAACTGTTTATTCTGGCTTACGATGGAAGCAGCGGTATATTGAGGAATCATGAATCCTGAATTAAGACCCGGATTGGCGACGAGGAATTCGGGTAATCCCCGTTCGCCTGAGATCAGCCGGTAAATACGGCGTTCGGAGATGCTTCCCAGCTCTGCAACCGCAATGGCCAGAAAATCAAGCACCAGAGCCAGGGGCTCTCCGTGAAAGTTCCCTCCCGAAACAATCACATCTTCATCCGGAAAAACCGTGGGATTATCCGTTACCGAATTAATCTCTGTTTGAAGTACACCGGCAACATAGTGCACGGTGTCTTTCACCGCTCCGTGGACCTGGGGGATACAACGGAACGAGTAGGGGTCCTGGATGTGTTTCTTTGAGCGGTTGATTAATTCGCTGCCTTTGAGAATCTTCCGGAAGTTCTCTGCCGTCTGGGCCTGCCCTTTATGCGGGCGTATTCGTTGAATGTTATCCTGAAAGGGTTCCAGCAGTCCATCGTAACTGTCCAGGGAAAGAGCCCCGATGATGTCGGCCTGATCTACAATCCGGAATGTTTTAAGCAGGGTATACACCCCGTAGGCACTCATAAACTGTGTGCCGTTGAGCAATGCCAGTCCTTCTTTGGCTTCCAGTTTTATCGGTTTCCATCCGAAATGAGCAAGGACTTCCCGAGCAGGCCGTTTTTTGCCTTCAAACCATACTTCACCCAGCCCCAGCAAGGGGAGAAAAAGCATAGCCAGAGGGGCCAGATCGCCGCTGGCTCCCAGGGAACCCTGTTCACAAACAACCGGCAATACCGAATGATTGAAAAGATCAATGATGCGTTGTACCGTTTGCAATTGAACCGCTGAATTTCCCTTTGCCAGGGCATGAACCTTGAGGAGCAACATCAACCGGACGATATCCGGGGGAATCTCCGGTCCTATGTTGCATGTGTGGGACAACACCAGGTTCTCCTGCAGCTTGCTTAGTTCATCCGAAGATATCTCAATGTCACATAAAGCGCCGAATCCTGTATTGATACCATAGAGCGGTTCCCGGCTCTCCTCAATTTTTTTGTCCAGATAGCGTTTGCTTTTTTGAATCAACAGAACAGCGGTTTCTGAAAGGGCAAGTGACCGCTTGTTTTCGAGGATATCTTTGATTATACCAAAGGAAAGATTCTCAGGAGATATATAAAAAATCTGCTTTTCCATCTACTTCTTTTACAGCAAGAAAGGAAAAATATTTCTATTCTGAAAGGATATTTATCAGTTCCTGAAGCGTCACAAGCTGCTGTTCTCCGGTGGTCATATTTTTCAAGGTAACCTTGTGCTTAAGGATCTCTGCTTCTCCGGCCAATGCTACAAAAGGAATATTTTTGCGGTTGGCATAATTCATCTGTTTTTTGACTTTTACCGGATCAGGATATATTTCAGCGTTGATTCCCTGTTTGCGTACTTCGGCCAGGGCTTTCAGACAGTAGGTTTCCTCTTTTTCCCCGAAATTTATGAATAGCAACCGGGTATCTTCGAGGGCATCGGAGGGGAATCCCTGGGATTGATCCAGCAGGTCATAGATCCGTTCAGCGCCGAAGGAGATACCCACGCCGGAAACCCCCGGCAATCCGAAGATGCCTGTCAAATCATCGTAGCGGCCCCCTCCACAAATGCTTCCCATGGATTGATCAGCCGTTGTTACTTCAATAATGGCTCCCGTATAGTAATCGAGCCCTCGCGCCAGGGTAAGATCAAATTCCGTTTTTGCTTTCACAGACAACCCCTGGATGTAGGCAAACAATTTTTCCGTCTCTTCAATGCCTTTTAATCCGGTTTCTGCGTTTGCAAGGAGAGTCCGCAAGGTATCCAGTTTTTCAGCTGAGGATCCCTGAAGGTTCAGGATGGGCTGTAGTTTTTCAATAGCCTCTGTGGGTACATTCTTATCCTGTAATTCACGGATTACATTCTTCAACCCGATTTTTTCCAACTTGTCGATAGCTACCGTCAGGTCGGTGATCCGTTCTGGGATTCCGAGAAATTCTGCTAACCCAACCAATATTTTGCGGTTGTTAATTTTTATGAGGGTGTCGATATGCAGGCGGTTGAAAACATCCTCGATAATCTGGATCAACTCGGCTTCGTTGAGCAGACTGTTGCTTCCGATCACATCCACATCGCATTGATAAAACTCCCTGTAGCGTCCTTTCTGGGGCCGGTCTGCCCGCCATACCGGCTGTATTTGATACCGTTTAAACGGAAAAGTGATTTTGTGCTGATTTTGGACTACAAAACGGGCAAAAGGGACGGTCAGGTCATACCGCAATCCTTTTTCGGATATCTTCGGGGTAAGGGTATACGCATTGCTCTTGTTCAACTCTTCAGAAGAAACCTTGGCCAGAAAATCCCCGGAATTGAGAATCTTGAATAATAACCTGTCGCCTTCCTCGCCATATTTTCCCATGAGCGACGAGAGATTTTCCATCGCCGGGGTTTCTATGGGTTGGTATCCGTATAACCTGAAAACCTCTTCAATGGTACGAAAGATATAGTTCCGACGGGCCATCTCCACCGGGGAAAAATCACGGGTTCCTTTGGGAATCGAAGGTTTTTGTGCCATGCCTATTTGTTCATTCAGGAAGGCAAAAATAAAGAAAGATTATGAAACGAACATGAACTTTTTTAATCAAAAGTTCGCCAAAGGCAATGATTAAAAGAAGTTCATGTGAGAGCGAAGCGGTTCCATACGTTTTCAAATTTAGAATTATACTATGGGACGAATTATAAA
>CAYPAW010000043.1:0-11436 GCA_964408795.1 uncultured Mariniphaga sp.
GGTTAACCCCGACTTAAATGAAGTTAAACGTTGGAAGAAAGTTTTACTGAATCTTAGTCGCTGTCGGAGACAGGAATAATTCATGAATTATTCGGGTTAAAAAGAGCGTTAAAATGTGTTACTTTGGATTTTTGAACGAGGGGAACATTATTTTTGAGAACGGGAGCAACCGGAATATGATTCATTTGAGAAGAAGCATACTGGGAATATTTTTACTTTTTGCATCCGGTCTTCATGCCCAGGAGGCATGGGAGGTGGATCCTATGCCGGTAAGGGTGAAAGGACGCATCGTCAATGCTGCGGATAAAAGTCCGGTTCCCTACGCCCATGTGGTCAATAACCGGACCCACGGAGGAACCATAACGAATGCGGCCGGTGTATTTACGATGGATATGCTGAATATTGACAGTCTGAGTGTATCTGCTGTGGGGTTTTTAAAAGAATCCTTCACTCTTCCCGCCATGTACCATCCCGACAGTATGATAACGTTTCATTTGCGTCCTGTATCCTATATCATTCCGCAGGTTGATGTCTCGGGTGAGAAACCGCAGGTAAACCTTGATGGGATCCCTTCGGGCAAGCCTGTGGATATTCCTCCTGAACTGCGTGGCGATGCATTCAACGAACCCCCGCCCATCATCGCTGCTCTGTTTAACCCTATTTCCTACTGGACCTACTATCTCAGCAAACGGGAGAAGCAAAAAAGAACGGTTCGTGAAGCCATGTTGCTGGAAAAAAACTGGAAACTGCATTCCGAGAATTACAACAAAGAAGTGGTCATGAAGCTTACCGGTTTAGATTTCGAGGAGGCTGATACCTTCATGATCTGGTTCAATTCACAGAATATCCTGCCTTACACATCCACAGAATATGAAGTCAGGGCAGCCATCAAGCACTATTTTCAGATGTATCAATCCCGGACAGAAGAGAAAGAATAAAACAGCTTTGCAGGAAAATGATGCAAGTTTCGTTGTAATTATCCGGCTGACGGTTCCGATTCTTCGGAGGCACTATAAAACAACATTTTTTTGCCGGACATGGATGAGATACTTCAGAGTTCTGTAACTCTGAGGTTTCGCCAGTACACTTTAATGCCTCCTCCGTCGTGGATCTGCAGGGCAATTGCTCCTTTGCCCTGGGCGATTTTTTCATCGTTGAGGTTTGCCATTTGGGTCCCGTTGAGCCAGGTAGTTACCTCTCCTCCCACAACACGAATTTTCAGGGTATTCCATTCTCCCATTTTTAGGATATCCTCTTTTTCATCGGGAATCTGAATCAGCCATCCCCGTCCGTAGGATTCATAAATACCTCCTGTGTCGTGATCGGGAGGAGCCACCTCGACCTGCCAGCCGGTTACTTTGGTTCCTTCAAAGGTTGACCGGAAGAATACCCCGCTGTTGCCGTTGGCCTGTTGTTTGAAATCGAGGGTCAGTTCAAAGTCGTCGTACTCCTTTTCTGTCGACAGGTATCCGTACCCTTTATCCGGTCCACTTTCACATGCCAGCAGTCCGTCTTCGACATACCATTTTTCTGTTCCATGGATGATCCAGCCATCCAGGTTTTCCCCGTTGAACAGGATTTCCCCTTGAGGAAGGGGAGAGAATGAAAATCCAGTTCCTGCCATAAACGAAAGGATATAAAGAAGAAGTGTTTGCATCATGTTTACAGATTAATTTATTGTCCGAGTTGTTCTTTCAGAAGCTTGACATTGTTCGTAAGTCTCAGTATTTCCGCATCTTTTTCCCTGATTTTCGTGTTTAAGGCAGAGATTTCTTCCCGGAGAGTATTTAGTTCTTCCCCGAGGGTTTCAATCTTCGTTTGCAGGGTCTTTTTTTCATTCTCCAGGGCATTCACTCTGTTTTTGACCTGGTTCAATTCAAAATTCTTCCTATCAATCTCTGAAGCTCTTTCGTAGGCTGTTTTTTCCCATGATTCAATCTCCTTTTCCAGTTCCCGAATCGTTTCGTCACGTTCGGATAGCGCATTGTTCAGTCGCCGTTTTTCAAACTCAAAAGCAAAATCTCTTTCTTCCAGCGTTTCCGTAGTCTGGGTTACATGGGTTTGCAAAGAGGCAATTTCTTGATTCAGATTGGTGATTTGCTGGTCTTTCACGGCATTGCTTTCGAGCAATTCATTTTTTAATTGTTCAAAATCATGAATCATAGCCTGAATGCGTTCTGCTTTGGCTTGGTTTTCATCAGTTAATTCCCTGACCTGTTGTTCGGCCTTCAGGCGTCCGCTTTCCATAGCAAGATATTTCTTTTTTGCCACACATCCTGTCATTGTCAGTATGGAAAAAACAAGAATCCAGAAAATCGGTTTGCTTTTCATTCCCAAAAAGGTTAATTTACAGCAAAGATATAAAATAAAAATACGGTTTTAAAACGTTATCTTTGGGGGAATTGATATAATCATGTGCCGGATAAATTTTACACGAATGAAAAAGGAGATCATTCTAATGTTATTGTTGGGGGCGTATCTGTGTGTTTCTGCACAGAACAGGCACCTCGTGAAAGGGAAAGTTGTGGATGAGGAGAACCACCCGGTTTCGTATACCAACATAGGGCTGGAGGGAACTTATTACGGTACGGCCAGTGATGTGGAAGGATTCTTTGAATTGCCCGTATCCGAAGATCTTGCCGGTCTGAATGTTTTTTTCTCAGCCGTAGGGTATAAAAACCGTACTTTACCGGTTGCCACCCTTTTTGATAAGGACTTTCACGTCATCCGCCTGGAATCTCAATCCTATAGCATTGAAGATGTGGAGGTAAATGCTCAATCCATGGTATTATACCGGATTCTGCGAACTGCTTCAGAGAATGTGCCCCGGAATTTCAGCCAGGGGCCTTTCACCATGCAATGCATCTATGAGCATGAAAAACAGGTGGAGGGAGGGGATTCCTGCAGAATAACCGCCAGGGTTGCTTTGTATGACGAAACAGGATATGCTGATCCTTCCCTCGAAAATGCATTTAAAAGTCGCAAGTATACCTTTTCGGATATCAAAAAGAACTGTTCCAGTTACCTCCTCTCAGATGGAATGACAAATATGGATGAGGTGATTGAACTGGATCTGGCACGCTCGGTGTCGGCTTTGCTCAATCCCGTAAACCTGGATCGGTTTGTATTAAATCAGGAAGAGGATGCTATTCTCGGGGGAATCGATGTCTGGGTTATTGGTTTTAACCTGGCTGAACCCGGTCTGGTTGGTTCGGGTGATTATTATGCCTCCCGGTTTGAAGGGAAAATCTATATCAATAAAAACAATTACGAAATAAAAAAAATAGAAGGATGGATAACCTCCGGTCAACAAAACCGGCTGGGACGCTCCCTGGCTGTTACCCCGAAATCAGAGAAACCCCTTCAGGATGTAATGTATGATTTTAGGGTTAATTACAACACCGAAGGCCTGGAGTTTATAACCTTGCATAAGAATTATACCCAGGCAGGCCAATCAACTACAGAAAATTCCCTTCTGGTGGTTAACGAAAAAAACACGGGAAACAATACTCCTATTTCTACCAGGGATTATTTTGTGGAAGAGTAAATACAGAGGCCTATCCGGAAGGCTATCTCCTGTTTTTATAATAATCTTCCATCACTGTTTTTGCCGTTTGATAGTCGTTGTCAGATATCAGTATTTTAACACCTCCGGTTCCTGATCCGGAGATCACCATGGAGGAGGTACCCCGGATTTCATCTTTCAGGAATGCCTGGATTTTTGCATTCTCAAGCAGACTTTTAATCAGACCGGCTTCCCATGCTGTACCGGCAAATATTTCAATCAGCCGGGATTCCTTTGTCGACATTTTTTCCGGGATTAGTCGGTTTTGTATAGTTCTTCTTCGTCAACAATTTTTACCTTCATGCTGTCTTTTAACGTATTGTTGATGGTGTTATAGGGAGCGACCACTATTTCATCCCCTGGTTTCAGGCCTTCAAGAATTTCGATATCGGTATTATCCTGAATTCCGGTTGTAACCTCCACTTTTCTGACCAACTCCTCGTTTACCACAAAAACGACCTCTTGTTTTTCTTCGCGTTCCGGTTCCTCATCTTCTTCGTCTGTGCTGTTTTCTTCTTCCTCTTCATCTTTGACCTCTTTTGTTCCGCCGCCTTCTTTTTTTATGCGTGTTGTCACAGCCTGAATGGGTACGGAGATTACATTTTCCCGGGTTTCGGTTTGGATATCTACGGTAGCCGACATTCCCGGCCGGAAGGGATAGAATTTTCCTCCGGATGTATCGATCAGGTCTTCATAGGACTCTTTCAGCAGGAAAACCTTAACATCAAAATTGGTTACCTGGTCGGTAGACGTTCCGGTGACGTTGGCCGAGTTGGCTATTTCGGTAACCACACCTTTGAATTTCCGGTTCAAATAGGCATCTACTTCGACCAGGGCTGTATCTGCATCTTTGACTTTTACAATGTCGTTTTCATTTACTTCCACCTGGACTTCCATTTTTTCAAGGTCGGCCACCACCATCACATCGGTTCCGGCATACATATTGGTGCCCACTACACGTTCCCCTTTTTCTACGTTTAGTGCGGAGATGGTTCCTGAAATAGGGGCGTAAATTTTTGTTTTGGTAAGTTGTTCTTCTGCTTCGGCTACCGAGGCTTCTGCGCTTTTCACAGAATATTCGGCAGCGCTTACTTCGCTTTGAGCCACCCTGTAGGCTGCCTGTGCCGATTCGAAATCCGATACCGGAATGGTATGGGTTTCGTACAACTGGCTGGCGCGGTTAAACGCCAGTTCCCGCTCAATCAATTGGGCTTCAGCCTGAGCTAACCTGGCTTTTGAGGAATTTAACGCTGCTTCTGCCCGGTTCAGAGCAGAAATATACATATCGGGCTTGATGATCATCAACGGATCTCCCTCTTGTACTTTATCTCCTTCTTTCACATACAATTCAATAATTTCACCCGAGACATCAGGACTGATCTTTACTTCTGTTTCCGGCTGTATTTTACCATTGGCAGTGATCTGCTCGGTGATGGTTTTGCTCTTAACAACCGAGGTGGCTACACTGACGGAATACTCGGTTCCGATCCACCCGGCTTTTTTGCCGATAACCATAAAGATGATGGCTACAATGACTACTCCAACTGCAATCGGCAGAATCTTTTTATTCTTCATCTTTTACAGGGTTCGTTTATTATTTTCTGTTTTGGTATATTGGTCGGCTTTCGGGTGTAAAAATTACACTCTTTGAACCAGAACGAAACAAATAGACATTAAGGGAGGGATTTTTTTTGCCCAATGCCGTTTTTTAACACCAGTCTGGCCGTTCTCCGGCTTTTCTGTTCCATGAGCACTTTTTTTCCTTTGGTGATCCAGGCCATGGCTTCATCGGTATAATACCGGATTGTCACCATATCCAGGCGGGTGTTGTATTTTACTTCATACCGGCTTTTTAATGTCTCCATGGCTTCTTCAAATCCTTTTTCCGGAAAGTCAACAACAAGATTAAGGTCAATGGCTGACTGCTGAAAAAGGTTTATTTTAAACCGATGGTTGGTAAGCAAAGCAAAAACACTGGCAATATCTTCTGCCCCGATAAAAGAAAAATCGTTGGGCGATAAGGTAATCAAAACCTGGTTTTCCTTAATGATATATACCGGCGACAGGCTGAGAGGATGGGTTACCGAATGAATTACGGTTCCCGGGGATTCGGGATCCAAAAAAGACTTGATGTATAAGGGGATATTTTTATTGTATAGGGGTTTTATGGTCTTCGGATGGATGACTTTGGCTCCTGAATGCGACATCTCAATGGCTTCCCGGTAGGAAAGTTCATCCATTTTTCCGGATACATCCAATTGTTGGGGGTCGGCATGTAAAATGCCGGGTACATCTTTCCAGATGAAAACTTCCTTTGCATCTAACAGATTTCCGATAATGGCTGCTGTATAATCGGAACCTTCGCGGCCCAGGGTGGTAGTTATGTTGCTGATGGTAGCTCCGATAAAACCTTGGGTAATGTAGCATTGTGCATCGCGAAAATTAAAAATTTTCGGCATCAGTTGACCGCTCCAGAGCCAGTCTACTGTGGCTTCCCGGTAGTGGCTATCGGTCTTCAAACAAGTGCGAATGTCAACCCATCGATTCCCGATCGTTGCCCGGGTAAGGTAGGCACTTACAATGCGTGTGGAAACCAGCTCCCCGTAACTTACTACCTGATCGTATTCGAAATTAAAGTCCAGAGAAGGAGCCTGCTGGAGCTTGTTTTCAAGCGCTGAATAGAGCTGAACAATCTCCCGCGGAGTCTTATCCGGACCAAACAATGCATCGGTTATCGACTGGTGAAATTTTTTAAATTCCCGGAAAAATTCCTCTGTATTCCTGCTTTTCTCAAAATAGGCTTTGACCAGCTTCTCCAACAGATTGGTCGTTTTTCCCATGGCAGAAATCACCACAACGAGTTTTTCATCGTGCCGGCTTAAAATGGTTCCGATATTTTTTACAGCCTCAGCATTTTTTACCGAAGCACCTCCGAACTTAAATACCTTCATCGTATTGTAATTGTTAATTGTTATCTGTTGTGCTTTCACGTTCCCTGACGGATCCGCTTTGAGACAAAGGTAATTACATCCCTCTTTTTTTTCCGATATGATTCATTAATTTGTTTGTTTTCTTTGATGCAATCTTCAAAAATGACGGGAAGCAAGCTGTCTGTCAATGGTCAGGTATCCTAAAAAAAATCGTTAATTTAGCTTTTTATCAAGAAATACCGATGAATATAGAGAGCAAGGTTGTTTTGAACAATGGGATGGAGATGCCCTGGTTCGGTCTGGGAGTTTTTAGATCCGAAGAAGGTGGCGAGGTGGAAAATGCTGTGGCTGTAGCTCTTAAGAATGGCTACAGGAGCATTGACACAGCTTCCTTTTACCAAAACGAACGGGGCGTAGGCAAGGCTATCAGGGAAAGCGGAATTCCCAGGGAGGAAATATGTATAACCACCAAATTGTGGAACTCCGACCAGGGGTATCATTCCACATACAAGGCTTTTGAGGAAAGTCTTGCGAAACTGCAAACTTCGTACCTCGACCTGTACTTGATCCATTGGCCGGGGGGCCGGAAAAGTGTTGATTCCTGGCGTGCCATGGAAGAACTCTGCCAAAAAGAAAAGATTCGGGCGATCGGTGTCAGCAATTTCTTTGTTAAGCATTTAAAGAGCTTCCTGCCGGAATGTAAAATCAAACCGGCTGTCAACCAGGTGGAACTTCACCCCAGGCTGGTTCAACCGGAACTGTTGCGCTTCTGCCGGGAACACAAAATTCAGCCGGAAGCCTGGAGCCCGATTATGAAGGGACAGGTAAACAACATTCCTGAAGTAAAAAGAATCGCCGATAAACACGGAAAAACCCCGGTTCAGGTGGTTCTCCGGTGGGATATTCAAAAAGAGGTGATTACTATCCCCAAATCAGCTAACCCCGAACGGATTATATCCAATGCCGATATTTTTGATTTTGAATTGAACAAAAAAGAAATGGCCCTGATCGACGACCTGGATAGAAACCAGCGACTGGGACCTCATCCCGATGAAGTACTGTTTTAATTTTTTGAAATTATGCTATTATGAAACAAAAATTGTTGTTTTTATCTTTTCTTTTCTACGCGATCGTGAGTGTAGCCCAATCACAGAAAGGTTCTAAGAGTTCCTTAACCATTGAGACGATCATGCAGGATCCGGCAAAATGGGTGGGTACTGCCCCGGAAGATATGTACTGGGGAGAACAGGGAAAGAGAATCTATTTTGAATGGAATCCCGACCAGGATACCCTGGCTTCCCTGTATTCCTGTTCTGTAAGAGACAAAGAGATCTCGAAAGTGACATTGGAACAACAACAGAAACTTCCTGCAAGAAGCGGAAATTACAATGCGGATAAAACAAAAAAAGTCTATGTGCGGAATGGAAATCTTTTTATTCTGGATCTTAAAAAGGGAGAGGAGCGGCAGCTTACAGACTGGTATCTGCAGGCAACTTCCCCTGATTTTGCCCTGGATGAGACCCATATTTCTTTTCTGTTGGATCAGAATCTGTTTCTTTTGAATCAAAAGAATGGCTATATACGGCAGGTTACAAACATTACCTCCGGCATGGAGCGACCGGGGCATCGTGGTGGGGCCGGAAGCAGAGCCACTGAACAGGATCAATGGCTTGAAGAACAGCAAAAAGAACTCTTTCAGGTTCTGAACGAACGGGAAGCCATGAGCAAAGCCCGGCAAAGGCAACGGGACGCAGAACGGGGCGAAGAACCGTTGGAGATATCCCTGGGGAATAAATTTCTGGCAGGTGCTTCCTTGTCACCATCCGGGAACTATGTGGTTTACATGGCCGGGCAGCGTCCGGAAGGGGAGAAATCCACTTCGATACCCCATTTTGTTACCGGATCGGGGTACACCGAAGAGCGGAATGCCCGTGCCAAAGTGGGAGGTTCGCAGATGGAAGTGGAAATGGGAATTTTTGATGTGAAAAACAATGAGCAGGTAGAAATCCGAAAAAGCGATATTCCCGGATTGAAAGAGCTGCCCGACTATTTACAGGATTACCCTGAGCGGATGCCGAAAGACAGTTCTGAGATCCGGGAACGTGAGGTTTCATTCGTAGGGCTTGCCTGGCATGAAGAGAACGATCTGGCCCTGGTGACCGTTTTATCCCAGGACAATAAAGACCGCTGGATCATGCTGCTGGATCCTTCTGACGGCCACCTGGAACTCCTCGACCGGCAGCGCGATGAAGCCTGGATCGGGGGACCTGGCATCAGCAGTTGGGGCCTCTCACCCGGAGGCGTGGGCTGGATGCCCGACGGGAAATCGGTATGGTTCCATTCCGAAGAATCAGGCTATTCACACCTTTATACGGTACATACAGAAACCAAAGAAAAAAAGGCACTGACACAAGGTGAATTTGAAGTTTCGGAGGCCTTTATTTCCAACGATAAGAAATGTTTTTATTTCACAGACAACAGGAAACACCCGGGAGTGACCCATTTTTACCGCATGCCGGTATGGGGCGGGGAGGTAACCCAAATCACATCCCTGGAAGGGGGCAATGAGGTGACCTTATCGCCTGATGAGAAGTATTTAGCCATTCGCTATTCCTATGCCAACCAACCCTGGGAATTGTACCTTCAGGAGAATAAGCCGGGTGCCGAAGCGGTTCAACTTACTACTTCCACGACGGATGCTTTTGAAGCCTACAACTGGAGGATCCCGGAATTTATCACCTTTGAAGCGGGCGACGGAGCCGAAGTGCATGCCCGACTGTATCGACCGGAGGATCCGGAAGAGCAAGGACCGGCGGTAATCTTTGTACACGGTGCTGGATACCTGCAGAATGCACACAAAGGATGGAGCAGCTATTTCCGGGAATACATGTTTCACAATTTCCTGGTAGATAACGGCTATACCGTACTGGATATGGACTACCGGGGCAGCGCGGGATATGGCCGCGACTGGCGTACCGGGATATACCGCCATATGGGAGGCAAAGACCTGACCGACCAGGTGGATGGAGCCAAAATGCTGGCGGAAAAGTATAATATCGATCCGGAACGGATCGGATTGTACGGGGGCTCCTACGGGGGATTCATAACCCTTATGGCCCTGTTCAAATACCCGGAGGTCTTCAAGGCCGGCGCCGGTTTGCGCTCGGTAACCGACTGGGCACATTACAACCACGGATACACGGCCAACATACTGAACACTCCCGTGGAAGACAGCCTCGCCTATGTGCGCAGTTCACCCATCTATTTTGCCGAAGGCCTCGAAGGAGCCCTTCTGATGTGCCATGGCATGGTCGATGACAATGTGCATTTCCAGGATATTGTCCGGCTCACCCAACGGCTCATCGAACTGGGAAAAGAGAACTGGGAGCTGGCCGTATATCCTTTGGAAGCACACGCCTTTACAGAACCCAGTAGCTGGACCGATGAATACAAACGGATCTTTAAATTGTTTGAAGAAAACCTCAAATAATCCATGAATCCACCTTTGGCTCGCCCTGATGGTCATCGGGATCGGGGCTTCGGTGGACGGGAAGAGATTGGTTTCATTCCCCGATCGTTTGGATCGTAAAAAAACGGGTTCCGAAGCAAACGGATTTTAATGAAAGAAAATTTCTCGGAGCTCTGCTTCGGGGTGTTTTATTGATGTTGGGATTCAAATGCTATTCATTTACCGGGTATTTTGCATTTTTGAAGATTCGTTTGGCCCAGTACACAAATGGGGTATCCGAAGCGGCCACGACCCACTTCAGTACATAGGTGGTTATAAAGATCTCAAACAAAACACGGAGTTCGTATACTCCGTAGAAAGCAATGGTTACAAACACCAGGCTGTCGATGAATTGAGAAACCATGGTGCTGAGGTTATTCCGTATCCACAACTGGCTGTCTTTGCCAAAATGTCTCTTCCAGAAGTGAAAAGCCCACACGTCGTGGTGTTGTGACAAGAGGTAGGCAGCCAGACTGGCAAGGGCAATCCGGGGCATTAACTCAAATATGGTTTTCGTGGCTTCATGGGTTACGAAGGAAAAATCATCGCCTTCGAGGGGTTTGAAAAGAAGGGCCAGGTTCATCAGCAGAGTCATGGAAATCAGGCTGAAAAAACCAATCCACACCGCTTTCTTGGCCTCTTTTTTTCCATAGTTCTCCGAAAGAATATCCGTAACAAGAAAAGAGGAAGCATAGACAATGTTCCCCAGGGTAGCTGCCAGCCCAAACAGTTTGATGGTTTGAATGACCTGTATGTTGGCTACAATGACAGAAACAGGAATCCACATAATAAGGCCCCACTTGCCGAAAAGTTTATACGCTGAAATGATGAGGAAAAAATTGACCAGCAGCATGGCCAGCCAGAGTAATTCGTTGTGCATTTTTTTAATTTTTTTTGCCCGCAGGGTGATGGAACCTGCTGGAATTTTACAAAAAGTTGTCAGGGCGCAAAGGTATAATTTTTTGTGAAGCGTAAGAATATTTTATGATAAGAGAGGTACTATACCAGAGACTTCCCGCATGAACAATCCATAATCTGTTTATATCAGCGATGGGAACTATTCAATCATTTCTCAACTTTTATTTTCCCGGAATATACTTTCCCTTTGTATGTAAGGACGATGTAGTAAAAATCGTTTTTCCAGGCACTGGTTTTGATTTTCATTTTTTTCCGGACTTTTTCTGCCGGGTAAATAGAATAACTCGAGTTAGGGCAAAGGTACCAGACCTGGCCATATAAAACTGGCGGATAACCGTATGATTCTTCCACATCGATTGAAATCCCTTCGGGTTCAGGGCCGTTTATCTCAAAAGTTTTTGAGTATTCAACCGACCCGCAGCCATCTGAGATGGTGAAGGTAATACTTGCCTGGCAAGCCGTAATATAAATGTTTGGAGTAAATGGTTGCCGAAGCATTATTTCCGCTGGAAGGG
>CAYPAW010000044.1:0-5689 GCA_964408795.1 uncultured Mariniphaga sp.
CCCCGACTTAGATGAAGTTAAACTTTGGAAGAAAGTTTTACTGAATCTTAGTCGCTGTCGGAGACAGGAATAATTCATGAATTATTCGGGTTAAAAACAGGCGGTAATCATTGCGAATATCTATCTTTCCGTCTATATTTAGATGATCATTCATGAAACAGAGTTCAAACCAATCAGTGTGTAAATGAATAAAAGGAAAAGCGCAGCACCGGAAGAAGAAAAACAGGCTCCTCTGTTTACGGATTCTTTTTTATTTGAATGTGCCTGGGAGGTATGCAATCCGGTGGGGGGCATTCATACGGTTATTCGATCCAAGGTACCTTCGGTGATCGATAAATGGGGAAGCGACAACTATTGTCTGCTGGGTCCGTATTTCAAGGAACATACGGATATTATGCTTGACCCGATTACGGATGAAGCGGATCCGCTTTACCGACTGGCTGGATTGATGAACAATGAAGGCTTTGATGTATATTATGGCAACTGGCTGGTTTCCGGAAAACCCAGGGTGTTTTTGTTCAATATTTATTCGGTGTTTTCCCGCCTGGATACCATCAAATACGAATTATGGGAGCACCATGGCATTGCTTTGCCTCCGCAGGATAAAATGCTCGATGAGATTGCCGCCTTCGGGTATTTGATGGAGGAATTTTTCAAACGGTTGTGTTACGGAAAAATACTGGACGGCAACATAATAGCTCATTTTCATGAATGGATGGCCGGTGTAGCTATACCGGAATTACGGCGTGAGAACCTGGAGATGAAACTGGTATTTACCACCCATGCTACCTTGCTGGGCCGGTACCTGGCGATGAATGATCCCCGGTTTTATGATCATTTGTCGTTCTACAACTGGGAAACCGAAGCAACGAAATTCAATGTAATGCCCATTGCCCAGTTTGAGAGAGCTGCCGCCCACGGTGCCCATGTGTTTACTACCGTGAGTGAACTTACGGGACGTGAATGCGAACATCTGCTGGGGCGGAAACCGGACCTGATCCTGCCTAACGGAATTAATATCAAACGGTTTGAGGTTATTCATCACATGCAAACGCTCCACCTGGAATACAAGGAAAAGATCAATGAATTTGTCAGAGGCCATTTTTTCCAGAGTTATTCCTTCGACCTGGATAAAACCCTCTATTTCACCACATCGGGAAGGTATGAATACCATAACAAAGGGTATGATCTGACCCTGGAAGCTCTGGCCCGTTTGAACTGGAAAATGCAACAGGCCAACCTTGACCGGACGGTGGTGACTTTTTTTATCACCAAACGCCCGTTTCATTCGTTTAATCCGGGAGTCCTCGAATCAAGGGCTCAGATGGAAGAGATCAGGAATGTATGCGAAGACATTAAAAACCAGGTGGGAGAACGGTTGTATAAAGAGATAACCGCTACCAGCAACGTGACTTCTTTTCCGGATCTAACAAAACTGGTGGATGAATACAATCAGTATAAGCTCAGAAGGTTGGTCCAGGGCTGGAAATCCCGGGAACTGCCTACGGTGGTTACGCACAACCTAATGGATGATTCGAAAGATGAGGTTTTGAATTTCTTACGGTCGGCAAACCTGGTGAACAACCGCCACGACCGGGTTAAGGTGGTTTACCATCCTGATTTTGTTGCTGCCTCCAATCCGCTCTTTGGCATGGATTATCACCAGTTCATCCGGGGATGCCACATGGGAATTTTTCCCAGTTACTACGAACCCTGGGGCTACACACCGCTGGAATGCCTGGCCAGCGGGATACCGGCTGTAACCAGTGATCTGTCGGGATTTGGCGATTATGTGATGAGATACATCCCCAACCATAAGGAACTGGGCGTTTTTATCCTGAGAAGAAGATACAAAAGTTTCCACGATTCCGCAGAGGAACTGGCTAATGTTCTTTTCGGTTTTGTGAAACTGGATCGTCGGGAAAGGATTTCGCTGCGTTATAAGTCGGAAGAAGCATCCCTTCAGTTTGGCTGGCGCAACCTGAGAAGATTTTATGATGAAGCCTACGGCAGGGCTCTGACGTGTTGATGGTCTCCCGGAAAGAAAAATACTCTTCCGAAAGGTATATTCCCTCAGCTACCTAAAGACTCAGGCTTTCGCCCCTGATCCATAAGAACCATGTATCCCTGAGGATAAGATGCTTCAATATCCAGACTTTGTTGTCCGTGGTTCGTACTTTGAAATACATTGCTTCCGGGAAATCCGGATTTCGGCCTCCTTCGTACCAACGGTCTACAATTTCTTTGATAGCAAACCGAATTGCATTCCAGTAAAAACAGCTGGGATACTCATCCGCTTTATACCCGGCATGGCATTCCACATGAACCGGTATCAAATCGCTCTTTTTTTGCATCGTATCAGGATCACAAAGGTACCCCAGAAAAGAATTCCGTGCAAGCAACTTTTTTATCTTCCCAGCCGGTACGATAGCTTGATCAGGAAAATATTGTAGGGTTCCTTCTCGAAGATCCCCTGGAAATCGCGCGAGAAATCAAAGGAACCATCATTGGTAAACCCATTCCGGTTTTGTGTCCATACCAGGAAAAGCGTAGATCCGGGCTGATATTCCCACCGGACTACCAGATTGGATATGAACTCTTTGACATTAAAATCGGGTTTGCCCCAAAAATAATCAGAAATCCCATCCCTGTTCTCATCAATAGCGTATGATTCAGAAGCACTATTGTATGTGATCTGCTCTGTGTCATACAGATGATACCTGTCGGTTGCCTTTTCCGCTTTGCTGTCGGTTATGTGTTTGAACCCGGAATATTTCCCGGTTGCCACAAAAGGTTGTCCCCAATACTGGATCGACAGGTCCGGTGTGATATTGTAGTTGATTCTGAGCGACATACTCAATGTCTTCCGGTCTATATGGGCAAAGATGTAGCGCTTTTCGGTATGATAGGGTTTTTGGGTAACATATTGCAAGTTGTCGTTCATTAGATTGATTCCCGGAGAAAGGTTGATATTCAGGGTTTTTAACGGGCGGTATCCGATGCCGAAATACAAATTCTTGCTTTCCCGGAAATCTTTTTCAAAGCTTGTATACCGGTTCGCCGACACATTGAAGGTAAGTTTTTTCTGTTGGTTGCTGTTAAAGCCAAGGTTGTAGTTTATGTACCCTGGTGTTTTCAAGGCCGGGCCTCCGCGTAAAACGGTGTTTGATAACTGGTTTGAACTAAGATTAAAACTACCGAAAATACTCCAGTAGTTTTTAAATTGGGCGTAGCCGTTCAGATTTCCACCGATGTATCTTCTGGTTCTCCCCCAGTCCCAGTTAATCCATTGATTGAGGTTCAGGTTTGCCTCCCGGAAGATCAGAAAGGGTTTATAAAACCGGTATCCGGTCCAGAAGACCTGCATAATATCGTCGGGCGCCTGCAGGTATCCCACATCGTTCAATTCGAGACCGGGGGATTTCCATGAAACGGCTAATAAGAACATCTGTTTTCCCTCGTATTCCCAGAGGGTTATTTTTCCTCCCTGCCCGGTAAGTGAAGTACGCGTGGTATCCAGGTCGCGGTAGTCGTTATCCGGGCGCTGGAATCCCCGGTTGTACGTTTGCTGCGTACGGGTTATGGCTTCCCGGGTGCCGGTGACATGACTGGCATAGGTGCTCACATCAAGTTCCCATTTTTTATCGTTCCATTTATGGACCAGATCCAGGCCTCCTGAGTAGGCCCCTTTGTGGAGGTATTCCAGGTGGGGATCGTCGATGTTGCGGTTTACAGCCGTTACCATCCCTCCGAGATAGGTATTCCCGTCGTTAAAATCTTTTTGGAGACGACCAACGAAATAATTGGTCAGGGGTTCAACGGTTTGTGTCCTTCCGTCACCGATTCCTTTTATATCGGCTTTTTCTTTTGCGGTCACACTCTCCAGAAGGCCTACAGACCATCCGGTTTTGGTTTTTCCGGTAATCTTAGCAGCTCCCAGAATGCGTATGGACTCAGGAATATCGGCGTATTCGCCGGTGTTGAGTTCAGGATAATAAGAGGGCATACGGCCAATGCGCCTGGAATAGAACAATCCATCATAGGCCAGGTCACCATCGCCAAAGTTTAACTTGTAGGTGAGAATATTTTTCCCTTCAATAAAAAACGGGCGTTTTTCTTCAAAGAATGTTTCATAGGTCGTAAGGTTCACTTCCGAAGGATCGGCTTCGACCTGTCCGAAATCGGGATTCACAGTGAGATCCAGGGTGAGGAAGTTGGTTAATCCGATTTTTGCATCAAACCCGATATCGAATGTATTTTTCCTGCCCGATTCAAGAAACGGATCCCCTTCCACCTTTTTAAAGCGATCAGTACGGGCTACAACATAGGGCATAATGTCCAGGTTGTTTTTTGGTTCAATGTCCTTAATGTTGTTCATGGTTCCGAACTGGGATACAAAACCGCTTTTTTCACGTTTCATGGGTTGCCAGGTTGACATCTCCTCTTTGCGGAATATAAACCGTAAGACCTGCAAGCCCCATAGCTGTTCTTCTTTTTTATTGAAACGCAGCTGAGTTAAAGGAATACGCATTTCCGCATTCCATCCATACTCTTTCAATGAGGTCTTGACATACCAAATGGGATCCCAGGTGAAATCTTCGGTTTCTCCGTCGTTGCTTTCAACCATGTCTGACTTTACCCCGGCTGCCGAAACGATAAAAGCAAAAGCGGTTCGCTTGTCGTTGTAGGTGTCGAACATAATGCCTGCCAGATCGCCATCCGTAACATCCCTGCGGGTCATCCTCATGGATACACTGTCCGGGTTGCTGTCCAATGATTTTATGGCAACATAGAGATTGTTGTCATCATACAAAAGGGCAAATTCGGTTTGTTGATAGGGAGGAGCTCCTTCAACGGGTTCAAACTGGATAAAACGATCTTCCCAGTTTGCAGTTTTCCATACTGTTTCATCCAGATTGCCGTCAATGTGAATATCCAATGATTCAACCCGGGTGGCTGCATAATTTCTCCGGGTTGTTTCCTGGGCAGTAACCGATGCTGTCAACAACAACATCCCCAATAAATACGCAACTTTCATAGTGTACTGGTTTCTGTTTTCTGTTTATTGCAAAATTCATCTTTAACAGATGAAGGCATCCATTGTAAGGAAATTCAGTTTCTGTTTTTGTTTAATTGGTTGAATTCTTTATGGCACGCTTTTATTTATACAAGACTCATAAATAATCCTTCCGTTACAATTTTTTCTTATTTTTTCTGAATTATGGCAAAAAGAGGAAGAAATGTATCGACTATGCAATGTATGGGATATCAAACGATCGGGTAAGAAGGAACAATAACGTTTGTCCGGATGAATGGTTTTAATCAAAACATGTGACGGATCCCGGTACCTATCGGGATGCCACGGGAATCGTCCATCTGAAGGATTTTTTAGATCTCACAGCCCGTTTTTTTTTTTGAAAAGTAGTACAAGATTTCCGAATAAATGATGTAACTTGAATCCACCTTTGCTTTTGGTGGACGTGAAGAGAGGGATTTTATTTTCCGGTTTGTTGGATTGGAAGCAGAGAGGTTGGGAAGTTGTGTATTTACAGCTTTGCCTCGGAGTAGTTTTATACGATGTTAACCTGAACTATTCATAAATTTTAAAAAATATGAATAAAGCTCAGGTTAACCCCGACTTAGATGAAGTTAAACGTTGGAAGAAAGTTTTACTGAATCTTAGTCGCTG
>CAYPAW010000045.1:0-41518 GCA_964408795.1 uncultured Mariniphaga sp.
TCAGTAAAACTTTCTTCCAAAGTTTAACTTCATCTAAGTCGGGGTTAACCTGAGCTTTATTCATATTTTTTAAAATTTATGAATAGTCCAGGTTAAAAAGTATTTTTATTGCGAATTGGGGTTTGCATTCCCGGGAATGCTTTTGGGGGAATCAGGAACCATCAAAATAAATCCCTTAGGGAACGGTTTATTTCGTGAGTAATACTATGTGGTCTAATAGTATAAGGGGGTGAAGGGAATTTGTCCCGTTCCGATGGTCCTTGAAATCGGGACTGGGTTTATTTTACCTGTTTGTGAATACGTTTATTCATGGTTGTTTCATACATAATTCTTAAGTTTGTTGCATTCCCTTTTTCGTTTCCTTCGGGGGACAAAAAGGAGATGGTTCCCATTTCCGGTTTTTTTGGATGGGAAGTAAACAGCTGGGAAAGCAAAAGTATTTTAATATCCCTTGTGGCTTTGCTCCGGGGCAATTAATTTAAACAGAATTGTATGCCGGGATTTCCGATTTTCAGGCAACATGATGCCATGGATTGTGGTCCGACGTGTTTGCGTATGATAGCCAGGCATTATGGAAAAGCCTTTTCCATTGATAGTCTGAGAGAGAAATCCTATCTTTCCCGTGAAGGAGTTTCTTTGCTGGGGATCAGTGATGCTGCGGAAGCATTAGGTTTTCGCACTATGGGAGTGCGCATCACGATTCAACAGCTTACCCGGGAGGCGCCGTTGCCCTGCATTGTACACTGGGATCAGGATCACTTTGTTGTGGTTTACAAAGTCCGGAAAGGCAAGGTATATGTTGCAGATCCGGCCTTTGGAACGATCATCTATAGCGAGGATGACTTTAAACGGCACTGGCTGGCAACGGTCTCCAAAGGGGAACAAAAAGGAGTTGGGTTGATTCTTGAACCGACTCCGGAATTTTATGCCAGCGAAGATGAAAAAATCAACCGTACCGGCTTCTCCTTTTTGTTCAGGTATTTAAAACCTTACAAAAAACTGATTGGCCAGCTTTTGCTCGGATTTCTGATTGGTAGCCTGATCCAGCTGATCCTGCCTTTTCTGACCCAGAGCGTGGTCGATATTGGTATCAATAACCAGGATATCCATTTTATTTACCTGATCCTGATTGCTCAGTTGGTACTCTTTATAAGCCGAATGTCGGTCGAGTTCATCCGCTCCTGGATCTTGTTGCACATCAGTACCCGGATCAATATTTCCATAATTTCGGAATTCCTGACCAAATTGATGCGCTTACCCCTTGGATTTTTCGACACCAAGATGGTAGGAGATATTCTTCAGCGTATTGAGGATCATCAACGGGTAGAACGTTTTCTGACAGCCCGTACACTGGGCATTCTTTTCTCCCTGTTCAGTTTGATTGTTTTTGCAATTGTACTGGCTATTTACAGTATGGCCATCTTTTTTGTTTTTATGGTAGGGTCCCTGCTCTATTTTTTATGGATTTACCTGTTCATGAAGAAACGGAGAATTCTTGATTACAAACGATTTGCCCAATTGTCTGATAACCAGAGCAAACTCATTCAGCTTATCACCGGTATGCAGGAGATCAAACTGAATAATTATGAAAAAGAGAAGCGTTGGGAATGGGAGCGCATTCAAGCGAGGCTGTTCAGGGTAAACGTTAAAAGCCTGGCTTTGGAGCAGTACCAGGATGCCGGTTCGGTATTTATTAACGAAACAAAAAATATTCTCATTACCATTCTGGCTGCTACCTCGGTGATCCATGGAGACATTACATTGGGTATGATGCTGGCTGTGATGTATATGATCGGACAGATGAACAGTCCGTTAAAGCAATTCATTCTTTTCATGCAGGTCGCCCAGGATGCCAGGATAAGCCTTGAAAGGCTGAGTGAGGTTCATGACAAAGAGGATGAGGAGAAACAAGGCACGATGAAAACCATCCTGCTCCCCGCCGATAAAACCATAACCCTCACGAATGTGGCTTTTCAGTACCAGGGACCCCGTTCACCCAGGGTGTTGAATGATATAAACTTACAGATTAAAGCCCATGAAACCACGGCTGTTGTAGGAATCAGTGGCAGCGGAAAAACAACCCTTATCAAACTCTTGCTGGGTTTTTATGAACCCCTGGAAGGAGAAATCAAGATCGGAGGAACCCTGTTAAAAAATTATGCCCGGCGAATATGGCGACAGAACTGTGGTGTGGTTCTCCAGGACGGATATCTTTTCTCGGATACCATTGCCCAGAATATTGCTATGAGCTCCCAGCTGATCGATAAGGAGAAATTGCTCAATGCGGTGGAAATGGCCAATATACGGGATTATATCGAATCGCTGCCTCTGGGGTACAATACAAAAATTGGACAGGAAGGAATCGGACTTAGCCAGGGACAGAAACAACGCATCCTGATTGCCAGAGCAATTTACAAAGATCCGGAATACCTCTTCTTCGACGAAGCAACGAACGCCCTCGACGCAAGCAACGAAAAGACGATCATGCAAAATATGAATGAATTCTCAAAGGGAAAAACCGTGGTGATTGTGGCCCACAGACTCAGCACCGTGAAAAATGCCGGACAGATCATCGTTCTTGACAAAGGACGGATCGTGGAAACAGGAATTCATGAAACACTGATTGCCCGGAAAGGAACCTATTATCATCTCGTAAAAGATCAACTCGAACTGGGTGCCTGAAAGAGCGGAAACAAGGATGAAAGAGACATGGATAAAAATAACCCGATAGAACTGAAAAGCAATGAGGTGCAGGAGATCCTCGGAGGGATCCCATCCCGCATCATCCGCTTTGGAATCATGAGCATCATGGGAGTCTTTATCCTGTTGATATTGGCCACTTTTGTGATTCAGTATCCGGATATTATTAATTCCCGGATCACCGTGACCACAGAAAGACCTCCGGCAGCTATTATTGCGAGGTGTTCCGGAAAAATTGAGCGGCTTTTTGTGGAGGATAAAATGAAAGTAACCAGCAGCCAGGTGCTGGGAATCATCGAAAATCCCGCTTCTTACGAAGATTTTCTATACCTCAGGGAGCAGATCAACCAGGGATACGCCTCTTTTCCGGAAAAGTTTTCGGTTGATACCCTGGGATTAAGAACCGATCTTCAATTGGGAAGCATACAGGATGAATACTCCACATGGGTGAGGAAAGTGAACGATTTAAAAGTATTCAACCAACAGAATTATTATTCCCGGTTGAATCAATCCCTCGAAGAAGAAAAACAGATGGCCGGGATCTTATATCAAAGGCTTGCCAACCAACGGAATACTCTGGAGAAGGAATACAAGCTGGCCCAAAGCCAGTTTATCCGGGATTCTTCGCTTTATGTCCGGGAGGTTTTGCCGGTAAAGGATTATGAAAGGAGCCGGGGGGAAATGTTGAACCAAAAAAACCGTTTCGAAGGAGCCCTCACCCGGTTGGCGGAAATACGAATGCAAATCCAGGTTCTGGATCAGCGGATGATCGAAAACCAGAAAAACCATGCAGATCAGCAATCAGCCTACATCCTGGAAATAAACCAGGCCCTTCAGAACCTGACGGCTGCGGTCGATGAGTGGGAACTCACCTATGTGTTATCCACACCGGTCGATGGTATCGTATCGTTCAATAAATTTTGGAGCGAAACACAGCATGTCCGGGAAGGAGACCGGGTGATGACCATTCTTCCGGAGAATCCGGGAGCCCTGGTCGGAAAGGTTGCATTGCCGGTGGCCGGTTCGGGAAAGATCAAAACCGAAATGGATGTTAACATCAAATTTGACAACTATCCCTATATGGAATATGGTATGGTGAAGGGAAAAGTGAAGAATATTTCCCTGGTTCCGGAAGATAATTTTTATATGGCCGAAGTAACTTTTCCCCATGGTTTGGTAACGACCTATGGCAATGAACTGGAGCTTCAGAATGAAATAGTCGGGAAGGCCGAAATTGTAACCGGAGAATTGCGTGTGATCCAACGAATCTTCAATCCCCTGAAAGCCCTGTGGCAGGAACGGATTGTAAGAAAAAACTGAAAAATCCCTTTTCAATCTCGTAGCCGGAAAGAATCCCGGTCATCCACAAAAGAGATCCACTCCTTTGATGGATCAGGGATGGTCTGCCCAGCCGGGTTTTTATTCTTTTGTTCAATGTAAAATTTTTAAAAAATATTCGTAAAAAATATTGCCCTTTTTTGAAAATTCGTACTTTTGCGTGCCGTTTTTGAGGGCGAATCGATTAAAATAGTACTGAAAACCATTGTTTTTAAAAAAAAATAGGATACTTTTGCAGTCCGTTTTTAGAAAAAATAATACACAAAAAAGCAGGTATTTATGCCAACGATACAACAATTAGTGAGGAAAGGAAGACAAGTCAAGACGGAGAAGAGCAAATCTCCCGCTCTGGATTCATGTCCGCAGCGACGCGGGGTATGTGTGCGGGTCTATACAACCACACCCAAGAAGCCCAATTCAGCCATGCGGAAAGTAGCCAGGGTACGATTGACCAACCAGAAGGAGGTGAATGCTTATATTCCAGGAGAAGGACACAATCTGCAGGAACACTCCATTGTGTTGGTTCGCGGAGGCAGAGTGAAAGATCTTCCGGGTGTCCGTTATCATTTGATCCGGGGTGCACTTGATACAGCAGGTGTTGAAGGAAGGCTGCAACGTCGTTCAAAATATGGAGCAAAAAGACCTAAAAATAAAAAGTAAGTAATTGGTTATTTGTTTAGTGGTTTGGTTGAGTAAGTAAATCTTTGGTCTTCCGGAGATAAGCTGAAGAACTCTTAAACAGCCAATTCAAATAACACTAAGAAACACAAAATGAGAAAATCAAATCCTAAGAAGAGGCTGATATTGCCTGATCCTAAATTCAACAGTACATTGGTTACCAGGTTTGTCAACGACCTGATGAAGGATGGTAAGAAATCTGTAGCCTATACGATTTTTTATGATGCACTGGAACTGGTTGAGAAGAGAGTTAAAGATACCGAGTTAACTCCCCTTGAGATTTGGAAAAAGGCGTTGGAGAACATTACGCCCATGGTGGAGGTTAAAAGCCGCCGGGTAGGCGGTGCGACTTTCCAGGTTCCTATGGAGATCCGCCCCGAACGAAAAATGTCGATCAGCATTAAGAATATGATAATTTTTGCCCGTAAAAGGTCGGGCAAGTCGATGTCGGACAGATTGGCTGCTGAGATAGTGGCTGCTTTTAAGGAAGAGGGAGGTGCTTTCAAACGGAAAGAAGACACCCATCGAATGGCAGAAGCCAACCGGGCATTTGCACATTTCAGGTTTTAATCCTGAAATGACGGATGCAGAAAATGGATGAGGAAAAAGAACAGAACAAACAGGTAAATGGCTGTACACAATCTGGAACATACACGCAACATTGGTATCATGGCACATATTGATGCCGGAAAAACCACGACCACGGAGCGTATTCTGTTTTATACAGGATTAACACACCGTATGGGGGAAGTGCATGATGGTGCAGCTACCATGGATTGGATGGAACAGGAGCAGGAAAGAGGAATAACCATTACCTCGGCTGCTACCACCACGTTCTGGACATATAACGATATCCATCATAAAATTAACATCATTGATACTCCCGGGCATGTTGATTTTACGGTAGAGGTAGAGCGCTCATTGCGGGTCCTTGACGGAGCGGTGGCTCTGTTTTGTGCTGTGGGAGGTGTGGAAGCACAGTCGGAAACCGTATGGAGACAGGCTGATAAATATGGCGTTCCGAAAATTGCCTTTGTGAATAAAATGGATCGTAAAGGAGCTGATTTCTTTCATGTCTACAAGGATATTAAAAACAAGCTGAAGGCCAATCCGGTTCCTCTACAGATTCCGATTGGTTCGGAAGATGCATTTGCCGGAGTGATTGATCTGATTGAGATGAAAGCCGTCCGTTGGTTTGACGATGAGACTTTTGGAACGAACTATGAACTGAAAGAGATCCCGGAGGACCACCTGGAGCAGGCGCTGGAATGGCGCGAAAAACTGGTGGAATCGGTTGCCGAGCTGGATGATGAATTGCTGGAACGTTTCTTTGAGGATCCGGAGTCAATTACCCCGGAGGAGATGAAAGGTGTCATCCGGAGGGCAACCATCGAAGGAATGATTGTCCCGATGATGTGCGGCTCTGCATTTAAAAACAAAGGCGTGCAGCGTTTGTTGGATGCCGTTTGTGCCTTTCTTCCCAATCCCCTGGACAAGAAGGAAATTGGCGGACATGAACCGGGTACGGAGAAGCGGATTATTCGCAAAGCCGATGCGGATGAACCGTTGGCCGCTCTGGCGTTTAAGATTGCTACCGATCCGTTTGTAGGCCGCCTGGCATACCTGAGGATCTACTCGGGAAAGATTGAATCCGGATCCCATGTTTTTAACGTGCGAACCGGCAAAAAAGAGCGTATTACGCGTTTGTACCAGATGCACTCCAACAAACAAAACCCGAAAGAGACCATTGAGGCGGGAGATATTTGCGGTGCAGTAGGCTTCAAGGATATCCGGACCGGCGATACCTTATGTGACGCAAAACATCCGATTGAACTGGAAAGCATGATCTTCCCGGATCCGGTGATCGGAGTTGCCGTGGAACCAAAATCCCAAAAAGACCTCGACCGGTTGTCAAACGGCCTTTCCAAACTGGCCGAAGAGGATCCGACCTTTCAGGTGGTCACCGATCCCGACTCCGGGCAGACCATCATCAGGGGAATGGGGGAACTTCACCTTGAGATAATTATCGACCGTCTTAAAAGGGAATTCAATGTGGAATGCAACCAGGGTACCCCCCAGGTTTCCTACAAGGAATCCATCACGAAAGCAGTCGAATTGCGTGAAGTCTTCCGGAAGCAAACCGGCGGACGGGGAAAATTCGCCGATATATCGGTGTACATTGAACCCGGTGAGGATAAACAACAGGGGTTGGAGTTTATCAATCAGGTGAAAGGGGGGAATATTCCCAGGGAATACATTCCTTCTGTGGAAAAAGGATTTAAAGAGGCCATGAGCAATGGTCCTCTGGCAGGATTTCCGGTTGACAATCTGAAGGTGACTTTGCTGGATGGTTCATTTCATCCGGTGGATTCCGACCAGCTTTCTTTCGAGATATGTGCCAGACAGGCATTTCGGAAGGCCGCTTCCAAAGTTGGGCCCAGGTTGCTGGAACCCATTATGAGACTTGAAATTGTAACGCCTGAGGTTTACATGGGCGACATTATAGGGGACCTGAACCGGAGACGGGGCAATGTGATCCATATGGAATCAAAATCGGATACCCGCGTAATTACAGCGGAGGTCCCATTGGCAGAACAGTTTGGTTATGTTACCGTTCTCCGTACCTTGTCTTCAGGACGGGCAACCTCCTCCATGGAATTCAGTCATTTCGAGGAAGTTCCCAAATCGCTGGCTATAAAGGTACTGGAACATGTACAGGGCAGGATAGATTTATTAGAATACGTATAATTAATGAAATCTCATTATGAGTCAAAAGATCAGGATTAAGCTTAAATCGTACGATCATAACCTGGTGGATAAATCAGCTGAGAAGATCGTGAAAACCGTTAAAACAACCGGAGCAGTGGTGAGCGGACCCATTCCGCTACCGACCCACCGCCGGATATTTACGGTTTTGCGGGCTACCTTCGTAAACAAAAAGTCGAGGGAACAATTTCAGTTGTCGTCATATAAGCGATTAATTGATATTTACAGCTCCACAGCAAAAACAATCGATGCCCTGATGAAACTGGAATTACCCAGTGGGGTCGAGGTGGAAATCAAAGTATGATAATTTTAAAAGGAGTCGGAAAATGGCTGGAATTATAGGTAAGAAAATAGGCATGACATCCGTATTTGGTGAGAACGGAAAAAACATTCCCTGCACGGTGATTGAAGCCGGTCCCTGCGTAGTGACCCAGGTGAAAACCGAGGATAAAGACGGATACAACGCGCTGCAACTCGCATTCGGTGAGAAAAGAGAAAAAAACACTTCCAAAGCAGCGTACGGACACTTCAAAAAAGCCGGTACTTCTCCGAAGCGCGAAGTTGTGGAGTTTAAAAATACCTTCCGGGAAGAGTATAACCTGGGAGACGTGATCACCGTGGATATTTTTCATGAGAACGACTATGTCGATGTAATAGGCATTTCCAAAGGAAAAGGATTTCAGGGAGTCGTTAAAAGACATGGCTTCAGGGGAGTAGGGGATAAGACCCATGGACAACACAACCGCGAAAGAGCCCCCGGTTCATTGGGAGCTTCCTCCTGGCCTTCCCGGGTTTTTAAGGGAATGCGCATGGCAGGACGAGATGGCGGCAGCAAAGTAACGGTCGAAAACCTGCTGGTAATTAAAACAATCCCGGAATCAAACCTCCTCATAGTGAAAGGAGCAGTACCCGGTGCAAAAGGATCTAATGTAACGATAAGAAAACAATGGAATTAAAGGTTTTAAATAGAGAAGGACAGGAAACCGGTAGAGAAGCAATCCTCGATGGCCGGATTTTCGGTATTGAACCCAATGACCATGCCCTCTATCTTGAAGTGAAAAGATATATGGCCAGCCAACGGCAGGGAACCCATAAAACAAAAGAAAGGGGAGAGGTGTCGGGAAGTACCCGGAAAATTAAACGGCAGAAAGGAACCGGTACCGCCCGGGCAGGAAGCGTGAAATCACCCGTTTTCAGAGGGGGAGGTACTGTCTTTGGTCCCCAACCCAGAGACTACCGGTTTAAACTGAATAAAAAGGTAAAACAACTGGCAAAAAAATCAGCCTTGAGTTATAAAGCCCGGGAAGAAGAAATTCTGATCCTCGAGGATTTCACCCTTGAAGGCCCGAAAACAAAGGATATGAAGGCCATTACAGAGAATTTGAAAATTGCCGATAAAAAGTCCCTTTTCGTTTTACCGGAAGGAAATAAAAATATATATTTGTCATCCAGAAATTTACAGAACATATCGGTTGTAACTGCCACTGATTTAAATACTTATCAGGTATTAAACGCCAAAACACTTGTGATTCTGGAAGGATCGTTGAAGAAAATAGAAGAGCTGTTTACGATTAAAGAAACCGAAAAATGAATGTATTGATAAAACCTGTCGTTACGGAAAAGATGACCGGACTGTCGGAACGGTTCAACCGGTACGGATTTATTGTGGACCGGCGGGCAAGCAAACCGCAGATTAAAAAAGCGGTGGAAAGCTTATACAATGTAACCGTAGATACGGTCAATACGATGGTTTATGGGGGAAAACAAAAAAGCCGGTATACAAAATCAGGTGTCATCACAGGAAAAACAAGCGCCTACAAAAAAGCGATTGTCACCCTTGCAGAGGGGGATGTGATTGATTTTTACAGTAATATATAATTTAGCAAGATAAGATGGCAGTAAGGAAATTAAAACCAGTAACACCGGGACAAAGGCATAAGATTATCGGAGCTTTTGACACCATTACTGCAACGAAGCCTGAGAAGTCGTTGTTGGAGCCTCTTAAGAGGACAGGCGGCAGGAACAATCAGGGCCGCATGACCATGAGGTATCGCGGAGGGGGGCACAAAAGGAGATACCGGGTGATCGATTTTAAGCGGGATAAGGATGGGGTAACTGCGAAAGTGGATTCCATACAATATGATCCCAACCGGTCAGCCCGTATTGCGTTGCTTCATTATGAAGATGGAGAGAAGCGCTATATTCTTGCTCCGAACGGATTAAAGGTAGGGCAGACCATAGCCAGCGGGCAGGGGATCGATCCTGAGATCGGAAATGCTCTTCCGCTGAGTCAGATACCCCTTGGAACTTTGGTCCATAACATTGAACTTCACCCGGGACAGGGAGGAGTGATGTCACGGAGTGCCGGATCTTTTGCACAGCTGACTTCCCGGGAGGGAAAATATGCGATCTTAAAGCTTCCTTCCGGAGAGTCTCGGATGGTACTTACAACCTGCCGGGCAACCGTAGGAACGGTAGGCAATACGGAACATAACCTTGAGCAGTCAGGAAAAGCCGGTCGTTCCAGGTGGCTGGGACGCAGGCCCCGCGTACGAGGTGTGGCTATGAATCCGGTGGATCATCCCATGGGCGGAGGCGAAGGCCGGGCATCCGGCGGCCATCCACGGTCCCGCAAGGGAGTGCTCGCAAAAGGATTTAAAACCCGCAAGAGAAAAAAAGTATCCAACAAGTACATTGTGGAACGAAGGAAAAAATAATAAACAACTTCGAATATGAGTCGTTCTTTAAAAAAAGGTCCGTATATCGATTTTAAATTGGAAAGAAAAGTTCTGGTAATGAACGAATCCAAGAAAAAATCGGTGATCAAAACATGGGCAAGGGCATCGGTCATCTCCCCTGATTTTGTGGGACATACGATAGCTGTCCATAACGGAAATAAATTTATACCGGTATACATTACAGAGAATATGGTAGGGCACCGTTTGGGTGAATTTGCCCCTACCCGCATATTCAGAAGCCATGCTGGTAACAAACGCTAAGGCATAATTGCAGTAAAAAAAGGAAAAAATGGGTGCCAGAAAAAGATTAGCAGCTGAAAAAAGAAAAGAAGAGAGGAAAAAGCAATATTTTGCTGTGTTACGAAATTGTCCGACCTCTCCGAGGAAAATGCGGCTTGTAACCGACATGGTCCGCGGAATGGAAGTGAACAGGGCATTGGATGTGTTGAAGTATTCTTCAAAGGAAGCATCCCGCAAGGTAGAAAAGCTTTTGTTGTCGGCCATTGCCAACTGGCAGGCCAAAAATGAAGGAGTTCGCCTGGAGGAAAGCCAGCTGTTTATCAGCCGGATAACCGTGGATTCAGGACGGATGCTGAAACGATTGCGCCCGGCACCGCAGGGAAGGGCCCACCGTATCAGAAAACGGTCGAACCATGTAACCATTTACCTGGATAATAAAGTGAATATCGAAGAAAAACTTGAACAATAATTATGGGACAAAAAGTAAATCCTATTTCAAATCGTCTGGGGTTCATTAAAGGATGGGATTCCAACTGGTTTGGAGGTGACAATTACGGCGATAAACTGATTGAAGATCAGAAAATCAGGGATTACCTGAACGCCCGGTTGGCTAAAGCCAGTATATCACGAATCGTGATAGAACGAACCCTTAAGCTGATTACGATTACGGTCCATACTTCCCGTCCGGGAATAATTATTGGAAAAGGAGGCCAGGAGGTGGATAAGCTGAAAGAGGAGCTTAAGAAAATTACGAACAAGGAAGTACAGATTAATATTTTTGAAATCAAAAGGCCGGAACTGGATGCACGCATTGTGGCAAGCAATGTAGCCCGTCAGATTGAGGGAAAGATTGCCTATCGCCGGGCCGTAAAAATGGCCATTGCTTCGACGATGCGCATGGGAGCTGAAGGAATAAAAATCATGGTTTCAGGCCGTTTGAACGGAGCCGAAATGGCGCGTTCTGAAATGTACAAAGACGGACGTACGCCTTTGCATACTCTGCGGGCCGATATTGATTACGCCCTGGCTGAAGCCTTAACCAAAACAGGACTGATTGGAGTGAAAGTTTGGATCTGCAAAGGAATGGTGTATGGAAAACGCGATTTATCGCCGAATATAGGCCAGAAACAGGGTCGTACAGGCCCCACCAAAAGCCGGATAGGGAAAAGAAAAAAATAGGAGATTAAACCATAGAAATTTACAGGAATGTTACAGCCAAAGAAAGTAAAATATAGAAGGGTCCAGAAGGGAAAAATGAAAGGCTTTGCAAAACGCGGAACCCAGTTAGCCTTTGGCTCTTTTGGCATAAAGACTCTTGAGGAATCATGGATCACTGGCCGCCAGATTGAAGCAGCCAGGGTAGCCGTAACCCGGCATATGCAACGCCAGGGACAGATATGGATCCGGATTTTCCCCGATAAGCCCATTACCAAGAAACCCGCGGAAGTGCGTATGGGAAAAGGAAAAGGAGCTCCGGAGGCTTTTGTGGCAACGGTTTCTCCGGGACGCATTCTCATCGAAGCCGACGGTGTACCCTTCAAACTGGCAAAAGAAGCCTTGCGCCTGGCAGCTCAGAAATTGCCGATTAAAACGAAATTTGTCGTACGAAGGGATTTTGTGGAATAATAAAAGGAATGTTTTAAAAAAAATCAAGAGCAGTGAAGACCTCAGAAATAAAGGAATTGACGGATAAGGAAATCGTTGAACGCATTCAGTCCGAAACCGAGAACCTGATTCGCCTGAAGATGAATCATGCGGTTTCTCCTCTCGACAATCCGATGAAAATAAAAGAAAGCCGGAGGAATATCGCACGGTTAAAAACGATTCTCAAAAGCAGAGAATTAAACGAAAATAAGAATTAAACCACAATGGAAGAGAAGAAAGCAAGAAATATCCGGAAGGAACGTATTGGGATTGTCGTCAGCAATAAGATGGATAAAACCATTGTGGTTGCTGAGAAGCGCAAGGGCAAGCATCCGATTTACGGTAAGTATATCAATAAAACAACCAAGTTTTATGTGCATGACGATGCCAATTCCTGTAACATTGGTGATACGGTGTTGATTATGGAAACACGTCCGCTGAGTAAGAAAAAATGTTGGAGGTTAGTTGAAATATTAGAAAGGGCCAAGTAATCATGATACAACAAGAAACAAGGTGTGCAGTAGCCGATAACAGTGGAGCCAGGGAAGTATTATGCATCCGTGTGCTGGGAGGTACCCGCAAACGGTATGCGACCCTGGGAGACCTGGTGGTGGTCACGGTAAAAAGTGCCATCCCGGGAGGTGAAGTGAAAAAAGGAACCGTTTCAAAAGCCATCGTAGTACGTACAAAAAAAGAGGTCCGGCGTGACGATGGTTCGTACATCCGTTTTGATGACAATGCTGTTGTGCTGCTGAATAACCTGGGCGAAATCAGAGGAACCCGTATTTTTGGTCCTGTAGCCAGAGAACTGCGTGAAAAGAATATGAAAATTATTTCACTGGCACCTGAAGTGCTTTAATCAAGGAAGCAGACTATGCAAAAAAAATTACACATAAAAAAAGGCGATACCGTACAGGTTATTTCCGGAAACTACAAAGGTACAAAAGGCCGGGTTCTGGAAGTAATACGAAAAAAAAACAGAGCCATTGTTGAAGGTGTGAATGTAATGAAAAAGCACACCAAGCCCAATACCGAAAACCCGCAGGGGGGTATCGTTGAAAAAGAGGCTTCGATTCATATCTCCAACCTGATGATCGTGGATCCAAAAACAGGAGAACCTACACGAATAGGCAGGAGAGAGGACAAGAATGGCAAGTTGGTCCGGTATTCAAAAAAATCAGGGGAGGAAATTAAGTAATGGCATACGTACCAGCACTGAAAAAGAGATATCAGCAAGAAATTGTACCTGCACTGATGAAAGCGTTTAACTACACTTCTGTCATGCAGGTTCCCAGGTTGATGAAGATCGTTTTAAACCAGGGGGTCGGGGATGCAATCGCCGATCGAAAGATCATTGAAGTGGCAACCGAGGAGATGACCATGATCACGGGACAGAAAGCACTGCAAACCTTATCGAAAAAGGATATATCCAATTTTAAACTGAGGAAGAAAATGCCTGTGGGTGTGCGTGTAACCCTGCGACGTGACCGGATGTATGAATTCTTTGACCGTTTAATTTCCATAGCATTACCCCGGATTCGTGACTTCCAGGGAATCGAAAGCAAAATGGACGGCTCCGGAAATTATACTCTGGGTGTACCTGAGCAGATCATTTTCCCGGAGATCGTGATCGATAAAGTGAATAAAATCAACGGAATGAATATTACGTTTGTAACATCGGCGAATACCGATGAAGAAGGATTTGCCCTGCTGAAAGAAATGGGACTTCCTTTTAAAATCAATAAAAGAAACTGATTATGGCCAAGGAATCAATGAAAGCACGCGAAATAAAACGTGCAAAGCTTGTTGAAAAATATGCAGAAAAAAGGGCCAGGTTGAAAGCAGAAGGCGACTGGGTAGGATTGCAGAAGCTGCCCAAAAATTCATCCAGGGTACGTCTGCATAACCGCTGCAAATTAACCGGCCGACCCAAAGGATATATGCGCCAATTTGGAATCAGCAGGATCAATTTCAGGGAAATGGCTTCCGAAGGGTTAATTCCGGGTATTAAAAAAGCAAGTTGGTAATCGAAAAACAAGGAAAAATGAGCAATGTAACCGATCCTATCGCAGATTATCTGACCCGCATCAGAAATGGCATTATGGCAAACCATAAGGTGGTCGATATTCCTGCTTCGAATGTAAAAAAGGAAATAACAAAAATACTGAAAGAAAAAGGGTATATCCTGAACTATAAATTTGAAGAGGAAAAGAATGCTCAGGGCAATATAAAAATTGCGCTGAAATATAGCCCGGAAACGAAATTGAACGCAATAAAGAAACTGGAGCGTATAAGCAAACCCGGTTTGCGCAAATATTGTGATGCGCAATCCATTCCCAGGGTTTTGAATGGCCTGGGAATTGCCATTATCTCTACTTCCCGGGGGGTTCTTACCGATAAGGAAGCACGCGATTTAAACGTGGGGGGTGAAATTTTATGTTATGTGTATTAAAAGGATAAAACCATGTCAAGAATAGGAAAACTGCCTATAGAAATACCTGCCGGAGTGACTCTTCAGGTCGATGAAAATCAAGAGGTTACGGTAAAAGGTCCCCTGGGTCAACTGAGCCAGAAAGTACATCCGGATATACCGGTTAAGGTAGAGGGCAACACCATAAAGGTGGAAAGGAAAAGCGATATGAAGCAGCACCGGTCGATGCATGGGCTCTACCGTTCGTTGATTTATAATATGGTAAAAGGGGTATCGGAAGGGTATGAAATCAAACTGGAACTGGTAGGAGTAGGTTATAGGGCTGAATTAATGGAAAAGAATATACTCGATTTAACCCTGGGATTTTCACACCATATTTTTATACAGCTTCCTTCTGAAGTGCATGTGGAAGCAAAATCCGATAAGAGGAGCAACCCGGTGATTACCCTGAAAAGTTGTGACAAACAACTGATCGGACAGGTTGCTGCAAAAATACGATCCTTCCGTAAGCCGGAACCCTACAAGGGAAAAGGGGTCAAATTTGTTGGAGAAGTGTTGAGACGTAAAGCCGGTAAGGCTGCTGCAGCTGCGAAATAGTAAATAGGAAAGGTTATGGCTTTAACAAAAACAGACAGAAGAATACGCATAAAAAAACGCATTCGCAAGATTGTATCGGGGACCTCAGAGCGCCCACGGATGTGTGTGTACAGAAGCAACCGGCACATTCATGTGCAGTTGATCAACGACCTGCGGGGGGAAACCCTGATGTACGCATCATCGGAGGCCAAAGAGATCCTGGAAAAAAAAGGCACCAAGACGGAAAAAGCAGCTTTGGTGGGCCGGTTAATCGCCGAAAAAGCCCTGAATGCAGGTATTTCCCGTGTTGTCTTCGACAGGAATGGATATTTATACCATGGGAGAGTGAAACAACTAGCAGATGCTGCCCGTGAAGGGGGCCTTAAATTTTAACACATTATGTCAGGAATTATCAGAAATGTAAGAACCAGTGACCTGGAACTGAAAGACAGGCTGGTGGCGATCAACCGGGTTACCAAAGTAACCAAAGGAGGACGAACATTTAGCTTTTCAGCCATTGTTGTGGTTGGAAATGAAGACGGGATCGTAGGCTGGGGGCTGGGTAAGGCCAGTGAAGTAACAACCGCGATCGCCAAGGGAATTGACGCCGCAAAAAAGAACCTGGTGAAAATCCCGGTAATCAACGGTACCATCCCGCACGAACAGTCTGCTAAATTCGGAGGAGCCAATATTTTACTGAAACCTGCATCATCCGGAACCGGAGTGAAAGCGGGAGGGGCTATGCGGGCGGTGCTCGAAAGCGTGGGAATTCGTGATATCCTTGCCAAATCAAAAGGCTCATCCAATCCCCATAACCTGGTGAAAGCAACCATGAAGGCCCTCCTGGAACTCAGGGATGCCTATGCTGTGGCGCAACAAAGAGGCGTAACATTGGAAAAAGTATTTAAAGGGTAAGAACATGGCAAAACTAAAAATCACATTGGTAAAAAGCAGCATCGGTTCTACAAAAAGACAGAAAGCTACCTTGGCTGCTTTGGGATTGAGGAAAATGCATCATTCGGTGGTACACGATGATTCACCGCAGATCATGGGAATGATCGGCAAGATGAAACATCTGTTAAAAGTGGAAGAAGTGTAAGACATGGATAAATCTAAAGACATGAATTTGAGCAACTTAAAGCCTGCAAAAGGATCAGTAAAAGGGAGGAAACGCATTGGCAGGGGCCAGGGATCCGGATATGGGGGTACTTCAACCCGCGGCCACAAAGGGCAACAGTCCCGGTCCGGTTACTCCAGAAAGATCGGTTTCGAAGGAGGGCAGATGCCCCTCCAGCGGGTAGTTCCTAAAATGGGATTTAAAAATATTAACCGGGTGGAATACAAAGCCATCAACCTGGAGGTACTCCAGAGACTGGCGGGAAAAATGAACCTGGATACCATCGATCTGCAGGTGCTGAACCAGGCTGGATTCACATCAAAAAAAGATAAAGTGAAAATACTGGGCAAAGGCGAACTGACAAAAAAACTGGTGGTTAAAGCCCATGCTTTCTCAAAAAGTGCCAAAGAAGCAATAGAAAAATTAAACGGAACGATTGAAATACTCTAAGCTGTAATGAAACGATTTATAGAAACCCTGAAGAATATTTACAAGATTGAAGATCTCAGGCAAAGGATCGGCATCACCCTGTTTTTTTTATTGATATACCGCCTGGGTTCTTTCGTTTCTCTTCCCGGCATTGATCCTGCGCAATTGAGCAATTTAAGTCAGCAGACTGCGGAGGGACTTCTCGGATTGCTCGATATGTTCTCGGGAGGTGCATTCTCACAGGCTTCTATATTTGCTTTAGGGATTATGCCCTATATCTCAGCGTCCATTGTCATTCAGTTGATGGGTATTGCAGTGCCCTATTTTCAGAGACTTCAACGGGAAGGGGAGTCGGGAAGACGAAAGATCAACCAGATCACCCGCTATCTGACCGTGATCATTCTGATTTTTCAGTCGCCGGCTTACCTGGCAAACCTTCATGCTCAATTGCCTGATACGGCCTTTGTATTGAAGGGAACCATGTTTACGATTTCCTCGATTATAATTCTAACAGCCGGTTCAATGTTTATCATGTGGCTGGGGGAACGAATCACCGACAAGGGAATCGGCAATGGAATATCCCTGATCATAATGATTGGTATTATAGCCAGATTACCCCAGTCATTGATGCAGGAATTTGCTTCGCGTATATCACAGCAGGGAGGAGGCCTGGTTATGTTTCTGGTTGAGTTTCTGATTTTGTATTTTGTATTTATGGCATCGATATTGCTTGTTCAGGGGACCCGCAGGATTCCTGTTCAATATGCAAAGAGAATTGTCGGAAACAAACAGTTTGGAGGTGTCCGTCAGTATATTCCGTTAAAGGTAAACGCTGCCGGTGTGATGCCTATCATTTTTGCACAGGCCATTATGTTTGTTCCGTTGACCATAGCGGGATTCTCCAGTTCAGAGGGAATGAGCCGGTTTGCTACCGCCTTTGCCAACAACGTGGGATTCTGGTACAATTTTACCCAGTTCATGCTGGTGGTTGCTTTCACCTATTTTTATACAGCCATTACGGTCAATCCCACACAAATGGCAGAAGATATGAAGAAAAACGGAGGGTTTATACCCGGGGTCAAACCGGGTAAAAAAACCGTGGAATTTCTGGACACGGTCATGTCAAGGATTACCTTGCCGGGATCTATTTTTCTTGGATTGATAACCATTCTTCCTACTTTTGCCATGTTAATTGGTATTAACACCAGTTTTGCGTATTTTTATGGTGGTACATCCCTGTTGATTTTGGTAGGGGTGGTTCTGGATACGCTACAACAGATAGAAAGCCATCTGCTCATGCGTCATTACGACGGACTGATGAAGTCAGGCCGTATTAAAGGACGACCGGGGGGAGGTCAGGCAATGTATTGATCGAACGGTTCGTTTCTATGATTTACCTTAAAACAAGGGAAGAAATAGAATTAATCCGTACGAGTTGTTTGCTGGCAGGAAAAATAGTGGCACAAGTTGCCCACACGATCCGGCCAGGTGTTACGACACAGGAAATTAGTCGGTTAACAAAAGCGTTCATTCAAAAAAACAAAGGGGGTTCTGCATTCCGGGAACCCCGGCAATTTGCGCATGCACTGGCCCTATCGGTAAACGATACCGTTGCGTCTGGTGTCTCTGATGGGTATACCATCCAGGATGGCGACATCATCACCGTGAATTGCAGGGTGATGAGAAACGGATGGTATGGCGGTTCCTGTTATACATTTCTGACTCAAGGGGTATCAGACGAAAAAAAGCAGTTGTGCAAAACAGCTTTTGACACCTTGTATGCAGCCATGGAGAATGTCAAGGAAGGATACTTTACGGGAGCAATCGAAAACCGGATTCAGCAGGTTGTCGAAAAGACTGGATTTGCAGTGGTCAGGGAGATCAGAGGTCATGGGACAGGCAGAGCATGGCATGAAGAACCGGATCTCCCCGGAACCGGAAAACCGTTTCAGGGGAAAAAAATGATCTCCGGAATGGTTCTGACTTTGTATTCGTTGGTCCATGCAGGAACCCGTACCATTTACCGGCCGAAAAACGAAGGGATACGAAAAACCTGTGACGGAAAACCATCAGCCTGTTTTGGACATACAGTGGCTGTGAATCCTCAAAAGGCTGATATTTTATCAACGTTTGATGAAATTCATGTAGAAATTAAAAAGAACAGGTATTTATGGCAAAACAGCCTTCAATAGAACAGGATGGAAAGATAATCGAAGCATTATCAAATGCGATGTTCCGTGTGGAATTGGAAAACGGGCATATCATAACCGCACACATCTCGGGTAAAATGCGAATGCATTATATCAAAATTTTGCCCGGTGATAAGGTAAAACTGGAAATGTCTCCGTATGATCTGACCAAAGGCCGAATAACATTTAGATACAAAAATTAAGAAATTAAGATATGAAACGAGCATGGTTAATATTTATACCCAAGATGATGCTTAAAGCCATGCGAGTTCCATATGATACCTTATAAAATTAATTCTTTCATCATATGAAAACGCGTGTATCAATAAAAAAACGCAGTGCAGACTGCAAGATCGTTCGACGAAAAGGACGGTTGTTTGTGATTAATAAAAAGAATCCCAAGTTTAAACAACGTCAGGGGTAAACAGTAAAAAAAAAGTAAATCTATGGCACGTATTGTAGGGGTAGATATTCCGGATAATAAAAGAGGTGAGATTGCTTTGACCTATATTTTTGGTATTGGCCGGAGCAGGGCCAATTCGATATTAGCGGAAGCCAAGGTAGACAAGGATCTCAAGGTCAAAGACTGGAACGACGATCAATTTAACGTAGTTCGCAGAATCATCAACGAAAGGTATACTGTAGAAGGGGAGTTACGTTCAGAAGTACAGTTGAATATTAAGCGGTTGATGGATATTGGTTGTTACCGGGGAATTCGTCATCGTATCGGGTTGCCTGTACGGGGACAAAGCACGAAAAACAATGCCCGCACCCGTAAGGGGAAACGGAAAACCGTGGCAAACAAGAAAAAAGCTGTTAAATAGGAATGGAATTATGGCAAAAAAAACAGGAATAAGCAGAAAAAGGGTGGTGGTAGTAGAAGCTACGGGACAGGCTCATATTCATTCATCCTTCAACAATATCATTGTAACTCTGGCAAATATGAACGGGGAGGTTATTTCCTGGTCTTCGGCAGGCAAAAAAGGATTCCGGGGGTCCAAGAAGAATACTCCGTATGCGGCTCAGGTAGCTGCGGAAGAGTGTGCAAAAACAGCGTATGATTTAGGCCTCCGTAAGGTAAAAGTGTATGTGAAAGGACCCGGTAACGGTCGCGAATCAGCCATCCGGGCAATCAGCAATGTAGGAATTCAGGTGGCAGAGATTGTTGATGTAACCCCGCTTCCCCATAACGGATGCAGACCGCCCAAAAGAAGACGTGTGTAAATAAGTAAACTCAACAAGAAAATGGCAAGATACAGAGGACCAAAATCAAAAGTAGCAAGAAAATTCGGAGAACCTATTTTTGGGCCCGATAAGGTTTTTGAGCACAAAAACTATCCTCCGGGAATGCACGGTTTGTCATCCAAAAGGAGGAAAAAATCGGAATACGGATTGCAGTTGCAGGAAAAACAAAAAGCAAAATACACCTATGGACTGCTGGAACGTCAGTTCAGAACCCTGTTTCAAAGTGCCCAGAGAGCCAAAGGAATTACCGGTGAAGTATTGCTTCAAATGCTCGAATCCAGGCTTGATAACGTAGTTTTCCGGCTGGGTATCGCAAAAACACGCGCTGCAGCCCGGCAGTTTGTTGGGCATAAACACATAACCGTAAACGGGAAAGTGGTGAATATCCCTTCATATCTGGTAAAACCAGGAGACCTGGTTGCCGTACGTGAAAAATCACAATCCCTGGAAGAAATCACCGAATCCCTGAACTCAAACCGGAGTTCCCGGTATGAATGGCTGGAATGGGATAGCGAAAAAATGACCGGTAAATTTCTGAATATTCCCGAACGCGAAGAAATACCGGAGAATATCAAAGAACAATTGATCGTAGAATTATACTCGAAATAAATCATTTAGACTAGGTATTATGGCAATATTAGCATTCCAAAAGCCGGATAAAGTGATCATGATTGAATCGGATGATAAATTCGGAAAATTCGAATTTCGTCCGTTGGAACCCGGATACGGCATTACCATCGGCAATGCCCTCCGCAGGATCTTGCTGTCATCACTGGAAGGGTATGCAATTACAACGGTTAAAATTGAGGGAGTAGACCACGAATTTTCTACGATTAAGGGTGTGATTGAAGATGTGACGGATATCATTCTCAATCTGAAACAAATTCGGTTTAAAAAAGAGGTGGAAGATTTCGATAACGAAGAGGTGACGGTCAATCTAAGCGGGCAGGAAGTATTTACAGCCGGCGATATCAATAAATTCATGACCGGATTCAGGGTGCTGAACCCCGAACTGGTGATCTGCCGGATGGAACCCGATGTGAAGTTTCACATGGAAATCTCCGTGAACAAAGGACGGGGATATGTTCCGGCTGTGGAAAATAAGCCGGTGGAAAGCGAGTTCGGAGTCATCGCCATCGATTCGATTTACACCCCCATCAAACAGGTAAAATATGCCGTTGAGAATTACCGTGTGGAGCAGAAAACAGACTATGAAAAACTGATCATTGACATAACAACCGATGGTTCGGTTCATCCCAAAGAAGCACTTAAGGAAGCAGCTAAGATACTGATTTACCATTTCATGCTCTTCTCAGATGAAAAAATCACCCTTGATTCCGATGAGAAATTTGCCAACGATGAATTTGATGAAGAGGTATTGCATATGCGTCAGTTGCTTAAAACCAAACTGGTAGACCTGGATCTCTCTGTCAGAGCACTCAATTGCCTGAAAGCTGCTGATGTCGATACCCTGGGGGACCTGGTGCAGTATAACCGCAACGACCTGCTGAAATTCAGAAATTTTGGTAAAAAATCACTCACCGAACTGGACGACCTCTTGAATGGTATGAACCTGAATTTCGGGATGGATATAACCAAGTATAAATTAGACAAGGATTAAAGGCCATGAGACACAATAAGAAATTTAATCATTTAAGCAGAACCAGCGCCCACAGAAAAGCATTGCTTGCCAATCTGGCAAGTTCATTGATCCTCCATAAACGGATTTCCACAACCGTGGCGAAAGCAAAAGCGTTACGGATGTATGTGGAACCATTGATCACCAAAGCAAAGAATGATACAACACATTCACGCAGAGTGGTATTCAGCTATTTGCAAGATAAATATGCTGTTTCGGAATTGTTTCGTGATGTAGCAGCCAAGATTGCCGATCGCCCGGGTGGGTATACCCGGATCCTGAAAACCGGGAACCGGCTGGGAGATAATGCGGATATGTGTATCATCGAACTGGTCGATTACAACGAAGCAATGCTTGCCTCCCAGGAAGAAGGGCAAAAACCAAAACGCCGCCGTTCACGACGCGGTGGTACCAGCGCAAAGAAAACAACCCCTCCGGTAGCCGAAAAGAAAAACCAACAGTCCAAAGCAACCGTGGAAGAAAAAAAACCGGAGGAGACAACCCAATCCCTCGAGGAAACAGCTCAGGTGATCGACACGGAAATTCCGGCAGATGAAGAAAAAACAGAAGAACCAAAAGGGGAAACTCCGGAGGACCCATCCAAAAATGCAGAGGAACCTGAACCGGAAGTAAAAGCCGAAGCAGAAAAAGATACAGCGGAGGAACCATCCAAAAAAGAAATGGACCCGAAACCGGAAGTAAAAGCGGAAGCGAAAGAGAATACAACCGAAGAAGAATCCAGAAAAGAAGAGGATTCTGAAGAAAAAAGCAAATAAGGAATTTCTTCCAGGAAAGATCCAAAAAGGCCGGTTACGCACCGGCCTTTTTTAGTTGCTGACGCGGAGGGTGAAGGGGAAGAAGTTTGAAGGTCCTGAAATCAAGAGAGCTATTCCCTTTCCATGTTTGAGGTCCGGGATGCGTTAGGGTTACATGTCGAGGCCTAGTTGACTTCCGGGGTTCATGATTCCTTTTGGATCAAAGTGTTTCTTTAAGGCTTTCAGGACGTTCATTGTGTTTTTTCCCAGGTGTGGTTCCATCCAGGGGGCGATCATCCGGCCTACACCATGGTGGTGTGATAAAGAAGCCCCCGATTCTGCTATGGTTTGGATGATTCCTTTCTGGAATGCACAGTATGCATCCACATCGTTTTCATGGATGATGTAGATAAAGTAGAGATTGGTTCCCTGCGGGTAAAAATGCGAGGCATGACTAAGGCAGAGGGTTTGAGGCCTGTTTTTGATGAACGCTCTTACTTTCTGGTGAACGGTATGCAGATGATCCCATTGCACGCTTGCTTCAAGGGTGTCGATAAGAATTCCATAGTCCATGAGATCCTCTTTCAGGTAGGGATCCCTGTATCGTCCCGACTCCCATTTGCGAGCCGGATAGGAGGTGAGAAACATGCCTCCTTGTTTACGGCATACGCGTTTCACCTCTCGTTTTATATTTTTCGTTTGGCTTTTTGCTCCGTCTGCCGTTCCGATAAAGAGACAGCGTTCTTTTGGTTTATAACCCCGGAGGGCCATGAATTTATCAAAAACCGTTCCTTCAATTCCGTACAATTTGAGTCCGTGGTGGGTTTCTTCAGGGTCGGAAATACGAAATACCGAAGGCATACCGAATTCTCCCTGGCTGATCTCCCTGGAAGCTTCCACTGCCGATTTCCAATCGGGAAAAATGAATCCAAAATATTTTCTGTTTTGGGGCATGAAGCGGAATATTTTCCAGGTGACTTCCACTACCACGCCAAAGGCTCCTTCGCTGCCTTTGATTATATCGGTCATTTTAGGGCCTGTAGCTGTTGCCGGATAATCCAGGGTTTTTAGGATGCCTACCGGGGTAACCACTTCCAGGCTCAGGATGAAATCTGCAGCATCACCATAATAGGATGATTGTTGCCCGGATCCCAGGGTAACAATCCAGCCCCCTATGGAAGAGGATTCGAAAGACTGGGGAAAATGGCCACAGGTGAACCGGTGGGAGCACCCATATTTCTCCGGAGCCTGGTTCAGGATTTCTTCCAATGCAGGTCCCAGAATACCCGCTTCTACGGTAGCCGTTTGGTTCGTTTCATTGATCGCAATCACCCGGTTCATATGGGTGGAAAGCACAAGAGTAATGCCTCCTTTTTCCGGGTAAAATCCGAAATTTACCGAAGTACCCCCTCCATAGACATACACAGGAATCCCTTCCCGGTGACATAAATCCAGCACCTCAGATACCTCTTTTTTATTCCGGGGGTGGACCACCCCATCGGTAATTCTTCCTATCCGTTTCCTGCGCAGCTTCATGTGTTCTTCCAGGGTCTGACCTGTGGAGTACATTAACCGGTCGTATTCCGAAAAGGAGATATTCTCCCGGCCGCAGATTGCCATCAGACGATTTTTTATCTTTTTATCCAGGGAGGAGGGAACTGAAAGGTCTACTTTCTCATTGCCTGTGGTTTCCTTTGTGCGGAAGTTGTCATCGGTAAGCCCAAAGGTTTTTTTCAATTCTTCATAAAGCCTTGCATTGGGATGTTTGAATCCCTGTGGGTTTCCATATTTAAAAATGGAGCGGTATGAACCCTTTTCCGGGGCGGATTCTATCCAGTCAGGTGTAAAACGGTTTTTTTTTGGCATGCTCAATATTCTTTATTGGTCTGGTATGGTATAGTGTTTTTCCATATTTTCCAGTTCTTGTTTTTTCCGTGAATCGTTCCATCCGGCTTCCTGAGCGGCTGTTTCTGCCACTTGGGCGAGGAGTTTTTTCCCGGGGTATCCCAGTGTTCCCATAGCGGTTCGCCGAAGCAGGATGTCATTCAGTGTCCGGGCCATTTCATGACGAAGGGCATAGACAATCTGAGCCCCGATTTCCCCCTCCTTTGTTAGATTGGTTCGCAGGGAAGGATCTTCGGTGGCAATTTTCATCAGGGAATCCAATTCTGTTCCGTACAGGGTTCCCAGGAAGTGAAGTTGGCGTTTATCGAAAGAGGAATACTCCGTTTGTTTGTCACGGATGAAAACATCCAGATTGATTATTTCACATCCTGTGAGGTATTTTTTCGCAGAAACCGATGGAACCCATGGTTTTTTAAGATCCCTGAGAATCCGGTTGGTAACTTTCCTGGCCAGGTTGCGGCTGGTTGTGTATTTCCCTCCTTCCACGGTCATGAGTCCGGAAATTCCTTCGTTATCATGGGTGGAAATTTCATATTTTCGGGACGAATGATAACTGTCTTTTGTTTGATCTTCCACAAGGGGGCGCAATCCTCCATACGCATAAAGAACGTCTTTCGGGGTGATTTTCCCGGACTGACCAAATACCGGATTGATATCTTCGAGGAACTCCAGGATGGCTTTCTTTGTTATCCGGTAATCATCGGGATCTCCCATATATTCTTTGTCGGTAGTTCCGATCAGAGTATGACCGCGCCATGGAACGAAAAAACAGTGTCTTCCCTCTTTTGTAGAGGCCGTTATGACATATTGGTTTACCTTTTGTCTGGTAATAATGTGAATTCCTTCCGAGCGCCGGATCAGTTTGTTTTCCTGTTTTCCTGTGATGTTTGCCAGGATCTGGTCAGCCCAGGGACCCGTGCAGTTCACCACATAACGGCATGGAATGGAGATCTCCCGATTTTTGATCCGGTCTTCAATCAGAGCGCCTGAGATCGTCTTCCTGCCGTTTCTCTTCGACATCAGAATTTTCTTTACTTCCGCATAGTTTGAGATCGCAGCTCCCTGGTTGACAGCAGATTTAAGAAATGCCAGGGTGAGTCGTTCCGGATAAAAATTCATGCAATCATAGTACAGACTGCCTCCTTTTAATCCGGTTTGTAACACTTCCGGTTCACGGTGGATCAGTTCCTGGCGGTCAACATTCCTGTGCCATGGCATTTTTTTGCTTTGATCCCACAGATTGTTTTTATCGGGTGAAAGAAGATCATAAAAAAGCATGCCTGCCTGAACCAGCCATTTCGGATAGGGATCCCCGGTATAATGAGCCAGCACAAAAGGCAAAGGAAAGACCAGGTTGGGTGCAATATTCATCAAAATCCGGCGTTCGCGCAGCGATTCACGAACAAGGCCGATTTCAAATTTTGTCAGATACCGGAATCCTCCGTGGATCATCTTGGATGTAGCTGCCGAGGTGCCGGATCCAAAATCGGATTTTTCGGCCAAAGCTACTTTTAATCCCCTCGATGCCGCTTCATAGGCCACAGCAGATCCTGTGATTCCTCCTCCTATGACGAGTACATCAAACCGGGATTCCTGGGTTGTTTCAATAAACCGATCCATGCATGGGATTTTTGTTTTAAAGGTATCAATAATGACACGAGATATGGTAGGATCAGAATGATAATTTTTTATTTTTAAGCGGATATTTTTTCGACCCGGATGCTATCCCTTTCCACGGGCTGGAATTCTTTGTATCGTGAATGGGTTGGAAGTAATTTTAATTTTGTTCCAATGAGAAGGAGTGTTTTTCATACGGGCAGGATGATGATGTTGTTCCTGTTGTTGGGTACGATGCTGTTTACACAGTGTGCTGTCATAACCCATGTAACCCGTCTTTCGAAATTTCAAAACAACAAGGTTACTCCGGTAGAATCGACAAACAGGGGCAGACTTGAATATCTTGGGTCTTATCCGGTTGTTCATTTGTATGGAACTCCCGAAGAGATGGGAAGACAGTACGGTACCTTGCTAAGACCTCAGTTGCATTCGTTTCTGGCCATTCTTGAGTCGGTTTTTTCAGAGGAAGACATGAAGGATTACCTGCAGCTGGCTGCTGCCACCGGTCCGTTTCTTCCCGGGGAAATACAAACCGAGATCAGGGCCATAGCCCAAGCCTCTGGTATCAGCTACGATCATTTGGTGGCCCTCAATGTTGCTACCAAGGTTGCCTGCAGTACATTGGCTGCCTGGGACGAGAGCACCCCCGACGGACGCCTTATCATGGGGAGAAATGCCGATTACCGAAGCAAAGGAATGAATAAGTACCTGGGATTGCTTGTCGTTCGTCATCCCGACAAGGGATTTCAGTCGATTCATATTACCTATCTGGGTCTTGTGGGGGGATTCTCCGGTATGAATAGCCGGGGAGTAAGTTACGGCAATATGATTTCCTATAATGCAAAGGATGATACCATCAATACCCAGGGCCTTCCCGTGCAGATTGCGATGCGAATAGCCGGGGAAAGAGCTTCCTCAACCGATGAATATGCACATTTTATGCTAAAGAATCATTTGATGGTCCCCAACATTGTGATGGTAGCTGATGCTGAAAAAGCCGTGATTACCGAACATACACCCTTTGAAGGTAGATGGCGCGAAGGAAAAAATGGCATTCTGGGTTCAACAAATTTTTTCCATAATGAAGATATTTCCGTAGAATATAAACCCGATAAACGGTATTCCACGCTTCAAAATGAAATCAACGCCCATTACGGGAATTTTTCCGTGGAACGGATGAAAACGGTCATGTATAAGATCCGGGGCAGAAAAAGACGCAATCTTCAGTGTGCAGTTATGGAACCCTCCCGAATGAGGTTGCATGTGAGTATCAACAAAATACCAGCCTCCAAAGGACCTTTTAAGGAAATAGATGCCAGAGCATTGTTCAGGGAGTAAGAATCGTATACGATAAACCATGTTTCCCAAACAGAAAGAATCAGGCTCTATGCGTGTGAACGGGTTAACAGGTAACAAAATGTTAACAAAACAGTATCTTTCTTAAGTAAGTGAAATAAATAAGCATTTAAATTTTCATTTTAAAAAATAATTACCATATTTGCATTCAATTAAAAAGAAGTGAAAATTTTTAACAACATCATCATTCTCAGCCTAATTATCGGCATTCTTCTTCTTGAAAGGGAGGTATGAGAATGGTATGTTAAAGGAACGATATGTTGGAAGCAAAAAGCCATTCTCAGTAGAGAGTGGCTTTTTGCATATAGATAAAAAACGATAAACAATGAGTGACAGGCTTTACATTTTTGATACCACCCTGAGGGATGGGGAACAGGTTCCCGGGTGTCAGTTAAATACAGTGGAAAAAATCGAAGTTGCCAGGGCGTTGCAGGATTTAGGGGTTGACGTCATTGAGGCAGGTTTTCCCATATCCAGTCCGGGTGATTTTGAATCCGTAGTAGAAATTTCGAAAGCGGTGACCTGGCCGACCATATGTGCCTTGACCCGGGCCGTGGAGAAAGATATCGATGTGGCTGCCGAGTCGTTGAAATATGCTAAAAAGGGGCGTATTCATACGGGTATCGGGACCTCGTACTATCATATTCATTACAAGTTGAATTCAACCCCGGAGGAAGTACTTACGCGTGCTGTGAATGCGGTGAAATATGCCCGCCGGTATGTGGATGATGTTGAGTTTTATGCGGAGGATGCCGGCCGCACAGAGAATGAATACCTGGCAAAAGTGGTGGAGGCGGTCATCAAAGCCGGAGCAACGGTAGTGAATATTCCGGATACCACCGGGTATTGTCTTCCCGGCGAGTTCGGAGAAAAGATCCGGTTTCTGTATGAACATGTCAACCATATTGAGAAAGCAATTATTTCAACGCATTGCCATAACGATTTGGGTATGGCTACAGCCAACACCCTCTCAGCCATAATAAACGGAGCCCGGCAGGCTGAAGTGACAGTGAACGGAATTGGCGAAAGAGCAGGAAATACCTCCCTGGAAGAAGTGGTGATGATCCTTAAAAGCCGCCATAAAGATCTGGGTATTGATACCAATATCAATACCAAAAAAATATACCGGACCAGCCGGCTTGTTTCCACGCTGATGAATATGCCCGTACAACCCAATAAAGCAGTGGTTGGAAGAAATGCCTTTGCCCACTCCTCGGGAATTCATCAGGATGGAGTGCTCAAACGAAGGGATAATTACGAAATTATGGATCCTGTTGATGTGGGAATCAATGAATCTTCGATTCTCTTAACTGCAAGAAGCGGAAGAGCCGCCTTGAAACACAGGCTCGACTTAATGGGTTTTCATCTGAAAAAAGAAAAACTCGATGAAGTATACCAGGAGTTTCTGAAACTGGCCGATAAGAAAAAGGATCTCCGGGACGATGATATTGCCTTGCTGGCCGGGGATGCCACCCGCCAGGAGCGCCGGATAAAACTGGATTACCTTCAGGTAGTAACCGGCAAAGGAATAATGCCGGTAGCTATCGTGAAACTGGATATCGCCGGGGAAAAATTTGAGGCTACCTCATCGGGAAACGGACCGGTGGATGCTGCCATCAAAGCTGTAAAGCAAATTCTTCATCGCCAGGTTACCATTGAAGAGTTTCTTGTTCAGGCGATTACCCGGGGCAGTGATGACGTGGGAAAGGTGCATATGCAAATCGATTTCAATGGCACCATCTATCATGGCTTCGGAGCGAATACCGATATTATTACGGCTTCGGTAGAGGCTTTCCTGGACGCGATCAATAAAATTCCGGTAACCCAGGAAAGCTGATAGCAAAGGATCCGGGAAATACCGGATCCCAATGCAAAAAGTGTTTCTGGCAACGTAACAATTCAAAATACCGATGGAAGCGAAAACATTATTTGATAAAACCTGGGATGCCCATGTTGTTGAACCGGTGGAGGGAGATACCCATGTATTGTATATCGACAGGCACTATATTCATGAAGTGACCAGTCCGGTGGCCTTTCAGGGGCTGGAGAAACGGGGGTTGACCGTTTTCCGGCCGGAACAGACAACCGCTACTCCCGATCACAACATCCCCACCCGGGAACAGCATAGACCCATTGCAGATCCTCAGTCCCGCCAACAGGTCGAAAGATTGCGCCTGAATTGTGAAAAATACGGCATTACCCATTACGGACTGGGTACCGAAGGGCATGGGATTGTTCACATTATCGGTCCTGAGAAAGGACTTACCCTGCCTGGAATAACCATCGTTTGCGGGGATAGCCATACCTCGACCCATGGTGCCTTTGGAGCGGTAGCTTTCGGGATCGGAACCAGTGAAGTGGAAATGGTATTGGCAAGCCAATGTATTGTTCAACCCAAACCCAAAAAAATGCGCATTCGGGTGGAAGGAGAACTCGCCAAAGGGGTTACAGCCAAAGATATCATTCTCTATATTATTTCCCGGATCACAACCAGCGGGGGAACCGGCCATTTCATTGAATTTAGCGGATCAGCCATTCGCACTCTTTCCATGGAAGGAAGAATGACCGTATGCAATATGAGCATCGAAAGCGGAGCCCGCGGGGGAATGGTGGCCCCGGATGAAATTACCTTTGCCTATATCAGAGGGCGTGAATTCGCACCCGCTGGCAGAGCCTGGACAGAAGCTGTCAACCGGTGGAAGGAGTTGAAATCAGATGAAAACGCCCGATTCGATGCCGAATATTGTTTTGACGCTTCCCACATTGAGCCGATGGTAACCTTTGGAACCAATCCGGGAATGGGGATGCCCCTATCTGGCAGAATACCCGATGGCAACGAACTGACGGGAAATGATAAACGTAGCTTTGAAAAGGCCTTGCGCTACATGGACTTCAAAGCAGGAGAACCCATAAAAGGAAAAAGAATTGATTATGTATTCCTGGGCAGCTGTACGAACGGCCGCATCGAGGACTTCAGGGCATTTGCTGAATTTGTCAGGGGAAAGAAAAAGGCAGATCGTGTTATCGCCTGGTTGGTTCCCGGCTCGAAACAGGTGGAAACCCAGATCAGAACGGAAGGGTTGGATGCGATTCTGGAAGAAGCCGGATTTAGCCTTCGTCAGCCCGGATGTTCGGCATGCCTGGCTATGAATGAGGATAAAATTCCGGAAGGGAAATATGCCGTTTCCACTTCCAACAGAAATTTCGAAGGACGCCAGGGCCCCGGAGCCAGAACCATTCTGGCAAGTCCTCTGACAGCCGCAGCTGCCGCTGTCACAGGCGTTATCAGCGACCCCAGGGAACATATGTGAAAGGAGGGATTTCAGGTAGTTGAAAAAAGAAAAATCAGCCAATTCGTGTTCCGGGAATAAATGGAACGATCGCTTTTTATACGAACCATAGTAGAATAATTCATGCCCTATGCCTTACGAAAAATTTACCATCATCACATCGCCGGCCGTACCCCTTCCGGTAGAAAATGTCGATACCGATCAGATTATACCGGCCCGTTTTCTGAAAGCCGTTGAGCGCAAAGGATTTGGTGAGAATCTGTTTCGTGACTGGCGGTTTGATACATCGGGAAGCCCCGTGGAGGATTTTCCCTTAAACAATCCTGTCTGGACCGGTAAAATACTGGTGGCCGGAAAGAACTTCGGAAGTGGCTCAAGCCGTGAACATGCGGCCTGGGCGATTTATGACTATGGATTCCGGGTGGTGGTATCCAGTTTTTTTGCCGATATATTCAAGGGAAATGCCCTGAACAATGGTCTTTTGCCAGTAGTGGTCGCACCCGGATTCCTGGAGAAACTTTTCATGGAAATAGAAAACGATCCCCGGGCACTGTTTGAAGTGAATCTCCCGGAACAGCGGGTTACCCTGCTCAGGACCGGTGAATCAACAGGCTTTGAAATAAATCCCTATAAGAAATATTGTTTGCTGAACGGGCTGGATGATATAGATTTCCTGGTAAGCCGGAGAAAAAAAATTGAAGACTTTGAGAAGAATCACTAAAAGAGCCATACCATGACAGGCACCGGAGTACATGTTGAGGGACAACGCTTAATGATTATGGATTCCACATTGCGTGAAGGAGAACAGACAACCGGTGTGACCTTTACCGATACGGAGAAACTGAGTCTGGCAAAAGTCTTGCTGGAGGAAGTGGGAGTAGACCGGATTGAGGTAGCATCGGCACGTGTTTCAGCCGGAGAATTCAAAGGGGCCCGGAGGATTCTCTTGTGGGCTGCTGACAGAGGCTATCTCGACAGAGTGGAGATCCTGGGATTTGTAGATGGACGAACATCCCTGGAATGGATCCGGAATGCCGGAGGGAAGGTTGTCAACCTGCTCTGCAAGGGATCCCTGAAACATGCCAGGGAACAGTTACGAAAGAGCCCCAAGGAACATTTGTCCGACATCACCCGGGTGATCCACGATGCCGGTGAAATGGGCATTTCGGTGAATGTATATCTCGAGGATTGGTCCAGTGGGATGCGCAATTCCAGGAAGTATGTTCATCAGATGATCGGAAGCCTGCGTAACCTGCCCGTCAAACGGATCATGTTGCCCGACACTCTGGGAATACTGGATCCCGATGAAACCTTTGAGTTCTGCCGCGAGATGATCACAACGTACCCGGATGTGTCGTTTGATTTTCATGCTCATAACGATTACGACCTGGCCATAGCCAATGTTTTTCATGCCATAAAAGCGGGTATAACCTGTATACATACAACAATAAACGGCCTGGGTGAACGTGCGGGAAATGCTCCTTTGTCGAGCGTGATCGCTACCATCCGGGATCACCTGAAGATGGAATCCCATGTCAATGAAGCCAAACTGAACAAGGTATCCAAACTGGTAGAGTCCTTCTCGGGAATACGGATTCCCACCAACAAACCACTGATCGGTGAATACGTGTTCACCCAGTGCAGCGGCATCCATGCCGACGGGGACAATAAGAATAAGCTCTATTACAATGAATTGCTTCCGGAGCGGTTTGGCCGGATCAGGCAGTATGCCCTGGGGAAAACATCCGGGAAGGCCAATATTAAGAAAAACCTTGAAGAACTGGGTATTGAACTGGATGCAGAATCCTTAAAAAAGGTGACCGACAAGATTATTGAACTTGCGGATCAAAAAGAGACGGTAACCCTGGATGAACTGCCCTATATTGTAGCCGATGTGCTGGAAAACGATTTCATCGAACAGAATATCCGGATCATCAATTACTCGGTAACCCATACCATGGGATTGAGGCCTGTTGCCAATGTTTCGGTGGAGATCAGTGGAAAAGAATACGAAGAATTCAGCGATGGGGAAGGTCAGTACGATGCCTTCGTGAAAGCCTTGCGAAAGATCTATAAATCGCTGGGGAAACCTTTTCCCCGGTTGATCGATTATGCTGTGCGCATACCTCCTGGGGGCAAAACCAACGCCCTGGTGGAAACCGTGATCACCTGGGGGAATGACCGGGAGTTTAAAACAAAAGGATTGGACCCTGACCAGACTTCCGCAGCGATAAAAGCAACCATTCGCATGCTGAATATTATTGAAAATGAATTTAACCCCGGACAACTGAACAAACTCAACGGCAAGGGAAATTCATAATCCCTGGTGTTCTTTTTTTATGCATAAAAATAAACGTATGAAACGAGTATGGTTAATATTTACACTCAAGGCTATGATGAATCCCGATCCCGATAGCTATCGGGCATACCGTATAAAATTTAACACTTTAATCGTATGAAACTGAAGATAGCCATTCTAGCGGGCGATGGCATTGGTCCGGAGATCATGGATCAGGCTCTGAAAGTGGTTGGGGCGGTATCGGAAAAATTCGGGCACACCTTATCGTATGAATTCGGATTGGTGGGTGCTGCAGCGATCGACAAAACAGGAAATCCCTATCCCGAAGAGACCCATGCTTTGTGTATGGATTCGGATGCAGTATTGTTCGGAGCCATCGGAGATCCCCGGTTCGATAACGATCCGAAAGCTCCTGTACGTCCCGAACAAGGGTTGCTGGCCATGAGAAAGCAACTGGGCCTTTATGCCAATATCCGGCCAATAGTAACGTTTGAATCCCTGATCCACAAGTCCCCGCTTCGCAGAGAAATCGTAGAGGGTACCGATTTCGTATGCATTCGTGAATTGACCGGAGGTATCTACTTCGGGGAAAAAGGACGAAAAGATCAGGGAAATACTGCCTTCGACACCAATACCTATACCCGGGAGGAAATTGAACGAATTCTGAAACTGGCCTATGAATTTGCAGCGAAACGCAGAAAGAAGCTGACCGTGGTTGATAAAGCAAACGTGTTGGAAAGCTCCCGTTTGTGGCGCGAAGTGGCCCAGGAAATGGCCTCCCGGCATGCCGGTATAAAAACGGAATTTATGTTTGTTGACAATGCAGCCATGCAAATCATCCAATGGCCCCGGAATTTCGATGTGCTGGTTACAGAAAATATGTTTGGGGATATACTGACCGATGAAGCCAGCGTCATCACAGGATCCCTGGGAATGCTGCCTTCGGCATCCATCGGCATCCATACATCTGTGTTTGAACCGATTCACGGATCCTATCCCCAGGCAGCAGGGAAAAATATCGCCAATCCGATAGCCATGATGCTTTCATCCGCCATGATGTTTGAATATGCATTCAGCCTCATGGATGAAGGGAAACTGATCCGTGAGGCTGTATCAGCCTCCATGAAAGAGCATATTGTCACAGAAGATATTGGCAGTACCCAACCGTACCGTACTTCCGATGTCGGTGACTGGGTTGCTCATTATTGTTTAAAAGCAGAAATAACAAACGTGTAAAATCCTTTTGTCCAACCGGCAAACAGCATTCAGATTTCTTTTCTTTCGGCTGGTGGGAAAATAAAAATATCATTCAGGCACAGCAATTACCCCCGGAAAGGAATGAAAGAGAACAAAACGGATCCTCAAGGAAGAGATTCCTTCTGAGGGGATTTGTAGGGAAACAAAAAAATCAACAGAAAAATCAAGGGGTAGATGAGTTCCATCACTTCATTGTTCCTCTTGTATTCAAAAGCATACACCATAATCATCGAAAAAACGAATAGAAGGGCATGACGTGCTTTTGGCAAGGGTATGCAAAAGGAGCTGCGTATTTTCTCCAGGAAGGGTACCTTCCGGCAAAGAAAACGCGAAAAAAGAAAATAGAGGACGATAAGAACAAACATAAGATGCGTAAATATCAGTTTGTTTATTCTGATTTTCCCTATTTGCAGATTATGAAAAGTGATCTCAGATTGGGTGTTGTACCGGATAAAAAATTCCCCGGGCTGCAAATGCAATAACCGCTGACCCCAGGAGATTTCTTCTCCGATAACAAAGAAAATAGCAAAGAATAAAATCAGAAAAGTATAAACTCCTTTGTATGCTTTTTGTTTGGAAAGTTGAATTATCCTGTACAAAACAATACCCAGGCACCCAAAAAGGAAAACAACGGTCAGATTTTCAAACAGCGCATCTTCCTGGACCGTTTTCCATAACAGATCGGGAAAAAAATAATACATGCAGGTTACCGCTCCTAACAGGAGCAGAATGAAAAAATATACGATTCCTTCAAACCAGTTGATGTCCGGTTTTTTAACCATATTGTCCAGGGTTTGTTTTTATCTTCTTGGTAACATGCATTGCAATAAGTATCATTTTTGGCTTAAACGTTTCAAAAATTCAGATCAATTTGATTATAGAATGAACAAGATTTCTTTTTAGCCTGAGCTATGCATACATTTTAAAAAATATGAAACGAACATGAACTTTTTAATCAAAAGTTCGCCAAAGGCAATGATTAAAAGAAGTTCATGTGAGAGCGAAGCGGTTCCATACGTTCTTACATTTAGGATGAAGTTATGGGACGAATTATACATTTTAAACGTATGAATAAAGCTCAGGTTAACCCCGATTTAGATGAAGTTAGACGTTGGAAGAAAGTTTTACTGAATCTTAGTCGCTGTCGGAGACAGGAATCATTCATGAATTATTCGGGTTAGGTATGATAAGACAAAGCAGGGGGGATGCTTCCTACTCATCCATGGAGGGGATCAAATTTAAGTATTTTCTTTATTTTTGTGCACAGTAAATAGTTATCTCAGCAAAAAAGGATTGAATTCTGATCTGTTAAGGACCGGGACAGAGCCGGAATCCTGAGGTCATGGTTCATTGTTTAGCACAGCTGTTCAAAGGGAATTGCAACGGACAATTTTGAACTAACAATATACAAGTGAAAGGTTTTAGAGGGGGATTTTTATTTTCCGGAGGATTATTTTTCACAGCGTTTCTTGCTGTTTTGATTGTTGTATTTACGGGGATGTTTGTTCCGGTTATTGAGAATGCCTGCAAGTATGCGCAGGTCAGCCGGGAGATTCTTGACAACGGGGATTGGATCAATCTGACCATAGCCCATGCACCGTATGGTCAGAAGCCTCCTCTGCTTTTCTGGATAGGAGCGTTGTTTTATTCTTTTTTCGGGGTTTCCCTGTTTGCTTTTAAGTTTCCGGTTTGGATTCTTTCGTGGGTTGGGATTTTTTCAACCTACCGGCTGGGCCGGTTGCTCTACAACAGGAAGGTAGGCTGGCTGGCTGCTTTTCTGTGGGCTACATCCCTGGGGTATTTGCATTTTCATAACGACATCCATACCGATACGGTGCTGGTAAATTTTGTGATCCTGGCTATCTGGCAGTTCACAGCATTTTTCAAAGAGAAGAAATGGCATCTGTTTGTCATTGGTTCAATATCTATTGGTCTGGCGATGCTTGCCAAGGGGCCCATCGGGTTGGCGATACCCATGGCAGCCCTGGGAATCCATTTGCTGATTCACCGCAAGGGAAAGGAGATTTTTCATGTCCGCTGGCTGCTGGCCATTCTCATAGCTGGCATTGTGGTAGCTCCGGCATTGATCGGGCTGTTCAATCAGTTCGGAATGAGCGGACTGAAATTTTATTTCTGGACAAACAATATTGGACGGGTTACAGGCACCTACCATTCTTCCGACAGCGGTATTTTTCTATATTTCCATAATCTGATCCTGGTTTCCCTACCCTGGTTTATGTTTGTATACCCGGCATTGATCCTGGAAATCCGGAAATGCATCCTTCAGATAATCCATAGAAGGAAACTACGGGAAACGGATGAGTTCATCACATTGGGCGGTTTTGTAGTGACATTTGTGGTGTTAACGGTTGCCAGCCAGAAAAATCCGCACTACCTGCTGTCTGTTATGCCCCTGGCCATGATCCTCACCGCTAAATGGATATTGGAGATTTTTAACGGGAATGTCTTTAAAAAACTTAAAAATGTAATTACGGGGATCAACTATGCCTACCCCATCATTATTGCGGTGCTGGTTTTGCTTGTGATGCTTCTGGTTGTTTCAGAAAAAAGAGTGTGGTTATGGATTTTGTTTCTGGCAGCCACAGGAGGACTGTTTTTTATATACCGGAAATTTCATGGTCTCAAAAAACAGATCTATCTGCTTCTGGTGGTGCAGGTTTTGTTCTTTGTGTATTTCAACCTGAGCATTTTCCCTTCCATGCTGAACCAGTATTCCACGTTTAAGGCGTGCCGGACCTTCAATGAAGAGGCCGATCCGGAGGACCAACTGCATTCCTTACGGCTTCGGTACTGGAGTATTTTTTATTATTCCAAAAATTATGGCGAGTGGATTACCGACGAACAACGTATGAAGGAGATCAGCGCCCGAGGGGGAGTCTGGGTCTTTACCGATGGCTCCGGACTGAATGCCCTGGATCATTGGGGAATAACCTATACCCTGCGCGGGGAATATCCCCACCGGAACCTGAAGGAGCAGACGGCAGACTATCTCCTTTGGAGGAATTCTGAACGGGATCCTACCAGACATTACCTCGTGGAACTGGACGATTGACCGGCAGATCGCGATCGGGATGAATCACCTTACAAAAAGAATATAACGCATGAAGATCAAACCTTTTGAACTGGAACGCTATTTTGCCCGGTATGAATTTACTGCTCCATATCTGTTAAGTTGTTCCGACTGTGAAGCCTTATCGATGCAGGAACTCCTGAATATGGGAGATGACGAAACCCGAATCCTTTGGGAACAACTGAAGCTGGGCTATACGGAATCTGCCGGTCATCCGCTTCTGAGACAGGAAGTTTCCGGATTATATACCTCGGCTTCACCGGAAGATATCCATGTGCTGGCTCCCGAAGAGGGTATTTTTATCGCTATGAATATACTTCTTGAAAAGGGGGATCATGTAATCACCACCTTTCCGGGATATCAATCCTTATATGAAATTGCTGTTTCTCTGGGATGTGAAGTATCCCGCTGGGAACCGGAAAAAGAGGAAAGCTGGTTTTTTGATGTCAGCCATCTGAAAGCTCTGATCCGCCCGGACACGAAACTGGTCGTCATCAATTTTCCGCACAATCCTACGGGTGCAACCATTGGAGAAGAGCAGTTGCGCGAGATTGTTGCCCTTTGCAGTCAGCATAACCTGTTTCTGTTTTCGGATGAGATGTACCGCTTTCTGGAATATGAGCAAAGCCAACGGCTTCCCTCTGCCTCCGATTTGTATGAACATGCCGTATCCTTATCCGGCCTTTCCAAAAGCTTTGCACTGCCCGGATTGCGCATCGGATGGCTGGTTTCAAAAAATAAAGCCCTGATGGAAAAGATCGCAGGATTCAAGGACTACACGACCATTTGCAACAATGCCCCGGGGGAAATACTTGCGCTGATGGCTTTGCGGAACAAAGAAAAAATTCTCCTGCGCAACCTGACCATCATTGCTGATAACCTGAAACTATTGAATGCCTTCTTTGAAAGGTATAAAAGGTTTTTTACGTGGATTCGTCCCGAAGCCGGGCCGATTGCATTTCCCGGACTGACAGATGATCTCGACGTGGGAATTTTTTGCAAAAACCTGGTCGATACAAAAGGTGTCATGCTTCTGCCGGCTTCGGTGTATCAATATCCGGGCAACCATTTCCGGATTGGTTTTGCCCGGAAGAATATGCCCCGGGCATTGGCGAAATTGGAGGAGTTCATTGCGGAAAGCCTATAGCATCAGTTTATCTACCTGTATGTTTTCACGGATCTGTTTCAGATGCCAGCTGTAAAAAGGATTATTCGACAGATTCACCTCTTTGAGGGTTTTAATCTTCCCAATCGAAAGCGGGACCAGTAGAAATTCATTGGAACTCAGATCCAGGAATTTCAGGTTTTTCAGGCGGTCAATCTCTTTGCTCATGGTCACGAGTTTATTGTTCCCCAGGCGCAATGTTTCAAGGGATGATGCCTCATACACGGAAATGGGCAGATCGGAAAGACGGTTTTGGGCCATCGACAATACTTTGAGGTTTCCCAGGGCAGCAAAGCTGAATTCGATGGCTGCTATCTCGTTCATATCCAGGTCGAGGTATTCCAACTGAGTAAGGCGATTGGTACGGGGTTTGAAAAGGGCAATCCGGTTGATGCTTAGATCCAGGTTTTTCAGTTTAGGCAGATTGATCTGATTTGCCGTAATGGCCCGGATTTTATTTTCCCGGCCTATAAGAATTTCCAGATTTCCCATCTCCTGAAGTGAGGCGGGGAGTTTTTCCAGGTTGTTTTTTGAAACATCCAGGATTGTCAGGTTGGTCATTTTCCCCAGTGATTCAGGCAGCTCTTTGAGGGCGTTGTGGTGCAGCCTGAGTTCGGTGAGGAGGTGTAAGTGGCCAAACTCTCCGGGAAGAGACTCCAGTTGGTTGTATATCAGCTTAACCTCCTTCAGGGTAGTCAGCCGTGAGAAACTTTCCGGAAGACTTTTTAACTGATTGGCTTCCAGCTTTAGAACTTCCAGATTCCGGAGGTTTCCGAAATGTTCCGGCAGAAGGGTCAAAAAATTCCGGTCGAGGTCAAGGAATCTCAGGCGCTCAAGGTTTGCGAAGCTTTCGGGCAGGGAGGTCAGCCGGTTGGCGAAAAGGTCCAGTTCTTCCAGGTTGGTTAGTTGCCCGATTTCTTCAGGCAACTGTACCAGGGTGTTCTCACCGGCTGTGATAACCCGGAGTTTGGTGCATTTCCCGATGCTCTCCGGCAGTTGAACCAGTTGGTTGCCAATCAGATGAAGCTCGGTGAGTTCGGTTAGATTGCCGATTTCCTCGGGGATCTTTTTCAACCCGTTCCGAACAATTTTAAGAACCTGCAGATTGGTCAGGGAGAACAGTTGGGGATCCAGGTATTCAAAAGCATTGTAACTGATCGAAAGCTCCTGAACACGCGTGAGCTTTTTAAATCTTCGGGGAAAATCTTTCAGGTCCTGGCGCTCCAGGTTCAGACGATATACCCTTCTCCGGTTCCGGAGCGCTTCATCCAGGGAATCATATATCTTCTGTTCCTGTAGCTCCCCGGGGGAGAGCAATTCAGGTTTCCTTTTGGAGTAACCGTTGAATCCAGTGAGGAAGGCAAGGAACAATAAAAGTATGTTTCTGTATAGCATGGTTTGTTTTGATTAAAAAACAAGCCACAAAGAAAACAAATCTTTGCACATAAAAAAAAAGAGGTTTTTACATCGATTTAAACCACTCCTGGAAGTAGGAACCTACAAACGGAACTTCTTTTTTTTCTCCCTGGATAGCCGGAACAATGCTGATCACCAGAAAAACGAGTCCGGCAACCCAAAAAAGCCAGCCAAGATTGGGAACCCAGCCAATCAACATCAATACATGCAAAAGCAGGGTCTGACGAATATAAAAAGAGGCAAATTCATCTTTATCGTTGAAATTCAATATAAAAGAAATAATCCATCCGATAAAAAACAGGTGTGCCACAATGGCTTTATTTTTTCCATCCATAGGTTCTTGTTTTTAAAAATATGAAGACAATAAATGTACAAAAAAGCTTCAGAATGAAAAAACCCTTTTGGTAATTTGACCAGCCAGGAGTAACTGCACATATCTCTGCAGAAACAGAAATATCCATAACTTTGGCAGATAACGTAAAAAAACGAAAGAGCAAAGATACAAGTAAGATGGTAGCCAGCGATGGAGATGTTGTTTTACGGGAGTTAAGGGAATCCGATATTCCGAAACTTACTGAATATGCCAACAACACAAAGGTGAGCATGAATCTCAGGGATGCTTTTCCAAGCCCTTATTGCATTCCCGGATTAACCGGCCAGTGCTGCCCCGATTTTGATTCCTATGCTATGGATAAAATCGATTATCTCCATATAGGCCACAAGTCCCCATATGATCACAGCAACACAAATCAATATGAACACCGGATGCTTGAAAAGCTTTTTATGAAGAATCAATGAATTTTTCATAAAACGGTTTTTTATTGGGCTGAACCCATGTATTACAGTTAATTATTAAAGATTCGTATCAGGTTTGAATCCATTCATACTCCTCATTCATGCAATTGGGTTACCAACAAAAAGCAGGCAGCCAAACTTTCAGGAATAAACACAAATAAATACAGTGGATTTTGTGTAATTCTTTCAACCTGAGGTTTTGCCTGTTTCATATGGTAGAATTGTTTAATTTGTCCGGGTTGTATTCAATAGATATCCTCTTCATTTCCTGTCTGATGAAATTTTCAGTATCAATTGATCATTCGGTTTTTAAAAGATCAAACTTCCAAGAAAGAAGCCAGTTTTATAAACACAACAGAGCACTACAAAGCTCAAACACAATGTGTAAAAAATATATTTTTCCTTTTTTGTCAGTAAGCTTATTTTCATCGGATTAACGGGTGTGTTTTCAGTCATTTTAAAGGTACAAAAAAGCAATTAAAAAGTACAATGGATACACATTATTTTTTTTGTTTTCCGGAGAATAATAGGATGAAGATCAGAAGAATGACAAATAAGATGAGAACAGAACGGATTACAGGGGGCACAATGGTTGAAAGATTTTTAAAAGAAAAATTTAAGGTTCCGAATGTCAGTACATATTCCATCGCCAGAATAAGGATAAAAGCGATCCCGACACCTTCAGTTAGTTTGATAATTTTGTTTTTCACTTATAAGGATTTAAAAAAGTTCGTAATTAAAAAATGACTCATCTTAAGAAAGAGAGTCATTTCTTTCATAAATAACCTAACTCATATGTAAGGATACTATAATTATTGGAAACCTGAGCTCAATAATTCCTC
>CAYPAW010000046.1:0-63884 GCA_964408795.1 uncultured Mariniphaga sp.
TGAAACGAGCATGTAAAATATTTACACTTAAGATGATGATTAAAGCTATGCGAGTTCCATATGATACCTTAGAAATTTAACACTTTAATCATATGAAAATAAAATACGATTTATCAACTAATTACGATCCAAATGAAAATCACAAAAGAAAAAATGGACGACGGTATCTTGCTTTTTGTAGAAGGAAGAATTGACACGACCAATTACAACGAATTTGAAAATGTGGTAAACGATGTTTTCAAGGAGAGCATTAACCAGATCTATCTGGATTGCAGTGGCCTGAACTACATAAGCAGTTCAGGGTTGCGTGTTTTTCTCACAGTCCAGAAAAAAATGATGGGTAGTGGCGGAAAGTTTAAATTATTTGGCATGCAACCTTCCATAAAAGAAATATTCGATATCTCAGGCTTTAGTTCTATTTTTGCCATATACCCGGATCTGGAAACCGCCAAAAGCAGCCAATAGAAACACGAAATCGTCATGAGACCTTTACTTCTTGTCGTTCTTACCTTTGCAGGATATCTGTTGATGTACCGTTTTTACGGGAGATTCATCTCGCGTAAAATCTTTCAGTTAAGAGACACCGCAGAAGTACCTTCCTTTTTACAGAAGGATGGGGTGGATTATCAACCCACAAAAAAAGAAGTACTGTTTGGTCACCACTTTGCCTCCATTGCAGGCACAGGTCCCATTGTAGGTCCTGCCATTGCAGTCATATGGGGATGGGTGCCCGCCGTATTGTGGGTTTTTTTCGGAAGCATCCTAATCGGAGGCTTGCACGACCTGGGAACTTTGGTGGTTTCGCTGCGGAATGAAGGCAAAACCATTGCCGATTTTTCGGGTAAATACATTAACAAAAACAGCCGTTTTGCCATTTTTATCGTGGGGTTCATCATGCTCTGGATTTTTATTGCCATCCTGGGAATGATTATTGCCATTATCTTTGATATGTTTCCCGGTTCGGTTATTCCCATTTGGCTGGAAATACCGATTGCCCTGTGGGTAGGTTACAAAGTCAGTGTGCAGGAGAAGAGCATATTAACCTGGAGCATTATCGGGGTGGTTCTGATGTATATTACGGTAATTATCGGTACTTATTTACCTGTCAGCATGCCGGTCATAGCTGGCATTCAGCCTACAGGAAGCTGGACTTTTATTCTTCTTATTTATGCTTTTATCGCCTCGGTACTGCCGGTGCAAACCTTGTTGCAGCCCCGGGATTTCATCAATTCCCATCAGTTAATCCTCGCTATGGCCCTTTTATTTATCGGGATTGTACTCACGGCTTTCATGGTTCCGGAATTTGATATTGTAGCTCCTGCGGTGGTGCGAAAGCCTCAGGGAGCTCCCCCTCTTTCTCCTTACCTGTTTATCATTGTGGCCTGTGGTGCCATTTCTGGATTTCATTCCCTGGTCTCCTCAGGAACTTCATCCAAACAGATCTCCAATGAAAAAGATTCCCTGGCAATAGGCTATGGAGGAATGCTTACCGAAAGTGCTCTTTCGGTTTTTGTGATCATTGCAACGGTAGCCGGAATCGGATTGGCCTACACCACAAAAAACAATGAAATCCTGCTGGGAATGGAAGCCTGGAAGGAGCATTATGCTTCGTGGCAGGCTGCCGAAGGTCTGGGATCCAAGGTAAGTGCTTTTGTTATCGGCTCTTCAAATATGATTGAGTCCACAGGCATTCCCAAAAACATAGCCCTGGTGATCATGGGCGTTTTTGTAGCCTCCTTTGCCGGTACCAGTCTCGATACATCGGTCCGTTTGCAACGCTATTTCCTGAGCGAAATGCTTCCGCAGAAATCATCCCCTATCCTCCGGAACCGGTACATCCTTTCCGCATTTGTCGTTGTATCAGCTGCAGCCCTGGCTTACTCATCCGGAACCGATGGCAGTGGAGCCCTTACACTGTGGCCGCTGTTTGGAGCGGTAAACCAAATACTGGCTGCCCTTGCCCTGGGAGTGGTCACCGCTTATCTGATTGACCAGGATAACAAATACTGGCTCTTCGTAGCTATCCCGACTCTGTTTATGGGAATTATGACCCTCTGGGCAAGCGTGGAAAATCATCTGAACTTTGTTGAACAAAACCAGTACATGCTGGTCGTTATCAATAGCATAATTTTTATCCTATCACTCTATGTTCTGCTATCGGTACTTTTAAAAATTGTAAAATATAAACTAAGATTTCATCCCTCTTCCGGATCATACCGTTAATGCATCATTGTATGGGGTACATCAAAAAAATTAGCAACGGCATCCTGGCACTTCTTCTGATTGGAGGAATCCTGCTCTTTTCGGATCGGAACAACAGGAAGCCCCGCGAAAAAACGGATCCCAGTATTACCGGAAGCTCCGGCATCAGGGCTGTAAAAGGCCGGCAGTACAAAATCGGATTGACCTATTTTGGTCCGGATCAGTCTTTTGACATGGTGGTGAAAGGTTTATGGCAGGGGCTGCATGATCTGGGATTTGTGAAAGACAGCAATCTCACGGTCATTTCCCAGCATGCCAATGGGGAAATGGCCAACCTGCAACCCATCCACCTGAATATGGACAACCAGGATGTTGACCTGATCGTTGTTACATCCACCCCCGGTATAATGGCTGCAATCGCTGCAGTTAAAAAACACCCCATGGTGTTTACCATGTCGTACACCCCGCTTGAAGCAGGAGCAGGGAAAAGTTTTACCGACCACCTGCCCAACATCACCGGCGTCGGGTCATTTCCCCCCATCGAAAAAACCCTTGACTTCATACGCGAATCCATTCCCGGGACAGAAAGAATCGGAACCTTGTACAACTCTTCAGAAGCCAACTCCTATAAAGTGGTGAATGAAGCACGGGAATATGCCGAAAAAATCGGCATTGAACTGGTCGAAAATACCGTCATCAATACTTCCGAAGTATACCATGCTGCCTCCGCCTTATGCCTGCGGAATATTGATGCTCTCTGGGTCACCGGCGACAATACAGCCCTCCAGGCTTTCGATGCCATTGCCAAAGTATGCCGGGACAACAAAATTCCTCTGTTCATCAATGACGTCGATTACGTAAACCGCGGAGCCATAGCAGGCATCGGAATAGGCTGGGTTCAAACAGGATACCATACAGCATCCTTCGTAGCCAGGGTCCTCAACGGTGAAGATCCCGGAAAAATTCCCATCGAGAATTATGTGAATGAAGTGATACAGGTCAATGCCTCGATGGCTGCAGAATATGGCATCACCTTCCCGGAAAAATACCTCGCCGGGGAACAGAAATCCTTAAAAGAAAACCACTACGCATTCTGTCTGGCTCATTATGTGGACAGCCCGAACTCCGAAGATGCTGAAAAAGGAATCCGCGATGAACTGAAAAAAAACGGCCTGGAAGAAGGAAGGGATTACACCCTCAAAGTCTTTAATGCCCAGGGCGACATTTCGACCCTCAACAGCATGGCAGATGCCATCGCCGGAAATACCTGGGATCTGATCTTCAGTACCTCCACACCTACCATTCAGGCCATTTCAAAAAAAATTACCACAACTCCCGTCGTCTTCACCAATGTGGGGGATCCGATCCGTGCCGGGTTGGGAACATCGTTTGAAAATCATACGGAAAACCTCACCGGTATTTCAACCATGAGTGATTTCGAAGGCCTGATAAAAATGGTTATCAAATCAATACCCGGAATAAAAACGATCGGAACCATCTATACTCCCGGAGAAATAAATTCGGTAGCCTACAAAGAAGAACTGGAAAAAACAGCAAAGAAGAACGGATTGGAACTCATTGCGGTACCAGCCAATTCCGCTACTGAAGTATCCGATGCTGCCTTATCGATCTCCAACCGTGGCATTCAGGCATTCACCCAGATATCGGATAACCTGACAGCCAGTTGTGGAGCATCCATTATTAAAGTTGCCTATGATACCAAAATCCCCTATTTTGCATTCATCCAAAAACAGGTCGAACAGGGTGCGATTGCTTCGGTATCCCGGGATTATTACTTTGCCGGTGTCGACGCAGCCATCCTGGCCCTGGAAGTGCTTCGGGGAAAATCTCCCAACGAGATCCCGTATCGTTATGTAACCAAATCTTCGGTGGATTGGAACCCCGAAGCAGAAAAACATTTCAACATTGTCATTCCGGACGAATACAAAAAACGATCAGATACCGATTAATCCACACTGAAAGGCAACACCATGAAGGTCCTTCTAAAAATATCCAATGCCTTTTTATTCCTCTTCGTCCTCGGGGCTATTCTCTTGCTTTCTGACTTCTCGAACCGGCAGCATAAGAATCTTTCGAAGGACAAACCATTCAGCATTGCCATGGTTCACTGGATGCATGCACCCATAACGGAAAACATTGAATCCGGTATTTTTAAAGGGTTGTCGGATGCAGGCCTCACGGAAGACAGGAATCTGACCATTGACCGGTACAATGCCAGCGGTGATATTTCCCTGTTGAACAGTATCCTGAAGCAGGTGAAATCGCAGAAGCCTGATTTGCTTTTTGTCTCCTGCACGCCCGCTTTACAGAGTGCCATACAAACCATCCGGGAGATCCCGGTAGTCTTCACGGCTGTGGCGGATCCGGTTCTGGCAGGTGCCGGAACAAATGAAATCCATCATCTCAAGAATGTAACCGGGTGCAGTGTGGTTTGCGATTTCGAAACCATGTGCCGGCTCATCACAGAAAATGCCCCCCGGATAAAAACCCTGGGATCGATTTACTGCCCGGGAGAAATTATCTCGGTCAAATTTAAAGAGGATTTCTCAACCATAGCCTCGCAATTTGGACTGAAGGTGCTTTTTTCCCCGGCAAACAACGCTTCTGAGCTTCCCGATGCCGTCTTAAGCATGATCCATAGCCCGATAGATGCTGTCTGCCAAATGGGAGACAATCTGATGTCCTCGGGAATCTCCACACTCATCAAAGGAGTGGTAAGCGCCAACCTTCCCTATTTTGATTTCAACTCGCGACCCACCGGAACAAAAATGGAAAGCCTCATTCAACTGGATGTGGATTATTTCCAAAACGGATACAATGCCGCCCGCCAGGCGGCTGAGATTCTCCTGAATGGGAAAAGTCCCGGGGAAATACCTTTTCAGAAACCAACCCAAACCCTTATGGAGATCAACCCCGATAAAGCAAAAAAATTCGGCATCGTTTTCAGTGAAAAACTGAAAAGAGAGGCAACGGTTGTTATAGGAGAAAAAGAACCTTTCTCCTCTCCGGTTAGAATAGCGATGGCACACTATATCTCCTCTCCGGATTGCGACGATGTAACCGCCGGAATCTTAAAGCGGTTTGCTGAACGGGGACATCATCGGGACGAAGATTTTTCATTCGATGAATACAATGCCAATGGGGATATAGCGACACTCGCCCATATCGTTCGAACCATTGCTGATAAAAAGTATGACCTCATTTTTTCAACCGTATTGGCTACCACCCAGGCTTTATCAGCAAAAATCAAAGAGGTTCCCATTCTGTTTACCGTAGTTGCCGATCCGGTAGGCAATGGCCTGGGAAGTTCCTATACCCACCATCTGCCCAATGTAACCGGAATTGATGGAATGAGTTATACAGACGCCTGCCTCGAATTGCTAAAAAAATACCTTCCGGAAGCAAAAGCGATCGGAACCCTTTACAATCCGGGGGAGATGGCTTCACTGAGCAGTCTCAAAGAACTGAAAGCCTCCTGTGAAAAAAAAGGAATGACTTTGGTCAGTGTGCCGGTTCATGCAGTTTCGGAAATTACAGACGCTACCACCCTGTTGTGCGCAAAAAATATCGATGCCCTGTGCCAGCTGCCGGATACCTATTCAATACCCGGATTCTCAAGCATCGTCATCACAACACGCAAAATGAAAATTCCCCTGTTCAGTTTTATTACCAGCCAGGTGGAAATGGGTGCTGTTGCCGCGATTGCCGGAGATTTTGTGCAACAGGGAAAAGAAATTGCCGATATTGCAATGGATGTGATCCAGGGTAAATCGCCCAATGACATACCGTTTCGCAGGATTCAACAAATAAAAACAGTGATCAATTTGCAGGCTGCCAAAGAATACGGGTTGAAAACCCCCGGAGAACTTTTGCACGCTGCCGATCAAATTATTGAAGAGAATGGATAAATTGCCCGTGAGAAAAATACAACGATGAAACGAACAGGGTTACTATTTACACCCCGGGCGATCATTCATCCCGATAGCTATCGGGACGAATTTCATACAATACCTTTATAAATAAACAATTCTAATACGTATGAATACCTTACAAATCAACAGGGAAGTCCAGGGCAAGGAGGTTGTTCTGAAATGTTCCGGAAGGCTGGATGCAAACTGGGCCGGTCATCTGAACGATTTCATTGATCAGCTGGTCCGCGAAGGACAGTACTTTATTTCCCTTAACATGACCGGTATTGAATACATCAGTTCAGCGGGCATTCGCTCCCTGGTAACTCAATACAAAAACCTGATGTCTGTAAACGGCTACATGTACATCTCTGCCATGTCGGAAAATGTAAAACAGGTTTTAGGCATGGTAGGCATGACCGAGATGCTGACCCGCCCTACACAACCTGCAGCCGATGAGGAGGGGAAACCCCCTCAGGAGCAACTCACCACCAAAGGATTTACCTTTGCGCTTACCGGTCATTCCCCGGAAGAAAAAACAACCGCTGCCTTCTACGGAATGCCGGAGCAAATGACACATTCCGCATTTGAAGCCCGGCATGCCCGAAAAATTGAGTCGGGAACCGGAAAATATGCCTTCGGACTGGGAGCCATCGGAAACTCCTTCGGGGAGTGCAAAAGCCGTTTCGGAGAATACCTGATGCTGGGGAAAAATATCGCCTACCTGCCGGCCGACGGATCCAAAAAACCCGACTATATGGTGAGTAGCGGAAAACTGGTCGCCTCCCTGATCGAGTTGTATGGAATCCATTTTGAAGGAACCTTCTCCCACAAAATACGGTTTGAACACGACAAACCAAACACCACCCTGGGAATAAGCAAGATAGCCGAAAGCCTACGGGAACTTACTCGGGTGAACCGGATGGGCCTGGTGATGATCGCTGAAAGCGGAGGATTAATAGGAACCTCTCTGAATGCATCCCCTGTTGAAGGCACCGATCTCTTTTCCTTCCCCGGAATAAAAAATACCATCAACTTTACCACAGAGCCGGCCTACTACAAAATGCTGACCTTGTCAGCCGGTTATTTATCGTTCGGGGAAGAGGACAAAAAAAACCGATTTCTGCGCCCTCTCACCCCGGATTCTTCACTCTCCGGACATATCCATACGGCGGTATTTCCTTATGTTGCCCTTAAGAAGACAGATATTGATCTGGATGAAACCATCGATTTTCTGTTCAACAACTCCGAGCTAACCGATATACTCCATCTGATTCACGACACCCGGGATATCACAGGCCTGGGGGAGAGTCAGTTTTTACAAGGTTTCTGCTGGATTGCACCCATTGAATCAACCCATATCATCTCAACCCAATAAATTCGTAATATGTCACTTCTAATAGGATCTGTAATCATTGGATTAATCCTGGCGCTGCTGGCGCTGGGATTGTTTATCAGCTTTCGCATTTTCAATTTTCCGGACATCACGGCTGAAGGGTCATTTACCTTTGGAGCCGCTACCGGAGCGGCCCTGATTGTGGGGGGTGTTAATCCTCTGTTGTCCTGTCTGATTGCTTTTCTGGCCGGAATGATCGCCGGGGCTGTAACCGGAGTCATTCATACCCGCTTTAAGATCAATCCCCTGCTGGCAGGGATTCTGGTAATGACAGCCCTCTACTCGGTCAACCTCCATGTGATGGGAAAAAGCAATATGCCCCTGTTAAACGAAACAACCGTATTCACATGGATTGAAAATTTTTCAGTCTGGATTTCAGGGGCAGATGCCAAAACATCCCTTATCGGCTGGGAAGTAGCTGTCAAAGATTTGTGGCTTTTGCTGTTCTGTCTGATCGTTATTATCCTTTTCGGTTTCCTTTTGTGGTGGTTCTTCAGAACCAACATCGGAACGGCCATGCGTGCCACCGGTGACAACGATCAGATGATCCGTGCCCTGGGAGTGAATACAAAATCGATGATTGTTGCCGGGGTAGCCCTGTCCAACGGTTTCATTGCACTGGCAGGAGCTATGCTGGCCCAATACCAGGGATTCGCCGATGTACAGATGGGAATCGGAATGATGGTCTGGGGACTGGCAAGTGTCATCATCGGAGAGGCAATCATTAACGACAACAGCCTCGGTTTTGTTATTGCCGGCGCCGTTATTGGCTCGGTATTGTTCCGGCTGTTGGTCGCCATTGCCCTTCGCTGGGGATTAAATCCAAACGATCTCAAAATCATTACCGCCCTCTTTGTGTTCATTGCCCTGATATTACCGGGTCTGATGAAAAATAAGAAAAAATTTACCTTTAAACGAAATACCCATGCTTAAAATCGAAAACATAAAGAAAACATTTAATCCGGGCACAGCGAATGAAGTCAAAGCTCTTCAGGGTATTGCTTTTGAAGTGGAGAAGGGAAGTTTCGTATGCATCCTGGGCACCAACGGATCCGGTAAATCAACCGCCTTAAATGCCGTAGCCGGATCCTTCATGGTGGATGAGGGTTCGATCATCCTGGATGGAGTGGATATAACCAAATGGAGTGAACATAAAAGGGCCCGCTATATCGGAAGAGTATTCCAAAATCCCTTTAGCGGAACAGCTCCCAACATGTCTATACAGGAAAACCTCGCCCTGGCTCTCAAACGGGGTCAGAAAAGAGGCTTTGGCTGGGGATTGCCCCGCCATGTGATCGAGGAATTCAAGAAAATGGTCACTCCTTTAAATATGGGACTCGAAGAACGCCTGGAAAACCCCATCGGGAAACTCTCCGGAGGACAACGGCAAGCGTTGACCCTTCTGATGTCCACCGCAATCAAACCAAAATTGTTGTTGCTGGATGAACATACGGCAGCCCTCGATCCGAAAACAGCCAACAAAGTGATTGACCTCACCCAACAGGTAATTTCCAGGGATAAGCTAACCACCCTGATGGTAACCCACTCGATGCAGCAGGCGGTTAACCTGGGAGACCGGATTATCATGATGCATCAGGGGAAAATAGCGTACGACTTCAAGGGAGAGGATAAAAAACGACTCAAAGTGAATGACCTTCTCAAGCTCTTTGATGAATTGAGAAGAAAAGATAACATCGATCCTTCGGTAGCCGCTCTATTGGAACAGGTATATGTATAAAATAAAAAAAATAATCCGGGCTATGCTGGCGCTGATCCTTACTGCATCGGTATTGTTGATCCTTGATTTTGGAAACCGGACAGCACACCAAAAAAAGGATCTTTACTCCATAGCCATTTTTAAAATAAACTCCCGGTTAATCCTGGACGAAACCGAACATGGAATCCTGGAAGCCCTGGCAGATAAAGGTTTTGTTGACGGAAAGAATTGCCACATCAAGGTTTTTTCCCCGGAAGGGGATATGCCGACAGCCAATATGATTGCCCAGAATATCGTAAGCAATCCCTTCGATCTGGTAATTACCATAAGCACCCCGGCTCTTCAGGTTATGGCCAATGCCAATAAAAAAGGGAAACTGTTGCATGTATTCAGTACGGTTACGGATCCCTACATTGCAGGGGTTGGAATTACGGGCAGTGCGCCCGATGAACATCCGCCCCATTTAGTGGGTATCGGAACATTTCAGCCGGTAGAGAAGGCTTTCGACATTGCGAAACAGATGAAACCCGACCTCAAAAAAGTGGGAACGGTATGGTGCACCAGCGAAGTTTGCTCCGAAGCTTGCGTCCGGCTTGCACGGAAAAAATGCCGCGAACTGGATATCGATTTGGTTGAAGCCGGCATCGAAAGCACAACCCAGATCCTTGAGGCCGCCATGAGCCTAACAAGCCGGGGCGTGGAAGCCCTGTGGCTGGGAGGCGATAACGTGGTGGAATCAGGAATCGACCAACTCATCAATGCCGCAGCAAAAGCTAAAATACCCCTCTTTACAAACAACCCCTACAGAGTGTACGGAAATGCATTATTCGGGGTGGGTGCCGATTATTTCGAAGTTGGAAAAGCAGCCGGATCCCTGGCTGCCGATATCCTTAACGGAAAACCAACAAACGAAATAGGAGTGGGAAACGTGGTTCCCAATAAACTAGTTATTAACCGGGAAGCATTGAAAAACATCACCCAAAAATGGGATCTGTCAGGATTCTAAACACTCCACCCAGTGAATCAAAAAAAAAGAAAACAATGAATAGAACCATCACAAACACAATCATCCTTGGCCTTTCAATTTTCATCCTCTGGGGATGCAATCAACAAGACCCCAAAAGGAAAATTGGCTACATCCAAATTACCGAAGATCCGGTTTTAAATTTAGCCAAAAAGGGATTGTTCCAGGCTTTTGCTGATTCGGGGTTTACAGACGGTGAAAACATCCGGATCATTGACCACAATGCAAACGGCGATCTGTCGCTGATCATTTCCATTCTGCAATCCTTCCAATCGCAGGGTGTCGAACTGATCATTACCAATAGCACTCCCTGTATGGTCAGTGCAGCACAAATCATTACCCATATACCCATCGTGTTTACGGTTTCTTTCGGACCGGAACAGGTTGGATTAAAAACTACGCCGGATAACCTGTATGGATATTATGATCCGTTCGATACCGACGGTTTTATCTCCATGATGCTGCAATGTGTGCCTGAGTTGAAAAAAGTGGGGATGCCCTACAACAACGCAGAGCCCAATTCGGAATATTCAGCCAATGCGTTGAGCAGGGTTTTGAATACCCTGGGGATCGAAGTCGTCACCACCCCGGTTAATTCGGCAAACGATATTCTGATTGCCGGTCAATACCTGGCTGCTCAGCAAGTGGATGCCATCGTTGTTGCCGCCGATAATACCGTATACAACGGACTGAATGCCCTGGCCAACGTTGCTTCACAGGAGAAAATTCCCCTGTTCGTGACCGATGCCTATCAATCCCAGAAAGGAGCAGCCATCGGGATGGGAGTCAATTACGAAAGATGGGGCTACCTCAGCGGTATCAAAGCAATAAAACTGCTCAAAAACCAACCGGTCCAACCCAAAATAGAACCCATTCAGGAAATAGAGGTTTATATCAATCAGGAAGCCTGTAAAAAACAAAACGTCACAGTACCCCCTGAATTACGGGAAATGGATAGAAAATCCATCGTTATTCAATAAGGATCCTTCTCTTCCTTACTGCCTGAGAAAAACATGGGTACCCGGAATCCCCAAAGCAGATCCTAAAAAGCCGCAGTTTTCTGTCCACACAGCATCGTTTCCCTGAACAGCCTTTATGGCTGGTAACCCGCCAGCTAGACCATGGGATATTTTTTGAATACTTTTTCGGATTTCATTAATATATCCACATACTGGGCCCGCTGAAAAATAAAAGGATCCTGCATCGTTTTCCGGGATAATTTTCCCCGGAAATCATCCAATGTTTTGTATCCTTTTTTATCCATCCATTGGTCTATTTCTTTGAGAATCTGAGCCACCACCGAAGGCTTGTTTTTATAAAGGGTACTAACGATCTGAACGGCATCGGCCCCTGCAAGGATCATTTTAATCACATCCTTCGCCGTATAAATTCCACGGCTTGCACAAATACTGCCCCGGACGTTTCCGTGAAGCAAACCGGCAAAACGCAGAGACAACAGAGTATCCTCCGGATGGCTTAGTTTCCATGGGAAATGGTATTTTTCATCTTCAAGGTCGATATCCGGTTGAAAAAAACGATTGAACAGAACATAGCCATCGGCACCTGCTTTTTCCAGTTGAGAAATAAAATGAAGCGGATTGGTATAAAAAAGACTGATTTTACTGCTTACGGGAATCTTCACTGCCTGTTTTACGGCTTCCACGATCTGAACCTGTTTTTTTTCTACTGATTGTCCGGTAACATCAAAATAACCGGGCAGCGCATACAGGTTTAACTCGATTCCATCCACTCCGGTAGCCTCCAGTTCTTTGGCATATTCAACCCAGGTTGGTTCATAAATGGCATTCAGACTGGCAAAAACCGGTATATCCACTGAATCTTTGAACTTTTTCAGTTTCAGGAGATACTCCTTGGGGCCGGCATGTTTTAGGTCAGGAAAAAGACGGACCATTTCCGCATTCCGTTCGTTGTATTCTTCGAGTTCTTCATCCAGCTGGAGATTCTCCAGCTGAATTTGTTCTTCAAAAAGGGATTTGTAAACCACGGCTCCGATTCCGTTATCCACAATTTCCCGCACCACATCGGGATTTTCGATCAGATTGCTTGCCCCCAGGATCAGGGGATTTTTTAGACGGATTCCCATGTAGGAAGTTGATAAATCAGCCATACGTAGTTTTTTTTGGTTTTACCCTTTAAACTGATGGAGGGGATCTTTTGTTCACGGCAGACGAAAAAACCCGGAGAAAATTCTCCGGGTTTTTTCATTCCTTATATACAAATCCCTGTTTTTCAGGAATCATAGCATTTTATTACAACAAACTCAAGGTAACGGTTAATCCGGCCATTACCACGGAAATCATGGTCATTAATTTAATCAGGATATTCAGCGAGGGACCGGAGGTATCTTTAAACGGATCGCCCACGGTATCGCCCACCACACCGGCATGATGTGCTTCGCTTCCTTTGCCTCCATAATTCCCTTTTTCGATAAATTTCTTGGCATTGTCCCAGGCGCCTCCGGCGTTGTTCATAAATACAGCAAGGGTAAAACCGGTCGTTAAACCACCTGCAAGCAAACCAACCACACCTGCAACGCCCATGGTTGCACCCACAATTACGGGTACGGCAATGGCTACCAGCGAAGGCAACATCATTTCGCGTTGCGCTCCTTTGGTTGAAATTTCGACGCATTTGGCATATTCCGGTTTGGCTTTTCCTTCGAGGATACCCTTGATTTCACGGAACTGACGACGAACCTCATCGACCATAGCACCGGCAGCGCGACCCACCGCTTTCATCGTCATGGCACTAAATATAAAAGCCATCATGGCACCCAGGAAAATTCCTCCGAGGAACAAGGGATTAAACAAGGTGATATCGTAAGCTGCCGAGAATTGCTTCACCGAGGCGGTTGAAATTTTAATTACCTCAACCCCTTCTTCCACAGCAGGTACCACGTCGTTATAAAACACATAACCCCCTTTGGTAACAAATCCTTCCCCCATTTTGGCAATTTTATCGAACCATAGCCGGACCTCTTCCATATAGGCGGATATAAGGGCCATGGCTGTCAGGGCAGCTGATCCAATGGCAAATCCTTTGCCGGTTGCGGCGGTTGTATTGCCCAGCATATCCAGGGCATCGGTACGCTCCCGTACTTCAGGAGGCAATTCAGCCATTTCGGCATTCCCCCCGGCATTGTCTGCTATGGGACCAAAGGCATCGGTAGCCAGGGTAATTCCCAGTGTGGAAAGCATACCCACGGCTGCAAAGCCAATTCCATAAACACCCATTGCAAAATGTTGTGCCCCTCCGGCGGCCCAGAAAGCACCCATGATACCCAAAACAATGGTTACCACCGGTATCCAGGTTGAATACATACCCACAGCAAGACCGTCAATGATCGTGGTTGCCGGGCCCTGTTGTGCCTGTCGGGCAATGCCTTTGGTGGGTTTGTATTCATCGGAGGTGAAATATTCCGTTGCCTGGCCAATGATTACGCCGGCCACCAACCCAATCACTACGGCCCAAAATACACCCCAGGTAACCCAGCCCAAAAACACCAGACCAATCATAGCAACCAAAATAAGCAGGGAACTGCCCCCTGTTCCAAGTAACAAAGCATGTAACAGGTTTTTTTGTGTAGCCGATTCCTTGGTTCGAACCATAAATATTCCTGCAATGGAAAGAAGAATTCCAATGGCTGCCACAATCATTGGCGCCATAACAGCCTGGTATGCCGTAAGCCCTGCATCTTTTATAACCAGGGCAGGCAAGGATGCACCCAATGCAGCTGTTGCCAGAATGGAACCGGCATACGATTCATAAAGGTCAGCCCCCATACCGGCAACATCTCCTACGTTATCCCCCACATTATCCGCAATGGTTGCAGGATTCCGTGGATCGTCCTCCGGAATACCGGCTTCCACTTTCCCCACCAGGTCAGCTCCTACATCCGCCGCTTTGGTATAAATACCCCCACCCACACGGGCAAACAGCGCCTGGGTTGACGCACCCATTCCAAAAGTCAGCATGGTTACGGTGATTTCAATCAGCTTTACCCTTTCTCCCGCTGAATTAATGATACCCCCGGAAACATATTCCGGGTGTGGATGCACCAGATTCAAACCCAAAAAGTGCAGTCCGTTGGCCATATTATCCGGCGTGTAAACGTATTCGTTCAACACCCAAAACCAGGCCGCAATGTCGAGCAATGCAAAACCAACCACGACCAATCCCATGACCGCTCCACTGCGAAAAGCAACCTGCAATCCCTTGTTAAGCGACTGAGAAGCTCCATGAGCGGTACGTGCCGAAGCATGCGTTGCTGTTTTCATACCCAGAAAACCACACAACCCGGAAAAAAAGCCCCCTGTGAGAAATGCTACCGGAACAAACGGGTTCTGAACATTAAAATAGGCCATGATCGCAAGCAGTATGAACAAAATGATGAAAACAAAAGTCACCACTCTATACTGCCTCCTCAAATAGGCCATAGCACCCTCTCTTACGTATTGCGCGATTTCTTTCATCCGGGGGGTACCTTCTGAATTCTTCATCATCGATTTGAAAAAGATCCAGGCAAACACCAACGCCAGCAAAGAAGCAACAGGAACTATAATAAATATACTATTCATAAGATTAAAAATTTTATGCAACGTATGTTGCTGTTTGAATTAATTTTAAACATATGATTCATGAACGTAAAAGCATGTATTCAATCGGCCGTTTGCCGTTTACCGTATGGCTAATACAGTGATTCAACAGACAAAGATAATTTTAAAAACGAAAACAAAAAGGGCCGGTTCCATGTTTTGACCCCAGGGATAAAATAAATTAACATTGGCAGAAACAGAGATTTATAGCCTGTATTTTATGATCCCTCCGGGTCCTGAAGGGTTGTACCGGGGCTATTTTTTTTCACAACGCCTTTATTTTTCCATTTTCCGGAGAGGTAATAGGCCATAATCAAAACAAAACCCACGAACCAGGATACCGGCAGGGCCCACCAGATCCCGGTAACACCAATTTGTTTCGACATATATACGGAAAGCGGTAACCGGACTACCCATAGGGACACAATTGTAATGATCATGGGGATCAGGGTAGCTCCTGCTCCACGCATCATTCCTGTAAAGCTGAACATAAGAGAAAAAGCCAGATAAAAGGAAGAAACGATCACCAGGTATTGCTGCCCGATGGCAATCACGGCGGTATCATCCGTGAAGAGGGTCATAACCCCTTTTCCGAACAACACAATGAGAACAGTTATAAAAACGCTGTACGTTCCGGAAATGATGAGGGTTGAATATAAACCGGCTTTGGCTCTTTTTTCATTGAAAGCACCCAGGTTCTGGCCAGCAAAAGTGGCCAGGGCTGAGCTGAATGCCATGGAAGGCATTTTGGCAAATGAATCCACCCTGAGAGCAACGGTATAAGCAGCTATGGCGTTGGTGCCAAACCCATTGACAATTCCCATCACTGCCATCATGCCTATCGCCACAAACGACTGTTGAATGCCTGTGGGTAAGCCAATCCGTACACACGACCTGAAAATGGAAGAATCAAATTTTATGTTCCGGAGCGATAGTTTAACCAATGGATGAGAACGGTTAAGGTACCAGATCCCTCCCAGAAAAGCAAATCCGTGAGCCAGAACGGTAGCAACCGCTACACTGGCAATGCCCCATCTGAAGACCACAACAAACAACAAATCAAGGGCTGTATTCAACAAAGCCGCTACAATCATAAAATAGAGGGGAGTTTTCGAATCCCCCAGGCCGCGAAGAACAGAAATCGTGCTGTTGAAACCAAACAAAAGAATCATTCCGGCCAGATAGACGTTCATATAGATCAGGGCATCCGGTAGAATATGCTCCGGAAGCTGAAGCAAAACAAAAATGGGCCGGCTCAACACCATGCCCGTTACCGTAACCAGAAGAGAAGCACCAAAAAAGAAAAGATAAATCGTATCAACCGTATGGACAACATTTTTGTTATCCCCCGCCCCAAAATACTGGGAGACAACCGTACTTGCACCAGCAGCAATTCCCATAACCAACGAAATCAGCGTCCACAACACCGGAAACGATGCTCCTACAGCAGCAAGGGCCTCCTTGCCCAATACATTCCCAACCACAATGCTGTCTACTACATTGTAGAGGTTCTGAAAAACACTTCCCAAAACCAGCGGACCGGAAAACTGAAGAAGCGGTTTGGTTACAAGTCCCGTTGTAAAATCTTTCATGCCCGAAAAAATGAAGATGCAAAACTTATCAAAAAAAACGATCTTTCAAAAAAAGATAACCTCCGGTAACGTTGCATCCGGACTACAGAAGTATTTATCCTGACCAGGATGCAGCCGGTCTTTCCCGAAATGAATCCGGATTCTGATGTTCGTTCTGTCTGCACCTCCGGGTACAAATCCCTGCTTCCTGGGTTCCCATATATTTCATTATTTTTGTACAAATTTCGGAAAAGAACCAATGAATGCACAAAAAATGAAGCAACGTATTCTGTTTGTCTGTCTGGGTAATATCTGCCGGTCACCCAGTGCCGAGGCTTTGTGCAAAAAACTGGTCATGAAAAAGGGACTGCAAGAGCGCTTTGAGATCGATTCAGCCGGTCTTTCAGGATGGCATGCCGGAGAACCTGCCGATCAGCGAATGAGAAATCATGCCTTAAAAAGAGATATCCTGATCGACAGCATCTCCAGGCCGTTTGATCCGGATTCCGATTTCGATCGTTTTGATTACATCCTCGGCATGGACCGTGAAAACGTCCGCGAATTGAAAAAAAGAGCCCGGAATTCCCAGGACCTGGCGAAAATTCATGGAATAACGGATTTCAGAAAAAAATACAACTACCCGGAGATTCCAGATCCCTACTATGGCGGAGAGGAAGGTTTTGAATTGGTCCTTGACCTGCTGGAAGATTCCTGTGAAAGTCTTCTGGAGGCAATCAACCCATAAAGGTGGTTGGCCCTTACAGAATCCACTCGATGGAAAATGAAACCACGCCTTCCGTCGATTCCAGCCTTTCCGCAAGTTCCTGCATATCGGTTTTACGGGTCAGCCCCACAATGAAAGTCAGTTTATCGGTCGCTTCGGACAAATTCCTCTCAAAACCCGATGAAGAGATCGTAATATCCATCTCTTCAAACATACGCCGGTAGCGGTTGATATCTGAATTTTTCTTGCGGACCATCATTTCGATTTTTTTCAACGTGCGTTCTTTAAAGATCCGTTTTTCGAAAAGGTCCATCACCGTTAAAGCAAAAAGGATGATCCCTACCGCGATAAGACTTACCAGATACATTCCGGCGCCTATTGCCAGGCCCACCGCAGCGATGGTCCATATGGAAGCAGCTGTGGTAAGCCCCTTTACATTGGCGCCGAATTTCAGGATAGCCCCGGCGCCCAGGAATCCGATGCCGGAGACCACCTGAGCAGCAATCCGCCCCGGATCTCCATTCTGAAAATCCGTGAAAACCTGCGGAATATAAATCGACAACAACATAATCAATGTCGCCCCAATACAAATCAGGATATGCGTCCGCAATCCTGCCGGCTGATTATGCGTTTCGCGTTCAATACCAATTAATGTGCCTATCATAAAACTGAATATCAGACGTATGAATGCTGTCTCCCAGGTAATTTCATCCGAAAGAAGTATTGCATGGATCGTTTCCATAATGACTTTTTTTTTCAAACAATGAAGCGTACTCTCTATCCTTAAACGGGCATTCGGAATAGCTAAAAACATACCGAAATTACAGAAATATGAAACACAACCAAATCGGTAAGGGTAGATTTTTTGTTTTCAGAATCTGAATATTATTCCCCACCTTTGCATCGAATTTCCGTACATGAAAAATATTATTAAAAGCACCACTTTTCTGGCTATTCTGGCGTGCTGGCTCTGGTCCACTGCCTTTGCAGGGATCAAGATCGGATTGGCGTATCACACGCCTCTTCAGTTTGCCGGTTTTCGTTTTACCCTTTCCGGATTTCTCATTCTTATCTGGTTTGGAAAATTCAGGGTCTATTTCGAACAGGTACTCATCCATTGGAAGTTTCTCTTGCTGATGAGCATTCTTCAGGTATTCACTCAATATGCCCTTTTTTACACAGGGTTGAACCTGGTTCCCGGATCGCTGGGCGCCATGATCATCGGGTCATCGCCCCTTTTTGTTGCCTTGGTGGCGCATTTCATGGTACATAACGACAAAATGACCCCGCTCAAAACCGGCAGCATCCTGGTAGGGGTTGCAGGAATCGTTATCATAACGGTTGGCAGGCAGGGTATTCCCGAAAAAGGCGAAGCGGAGATCCTGGGTATCATCCTTTTGCTTGTCAACAACCTGGTAGCCGGCTTTTCAAATGTACTCATCTCGAAACACTCCGGGGGCATTTCTCCCATGGTTCTGAGTTCCGGATCCCTGATTCTGGGAGGTCTCTTGTTAATTGGCGTATCCCTGCCTGTCGAAGGCATCCCCCCCCGTTCTTTTCCGCCTGCCTATTACTATGCGCTTGCGTGGCTGAGTTTTCTGTCGGCCGCAGCCATGACCATCTGGTACACCCTGCTCAAACGCCCCGGGGTGAAAGTATCCCTCCTGAATGCCTGGAAATTTCTTATTCCAGTATCGGGAGCAGCCTTGAGTTGGATCCTGATAACCGAAGAAAAACCTGATGTTCCCTCGGTGGCCGGTATGGCTGTTATCGGACTCTCGCTATCCCTGCTGAATTATGCCAACCGGAAACATCCTTCGACAAAAACAACCCCATCCTGATCCTCTTCTCCAAATCGTAACCACTTAAAATTAAAGCGATAGCATTTCAACCGGAAGATTGGATTTCTTATTCATTTTTCTTAATATTGCACGAGGGGTTCACTCCGGAACGGGATATCTGAATTAAGCCTTTTCAAAATGAAGATCAATACGCGAATCAATCTGTTCAGGCACATGATTATACCCGTTTCCGCAATCATTGTTTTCGTGGGTATTGCAGGGTTCTTCTATTACCATCTTGAAAAAAGCAAAACCTACGATGAAAAGTACAACCAGCTTATGGCCATTGCCAATCTGAAAGCAGAACAGATTACCCAATGGCACGATGAAAGGATTTCTGAACTCCTGTACTTTTCCCAAAACGCCCCTCTTTCAGAACACATTTCACGGCTGGTTACCGCTTTTGATTCGGCTATTTATAAAACAGTCCATGAAGACATTGTGCTTTTTGCCTCCAACCACGATTATGAAAACATTTTGATCATAACCCCGCTTTTCCACGCCATCTATTCATTGCATCCCGACACCATCCCCATAAGCACCACCACGCAAACCATCCTCCAATCCATTATCCGGGAGCAATTGCCTGTCAAAGACGAGATCTATTATTGCATTGAACACACAAAGGTTCACATTGATTTTGCTGCTCCGGTTTATTTTCATTCGCAGCTTGTTGCCTTTCTGATCTACCGGGTAAATCCCGAGAGCTATTTGTTCCCGTTGATCCAGCGCTGGCCGGTTCCCAGTAAAACGGCCGAATCAATCCTGGTTCGCGACGAAGGAGACAGCGTTGTGTTTCTGAATGAACTGCGGCATAGAAAAGGCTCTGCTATGAAATTCCGCATCGCGAAGGAGATGGAATCCCTGCCGGCCATTCAGGCGGTCAAAGGAAAAACAGGCTTTTTTGAAGGAGAGGACTACCGTGGGGAAAGAGTAATAACTGAATTGCGGAATATTTCCGGAACGCCATGGTTCATGGTAACAAAAATCGACAAAGACGAAATATTCGCTGAACTGTATAAAAAAGGCGGATTGGTTTTGATCCTGGGGATGGTTCTGATCCTTTTCTCGGTTTCGATGATAGCCTGGTTCTATAGCATGCGTGAAAAGAACATCTTCAAACAGATGTTGCAGATAAAAACTGACCTTCTCATGTCCCAGGCAGAATACCGGACCACCCTTCAAAGCATTGGCGATGCCGTTATTACAACCGACAACCATGGATTGATACAATTCATGAATCCCGCCGCCGAGGCATTGACCGGATGGACCGAAAAAGAAGCTTTCAACAAACCCCTGACAGCGGTTTTCCATATTATTGGTGAGGAGACGCGAAAACCGTTGGAATATCCTTTGGAAAAAAAACTCCGGAAGGAACGGACCGTAAAAATACCGGACCATACCCTGTTGGTCTCCAAACAAGGAAAGGAGATTCCGATTGCCGAAAGCAGTGCTGACATAAAAAATGAAAACGATAAAACTGTTGGAGTAGTTATTGTCTTCAGAGACAACACCGAAGAACGGGCTGTTCAGCAGTTGACCCATACCCGTCTCAGCTTATTTGAATATGCCACCACCCATTCTCTTTCGGAACTCCTTGTACAGACACTGGATGAGGTGGAGAAACTCACCGGCAGCCAAATGGCCTGTTACCAATTGATGCACCCGGACGGGAAAAAGCAATCCCTTCAGGAATGGTCTACCCAGACAAAAATACGGGTTAGCAAAGCAGACCAGGAAAAGATCCTTACCGGAAGAAAGGAAAAAATATGGAATGAATGCATCCGCCGGAAAGAACCGATTGTCTATAACAATATGGATTCGCTTGACCCTACCAGGGATCACACCGGTGAAAAACCGATCATTGCCCGTGAATTAATGATCCCCGTGGTACGAAATGACAGGGTCGTGGCTATCCTGGGGGCATGCAACAAACCTTCCGTTTATACGGAGAAAGATATCGAAACAGCCAGCTATATAGCAGACATTGGGTGGGAGATTGCCGACCACAAATTGCATATCGAAGAGCTGGCTGAAAGCTACCGGAAATTCAACAACCTGATCGACAACCTGAACGGTGTTGTATACCGCTGTAAAAACGATGCCCAATGGACCATGGAATATATAAGTGAAGCTATGTTGGGCCTCAGCGGATACCCGGCATCCGGATTTATAGAAAACAAAGAAAGGGATTTCAACTCCATCATCCACCCGGAAGACCGGGACATGGTGTGGAAGAAAACTCAATCCGCCATCAAACAAAAGGCACCTTTTGTTCTCGAATACCGGATGGTTGCAGCAGATGGCACCATCAAATGGGTCTGGGAACGCGGACGAGCCGTCTTCGAGAACGAAACCTGCATAGCACTGGAAGGGTTTATCACCGAGATAACCTCCCATAAAAGAGCGATGGAAGCTCTCCAGCAAAGCCAGGAAAGATTCCGCAGTATTTTCGAAAATTCTGCCGATGCCATTTTTTTAACCGACAAGAAGGGGATTTTGACGTATGTGAATAAACGTGCATGCCAATTGCAGGGCTATACCCCCCGGGAACTTCTTACAATGGACATTTTCATGCTGGCCGGAAAGGAAAATGCCCCGGAACATCAAAAAAAATTCCAGGTCTTGTTGGAAAAAGGACATTTGGTAACAGAGTTCGAGATGCAAAAAAAAGACGGATGCTTTGTTCCTGTGGAACTCAATGCCGTTATTCTCCCGGATGGAATGGTCTATGGAAGTTGCCGGGACATCACAGAACGCAAAGAAAATGAACAGATCATCAAACGTTTCAGCCGGATTTTTGAAGAATCCTTAAACGAAATATTTTTGTTTGATGCGAAAACCCTGAAATTTGTTCAGGTAAACAATGCAGCGCTTCATAACCTCGAATATTCACTCGAAGAATTGAAAACACGTACCCCTCTGGATATCAAACCTCTTTTAAAGCCGGAACAATTTACCGATCTGATCCAACCGTTGCTGACCAACAAAAAACAGAGAATCACGTTTGAAACCGTTCATCAGCGAAAAGACAAAACGCAATACCCGGTTGAAGTGCACCTTCAGCTGCTTCAATTTAACAAAGAACGCCTGTTTGCAGCCATCATTGTGGATATTTCCGAAAGAAAAGCCGCTGAGGATGCCATCAAAAAAATGAATGCCGAGCTGGAATCCCGGGTGGAACAACGAACCCTGGAGCTTCAGGTTGCCAACAAAGAACTGGAAGCTTTTGCCTATTCGGTATCGCACGACCTGCGTGCTCCCCTGCGGGGAATCATCGGATTCACACAAATACTGGCCGAAGAGTATGGCTCCAAACTGGATGCCCAGGGAAAACACATCTGCTCGGTAATACAGAAGAACACGTACAAAATGGAACAACTCATCGATGCCATTTTGAGATTCTCCCGCCTGGAAAGAAGCCGGTTGAATAAATCCCTCATGAACATGAATCTTCTGGTTGACGCAGTGTATGCCGAATTAACGGCAGAAGCAGAACCGAACGCTGTTCGAATGAAAAAAGAACCCTTAGGCCAGGTGTATGCCGACAAGGAAATGATGCACCAGGTCTGGATCAATCTGCTTTCCAATGCCATAAAGTTCACATCAAAAACCGATAATCCTGAAATTTCCATTTCCTGCAAACAAGAAAATAACCAAATCATATATTGCGTGAAGGACAACGGTACGGGATTCAACATGAAATATGCCGATAAACTGTTTGAAGTCTTTCAAAGGCTGCACAGCGAAAAAGAGTATCCCGGGACAGGCGTAGGACTGGCACTGGTCCACCGGATTCTGCACCGCCATGGAGGGAACATATGGGCCCATAGCGAACCCGGAAAAGGAGCGGAATTTTATTTTAGCCTGCCTGTTGAACAAAAAGGATAAAATGGGTATTATTAAAAATTAATCAAGGAAAAGAAAATGGAAAAACACCTCAGGATTCTCATTGCCGAAGACCTTCCAACCGATGCGGAATTAGCCCAAAGGACCATTCGCAAGATTTTTCCCGATACCCGTTTCGAGGTGGTCGAAACAGAAGAAGCATTCAAGGAAGCCCTCCACCGTTTCAAACCGAACCTGATTGTCAGCGACTACCATATGCCCTCTTTTACCGGAATGGATGCCCTTCAGATCACCTTAAAAGAAGCTCCCGGTATACCGGTCATCATTGCAACCGGATCCATAAACGAAGAAACGGCCGTAAAATGTATGAAAGCCGGAGCAACAGATTATGTTCTGAAAGAATCCTTAAACAGACTGATTCCTGCGGTTCAACATGCACTGGAACAAAAGGCCATACAACAAGAAAGAGTGGAAGCCCAGGAATCCCTTCGCATCAATGAAAAACGGTATGCTACGTTTCTGAACTCCACCTCCGACATGGCGTTCCTTAAAGATGATAAATTCCATTACCTGTTTGTTAACGAACAAAATGCAAAATTCTTCGGCATCCCTTCCCGGGATATAATCGGAAAAGATGATTTTTCCTTCATGCCCGAAGCATCCGCCAGAAAATGCCGGGAATCCGACCGTAAGGCGCTTGAAAAAAACAGGTTGGTTGTTCATGAAGAAGCCATGGGCGATCAGATCTTTGAAACCCGGAAATTTCCCGTCGACTTTCCGGACGGAACCAGGGGTGTGGGAGGTTTTATCCGGAATGTTACGACACAAAGAAACGCCGAAAAAACGAAAGAACAACTGACCAGACGTGTACAAGCAGGGTTACAGGCCGGAAATTTTGCATGGTGGGAAATGAATCTCCCATCGGGCAAGGTGATCTTTGATAACCTAAAAGCAAATTTGCTTGGGTTTCCCCCGGATCAATTCAAAACTTTTACCGATTTTACCGATCTGATCCACCCCGATGACTACACGAAAACCATGCAGGCCGTGAAACAGGTGTTGCACGAAAACGGGGAAAAATACGAAGCAGAATACCGGATCAAAAACAGCAAAGGACAATACATCTGGTTTCGCGATGTGGGATCGGTCATTGAAAAAAATCGGGAGAAAAAACGCTATCGCCTGATCGGCATTACAGAAGATATCTCAGGAAGAAAGAAACTGGAGGAATCACTGCTCCGGAACGAGAAAGAATACCATGATATCATCGATGCCATGAACGAAACGGTATGGATTATCGACAATGACGGGACCCTCCTGGATGTGAACAAAAGAGCGTTGGAGGAACTCGGATATACCCGGGAAGAACTGCTGAAAATAGGACTCGTCGGAATAGATGCCCATTTACAGACAGACGACATCCACAACCTTGCAAGTTCAATGAAATTCGATAAAACTCAGGTCTTCGAAACCAAACACCAAACAAAAAATGGCAAGGAAATCCCGGTGGAAATAAGCTCAACCCTGATCAGGTTCAAAGGCAAAAATGTGATTCTGAGTGTAGCCAGAGATATTTCCGAACGAATCCGAAACCTGGATGCACTCCGCAAAAGCGAAGAAAAATTCCGCAATATCTTTCACAACCATTCAGCAATCAAGCTGATCGTCGACCCGGAAACAAAAAGGATCATGGAAGCAAACAAGGCAGCCCTCAGATTTTACGGGTGGAACCTGAACGAAATGACGAAAAAGAAAATAACCGAAATAAATACCGGCCCTCCCGAAATCCTCGAGAAAAGCATACAAAATATTCTGAAAGGAAAAAGCGAATCCATAGAAACTGTACACCAAAAAGCCGATGGGTCCATCGCCGATGTGGAAGTATTTCCCAGCCTTGTAAACATTGAAGGAAAAACATATATTCATTCGGTAATCCACAACATTACAGAAAAAAAACAAGCAGAAAAACAACTGAAACTATTAAGTCGCTCGGTAGAACAGAATCCGGTAAGCATTGTGATTACCAACAAAGAAGGAATCATCGAATATGTAAATCCCCGGTTTACAACCATCACAGGTTATACCCTGAAGGAAGCAAAAGGCAAAAATCCACGGATTCTCAATGCCAACTATCACCCCCGGGAGTTTTTTGAAAACCTATGGAATACCATTCTCTCCGGTCATGACTGGAACGGGGAAATCAGGAACCGCAAAAAAGACGGACAACTTTACTGGGAAGATGCTGTCATCTCACCCATTGTAAACAATGAGGGAGAGATAACCAATTTTGTATCCGTCAGGGAAGACATCACGGAAAAGAAAAGAATGCTCGAAGAGTTGGTGATTACCAAGGAAAAAGCCGAAGAAAGCGACCGTTTGAAATCCGCCTTTCTGGCGAATATGAGCCACGAAATACGTACCCCCATGAATGGAATTTTGGGCTTCATTGATTTGCTCCGTACTCCGGATCTGCAACAGGAAGATATAAACGAATATTTTGATATGGTCACCATCAGTGGAACCCGCTTGATGGACACGATCAACGACATCATCGAGATTTCAAAAATCGAAGCCGGCCAGGCCGTCATCAAATGGACGGAAGTAAATATCTGCGACCTCTTGAATTACTTCTATCGCTTCTTTCAGCCCGAAGCAGAAAAAAAACATATTCGCTTTACCTGGGCTGACAAGGATAAAAGAAACGACATCCGGATACGTTCGGATAAAAACAAACTGGAATCGGTCATCGGAAACCTCCTGAAGAATGCGTTTAAATTCACCTCCTCAGGGAGTGTTGAAATAGGATGCTCCATAGATAACGACTGGATCTCAATGTACGTGAAAGATACCGGACCGGGAATCCCTCCGGAGAAACAACAAGCTATTTTTGAACGCTTTGTACAGGTAGACACAAAATACACCCGCTCGCATGAAGGGTCCGGACTGGGATTGTCCATAGCAAAAAACTATACGGAAATGCTGGGAGGTAAAATTTGGGTGGATTCAGAACTTGAAAAAGGCAGTACATTTTATGTTTCTTTTCCTCTGATACATTCAATGAAGAAAGAATCCATGACCACACCAGAACCCAAGGCAAAAACACCCCCTGAAAAAGAGGGAAAAATCATCCTGATTGCTGAAGATGATCCAACAGGATACATGTTTCTTCACACGTTGTTGGTGCGTGAAAAATTCAAAGTTATCAAAGCCTCCAATGGAGAGGAAGCCGTGAAACGGTGTCAGGAATCTCCTCCTCCTGATCTTGTGCTGATGGATATTGAAATGCCGGTAATGAATGGGTATGATGCTACGCGAGCCATCAAAAAACTCAACCCGGCGATTCCTGTGATTGCCCAGACAGCCTTTGCTCTTCAGGGTGACCGGGAGAAATCCCTGGAGGCCGGATGCGACGGGTATATTTCCAAACCCATAAAAAAAGATCAACTGCTGCGTATCATCTATGAAAACCTGTGAGGTCTTTGTCCCCTTGTCCGGTTCCCCCGTTTCCGGATAAATACCGGGGAATCCATAGACACATACACGTTTGTATGATTCATCAGAATCCCTGATTCGCTGGTTGTCAGCTGAAGATAACGCGTTATCCCGGGTTACTTCCCGGAGGCATCCTCCAGATTCAGAAGTTCCACTTTCCGGAATTCTGTTGGAGCGCTTTCAGCCTGCAGGGAAATGGTTCCTTTGCGCAGTATCCGGTCTCCATTGGGAGGCAGCAGTTTGCTGAACGACGGATCTTGCGGATCAAGCTGGGGCTTCTGGTAGGTCAGCACCTCTTGGCCTTCCACCATATGGCGGATCACTTCTCCGCCCTTCACTTCCACTTCCACGGTAACCCACTGGTCGCCATGGTAGGTCCCGGAACGGGAATTGATGCAATGTTGTTCCACCAATTGTCCGTTCATCTCCACATGGGTTCCGGGCGTGCATAGATTCATGGTTGAACGTTCATGGATCCCGTCGCCTCCCAGCAATTGTACCTCCACAGATACCGGAAACGACTGATCGCGGTCCATCGTTTCCGGAGACTGGCCGTGAAGCATCAAACCATTGTTGCGAAACGCCCAGGCTTCACCGCCTGCAACCTGATCCCCTACAAACCGGTACTCCACACGAAGCCGGTAATGCGAAAATGCATCTTTGTAAAAAATATGCCCAAACTCGCCGTTGAAATGATCCCAGTCGTCATAACATACCTTCAGAATGCCATCCTCCACACGAAAAGTATGATGCAGGTTCTCTCCCAAAGGATACCCGGTAAACTTGATCTGCCAGTCGGTAAGATCTTTTCCATTGAAAAGGGGGATCCACTCTTCCTCAACCGGTTTTTTATTTCCACACGACATAGCAAGGACAACAAAAATCAAAAGGGGGAAAATTCGTAGAGTCAATATCCATTTCATCTGATTCATAGGTTTTTTTTTATCGCTGATCCAACACCAAATTAATTCCTTACTTTTCAATTTGTACGGGGACCCCAAATACCGGAACAGGAGGAGTACAACTTCCTCCATCGGGGCTTATTTCATTATAATTGCTATCTTTAAATCCGGATTGAATGTACGAACTTAATTCTTTCATTAAACCATCAGGGAACAAAAAAGTACACAAAAAGAACAAATGAACTTAACCCGAATAATTCATGAATTATTCCTGTCTCCGACAGCGACTAAGATTCAGTAAAACTTAGGATGAATGAAAACAAATGATTGCAATTTCTCTTTTTTCTCTGCTATGGGCTTCTGTAGTCTTCAGAAATGTTCCCTCAGGCCCTATCTTTTTCTGATTGTCTTTTTCTTCTCTCTTTTTCCGGGTTATTCCCAACGATTCGGATTTTCCGATACTTTTGAAAGCGGAAGGCTTTCCTTTCCTTCCCGTAGTGACCGGCCTCCGGTTGTCATCCGGGGTACCGATACCCACCTCCCACCGTATAAACACTATTTTTATAACGTATTGGCAACCGGTACAGACGGAGAACAGTATTTCGCAGATGAGCAGGTGGTTGGAGAAACCTCTGTTCCCGGAAAAACACCGGAAATAAAAACCGAAAAAACAAATGCTGCCACCGTAAAAAAATACGAGAAATTTGAAATTTTTCTTTCCCTTCACAACGTAGAAATTGAAAATCCGTACGATCCGGAAGACATAGATGTATATGCCCTCTTTACAGCGCCTTCAGGAAAAACCATCCGGATCAACGGGTTCTATGATAACCATGAAAACGCCGATCAGTGGAAGTTGCGTTTTTCACCCAATGAAACCGGAGAATATACCTACCGGCTTTATGTCAAGGATGCCGGAGGAAAAGGAGAGTCCGAGGAAGCTTCTTTTCATTCGGTTGATTCGGAACACCACGGATGGATCAAACCGTCGACCGTCAATCCGCACTATTTCATGTACGATGACGGAACCTCCTATTACGGAACAGGCGTCTATTCTCCCTGGCGAAACGACATGGAGCGATTTGAAACCTTTGCTGAACACAAAGCCAACCTCTTTGCTATATGGGACATTACCTATGGCGGTTTTGTCAATGGAACCGGATTGATTGAACAGGAACTGGGCAGGTATAATCAGTTAAAATGCGGCCGGATCGATTCCATGCTGGCCATCTTCGAAAACCAAGACATCAAAGTGATGTATGCCATCTGGCCTCACGACCTTTTTTCTGAAACCGTATGGGCCGCTGAATGGAGGAACAATCCATACAGTCAGCTCATCGATGTTGACGACGTCTATAGCGACTCCCTGGTGTGGGAATACCAGAAAAAGAAATACCGGTATATGATCGCCCGTTTTGCCCACAGCCGAAGCTGGGGCATCTGGGAGTTGATCAATGAAATGAACGGTACCGATGGATGGGCACACGGCAGACACCAGGAATGTTACGACTGGGTCGAAAAGTGCGATGCTTATTTTGAAGAAAACGATCCCTACAATCACCCTACTACAGCTTCCTTCAGCGGAGGATTCAGTGAATACCGGGAACCCTTGTATGAACGAAACGACATAGCCAACATTCATATGTACCCGGCCCAGGGATGGCCCATGAAATATCCGAACGATACTATGCGAAGTGCCCTATATAACTATGCCTGGGCCAGCAAACGGTTCTGGAATGCTTTTGAAAAACCTGCCATCTTTGGGGAATCGGGTGCCGGACTGGCATACTATTCACCCCGCGATGAAAAATACCATATCGCCTATCACAACCAGATCTGGGCATCCCTAACAAACGGACTGGCAGCCACTCCCGTGTGGTGGGACTATCCGGTGCTCACAGCGGAAGACTGGAACCAGTTGAAAAATCTCTCGGTTTTTGTTGCCGGTATCGATTTTGCCAATCTGCCTTTTCAACCCATGACCGCATCAGCCCCGGGAACCGATGTGTATGTGATGGGTACCGGGAAAGAAGCCTTCGGATGGGCCCGCTCGTACGAAAAAGAAAACATCAGTGGAACAACCGTTACGATTCATGGCCTGCAAGACCATGCATACCGGGTGGAATGGTTCAACCCCTGGAACGGCAAAACAATGGCATCCTCAACAGCAAAAACAAAAAAGGGACAATTGGATATTCCGGTACCCGAAATGTTGGAACCTCATCCGGATATAGCGTTGAAAATAGCCATCCAATAGTCCGGATGAACCCTGCCGGCCCGTTCCTAAATTAAGAACAGGGCTTTTCATGCATCCGGAAACCTTCCGGAAATAAATCTCCAAATGCTTTTGAATGGTTCGTTACGGAGGGCTATTCCTAAGTAACCCTGCGTTCTTTTCCACGGTTTCATCCTCTGCTTTCATAAAATTTCTTATTTTTGATTCCGTGCTGAACCATGAATTATATTAAATCTGTAGCAGTGAAAACGATCATAGAGCTTTTTGAAACCTCCGTTCAGAAATATTCGGATCACATCTATCTGTGGGAAAAACACGACGGTGCGTTCCGGGGAACAACTTATGCTGAAACGCGTGAGCAAGTGTTAAAACTGGGAGCCGGGCTTCAAAAGCTGGGCCTGCAGAAAGGCGACCGGACCGGACTGATCTCGGAAGGACGAAATGCATGGATCATCAGCGAACTGGCAGTTCTTTATGCCGGAGGCGCCAATGTTCCCTTATCGGTCAAACTGGATGCTGCCTCGGAATTAAAATTCCGGTTGAATCATTCCGGAGCGAAAATGGTGTTTGTCTCCAACGCACAAGCCCACAAGATCGAAGAAATCCGAAAGGAACTCACCAACCTTGAAAAGATTATTTACCTCGACGGCAAAGAAAATCCGGAAGAGGGCGACATCGCCTATGAAGACATCCTGAAAATGGGTGAAGAAGCGTTGAAAAAAGATCCCGAAAGCTTTCATCGGATAAGAAAAAACATCCAGCCCGGAGATTTGGCCAATATCTCCTACACTTCAGGCACGACTGCCGACCCCAAAGGGATCATGTTATCCCACCTGAATTATGCCGCCAATGTTGTTCAATCCAACACATTGATGGAAATTACCCCGGAATGGAAAACGCTGGCTATCCTTCCCTGGGATCATGCCTTTGCCCACACAGCATGCCTCTACTGTTTCATGTACAATGGAGCCAGCGTGGCTTCCCTGGAACAGGGACGCACGGCCCTGGAGACCCTGAAAAATATTCCGAAAAATATCAAAGAGATAAAACCGCATGTTCTCATGAGCGTGCCTGCATTGGCGAAGAATTTCCGGAAAGGGATTGAATCAAACATCAAAGCCAAAGGCAAAACGGCAGAAAAACTTTTTACTTTGGCATTGAAAACAGCCTATAAGTACAACGGTCTGGGATACAACAAGGGAAAAGGATTCCGTATTGTATACAAGCCCTTACTGGCCCTTTTTGATACGATTCTTTTTTCAAAAATCCGGGAAGGATTTGGGGGAAACCTGCAATTTTTCATCGGAGGAGGAGCCCTCCTGGATATTGAGTTACAGCGATTTTTTTATGCGGTAGGCATGCCCATGTGCCAGGGATATGGACTCTCGGAAGCCTCGCCCGTCATTTCCTCCAACGCCCTCCACGCCATAAAATTCGGCTCCTCAGGAAAACTGGTGAAATACCTGGACCTCAAAATCGTGGATGATAACGACCATGAACTGCCAACCGGTCAAAAAGGAGAAATTGTGGTGAAAGGCGATAATGTAATGGTGGGATACTGGAACAATCCGAAAGCTACCCGTGAGACCATCAAAGATGGATGGCTTTACACCGGCGATATGGGGTATATGGATGCCGAGGGTTTTCTCTATGTATTGGGACGCTTTAAAAGCCTCCTGATTGCCAACGACGGAGAGAAATTCAGCCCCGAAGGAATCGAAGAAGCCATTACTGACCAATCCCGGTTTATCGATCAGGTGATCCTTTACAACAATCAGAATCCCTACACCGTAGGGTTCATTGTACCCAATGTGGCAGCTATAAAACAGGAACTTGTAAACCGGGCCATCCATCCCAACACAAAAAAAGGCGATATAGAAGCCCTGCAGATCATTCAAAGGGAAATAAATGCATACCGCCTGGGAGGAAAATACAGCAGCATGTTTCCCGAAAGATGGATCCCGGCTACCCTTGCGGTCTTGCCGGAAGCATGCTCGGAACAAAACGGACTGGTCAATTCCACCATGAAAATTGTCCGGGATAAAGTAACAGCACGCTATGCAAAAGAACTTCAATTCCTGTATACTTCAGAAGCAAAGAACATTGTAAACTCCATGAACCTGGAGGCAATAAAAAAATGGAATTTTTAATGTTGTATCCTTTTTGAAAACACCATGATTTTAGAAACCCTTTCCTATCCCCGTGCTGCGGTGATCGGTAATCCTTCGGATGGTTTTTATGGAAAAACCATTGCATTTGTCTTTTCCAATTTCATCGCCCGTGTCCAGATGTATGAAACCCCCGAACTGGAGATAAATCCTCAGCACCTGGATATTACCCATTTCCACAGCATGGAGGAGCTGGTGGAAGACATCCAGTTTGCCGGCTACTACGGAGGCATGCGGCTGTTAAAAGCCACCATAAAAGTATTTTATGAATATTGCCTCCACAACAACCTGAAGGTGGATAGCCGGAATTTTACGATTCGTTACCATTCCAATATTCCGCTTCGGCTAGGACTGGCAGGCTCCAGCGCGATTATCACGGCCGGGTTGAAAGCACTTGCTGCTTTTTTCAACATTCCGATTCCTGAGCCCGTTTTTGCCAACCTGGTTCTGGCCGTTGAAACCGATGAACTGGGCATTTCAGCCGGTTTGCAGGACCGGGTAGCCCAGGCTTACGAAACACCGGTATTCATGGATTTTGATAAAGATATCATGGATCGGCAGGGGTATGGAAACTATGAAAAAATCGATCCCCGGAGATTTCCTCCTTTTTATATTGCCTTCCGGAAGAATCTTTCCGAAGGAACCGAAGTGGTGCACAACAACCTGCGGGCACGTTTTGAGATTGGCGATCCCAACGTACTGCAGGCCGTACTTCGTTGGGGTCAAATAACGGTGGAGTTCTGTGAAGCCATGAAAAAAGGCGACCACCGGAAAATGCATACCCTCATAGATGAGAATTTTGACCTGCGCCGGAAAACCGTGCCCATTTCCCGGGGGAACATTCATATGGTTGAACTGGCAAGGTCCACGGGGGCAAGTGCCAAATTTACCGGTTCCGGAGGAGCCATTATCGGAACCTATGCCGATGAAGAAATGTTTACCCGACTGAAAACCCTCATGGAAGCAAACGATATTCAGGTCATCAAACCCAAAATAGTTACCCGGCCATGATTAAAAAAGCTGTCATCCCGGCAGCAGGCTACGGAACAAGATTTCTGCCTGCTACCAAATCCCAACCCAAGGAGATGATCCCGATTGTGGATACCCCCGTAATTCAATATGTGGTTGAAGAAGCCGTCGAATCGGGAATTACCGATATCCTGATGATCATCGGCCGCGGGAAAAGAGCCATCGAGGAACACTTCGACCGAAGTGCAGCCCTCGAAGAAACCCTCACGGAAAAAAAGAACCTGGAAATGCTGGAGAAAATCCGGAGAATCTCCCGGATTGCCAATATCCATTTCATCTGGCAGAAAGAAATGCGGGGCCTGGGCGATGCCATTCAATTGGCCCGCTTTCACGTAAACAACGAACCCTTTGCCATTCTCCTTGGCGATACCCTGATGGATGGATGGGGAGTCCCCGTTACAAAACAGCTCATTGAGGTATACGAAAAATACAAAAGCCCGGTAATTGCCCTCGAAGAGGTAGACCCGGAACGCGTAAGCCGGTATGGCGTCATCGACGGAAAACCCGTCACCCGGAATGTCTACCAGGCATCCAATTGGGTTGAAAAACCTCAGGCCGATCAGGCACCCTCAAACCTGGCTGTGGCCAGCCGCTATGTGTTCACACCCGAAATATTCGCTTACCTCGACACAATCGGAACCGGCATCAATGACGAAATACAGCTGACCGATGCCATGAAGGAGATGGTTAAAGACTACCCGATGTATGGATTAAAATTCCACGGCAAACGATACGATATCGGAGATAAACTGGGATTCCTGAAAACCAATCTTATCTATGCCATGAAAGACCCTGAGGTCAGGGATTCCGTAAAAGCATGGATGAAAGAATTTGTCAGGGAGATGGAAAACGAACCCTTGCCCTGATCACGCGAATCCGTGGACATGCCGCAGGCTATTCCAGGATAGCCTGAAAATCAATCTTTCCTTCAAACCGGGCGGTATCTTTTATGCTTCCCTCCTCACAAATAAGGGTCCGGGAACGGTGTTTCCCGATGAGGATGTAGTCATGGGAGGCCATTACCACGGTTTTGCCTGTTTTATTCTGCTCCCTGAGCAGCTCCAGGATTTCTTCCGAGGTCTCAGGATCGAGGTTTCCGGTTGGTTCATCGGCCAGAATCAAATCCGGATTGTTCAAGAGCGCCCGGGCTATAACAATCCGTTGCTGTTCCCCTCCCGATAGTTCATGTGGCATCTTATGGCTGCTATGTTCCATCTTAACGCTCTCCAGGACTTCGTGAATCCGCTCCCGGAGGGAAACCGTGTTTTTCCACCCGGTAGCCTTCAAAACAAACGCAAGGTTTTTGTAAACCGTCCGGTCTGTCAGCAACCTGAAATCCTGAAAAACGACCCCAATTTTGCGGCGTAACAGCGCCAGCTCCCGGGGTCTCAACCGGTGCAGATCAAATCCCGCAACGACTCCATGCCCCCCCTGCAAAGGCAATTCTCCATTCAGCGTCTTTATAAGACTTGTTTTGCCGCTTCCAACCCTCCCGATAACGTACACAAACTCGCCTTCGGTAACGGTAATTTGAACCCCTGCCAGAACCAGGGTATCCCTTTGATATATATCGGCATGGTCCAGTTCAATGATCGATTTGGCTGTCATGGAATCCATTTATATGCAGAAACAAAATCAACTTTTTTTACCGGAAAGATAATAAACAAAAGTAATAAACAGTTTTTTGTTAAGAAGTCAAAAGTGAATCAACGGGCGAACCATAGCATATTTGTTACTTTCGTTCAGAAAACAAAAAAGAAGTTCATGAAAACAAACAAGCTACGAATCATTGCATTGGGCATGCTGTTTTTTTCTTTTTACAGTTATGCCCAACAAACGGAATTCTATACCGACCTGCAAGAGCAAATCCGGATTGCCAAACAATTGGTAACCCGGAAGAGTTATCCTGCGGCCTACCGGCAGTTTGAAAAAATCCAGGAGGAAGCAGGCGAACAATCAACGATCGCTTCAGAAGCTGCCTATTACAAAGCTTTTTGCCTGCTTCATTCAGAGCACAACAGCGGCGACCAGGCCATGGAACAGTTTATTGAATCCCATCCCGCGAGCCCTTACTGTAACCAGGCCCTCTTTGAACTGGGATCCTTCCAATTTGACAAAAAACGGTACAGACTTGCGATTTCTACCCTGAACCGGGTGGAAACCGCTCCTCTTCCCTACGACCAGAGAATGTTGCTCCATTTTCAACTCGGCTACTCCTATATGGAGGAAGAAAACTTCGCACAGGCAGCAACCGAATTCTTCGAAATAAAAGATGCCAATACCCTCTACAGTAAACCAGCTACTTACTACTGGGCCCATATCAATTATCGCAACGGAAACTATGAATCTGCCCTGAAAGAATTATCAAAACTGAACAACGATCCGAATTATTCCCAGGTAATCCCCCTTTATGTAAGCCATATTTACTACAAACAGGAGAAATACCGGGAGATCACCCAATATACGGCAGGTCTCATCGATCAGGTGAATGAAAAGCACCAGCCGGAATTGGCTAAAATTGTGGGCGACTCCTATTTTCACTTGCAAAAATATGAAGAGGCCATTCCCTATCTCGAGCGATATCACCTTTCGGGAGGATTAAAAACCCATGAAGACAACTACCTCTTAGGATATTGCTACTATGCTGTCAATCAACCGGACAAGGCGATTCCCTATCTTGAAAGAGCGACCAAAGGAAAAGATGAAACAGCCCAGAATGCGTATTATCATCTGGCAGACTGCTACATTAAAACAGAAAACAAAGAAAAGGCACGGATCGCTTTTGAAGCCGCTTCAGACATGCACTTTGACCCGAAAATCAAGGAAGATGCCTTGTTCAATTATGCGAAGATCACCTATGAGCTTTCCTACTCGCCTTTCAGTGAAACCATAAAAGCTTTTGACCGGTATATTGAACAGTATCCCAATTCAGAACGAAACAACACGGCCTACCAATACCTTGTGGAGGTCTATATGGTAACCCGGAATTATGAAGATGCAATTCGTTCCATTGAGAATATCCGGGTCCGAAATCGTTCCATTGATCAGGCCTATCAGCGGGTCACTTTCTACCGGGGTTTGGAACTTTTCAACAACCGGGAGTATCGCGGAGCCATAGCCCATTTTGATAAATCCCTTGAAAGTCGTGCCGGGGACCGGACATTGACTGCCAGGGCGATTTTCTGGAAAGCCGAAGCATTTTATCGGCTGGATGATTTTCATTCAGCCATCCGCCAGTACAATCAGTTTCTCTTGACACCGGGGGCTTTTTCCCTGGAAGAATATCAGGATGCCCATTACAACCTTGCCTATGGATACTTCGAACTCGAAGATTACCAGGCTGCCAATGCATCCTTCCGGAAATTCCTGCAAGCCAACCCGGGCCAGCGCTCCATAAAAATTGCCGATGCCCTCAATCGCCTGGGTGATTGCTGGTTTCTGGTTCGCGATTACGACGAAGCCATCCGCTATTATACCGAGTCGTATCAAATGCGCCTCATGGACCCCGATTATGCGCTTTTCCAGATCGCCTTCTGTGAAGGACTAAAACAAAATTCCCGGAACAAAATAGATCATCTGAGAATGCTCCTTACGGATTTTCCGGAATCAGACTACCGGGATGATGCTTTGTATGAACTGGGCAGGGCGTATGAGAAAACAGGAAACACCCAAAATGCAGTTACCCACTACCACACCATCATCCGCAACTATCCCCAAAGCACCTACTATAAAAAAGCGCTTCTTCAACAGGGACTTATTCACTTCAATGACGGGAACCTGAACGAAGCCCTTACTTTCTACAAAAGGGTTGTCGAAAACTTCCCCGATTCCGAGGAAGCCGCAGCTGCCTTAACCGGGATAAAAAATACCTATGTGGAATTGAATAATGTAGATGCCTATTTCTCGTACACCCGAAAATTAGGGCGGGGAGAGGTTTCGGCAAACGAACAGGATGACCTGACCTACCAGGCTGCCGAAAAACTTTTTATGGCAGGAGAAAAAAATGCCATCGCCCAGCTCAAAAAATACCTGAACGAATTTCCCTCGGGAATGTATGCCCTGAATGCCCATTTTTACCTGGGAGAAGCTTTATATACCGACGGAAAATTTACCGAAGCCCTGGAGCATTACCAGTACGTAACCAATCAATCGGAGAATATTTTCAGCGAACCCGCCGTGTCCAAAGCAGCCGAATTGCTGCTGAACGGAAAGAAGTACCCCCAAGCACTGGAACTTTTCCAACGCCTGGAAGCCATCTCCGGAAATGCATACAACAAGCTGAAAGCCTTTGCCGGCCAAATGCAATGCTTTTATGAACTGGAGAATTTCAGAGAGGCTGTGACAGCAGCCCGGAAGGTGAAAAATGCCGAGAAAACAAGCCCTCTTTTGATGCGGGATGCCGATTACATCCTGGCCCAGTCGTACCTGAAAATCAACGATCTCGATCAGGCATTGAACGCTTTTCAAAAACTGGCTGCCGAAACCAACTCAGCAGAAGGAGCTGAATCAAAATATTGGGTGGCTGAACTTCTTTTCAGAAAAGAACAACTCGCAGCTGCTGAACAGGAAATCATGGATTTTATTTCCAAAGGAACGCCCCATTCCTACTGGCTCGGAAAAAGTTTTATTCTGCTCTCTGACATCTACCTGGCCCAGGGCGACGAGTTTCAGTCAAAACATACCCTGCGGAGTGTAATCGAAAATTATGAAAATAAAAAAGACGGAATCGTAAACGAGGCAACAAAAAAACTGGATGCCATCGAAACCAGGGAAAAAGCCGAACAGGAAGAAGCCCAAAAAAATCCGGTAGAATTACCGGGGAACCGACCATGAAAAAGCGAATGCTCAAACCAGAAAACAGAATGACCTGCAAGGAGTTTCATCGAAATGAACTTGCCCATTCGAACGAATACCATCCAATAAAAGGAATCGAGGGAGACAAATACCATTCAAAAGAAACCCTTATAAGGAGATGAACAATCAGAAAAACAATCAATCATTGAAGATGAACAGAAATAGAAAACAGTGGATCCTTCTCACCTTAGCTGTTACTGCAGCAGGCATTTCATCGGGAATAGCGCAGCCTCAGGACACGGTTCTGAGACAGGAAGTGGAAGTTACTAAAGCCTACCGTCCCATCATTTCGGATGCCTTTAAGATCAATGATATTCCGGAACTTAAGGAAGAGGAACACCAGAAACCCTCTTTTGATTATCAGATCTTCAGTCAGCCGGTATTTCGCACCTTTTCAGTGAATGAACTGCAGGCAGCCACCCTAACCGGAAGAACCAAAGAGAAATCCGGCATCGGAATGATACATCTCGGAGCCGGCAATTACGGAAAACCCTTTGCCGATTTTTATATAAACAATGCAAAGGCAAGGAATACCCTTCTGGGACTCCACGGCCGGCATCTGTCATCCCGGGGGAAAATACCCCTTCCGGGGGGCAATGAAGTGAAAGCGCCCTTTTCCGATAATCATGCGGAGATGTTCCTGAAACATTATGCCCGCAAAACGATGCTCGATTTGGATGTTTCCTACCAGAGGGATGGTTTTGTTTACTATGGGTATCCCGAAAATTCGGTCCCGGAACAATTGCTGGAGGATGACCAGAAGATCAACTATTTTGGAACCAGCCAGGCTTTCTCAAAAGGAGAGGTTGCTTTCCGGCTGCAAAACAAACCCGGATCAACGTATCAACCCCTCCTGGGCATGGATCTGAAATACCACTATTTTGCTACGAAAACAGGTCAGAATGAACATTTTGCTGAACTCACCGCCCGGGTTCGGAAACCCACCCGGAAAGTGACCGCTATGCTCGAGGCAGGCACGATCTTTTACAGTGCCGACAGTATTCTGAAAAGATCCTCGTTTGACGCAGGCAAAAGACAGGAAATCTGGATTAAAGCAAATCCGGCGGTCAAAGTGGGAAACGACCGGATCAACCTCAAAGCAGGGGGGAAAATATACTTCGTGCTGGATAACGATTGGGATCCAGTCATTAAGATAGCTCCCGATGTTTTACTGAATATAACCCCGATAGAACGAATCCTTGCTTTGTTTGCCGGTGTGGATGGAAAATACCAACAAAACAACTATTCCCAAATAGCCTATGAAAATCCATTCGTTCACCCAATGCACGATGTTAAAAACAGCATGCACACCTACCGTTTATTCGGAGGGGTAAAAGGCAAATTTAGTTCGAAAATCAACTATACGATTCATGCCGGATACAGCGCCATCAAAGACCAGCCTTTTTACCACCAGATTGCCTACCTGGTGCCGGATGCCAATGCTATGGTTGATCCCTTTGTTGTGAGCAATGATTTTTCAATCCTCTACGACGACCTGGAACAATTCAATCTGCATGTCGAGATCTATTATACAGCCTCGGAAAAATTTAACCTTCTCTTAACAGGAGATTATTACAGCTATGCATTGGAAACCGAATCAGAAGCATGGAATAAGCCGGCTTTTGATGCCAAGCTCTCCCTGGGGTATCAATGGAATGAACGGTTACGAATTGAAGGGGATTTTTTTGTGATCGGGGAACGCAAGGGGCTGATCAATTATTACCTGGCCTATAAAAAACCGGACAAGGAATTCCAGGAAAAACTGGCTGTGTTTACCCCCTCCCCTAAGGTGTTAACTATGAAAACAGTCGTCGACCTGAACCTGAAAGGAACCTACTCCATAACCCGGGATTTTTCGGTGTTTGCTCAACTGAATAACTTCGGATTTCAAAACTACGAACGATGGCTCGGATATCCGGTCCAGCGTTTCAATTTCCTGGCAGGCATCGGTTATGCGTTTTGAATACCAAATATACCCCTGACAGCAGAATTTAACCAACTAATTTTGAATGCGATTCATCTTTTGGAAGGTTGATATTTTGTTGATAAAAACAGACCTGCCAAACCCGTAAAAACAGCTCTTTTCAGCTATATTTTATTATATTTGCATTGCATTTTAAATGGCGCACAAAGATACTCCAATATACTGACATACAATAAGAAAGTAAATTAGTCAAAAGAGATCCGACGTCAGAAAAACACCGGCCAAAACAGAATGCATACTTTATTTTTATTAAGACACACAAAATGAGTGAATTGGAAAACGATAAACGAAACAATGGGGGGAATGGAACCGGTACGTATTCAGCGGAAAGCATCCAGGTACTGGAAGGACTGGAAGCGGTACGCAAACGTCCGGCCATGTATATTGGTGATGTGAACGAAAAAGGATTGCATCATTTGGTCTATGAAGTAATTGACAATTCGATCGATGAGGCGATGGTCGGTTATTGCTCCAATATAGATGTAATCATCCATGCCGACGATTCAATAACCGTAAAAGACGACGGAAGGGGGATTCCCACAGAAATACATCTAAAAGAGAACAAATCAGCCCTGGAAGTGGTTATGACGGTACTGCATGCCGGAGGGAAATTCGATAAAGAGAGTTACAAAGTCTCAGGAGGCCTTCATGGAGTCGGTGTTTCCTGTGTAAATGCATTGTCCGGTTCCTTAAAAGCAGAAATCCACCGCGATGGAAAAATATGGGTTCAGGAGTATGCAAAGGGAAAACCCGTAAGCGAAGTCAGGGTTGTCGGAGCAACCGATAAAACAGGAACCATCGTTACCTTCAAACCGGATGAATCCATTTTCCTCACTACAACCTACAAATACGAAACACTGGCAGCCAGGCTCCGGGAACTGTCCTACCTGAATGCCGGAATCAAACTTACCCTCACCGATGAAAGAAAAAAAGATGAAAATGGAAACTTCCTTACCGACACGTATTTATCGAACGAGGGATTAAAGGAATTTGTGGAATTCCTGGATGAAACACGCGTAAAACTGATTGATAATGTGATCAACATTGCCTCAGAAAAATCGGGAATACCGGTTGAGATCGCGTTACAGTACAATACCTCTTTCTCGGAAAATATCCATTCCTATGTAAACAATATCAATACCATTGAAGGGGGTACCCATCTTACGGGATTCCGGAGGGGATTAACCCGTACCTTAAAAACCTATGCGGAACAGTCAGGAATGCTGTCAAAATTGAAATTTGATATCAACGGAGACGATTTCAGAGAAGGATTGACCGCGGTTATTTCCGTAAAAGTTGCCGAGCCGCAATTCGAAGGCCAGACCAAAACCAAACTGGGCAATTCGGAAGTGAGCATTTCTGTTGACCAGGCCGTCAGTGAAATGCTGAAATATTACCTGGAGGAGAATCCCAAAGACGCCAGGACCATTGTCAATAAGGTGATTCTTGCAGCCCAGGCCAGGCATGCTGCCCGCAAAGCCCGTGAAATGGTCCAGCGCAAAAATGCACTCAACGGAGGAGGATTGCCCGGGAAACTGAGCGACTGCTCAGAAAAAGACCCGGCCAAATGTGAAATCTTCCTCGTCGAGGGAGATTCAGCTGGAGGAACCGCCAAACAGGGCCGCGACAGAAAATTCCAGGCTATTCTGCCCTTACGGGGGAAAATCCTGAATGTCGAAAAAGCCATGCAACATAAAATCTTTGAAAACGAAGAGATAAAAAATATCTTTACCGCCCTGGGGGTGACCATCGGAACCGAAGAAGACTCCAAAGAGTTGAACCTTAACAAACTACGCTACCACAAAATTGTGATCATGACCGATGCCGATGTGGATGGCAGCCACATCGCAACCCTTATCATGACCTTCTTTTTCCGGTATATGGATGAATTGATAAAAAGAGGATATCTCTACATAGCCACTCCCCCGCTCTACCTGATCAGAAAAGGGAAAAAAGAATCTTATGCATGGACCGAAAGACAACGCTTAAACCTGATTCAGGAATGGGCCGATGGAAACGAATCTGCTGTGAGCACACAGCGGTACAAAGGTCTCGGAGAAATGAATGCCCAGCAACTCTGGGAAACAACCATGAACCCGGAACAACGAACCCTCCAGCAGGTTACCATCGAAAATGCAGCGGATGCGGATCATATCTTCTCCATGCTTATGGGCGATGATGTGCCTCCCCGGAGAAAATTCATTGAGGACCACGCCGTATATGCCAATATCGATGCCTGATGAATATTTGTGTTTTCTCTTCTTCAAGCAATGCCTTGCAGGATGTTTACTTTGATGAAGCCCGGACCCTGGGTTCCTTGATTGGAAAACACGGACATACCCTGATTAACGGCGGAGCCAATGTAGGACTCATGGAAGCAATGACCCTTGCGGCCCTGCATACAGGAGCCCGGACCCTGGGCTTCCTGCCGGAAAAAATGCAGAAGAAAAACCTGGTCTCAAAACATGCACACGAGGTGATTATTACCCGGGATATGGTGGAACGAAAAACCAAAATGCGGGAGCAGTCCGATGCATTCATTGCCCTCCCCGGAGGCTTTGGAACCCTCGAAGAAATCCTGGAAGTGCTTACCTTAAAACAACTTGCATATCACAATAAACCGGTGGTTTTTATCAATACCCATGACTTCTTTGCTTCCCTTTTCATGCACTTTGAAAATATGTATGCCGGAAATTTTTCCAAAGAGGTATATCGAACCCTCTATTTTATTGCACGAGACTCCCGGGAAGCCATCGCGTATATTGAAGCATACAAACCCCGGAAACAGACCGATAAATGGTACCGGGTTCCGGACCCCAGGGATCCGGAATTTCGGTAGTCTATTTTTTATCCAGCCATCCTTCGAAAACAAATTCTGCCGGTCCTTTGAGCCAGATATTCCGGAATCCCTCTTCTTTTCTCTCAAAAGAGACCCACAGGACTCCCCCCCTGGCGGTCACCTGAAACATTCCTTTGTGTTTTCCTGATTCAAGAGCTGCACACAGAGCAGCGGCTGTAATGCCGGTTCCACAAGCCAGGGTTTCATCCTCCACACCCCGTTCATACGTAACCACTTTTAAACGATCATCTTCCCATTGTACAAAATTCACGTTCGTACCGGTCTCCCGGAAACGTTCATTGTACCGTATTTTGCGTCCTTCTGTATAAACATTCAATCCTTCCAGGGAGTCCCTGAAAAGCACATAGTGAGGGGATCCTGTATCCAAAAAATAATCGTCCGATATTCTTTCAATGGAAGCCACATCCCTCATTCTGAGGGTTACCTGGCCATCTGATCCCAGGGTGGCTTCATGGGATCCGTCAACGGCCATAAACCGGGTCTGATCCTGTATTATATGCAATTTTCTGGCAAAAGCAGCCATACAACGTCCTCCGTTGCCACACATGCTTGCCTCATGACCGTCGGAATTGAAATACCGCATCCTGAAATCATACGCAGGATCATGCTCCAAAAGCATCAGTCCATCGGCCCCAACGCCAAAACGCCTGTCACATAAAAACCGGATCAGGGAATCATCGGCTCCGTCAAACCACAGGGTGCGGTTATCGATCAGAATGAAATCATTGCCGGCTCCCTGATACTTAAAAAAGTGAATCTTCATGGATTTGCTGTTTACATTATACTGACATTTTTTCCTCCCAAAACCCTTCCTGCGTGACAATTTTATAAAACTTTTTAACAAAAAAGAGCGTTTGTTGTTAAAATATCTAAAATAGAGAGCTGGATTCATTGAATATAAAACAACGGCAGTATTTTTGCGTTCCACAGTAACGATCGCATACAGGATACGTATTGTACAAAGAGAAGGCAACCCTGAACGGGTTCTCCCGATCCCGAAGTTTTAGCGGTTGGAGAATCCCTTGAAAGGAAATACGTATTGATAAGCTATTTGACAGATATACTAAATCTTACATTAACTTTGCACACATGAAAACAAATATTCAGAAAGTAGCATTATCTTTTGTTTTAGTCATTGCAGGAGCTTTCCTGACCCTTTTCCTCTACACCAAATATTTTGACAAACCAGAAACGGTAAGGATTCAGGAAGAGCATCCTATGCAATATGTTGGACTTTCGCCCGGTCAGGAAGGGAATCTTCCGGATCTCACCTATGCGGCTGAAAATTCTGTTCATTCGGTCGTTCACATCATGACCCAATCGGTCAGAGGCAGCTGGTACGGAGGCAATCCGTTTCTTGAATTTTTTGGGTATCGTTACCGTCAGGAACCCCAGATTGCCCAGGGTTTTGGTTCCGGGGTTATCATCTCGGAAGACGGATACATTGTAACCAACAACCATGTGATTGAAGATGCCCAGAAGATTGTGGTGGGATTAAATGATAAAAGAGAGTTTGAAGCCCGGCTGATTGGCAGAGATCCGAATACCGATGTTGCGCTGCTGAAAATTGACACGGAAGAGTTGCCGTATCTCACCTACGGAAGTTCCAATGATTTGAAACTGGGCGAATGGGTCCTGGCTGTCGGGAATCCATTTTACCTCAATTCAACCGTCACAGCCGGTATTGTAAGTGCCAGGGCGCGCAATCTGGGCATCAATCAGGAGCAACTCTCCATTGAATCATTCATTCAGACCGATGCGGCTGTCAATCCGGGGAACAGCGGAGGTGCCCTCGTGAACCAACGGGGAGAACTGATCGGAATCAACACAGCCATCGCCTCCCAAACTGGTTCGTATGCAGGTTATTCATTCGCTATACCGGTGACCATCGTAAAAAAAGTGGTGGAGGACCTGAAAGAATTTGGCGAAGTGCAACGCGCCTTGCTCGGAGTGTCAATCAGCGACGTAACCGCTGAAATAGCCAAGAAGAATAACCTCGAAAAAATCGAAGGAGTTTACGTGGGAGACGTTTCAGACAATGGCGCCGCCAAAGAAGCAGGAATTAAACCAGGAGATGTCATCCTCAGTATCTCCGGCGTAAAAGTGAATTCCGGCGCCGAATTGCAGGAGAAAATAAGCCAATTCCGGCCAGGTGATGACGTCAAAATCGTTATAAAAAGAAATAACTCAGAGAAACAATTTACCGTCACTCTTCGTAACAAACATGGAGATACACAAATTGTCAGGGATAATGTAACCGTCCTGGGAGCTGAATTCGAAGAAATCAGCATCAACGATAAAGAAAGACTGGACCTGTCGTACGGAATAAAAATAATTCATTTGAACAGGGGGACCTTGAAAGACGCTGGCCTCAAGGAAGGGTTTATTATCACAAATGTGAACAAAAAACCCGTTTATGAGGTTAATGATCTCAAACGGGAAATAGAAAACGCCCGGGGAGGAATCCTGATTGAAGGAGTGTATCCCAATGGCGAAAATGTGTATTACGTTTTTGGAATCAATTGACAGTGAACAGAGGCAAATACAGATCGATTTATGGATCCCTTTGGAAAGATACCTTAATCTTTTTGAACAATTTGGTTAAAATATTCTATATTTGCACGTTTTTTAAGGAGGGTATATGAGACAACTAAAGATCACAAAATCGATCACCAATCGTGAGAGTGCCTCTTTAGACAAGTATTTACAGGAGATTGGAAAGGAAGAATTGATCACTGTAGAAGAGGAAGTTGAACTGGCACAGCGGATAAAAAAAGGGGATCAGGCAGCGTTGGAAAAATTGACCCGGGCAAATTTACGTTTTGTTGTGTCGGTAGCAAAACAGTATCAGAATCAGGGGTTAAGCCTTCCAGACCTTATCAATGAAGGCAACCTCGGACTGATCAAGGCAGCGGAGAAATTTGATGAAACCCGCGGGTTCAAATTCATCTCCTATGCCGTTTGGTGGATCCGTCAGTCCATTCTTCAGGCGCTGGCGGAACAGTCACGGATTGTGCGATTGCCCCTGAACCAGGTTGGTTCCTTGAACAAGATCAACAAGGCTTTTTCAAAATTCGAACAGGAAAACGAACGCAAACCATCACCCGAAGAATTGGCCGATTCTCTGGAACTGCCTCCCGACAAAGTAGCCGATACGCTCAGGGTCTCAGGAAGACATGTTTCTGTGGACGCTCCTTTTGTGGACGGCGAAGACAACAGCCTCCTGGATGTACTGGTAAACAACGATTCACCCAATGCAGACCGTACCCTGATCCAGGAATCCCTGGCACGCGAAATTCACAGAGCCCTGGCTACTCTGACAGAACGCGAAAGCGATATCATCAGACTCTTCTTTGGTATCGGTTGCCAGGAAATGACCCTCGAAGAAATCGGAGAACGGTTCGGACTGACACGCGAAAGAGTGCGACAAATCAAAGAAAAAGCCATCCGTAGACTCCGGCATACTTCACGAAGCAAATTACTGAAATCCTACCTCGGTTAAAAGATAGTTGGATCAAATAAAGTATAAAAAAACCGCTTTTCAGAAAGCGGTTTTTTTTATATCCATGATGAGAATTTTACCGGATCAGTTCGATGCTTCTTTTTACAAACCGGTCGAGGTCGGCTCCTTTGAGCATTCCATTGGATAAAAGAGCCAGGTCAACCACCTGTTTGGCATGTTTGTTCTTCTTGCCGAAGCGGGTCAATTTTTCCTTTTTCTGTTCCCCGATTGCTGAGATTTTCTTTTTCAGATCTTCCAGTTTTTCCTTATCCGCCTGCGGTACTTCCTCTTCTTTTTTTCCTTCTTTTGCTTTCTCCAATTTTTCCACTTCTCCTTTCAGTTCCGAAAGTTCGTTGTTCAGTTTTTCCAGGGTTTTCCCCAGGGTTTTTTCTTTTTTCTCCATCACCCGTTGAATCAGGGGATGTACATGATTCACCACCAGGTTCAGGCTATCCGGCATATCACCGTAAAAGCTCATTCCTGCCTGGATCTGGCTCATATCTTTCATCCGTCGCATAAATTCACTGCGGGTAATCACTACCGGAGCTCCCTCTTCACCCATATCCTGGAAATCGACCATGAAATGAGTGCCCTTTATCTCGGGACAAACAGCCTGAAATACCGGACGCAATTCCTCTTTTTGTTCTGCCGACAGTTCTTCCCTGGATTGGGATTCCTTTTGGATCAGGTTTTCCACCACATCCGAATCTACGCGGACAAATTTCCGGTTGGTGATTTTTTGTTCCAAATGACTGATTAGGGGAGTCGACAGTACATCGTCCATAACCAGTACATCATACCCTTTGGCTCTGGCATCCTCGACAAAAGAGAACTGGGATTCCACATCACTGGCATACAAATAAACCAGGTTCTTGTCCTTGTCGGTCTGCTCATCTTTGATCAACTTTTCATATTCATCCAGGGTAAAGTATTTGCCTTCGGTATTCTTAAAGAGGAAAAAATCCTTTGATCGATCATAGAATTTTTCATCGGTCAACATACCGTATTCAATGAATATTTTCAAATCATCCCATTTTTTCTCAAAATCCTCCCGGGATTCTTTAAAAATCTCTTTCAGGCGGTCCGATACTTTTTTGGAAATATGGCTGCTGATCTTTTTCACATTCGGATCGCCTTGCAGGTAAGACCGGGAAACATTCAGCGGAATATCGGGTGAATCCAGCACACCGTGGAGCAAGGTCAGGAATTCAGGCACGATACCCTCTACCGAATCGGTCACAAAAACCTGATTGCAGAAAAGCTGTATTTTGTTTTTCTGTACTTCAAAATTGTTCTTGATTTTCGGAAAATAGAGAATGCCGGTCAGCTTGAACGGATAATCCACATTCAGATGGATGTTAAACAACGGATCGTCGGCCATCGGGTATAGCCGGTGGTAAAAATCCAAATAGTCTTTCTCTTTCAGGTCAACCGGCATTTTCGTCCAGGCCGGTGTGGTGTCATTGATCTGATTGTCCTGGTCGGTATTCACTTCTTTGCCCTCTTTCCATTCGGTTTTTTTCCCAAAAAAAACCGGTACGGGTAGAAACCTGCAATATTTTTCCAGGATCTCTTCGATTTTCCGTTTCTCCAGAAACTCCTTTGAGTCGGGGTTGATATGCATGATGATGTCGGTACCGACCTCTCCACGTTCCGCATCTTCAAGCGTATATTCCGGAGTTCCTTTACAGCTCCATCGCACAGCGCCTGCATCTTCACGATACGATTTGGAAATGATTTCCACTTTTTCAGAAACCATAAAAGAAGAATAAAAACCCAACCCAAAATGCCCGATAATGGCATGGGCATCCTCTTTGTATTTTTCAAGAAATTCATTGGCGCTTGAAAAAGCGATCTGATTGATGAATTGATCAATTTCCTCTGAAGTCATCCCTATCCCGTTGTCGGATACCGTCAGGGTTTTCGCCTTCGGATCGAGCGACACCTTAATGCTCAGATTTGTTACATCGCCTTTGTACTCACCACGTACCGATAAGGTCTTGAGCTTCTGGGTCGCATCCACCGCATTCGAAATAATTTCACGCAGAAAAATATCGTGGTCAGAATAAAGGAATTTTTTTATGATGGGAAAAAGATTCTCACTGGTTACGCCAATTTTTCCTTTTTGCATTTTTACAGATTTTTAGTTAAACATTCCAATTATGGATCCCGGGAAATCAAACAGTATGCCACCTGCGTTCCCATGACGAATTGTCATTTACCAATAAAAGTAGTACATTTCCTTCCGGAGAAATGATATTCCGCACAAAAATATTCGGGTAAATCTGTTTTCTTTAGAAAAAAAACCAAATGGGGGAACTGGAAAAGTATTTTTCACAATTCAGGAAACACATCCTTGGGATAGACCAATCCATTGACACACCTTTTGGAAAAAAGAAGATGATTTATTCCGACTGGATTGCCAGTGGTCGTTTGTACGGCCCCATTGAAAAGCAGATTTCCGAAGCGATAGCTCCCTTTGTCGGCAATACCCATTCGGAAACCTGTGAAACCGGGATTCTGATGACCCGGGCTTACCAGAAATCACACCAGCTGATTAAAAAACATGTGAATGCCGGTCCCAGGGATGTCATTATTACGGCGGGTTTTGGGATGACCGCCGTCATCAACAAATTTCAACGCATCCTGGGATTGAAATACTGCGGCCTGGCAACCCATGGTGAATGCCAGCAAAACCGGGATAAACCGGTTGTTTTTATAACCCACATGGAACACCATTCCAACCATACTTCATGGTACGAAACCCATGCCGATGTGGTCATGATTAAACCCAATGAGGATCTTACCATCAACACCACGAATCTGCGCAACGCATTGAAGAAATACGAAAAACGCACGTTTAAAATAGGCAGTTTCACGGCCTGTTCCAATGTCACCGGAGCAAGAACCCCTTACTATGAAATGGCAAAAATCATGCACGAGCACGGAGGAGTGTGCTTCATTGATTTTGCAGCCAGTGCTCCCTATGAAGCGATCGATATGCACCCTGAGGATCCGATGAAAAAACTGGATGCCATCATGTTCTCCCCTCACAAATTCCTGGGAGGCCCGGGTTCTTCCGGAGTGCTGATCTTCGATGCTTCCATGTACCACAATCCGGTTCCCGATCATCCCGGAGGAGGAACAGTCGAATGGACCAATCCCTGGGGAAAATATAAATATATCGATAATATCGAAGAAAGAGAAGACGGGGGCACCCCCGGATTCCTTCAGTCCATAAAAACCGCCCTCTGTTTTCAGCTGAAAAACCAGATGGGTATTGAGAACATCCAAAGACGTGAACAAGAACTCCTGCAACTGGCCTTCGAGGGGCTGGACAGCCTTCCGGGAATTCACATCCTGGCCAACCAAATACGCGACAGGCTGGCAGTGATCTCCTTTTATATGGAGGGCATCCATTACAACCTCCTGGTCCGGCTGCTGAACGATCTCTACGGAATTCAAGTCCGGGGCGGTTGTGCCTGTGCCGGTACCTACGGACACTTTCTACTCCAGGTAACCCATGAAAAATCCGAAGAAATAACCGAAAAAATTAACCATGGCGACCTGTCCGAAAAACCCGGATGGGTGCGTTGGTCCCTGCACCCCACAATGACCAACCAGGAAATCATCCTGATGATCCAAGCCCTCAGAGAAATAGCTGCCAAAATCCATGACCTGAAAAAATTGTATACCTACGATTTCCATACCAATACCTTCTGGCATATCAACGAATCGCCGGAACGAAAAATCGTGGATGAATGGTTCCGAATAAAACAGGAATAACCCGTCTACAAACCATCGTAAAAAAAGAATATCCGGATCAATTCCGTATATTTAACCAACTTTTTAGCATTGTAACCCAATCAGTGATGAAAAAATCTGTATCTGCAGCGATTCTCCTTCTTTTTGTGTTTCCTGGAGTTACCCAGCCTGTGAACCAGGATGAACAAATCATCCGCTCCATTGCGGATCGTATCATACACAATACAAGCTGGGATTTCATCGACCGGAGCAACGGGAATATTCTTAGCCGCGTAACGCAAGCGAACTATTCCCCAGCCATTCACATACGCAGTCCGTACAATACCTGGAACTACTGGAATGGGGTGCTGAACATTGCGATGATTGATCTTGCGGAGTTCTTTCAGGATCCGGGTTATAAACAATGGGCACAAAAGAATTATGCCTTTGCGTTCGACAACACAGCTGTTTTTCAGGAGCATTACAAACCGCACATGAACAAATGGACCTATCCGTTCGGACAGTACATGGTTATGCAGGAACTGGATGACTGCGGAGCCATGGGGGGCGGGTTGATCGAGGTATACCGGGAAATAAAGCGGGATGACTACAAAACCTACCTTGACAAAGCGGCGGAACACATTCTTACCCGGCAGGAACGCCTTGAGGATGGCACCCTGGTACGCAGCGGGCCCCATCGATATACACTTTGGGCCGATGACCTTTATATGGGCCTTGTTTTCCTGGCCCGCATGGGAGACCTCACCGGGGATCCCAACTATTTTGATGAGGCTGCCCGGCAGGTTACCCTTTTCACCCACTATCTGTTCAATCCCTGCACGCAGTTATACTACCACGGATACTACAGCGACATCGGAAAACAAAATGTAGCCCATTGGGGACGATGCAATGGCTGGGTGATGCTGGCCCAGGCAGACCTGCTCGAATATCTTCCCGAAAGCCATCCCCTGCGGGACCAACTACTCGAGATCTTCTTTCAGCAGGTAATCGGAGTTTCCAGGTACCAGGATCCATCAGGACTCTGGCACCAGTTGATCGACAAATCCGATTCCTACCTCGAATCGTCGTGTTCTGCCATGTTTATATACTCCATTGCCAAAGCGGTGAACAAGGGATGGATCCCCGCAAGCTACGGGTCCATAGCCCGCCAGGGATGGAAAGGCCTCAAAACAAAAATCCGGGAGGACGGCCAGGTGAAAGATATTTGCATCGGGACCGGCATGGAAGATAACCTGGTTTTTTATTATGAACGCCCTGCCCAACGAAACGATATTCACGGTCTGGGAGCCATACTCCTCGCCGGAGTGGAAATGCTAAAATTAAACAACCCATAAATTCAACTTCCCCAATATACAAATGAAGAGCGTTTTTATTAACTTGTGCCCGTTTCAACCCGTTGTTTTATGGAAGTAAATACCCGGAAATTTGGCACCGCCCCTGTTTTTTTTACAGCCATATCAACCATCCTGGGGGCTATTCTTTTCCTGCGTTTCGGTTTTGCAGTAGGAACCCTGGGCTTCTGGGGTGTTTTCCTGATTATCCTGCTGGGCCATCTGGTTAGCATCCCTACAGCTCTGGCAATCTCGGAAATCGCTACCAACAAACGTGTGGAAGGAGGAGGTGAATATTTTATTATCTCCCGATCCTTCGGATTAAACATCGGGGCAACCATTGGAATTGCCCTTTTTTTATCACAGGCTATCAGTGTCGCTTTCTATATCATCGCCTTTACCGAGGCATTTGAATTCCTCTTTAACTGGATCGGCGCGAAGTATGAGATAATCCTCCCCCGGCAGGTGATCAGCATTCCGGTATTAACCGGTTTAGGCATTCTCATTTTGCGAAAGGGAGCCAATCTGGGGGTGAAAGCATTGTATGTAGTGGTTGCCATTCTGGCCCTGTCCCTGGTTATGTTCTTTTTAGGAAACACAAGCCATGCTGAAAATTCGGCTTTTGGACTTTCGAATGCTGAATTCCGCAATGCATCGGATTTTTTCATGGTTTTTGCCATTGTTTTTCCTGCATTTACAGGGATGACAGCCGGAGTAGGTCTCTCAGGAGATCTGAAAAAACCTTCCAAATCGATCCCCCTGGGGACAACCACTGCTACACTTTGCGGGATGATTCTCTACTTTTTTATCATCTATAAGCTGGCTCGTTCCGCTACTCCGGAAGACCTGGTGGAACACCAGCTTATCATGGGGCGTATTGCTCTGTTTGGAGCGGTTATCGTACCCCTGGGACTGGCTGCCTCTACCATCTCTTCGGCTTTGGGGTCGGTGATGGTAGCGCCCCGAACCCTGCAAGCCCTGGCTATGGACCGAGCCTTCCCATCCAAAAAAATAAACCGGTGGCTCGCCTACGCACGCATTAAAGACAATGAACCGGTTCATGCATCCCTGATCACTTCAATTATCGCCTTCGTTTTTGTCGCTCTGGGAGACGTAAATGCCGTAGCCAGCATTATTACCATGTTCTTTTTAGTAACCTACGGATCGCTCTGCCTCATCTCCTTTCTGAACCATTTCGGCTCTTCCCCTTCGTACCGGCCCTCCTTCAGATCCAAATGGTATATCTCACTAACCGGTTTTGTTATCTCTGTATGGGTCATGTTCAAAATAAGTTCCCTCTATGCACTCATCGCTTTTATCGCCATTGTTGTTTTATACCTCTTCATCAACCATTACCACAAAGGACGCAAGGGCTTGTCATCCATATTTACAAATTCCTTATTCCAGCTGAACCGGAACCTCCAGGTCCTGCTGCAGAAAAAAAGCCATGAAAAACTTTACAAAGAGTGGCGGCCCAGTGCAATCTGTATCTCCAAAGATTCTTTCAAACGACAACATGCTTTCCAATTATTGAATTGGATATCCTATAAATATGGCTTCGGAACCTATCTGCATCGAATTGAAGGATACTATTCCAAAGCTACCTTTAACCAGGCAAAGGAAGAACTGGCCAGACTGATCAAAGATATTAACACGGTGGATTCCCATGTTTTTGTAGATACCATCATATCGCCTTCCTATACCTCTGCCATTGCCCAGGCCATTCAGATACCGGGTATCTCCGGAATGGAAAACAACATGGTGATCTTTGAATACGACAAAGAAAATCCGGTAAACCTGAAAGAGATCATTGACAATTTTGCCCTGGTCAATTCAGGAGAATTTGATATCTGTATTTTGGCAAGCAGCAGCAAAAGAATTGAAACCAGAAACGGCATCCATGTGTGGATAAAATCCATTGACACCGAGAATGCCAATCTGATGACTCTGCTCAGTTTTATCATTTACGGACACCCTGACTGGAAAAAAGGACACATTAAAATATATGACCTATGCAAACCCGAAGAGGAGAAAGAAACAAGGCTTCGCATGAAGGAACTCGTTAAATCAGGAAGACTCCCTATCACGGAAAAAAATATTGAAACCATTATTCAGGATGCACATGTCCCCACCAAGTCAATTATCAATACCCATTCTCAAAATGCCGGACTGGTGATCATTGGATTTCGGGGAGAAACCATCAAACATGAAAAAGAAAAAGTATTTGATAAGTATGACTACTTGGGAACCACCCTTTTTATCCATTCGCATAACCAGAAAGTAATTGAATGACCCATCGTAAAATGCCGTTTCAAAAAAACAGAAACATGCAGCGTCGAAGCCTTGTGACCGGGATGATGCTGGCCTTGGCTCTTTCCTGCAGCATACCGGATGCATATATTACCAACGATGGCCAGGTTTACGGAACGTATTATCATATCGTATACCAATCTCCGGGAGCGAAAGATTATCATGCTGCCATTGAAAATAAATTCCGGGAGTATACGCTCATTTTTTCCCCTTTTGAGCCGGCGTCCGTAATCTCAAAAATAAACCGCAACGAACCGGTTAACCCAGACAGCCATTTTATTCACTGTTTTACCCTGGCGCAGAAAATATCCGAATGCACAGACGGAGCATTTGATATCACCGTGGCCCCCATGGTCAATGCCTGGGGGTTCGGATTTCAAAATCAGAAAACCATAACCGACGAACTTATCGATCGTTTGAAAGCCATCACCGGCTTCCGGAAAGTGTGGCTTGAAAACGGAAAAATCAGCAAGGAAAATGCAAATACGATGCTTGATATGAGTGCCATAGCAAAAGGTTATACCTGTGATCTGATCGGGGAATTCCTGTCTGCCAGGGGATGCAAAAACTATATGGTGGAAATCGGAGGAGAGGTAGTTGCCAGAGGCGTGAATCCCAAAGGACAAATATGGTCCATTGGAATCACAGAACCCCTGGATGATCCGCTTTTTGGTAACAATCCGTTGAATGCCGTTGTCCGCCTCAAGGATAAAGCACTGGCAACGTCCGGAAATTACCGAAACTTTTACATGAAAGAGGGCGTGAAATATGCTCATACCATCGATCCGAAAACAGGATATCCGGTGCAACACAGCCTTCTGAGTGTTACGGTGATGGCCGATGATTGTGCTACTGCCGATGCTTTCGCCACAGCGTTTATGGTCATGGGACGGAAAAAAGGAATTCAGCTCTGTAAAGAATTTCCGGATCTGGATGTTTATTTTATTTATTCAGACGAAAACGGAACCCATCAGGTCTATGCTACCGAAAACTTCCCGAAAAGGATAATCCAGCCCTAAGCCGGGAACCTACCCTCTCCGTTTTTCGTTTTCTCAGGAGGGATCATCCGGGCTTTTTGATAATTCACCTTTCCCCGGGCTTTCTTTTGCTCCTGGCGATCCTGGGTTTGCGCGCAGTATATACCTTTTCTTTTCAAGGGCTTGTTGCGGCTAATATGCATATTCGGAAACGAACCGCCCCGGTGCAGGAGCAACCGTACAGCCAATCCCAAAAACGCAAGGGATACCAGTACAACGGCCAGGAGTATAACTTTCACTAATTCCATCGATTTCCGGTTGATTTCTTTGGTGCAAAAATAAAAAATCTCCTGAGCATGAATTCAGGCTCTACACGCTGTAAGAAATAACGTTTGATCCCGGTAATTGTTTTTGTCCACCGCATCGGGATCTTCCCCCATCCGTGAATTGCAGGAATCGTTCAGACGAAAAATGTTGCCCGGGCAAACGGATCCATGAATTTTTTGTACTTTTAATTGTTCAGAAAAACCATATCATATGGAAAAACACATTAACATCGTAGCAGCCATACGGATCGCTTTTAGCATCCTTCATTTAATCATTGGCATTGTGGGTTTTATTCTTCTTCAGGCGGCAGGAAATTTTGCAAACGACCAGGAAGCAACGTTTGTTCTTGCCATTATTGCCAACGTTGTCCTGATCTTTTGTATTGTGTGCAGTATTCCGGGTTTGATTGCGGGATTCGGCTTGCTTAAACACAAAGAGTGGGCCCGTATTCTGACCCTGATTCTTTCGGTACTCGACCTTTTAAACTTTCCGCTGGGAACGGCGGTAGGGGTGTATTCGATCTGGGCATTAACGAATAACGAAGTAACCGGGGCCTTTAAAAAACCGGAATAACACGTTTTGTTCAACATGCAACAACTGCAGGCAAGAGTATCAGGAAGGGTTCAGGGAGTAGGATTTCGTTATTTTGTCCGGGAGAAAGCCCGTGAACTGGGTATTACAGGATGGACACGGAATGCTCCGGACGGATCCGTAGAGATCGTGGGCGAAGGAGAACCGGTCGACCTGGAATGCTTTTTAGCGTGGGTACAACAAGGCCCTCCCCTGTCACGGGTCGACAAGGTGGAAAAAAACTTTGCGGAAGCAACATCAGGTTATCCGGAATTTGTAATCCAGTTTTAATCCATGGAAGAAAAAAACAAAAACATGCATATGTCTCCTTCCCGGTTCCGTGAAGAAGGAAAAAAAATAATCGACTGGATTGCCGATTATTATGAGAATATTGAACGTTATCCGGTTCTTTCGCAGGTTCAGCCGGGGGAAATTATCAGCCAACTACCCGCATCACCCCCCCAAAAAGGGGAATCGGTAGAAGCCATGATGAAGGATGTGGAAAAGATCATCATGCCGGGCATTACCCATTGGCAATCGCCTTCTTTTTTTGGTTATTTCCCGTCGAACACTTCATTTCCGGCGATCCTGGGGGATCTGCTCTCTTCGGGATTGGGTGTTCAGGGAATGATCTGGTTAACGAGTCCGGCCTGTACAGAACTGGAAACCCGGATGATGGATTGGCTGGCAGCAATGCTGGGTCTCCCAGAATGTTTTCTCTCCACCTCAACCGGAGGGGGAGTCATTCAGGATACCGCCTCCACATCGGCCTTAACAGCCATCATTGCAGCCCGGGAAAGAACAACCCATTTCGAAGCCAATGCCCGGGGAGTCAAACAGAAACTAACCGCCTATGTCTCTTCCCAAACGCATTCATCCCTGGAAAAAGCCATTAAAATGGCCGGAATAGGAACAGATAACCTGAGATTGATCGGTGTGGATGAAGCATTTGCCATGAAACCATCCCTTCTGAAAGCACAGATCCAAAAAGACAAAGCAGAAGGGTATCAACCTTTTTTTGTATGCGCCACATTGGGGACCACATCCTCCAATGCCATGGATCCCCTGGAACAAATCGGGAAAATATGCCGCGAAGAAAACACCTGGCTCCATGTAGATGCCGCCATGTCAGGAACAGCCATGCTCTGTCCCGAAAACCGGAAATGGCAAAAAGGAGTGGAGTTGGCCGACAGCTACTGTTTTAATCCCCACAAATGGATGTTCACCAATTTCGATTGCGACTGTTTCTGGGTTGCCGACAGAAAACACCTGATCAAAACCTTTACTATTTTACCCGAATACCTGAAAAACAAAGCGACCGAAGAAGGAGCGGTTTTTGATTACCGCGACTGGCATGTGCAACTGGGACGCCGCTTCCGTTCCCTGAAACTCTGGTTTGTAATCCGCCACTATGGCGTGGAAGGCCTTCAGTACCATGTCAGAAAACACATCCGCATGGCCCGGGAACTGGCCAAATGGATCCAACAAGATGATGATTTCGAACTCGTTACAAAACCCCCGCTGAATGTGATCTGTTTCCGCCTGAAAGCCAGCAATGCATGGAATATGAAACTGATGAATGGCGTCAATGAATCGGGAAAAGCCTTTTTTACCCATACCAAACTGAATGGGAAGGTGGTGCTGCGCCTGGTTGTTGGTCAAACCCATACGGAAGAAAAACAGGTGAAAAACGTTTGGAAGTTGATTCAGAACGAAAAAAAATCCTTGATATAGTCTCCATTTACATCTATCCCCGCTCTTCACCGGAAATCCAAAAAATGATCTCTTTCCCGATCAATCCGGAAAAGCCTTCAAGGAGTTACGGAAAAATACCCCGGTTTCGCACTCCGCTTTTCTGACTCCGGACTTCCGTTTTCATCCTATTCTTCATTCTCTCTTTTCGAAGCAACCTGTATATTTCCCCTAATTTTTCGTATTTTAGGAGCCAAACAAAAAAAACAACGTGATGATGTCCTATTTTGAAAATTCAGAAATTTGGTTTGTTACCGGTAGCCAACATTTGTACGGACCGGAAACCTTACAACAAGTCGATAAAGATTCAGCAGCCATTGTTGAGGGATTAAACCGTTCAGGAAAAGTTCCTGTAAAGCTGGTATTCAAGCCGGTAGTAAAAACGCCCGATGAAATACTCACTATTTGTATTCAGGCCAACAGCGCGAAAAACTGCCTGGGGATGATCACCTGGATGCATACTTTTTCACCGGCAAAAATGTGGATTGCCGGATTAAAAGCATTACAAAAGCCGTATATGCACCTGCATACCCAGTTTAACCGGGATCTTCCATGGAGTGAGATTGATATGGATTACATGAACCTCCATCAGAGTGCTCACGGTGGACGGGAATTTGGATTCATCAACGCCCGGATGCGCAAAAACCGGAAAGTCGTGGTGGGACACTGGCAGGATGAAAAAGTCCAGGAGCAGGTTGGAGCCTGGTGCCGGACAACCGTGGGCTGGGCCGACTCCCAGGGATTAAAAGTGGCCCGCTTTGGAGACAACATGCGCGAAGTAGCCGTAACCGAAGGGGACAAAGTTGAAGCCCAGATAAAATTCGGATGGCAGATCAGTGCTTTCGGAGTGGGCGACTTGGTGGCCTATGTGAAGGAAGTAACCGATGCCGAAGTCGATGCTCTTTATGCGGAATACAGGAAAATATACACCGTGGCAGAGAATTGCCAGCCAGGGGGGGAATATCACGAAAATGTCCGGGTTCAGGCACGCTACGAAATTGCCTTGAAACGTTTTCTGGAAGAGGGGAATTTTAAAGCCTTCACCACCAATTTCGAAAACCTTACCGGGTTGGATCAATTGCCCGGCCTTGCCTCCCAGCGGCTGATGGCTGCCGGCTATGGGTTTGGTGCCGAAGGGGACTGGAAACAGGCAGCCCTGTTGCGCATCATAAAAACCATGTCGGAAGGCCTGCCGGGTGGAAGTTCCTTTATGGAGGATTATACCTACCACATGGATCCGGCCCATGAAGCTGTCCTGGGAGCGCACATGCTGGAAATATGCCCCTCGATAGCAGCTGAAAAGCCCCGGCTTGAGGTTCACCCCCTGGGAATCGGAGGGAAAAAGGCACCCGCACGGCTGGTATTTGAAGCAGCTACCGGCGATGCCATGAATGTAACCCTCATCGATATGGGAAACCGCTTCCGGATGATCGTCAATACCCTCGAGGTGATCGAACCCCTCGATAAAATGCCCAAACTCCCGGTTGCTTCAGCTTTCTGGAAAACACATCCCAACCTGGCTGACGGCGCGGCAGCCTGGATCTATGCCGGAGGAACACACCACTCCGCTTTTACATTGGCCATCACACCTGAATACATGGAAACATTCGCAGAATATGCCGATGTGGAATTCGTGGTGATCGATCAAAACACAAAACTCACAGCATTCAAAAAAGAACTGCGATGGAATGAAATGTTCTATATGCTGGCCAATGGATTGAAATAGCTTTTCAAGCGGTCGCCCTTTGTGCCTCACGCAACCGGAGGATCTGCTCCCCGAGAGGGGATTTCCTGTAAAAGAAAGCATGGGTAAAATGCAGATACTTCAGAATCTTGAAGGCATTGAAAACCTGAAAAAAACGTTGGGTAAACACCCGAAGGGTGGCACAGTTTTTATTTAATGCATCCATCTGGCTGAAAAAATCATCCTTTTGTAAAAAGGCAAAAACCGGTTCAGGGAGGTTCCGAATCCTTTTTTCATAATCGGCAGGGGATATTTTAAACCAATTTTCTTTTTGGCAAAAGAAACAACGCAGATCCGCAAAAGCCTGAAAAGACCAGGTTTGTGACAGATCCTCTTTCCCTTCGAGCCATTTTTTGAGTGTGGGTCCGGTTCCGAAAGGCACCCGGTCGGAAAGCCTGGCCGAGGGAAATACCCGGGTTGTGAGAATCGCTCCAACCTCCCCCTGCTGCACCAGGTTCTGCAAAAAATAAAAGTCCTCACCGGCTTTCCTGCGGTTCATACCCCCTCGTTTCACATAGGCATGGGCGGTTACGACAAAAGCGGAACCAATGGGAGTCATTGCATTCGGATAACCTGCATACGTCAAAGCGTCTTTGTAATAGGCAAGGTACTTTTCATACAACCCGATTCCCTCTTTATGCCTGGGGGCCAGACCTTCCACAGGATGCTCAAAAGCCACCGTTGCCCCTATCTGTTCCGGGTGTTGGATGAAATGTTTCTCCATTTCAACCAAATAGTTTTCGGAGACCGTTGTATCGGCATCCAGGGATACAATGAGTCCGTTGGGTTTGTTGAGATCGTTAAACCGAAGAATGGCTTCATCCATTCCTTTTTTTCGGGCCAGTCCGGCGCCGGCCCATTTCCGGGGCAAGGGCAGTGGACCGGATGGCAAATAACAAATCCCTCCAAAGGGCTGCTTTTGAGCCCATTCGATGATCGCTTCAAACGACTTCTGGCCGGCCCTGCGTTTTTCCTCATGCGCATTCTCGGGATAATTGATCAGAATGATTGCTTCAACCCGGCAGTCCGGAAGGATACAACGCTGCAAGGATTGAAGCGTTTTCAGGATTTCTGGTTCATCAAAACAGGGAATTACTACGATCATCCCTGTTCCGGGATCCGGAGGCGGATCAGGAAAAAGCTTTTGAAGCCTTTTTTTTCGTATATAACCTTCCGCAAACAAAGAAGTATTTCTTCAGATAAAAAAATCCGGGCCCGCGTCCGGAGGATGGGATTCCGGTTTTGCTCCGGGATTACTTTTTCTCGTTTTCCTGATTATAAATCGCATTCATAGCCTTCAGGACCTCCGCAGTGATATTACTTGCTTCATCCCCGATAAGGATCTGTCCGCCATTCAGGATATAATCATACTGCCGGGTTTTGTTCAGGGTATTCAGGTAACTGATCAGACTATCCAGAAGGCGTCCATTGTTGGTATTCTGGATCTCAGCCAGCCGGGTTGAGAGATCCTGGTCAAGCTGCATGATCTCCTGTTCCCGGGTGACCAGTTTGTCACGCTCCTGGATCGCCCTTTGTTCGGTTAAAAACCCTCCCCGGTTCAGTTTTTCCTGAAAAGCCGCTGCATCTTTTTCAAAAGAGCTTCTCTTGGCGGCATATTCGTTGGTATAGGCTTCCTGTTTTCTGGTAAATTCATCGTGCAAATCCTGAGCCAGATCGTAATTCAGGATCACCGAATCAGCCTTCACAAAAGCAATTTTTAATCCGCTGTTTTCTCGGATGGGTTCCTGAACCTCCGCGGGAACCTCTTTCCCATTCCCTGTAAAGTGCAGAATATACAAAACTACGACTGCAAGAAGCGACAGAATGCTAATTCCTAATGATGTCCGATTCATAAATGATGCAATTAAATTCAGACAAAGATAATTGTTTCAAAGAAAACGGGGAGGTAATTTGCTGATTTTTCCTAGATTTTCATGGAAGTATCTCTTCCGTCAGATATGCACAAAATCATATACGCATGCTGATAAACATCATGTAAACTCCTGAGGTGAGTTGCTATTTTTACAAATCGCATGAAATCAACGAAAATCAAAAACCTTTTCGAACCATGTTGAATAAAGTAATCGCAAATACGTTGCCCTACATGCCCGAGAAATTTGTTTGGATATTCTCAAAGAGGTATATAGCTGGAGAGACAATCGAAGAGGGAATAAAAGCATCCAGGGAACTGAATAAGGAAAAGATCCTGGTAACCATGGATCTGTTGGGAGAATTTATTGAAACCCTGGACGAAGCAGTGGAAAACCGGGATCAATATCTGAATATAATAACCCGTTTCACAGAAGAAGATATACAGGGTAACTTTTCTTTGAAACCGACGATGTTCGGCTTGTTGATCAATGAAGAGATCTGTTACCGGCACATTCGCGAAGTGGTAAAAAAAGCCGCAGAAAACAACAATTTCATACGGGTTGACATGGAAGATTCACAATGTGTGGACAAGGAGATTCAATTGTACCGGCGTTTGCATGCAGAATTTCCTGAAAATGTAGGACTGGTGATTCAGGCTTACCTCAAAAGAACCCTCGGAGATGTGAAAGCCCTGAAGGATATTCATTCAACGGAAACCCCCCTCAATCTCAGATTGTGTAAAGGCATTTATGTGGAACCTGCTTCCATCGCATACAAAGCCCATGAAAAAGTCAGACAAAACTTCACGGACATCCTTGAATATATGTTCCGAAACAAAATGGTTGCAGGAATTGCCACACACGATAAATTCCTGGTGGAGGAGGCTTACCGATTAATCGAAGAATACCAGGTTCCAAAAGATCAGTATGAATTTCAGATGCTGTATGGAGTGACTCCGGAATTGCGAAAATCCATCGTTGAAAAAAATCACCGGATGCGCGTCTATGTACCCTTCGGGAAAGAATGGTTCGGCTATTCCACAAGACGATTAAAGGAGAATCCAAAAATGGCATCACAAATTATCAAAGCACTGTTCATCAGAGGATGAACACCTGCCAGGCTACCACATCCCGGCCAGATATCAACAGGGATCCGCAAATCAGATTGGTGTATTTTTTTTACTTTTGAACCAGACAAAGCAAAAAATGGGTTAAAATGGCTCAAAAAAGTATTCATACGCTGCTCCTTTTCCTGATTTTTATTTCCCCGGGAATCCTTTCCGGCCAGCCGTTACATACCGGCTCGACAAAGCCGAAAGTGGTCATTGGCATTGTGGTTGAGAATATGCGTCCCGACTATGTAGACCGCTACTGGGACAAATTTCAGGAAGGAGGATTTAAAAAATTATTCCACGAAGGAGCCGTCTGCACCCATTTCCGGATGGATCAGCACATTCAAAGTTATGCCACAGGAACGGCAACCCTTTTCACAGGAGTCTATCCATCCATGCACGGGATTATCAGTCCAACCTGGTATGACAGAGTATCCGGGAAAGAGGTAACCTGTGTTGAAGACGACTACTACTTTACCGTGGGAGCCGATACCCCTTCCGGGAATGTCTCGGCTGAGAAGCTTATGAACAATACCCTGGGAGATCAGCTGAAACTATACAGTGGAGGCAAAGGCCGGGTATTCAGCATTGCCCTGAACAGCTCCACCGCAGTACTGGCTGCCGGCCATGCTGCCGACGGAGCTTTCTGGTTGGACGAGAAATCCGGACGGATGATCTCAAGTTCCTATTACATCAGTACATTCCCCGATTGGGTGCGTATCTTCAATTCCCATAACTACGCAGAAAAATATACCTACCGGAACTGGACCACCCTGTTGCCCCTCCTGACTTATGAACAAAAGAAAGACGACGATCCTCTGTATGAAAAAGGATATTTTGAACGTTGGAAAACGTTTCCCCATGCAATCCATAAATACGTTAAACAAGCCGAAAGCTACCGGCCCCTGAAAACCACTCCCTGGGGCAACCAGCTTATTTTTGATTTTACCCGGGAATTGATGAACAACGAACCCCTGGGGGAAGACGATTTTTGTGATTTTCTGATTGTCGCTTTCTCTTCCATGGATTATGAAAATGGCTCCTTTGGTCCTCTATCCATTGAAATGGAAGATACATACCTCCGTCTCGACCGTCACATTGATTCGCTTATTTATACGGCAGAAAAAAAGTACGGAAAGGATCGTGTGTTGTTTTTCTTAACTGCCAACACATCCGCTTCCTATCCGGTGGAATACCTGAAAAACGAATTGAACCTGGCTGCAGGAAATTTTTCCCCTGAAAGTGCTTTCGCCCTTCTCTCTTCCCTGCTGAACATAACCTATGGAGAAAACCGGTGGATTGAAAATATTTCAGGTCAACAGGTGTATCTTGACCATCAACTGATTGAGAAGAATAAAATCGACAAGGAAGCGATGATTCGTACGGCTGCCGCATTTATCAATCAGTTTGAAGGGGTCTTCCTGTCGATCCCGTCGTTTGACCTGGAAAGGGGGATTACCGGGAACAGTGCCCAAACGTATCTCTACCATTCATACCACAAAAAACGATCGGGGGATTTTCTGTTTGCTCTTCGTGAGGGATGGCAGCCGGTCTACAAATTCCGAAAGGTCAATTATACCGATCAAACACACATTCCTCTGGTATTCTATGGAAACGGGATCTCCGCGAAGAAGATCAAAAACCGTTATGAAGCGATTGACCTGGTGCCAACCCTCGCTGACCGGATGGGAATACCTCCGCCCGACCGGTCGATGGGGAAAATGATCGAAATCCTCCGGTAAAGACTCAGGGAACCTGATCCGGATTATGAACCTCTGTGAATGCCGGAACATGTGCATCCATGGATTCTTTTGACCCACTTTCAGTTGTCAGCTTAACAACAATCGTGGTATCCTTTCTAACCGTAAACCTCTCGGTATGCAGGAGGTAATTCTTCTCCCGAACCACAAGCTCTACCTCACCGGCATGCAACACAAGCCTGAAAGATCCGGTTTGATCCGATATCGTACCGATCCCTGCCAGTCGTTCCAAAACAGTCACTTCCCTGAGGTGCTCACCGGTCTCATTCACAATGATTCCTTCGACAGAAATCCGTTGACCGGAAACCGGAGCAGCCAATAAAACTCCCGCAATAAAACAGGCAGTCAGTAATCTTAATCTGAACATGATCTCATTGTTTAATGGCTTTAAAAGTTTTCTGAAACGGTAAATGCAGAAATTACATGTATACAAGACACATTTTCATGTAAAAGGTTGCTTAGACCAACG